>DWWA01000015.1 GCA_019119935.1 Candidatus Ruthenibacterium merdavium | reverse complement strand
CATGAACGTTCTTTCAAGGCCATCGGGCGACAGCATCTATCTGATGCAGCCCCTGACCGACAGCACAGCCGAGGTGCTGAAATTTAATATTAAAACGGGGGAAACGGTTTCGCTGTGCAAAGATGCGCCTTGCTTCGGCAGTGATACCACCACGATTGAAGACATTGTGGATGGCCGCATCGTGCTCCATGCGTCAGACACACGCGAAAATGACCCTGAAAAAATTAAGCGTTACCATTATGCGGTAGACTGCGAAACAGGAGAGATGACCGACCTTCCGCTGACGTACCCAATGGGAGAAACGACGAATTTTGTACAAATTGCGGCGGACGCCGGCGAGTTTTTTGTGGTGAATTCGGGGCTTGAAATGGTGAAGGCTGTTTTAAACGGAACGGACGGCACGCCGTATGAAACGGAAATTTCAATGTCGGCCTTTTCGATGATTTCCAAAAGTGATTATTGGAGCGGACAGCCGAATTATATCGAAATTGACAATTCGGCAATCGCCGGATAAGGCACAAGGTCTGCTTGATGTGCTGTCTGCATCACACAATGTGTACCTTACATCACAGCGAACAGTAGGAGAACAAGTTAGAGGGATAAGGCAGATAACACGGGCGCAGAGAGAAAGCAAAGTCCCCGCACTGGGGCAAAAGGCCGCAAAAGACTAGAGCCTTGCTGAACTAAGAGGAAACGATATGAAACAATGTTCTAAATGGATGTTCGCAATTTCCGTCATTTTAACGGTTGCTTTGGCGGGATGTTCTTCAAAGCCGTCGGACACACAAGCGAACAGCGCCGCTTCACAGCCGGATTCCGGCGTCACAGCTGCACAAGGCACGGTTTCGGGCGAAATTTCTTTTGTGACGGATGACGAAGAGTTTACCGGAAGAAGCATCGGAAATGCGCAAGGCTATTACTACGTAGACAGAGGCGGCGGGATTGCTGCAAATCTGCGTTATATTGACTATGCCTCGAAGCAGGATATTTTTCTTTCTTCGCGGCCGGAAGGAGATCATTTCTCGCCGGAAGATGAAAGCTATGTTGCATCTGTGGCAGGAAGCGGCGTAGTATTTCCCTTGGGAGATACCCTGTATCTCGTGCGTTCCGGTGCGCCGGATTACCTCAATGACTATGGCTCTGAAGCACTGGCGGCCATATTTACGATGAATTTAAATGGTTCTGAACGGCAAGAGTTGTATCTTGGCAGTGCAAGCGAGACATTTCTTTCCACCATAGCGGCGGATGATGAAAATTTGTATTTGGTGAGTGTTGATACACAAACAGAAAATGACGTTCCGGTACAGCGGCGCTGTCTGGTTCAAGTAAATCGGAAAACAGGTGAAAAGAAAACCTTAACGGAATTGACAGATAGTGCCTGGATGATTGGTGCGTCAGGAAACTACCTTGTATTTCACAGCATCTACGCGGAAACAGGCAGTGAAACGACAGCCCCGGCGATGACACACGAAATTTTCGTATATCGCTTTGATACGAAAAGCTTATCGGTGGTGAAATCTTGGCCGCAGGAACAGATGCTGACCGTGAAGGTTTACGCTGATACATTGGTAACGGCTGATGCAGTGTCTAAAACGTTGACTGTGCAGGATCTCGAATCCGCAGAAACGAAGAATACCTTTTCGCTGGCAGAGCACATGCCGACCCAGGAGGCAAAACTTTGGTTTGAGGAATGCCGCGACGGAAAATTTATGTTTTGGGACTATGAGCATGAAACCTTGTCGGCCATTGATTTAGAAACCGGAGAGTGGAAAACGGTAACACTTACTTATCAAGACCCGGAGAAGCAGGAAGCGCGGCCCGTTGAGATATACGCGGAAACAGAAACCGACTTTTTGGTGTGTTATGACAAACAGACTGTGATGAAGCAATCCATTAACCTTGCGGGCGTTTTAGATCAAAGTGAAAGTGTACAGCCTTGTTTTGCACTCATTGCAAAGGAAGATTATTGGAACAGCGTTCCCAATTTTCAAAAGATTACCTTTAACAATTAGGGGCTTTCTGAAAATTTCAACTTTCAAAAATCCTCTAAAAATTCAGATCGCTTACAACGAAGCGGGACTGTATGCCCGCTCTTTCGACACCGACATTCTTTTGTTTCTGTGTGCTTATGGAGAATGTCGGTGTTGTTTTTTTAATAAAGACAGCGCAGTTTCAGACAAATTTTGCTGTTTGCGCCACGAAATATGCATTTTACGTTTCGGGGGTTGCAATCCAATCAAAAGGCTGTTAACATAATGCCAAGCAAAGAGCGCTCTAAAAGTTTAAAATGCATGGCGCATTCTCTGCGCGAGAAGGAAAAGATAATTTTGCGCCTTGTGTGATGTATTTCAAACAGCTGATAAAGGGGGACAACCATGAAACGATACAAAGCAATGACGATGTTATGCTTGTTGTTCGGCCTGTTGCTGTGCGCTTGCGGTGCGCCGGCCGAGCCTGCCGCCAGTGAGTCAGAACCGGCTGCCAGTCAGTCAGAGGCAGCAGAGGAAATATCTTTGACACCGGTAACGCCTTTTGGGGTTTCAGGCAGCAAAGCCTCTGCGAAAGAGGGCTTTTATCGGTTTTCGACAAACCCCCAAGCGGGCGGCAATATCATTTACACAGATTATTCCACCAAGACAACGGTATACTTGTGCAATCGCCCGGAGTGCCGCCACAACGATGAAACGTGCCCTTCGTGGTTTGACTTGCTGGGAGGAGATCTCTTTTTAGATGCGAAAGGGGAACATCTGTTCTGCGCGGGATGGGTGAACAGCGAACAGGAGCAAACGCAAGTCATTTGGAAAATGGATGCAAACGGAGAGAACAGGGAAAAGCTGTACACTTGCGCGCCCAATGAAAGCTTAGTTGATATAATTGTTTCAGACGGTACTTCGTTGTATTTTGTAACGGGAGTGGCCGGCAAGGAAATAGGGAAGATCAACAAAACGCTGAAACAAATAGACATTCAAACCGGAAAGACAGAGGACTTGATGAGCTACCAAGAAATGGAGTGGCTGGTCGGTGCATTTGAGAATGAACTGCTGATCTTGTCCAGTGACGGAAAATCCTACCGGTACGATGCCTATTCGCCCGAAACGAAGACAGCAAGGACACTGTTTGTCTATGACATCAACGCTATTTCACAGCCATCGGGTGACAGCATCTATCTGCTGGAGCCCATCACCGACGGCACAGCCGAGGTGCTGAAATACAACATGAAAACAGGCGAAAAGGTTTCGCTGTGCAAAGAGGTGCCTTACTTTGGCAGTGATACCACAATCATTGAGAACATTGTGGACGGCCGCATCGTGATCCATGCGTCGGACACGCGCGAAAACGACCCGGAAAAAATTAAGCATTACCATTATGCGGTAGACTGCAAAACAGGAGAGATGACCGATCTTCCGCTGACTTATACCATGGGAGAAATGACGGATTTTGTGCCAATTATCGCGGGTGCCGACGAGTTTTTTGTAGTGATTTCCGGCACAGAAACGGTGAAAAGCATCATGACAGGAACGGACGGCACACCGTATGAGGCGGAGGGCACGATCTTCATTTATTCCCTGATTTCTAAAAGTGATTACTGGAACGGACAGCCGAACTATATCGAAATTGACAATTCTGCCATTAAGCAGTCATAGGGCCGGCTTCAATAGAAAACGCTATAAGATATACAAAAAGTTGTAAAATGAGAAACATAATACTAATTGTATTTGGCGCTGCGCTGGCATTGGGGATGATGGCTGCATGCAGTGTGGCAAATATGCCGCAGCCCAACAGCACAGCACCTGCGCAGAGTGCGCATATCCCTGCCGATGAGGGTGACAGCGAGCCGCTTTCCTTTTTGGGGCAAGGCGCGCCGCTGGGGGATGGCGATGAAAACGGCTATTACTACATGAGCCAGCGCGCAGATGGTTCTTTCAACATTCGCTATGTGGATTATGCGTCCCGCAGTGAAGTTGTGCTCTGCAATCGGCCGGAATGTACCCACGACAATGAAAGCTGTACGGCATGGCGTCCCTACGGCGGCAGTGAAGCCGGAGCCATTCCCATAGGAGATGCGCTGTATACCATCTTTTACGGATCGGCGCAAGAGGGAGATTTTGCCCGGTACGGTGACCTTGCAAAAATGCGCATAGAAAAGTCGGAGAAAGACGGCTCCGGCACAAAGCGGCTCATGGCGCTGGAGCCTCACCAAACGCTGGAAGGCGGCATCGCCGCAGACGGAAATACCCTTTATATGACGGTCCAGACGGTCGAGCAAACGGAACAAGACGAAGAAATACGTGTCACGCGGGAGATTTATGCCGTGAATCTGCAAGATGGCACGGTTCAAAAAAGTGAAGCCATGCAGCAGGCCGATTTGCACATTGTCGGTGCGGCGGGACGAAGCTTACTTTTGCTTTCCTACGACGTGGGGCAAACGCTGTCCGAGGCCAGCGCACAGTATATGGTGTACGATGTCGATACGGGCGAAAGCAAGCCGCTTGCTTTTGAAGGAACGATTGGCGCGGGTGCTGTTTGTGTGCAAAATGAACTGTGCTGGCTGGACAAAGAGCAAAATAAACTCATCAAGCTGGATTTCTTAAAAGGGACAAGCATAAGTCTGCCGCTGAATGCAGAAATCGGGGGCTTTGAGCAGGTGCGGCTGAGCGAGCCGTTACAGGCGTATGCAAATGTGTATTTCTATGGAACAGGTGACACAGAAACACGCGCGCTCATTTCGCTGGGAAGCGGCGAATTGTTCCCGCTTACGCTGGAAATGGACGCGCCCGACGATGTGCCCAATAAAGCCATCAAAATTTTTGCGCAGGCAGACGAAAACACCTTTTTGACTGCGCAGGGCTTATCTTACAGCGAGGTAAATCTTTCCTCGGGAACAGACGAGGAGCGTTTTATGCCGTCTATGCAATATACCTTTGCGATGCTGCCGGTGCAAAGCTGCCTTGAAAATAAAGCGGAGTTTCAAACCATCCGGCGGATCAGCTAATCAACGAAAAAACACAAGCGGAGGAATTTGCAATGAAACGAAAAACCGTTTTTTTCATGCTGTTAGCAGCGGCGGTGCTGCTTTGTGCGTGCAGCGGCACGCCCTCGGCCCAGAGTGTGCCCGCAGAAAGCACATCGTCGGCCGGTTCCGAAACAGATCTACAGCAGTGGGCGGGCGGAGCGCTGACGCTGATTTCCAAAGGTGGTAACGGGCCTGACGGTGTGACAACGGAACAAGGTTACTATGAGCTTGAGATCACCGGAACGAATTTGCAAAATATTCTCTACACCGACTTTGAAACGGGAACGAGGGTGTTCCTTTGCAATCGCCCGGAATGTACCCACCGCGATGAAAGCTGCACCAGCGTTTTAACAGGCGGAGGGTATCTTTTTCCTCTCAACGGAAAAATCGGCATTTTTCAGCCGGGCGGCACCAGTCCGGAATTGCCGGATTCCGAGCGCAAATGCCGCATTTATCAAATGAATACGGATGGCAGCGAGCGCAAGGAGCTTTGCGCTCTTGCACCTGATATTTCTCCGTTCAGCGGGCCTGCAACAGACGGCAAATTCCTTTACTTCATTGCGGTGGTGATTCCCGAAACGGAAAAGGGAAGCGAGGCGTATGAATTGGTGCGCGTCAGCTTGCAGGACGGCGCGGCGACAACGCTGAAAACCTTTGAAAACAACCTGCCTTATCTCGGCGGTGCGTTCGAGGATAAGCTGCTTTTGGAATACAGCACAGAAAAAGATGGCAGTTATGTCTATCAGTGTTCGGTATACTCTCTGAGCACCAACGAAGAAACCTTCTTTTACGAAAACCCCGTGCAGGGCTTTGTGCGGGACAATAAGGTGTATGTCATCGACCCGCAGGAAAAGAAAGTGCAGGAAGTGTCTGCGGACGGCACGACGCGCGAATGGGCAATTGATCTTACCATTCCGGAAAATGCGTACATTGATAACGGCGGCGAAGAATTTGTGCCGTCGGGATATCTTGCATTTACCGTATTTGCGGATGGATCAGGCCAGCGTTACCTGCTGAATAAACAGACAGGAGAACTGACGCAATCGACGCTGAATTATACATGGTACGATGGATCAGAGCGTCCGATTTATGTGCTGACACAGATTGGGGAGCGCTTGCTTGTCATCAACAAAAGTGAGCTGGCTAACATGGAGTATTTAGAAGAAAACAGTGAACTCTCCGTGCGTGAAAGCATCCTTAAAGGATACGCCTTTCTCAGCGTGCAGGATTATCTGTCGAGCACTCCCAATTACACGCCGGTGAATGATATGATCGGCGCTTTATTTACACAATAACGCTTGCGGCAAAAGGGAAAACGCAGGCGTACCCTTTTTGTGGTTTACGAAACAGCTAACCCCCGGCAAAGCCGGGGGGTAGCTGTTTTCCTTCGTAAGCTTCATAAACAAAGCTTACGGGGGCGGCGGCTGAAACGTGATTGACAGCGGGCAGAAGATGTGGTTTGCAGCGGCGCTTTCTGGAGTGCGGACAAGTGTGGAAAATATCGCATTGATCCGAATAAGAGGAACCCTGTGCGGGAAAATTTTTTGAAAGAGGAAAAAACAGTTGTTTCAAAGGCGTGTTTGTTCGAAATGCAAACGCTGTTTTTAAAATCAGGTGCAGGCTTACAGGAACACTTGTGGGAAGGGCAGTGCTGTGTTACTATGTTATCAGAACACGAATGAAATGAAGTGTGCAGATTATTACTTGAGCAAAAACTTCAACACATCAAACGACACAATGTGCGCAGCAGCGACGTGCGCGGAAACGGAGGAAAGCTATGCTGAACGTAGAGCGTCTTTGTGTAAAAAAAGACGGAGAATTTGAGGTACTGCACGAATGCACCTCGGCGAAAAACGCCGGAGTAAAAAAGCAAGAGCGTGCCTTGTATGAACAGCGAACCCAGCAGAATTTGCAGAAGCTGGCGGTGATGCAGGAAAAACTGTATGCCGACGGAAAAGAAGGGGTTGTCGTAATTTTACAAGCCATGGACGCCGCAGGCAAAGACAGTGCCGTCAAACATGTCATCGGCGCACTCAATCCGCAGGGCGTGGACATCGTCAGTTTCAAGCAGCCGACAAAAGAAGAGCTGGCACACGACTATCTGTGGCGTGCGGTACGCGCTTTGCCGACAAGAGGCAAAATTGCGATTTTTAACCGTTCTTATTATGAGGATGTGCTGGTGGTTCAGGTGCATCATTTAGAAAAAACCTATCGCATGGCCGAGCGCTGTATTGACGACGATTTTTTTGAAAAGCGCTATCGCCAAATTGTGGATTTTGAACGTTATTTATATGAAAACAGCTATCGTGTGGTAAAAATTTTCTTGAACGTTTCCAAAGAGCGCCAGAAAGAACGGTTTTTGGAGCGCATTGACGACCCCGCCAAAAACTGGAAGTTTTCACAGGCCGATTTAAAAGAACGCGCCCATTTTGAAAGTTATCAAAAGGTTTACCGCGACGTGATTGACGCTACCGCGAAACGTGATACGCCTTGGTACGTGGTTCCTGCCGATCAAAAATGGCTGGCGCGTTACTGCATCAGCGAAATTCTCGTAAATACGATGAATGAGATTAACCCGGAATTTCCCGAACTCAGCGACGAAGAAAAAGCGGGGCTGGCGCAGTGCCGCACACTCTTGACCGCCGATTCTCAGGAAGAAAAAGAAAAAAATAAAAAATGAGAGAATTTTTAATGCGGCTTTAATCTTCAGCGTGTATCCTCATAGACAAGATAGAAAACCAAAAACCCTTTCAAAAGGGAACAACGATAAGAGGAGATGTTGATGATGAAAAAAATGTGGATTGCAATGATGGCTTTGACAGCAGCTGTTTCTCTCACCGCTTGCGGCACGGCGTCCGCCGCTTCCGCTCCCAGTGCATCCGGTGTTGCTCCGGTTGCTTCCCCTTCCGCTAACGGTTCCACCGGCCTTGCCGGAAACACGCAAAGCACCGACATCGGCGAAAGCGCAGCAAAGGAGATTGCTTTTAAGGATGCAGGCGTGAGTGCTGAGCAGGTGCAGTATCTTTGGAGCAAAATGGACTACGACGACGGGAAAGCCGTTTATGATGTGGAATTTGTGGTGAACAACATTGAGTATGACTACGAAATTGACGCAGTCAGCGGCGTCATTTTAAGCGTGGACCAAGAGGCAGACCACTACCGTATGGCCAACCAGACCACAGGCACAAGCAATTCCGCACAGACGGGCGCACAGACGGGCGCACAGACGGGCGCACAGACGGGCGCACAGTCGAGTGCACAAAACAGCACAAGCACAGCCAAAACCGCAAATCAAACCGCGGGAAATACGCAGGCTGCGTCGGGCGCTGCACAGCAGGCAAATTATATCGGCGATCAGGCTGCACAAGAGGCTGCGCTGGCTCACGCGGGCGTAAGTGCACAGAACGTCAGCTTTGTGCGCACAAAACTCGACTTTGATAACGGCCGCTGGGAGTATGAGGTGGAATTTTACGACCAGGGAACCGAGTATGATTACAGCATTGACGCGGTGACCGGCGAAGTTTTGGCCTATGATTACGATGCAGAATATTACAGCGGCACAGCTTCGGCAGCGCCCCAAACCGCACCGGGTGCGCAGATCAGCGCAGAAGATGCAAAAGCCATTGCCTTGGCACACGCAGGTGTTTCCGCACAGGATGCCCAGCGCATGGAAATGGGCTTTGATAATGAGCGCGGACGCGCGGTGTATGAGTTTGAGTGGCGTGTGGGCTGGACGGAGTACTCCTGCGATGTAGACGCAAACACCGGCGAAGTGGTGGGCTACTCCAGCGAATATGACGATTAAAGCGTTTTAACACAAAAGAGGGCAGACGACGAAAAACTCCTGCTTGATGCAAAAAAAGGCACACTGCAAGGAAAAAAGGCTTGGAAAAAGGGGGCTAAGGCCCCCTTTTTCTGTTTAACAAAATGAAATAGTTAGAGAAAAGAGGAGCTTTTTCGCCAAACCAAAGCGCAAAGCACCCTCTTTTTTTATGCCGATATTTGCAGCGTGCACAAGAATTTTTCAAAAGATTTTTGCTGTTTCGTCAATATTCTGAAAAAGTTGTCGCTTTATTGATTTATTCTAATAAAGCGAGTATAATAATAACACAGTGAAGGCGTTAAGAATCCGGATTCGCTGCCCAAGCTGGTATAGAGGGGTGTTTTTGAAAAGTACTTTGCAGAAAGCAAAAGAGAACGTCGTAAAGCTTTTGCTTTTGAGTGTGGGCGCCGGCCCGGTACTTTTCAACGATACAAAAAACAGGCACGCGGTGGGGCGTGCCTGTTTTAGACTGTGGAAAAACAGCAGCTTAATGCAAAAGAACCCGCGCTGCAAGGGGAAAAAGGTTTGGAAAAGGGGGCTAAGCCCTCTTTTCCATTTTAGATGAGAATTCAGTTGATGGGGAAAAATACAGGACGCAAAGCGGGGAAAAATGCCGCGCTTTGCGTCCTGTATTTTGCTGAAAGAGATTTTGAAAAAACAGATGGGTCCGCGCGCAATTACAGCGAGCGGAAGCCTTTTCCGATGGTTTCCGAGGAGTTGACAATCGTGATGAACGATTTCGGATCGGTTTTTTTGATGTAATTTCTCAAAAGCATGGCCTCGCGGCGGCTGAGCACCGTGCTGATGACCTGGAGCGGCTCATGCGTATAAGCGCCTTGTGCTTCGTAAATGGTAGCGCTGCGGTGCAGAGATTTCATAATAAAGTCTAAAATCGGTTCGGGATCATGAGAAACAATCGTGATATATTTGCGCACATTGATGCCGTCGATGATGCCGTCCATCACGAAAGCTTTTGCCAAAAGGCCGAGCACGCAGTAAAGGCAGATGCGCGGGCCGTACAGCGCACCGGCCGCCAGCGCAATTAAAAAGTCCGATACAAAAAGCGACTTTCCGATTTCTAAGCTGGTATGCTTGGCTAAAATGAGCGCAATAATATCGGTTCCGCCCGACGACGCACCGATATTAAACAAAATGGCAGAACCTGCCGCCGGAAGAATCACGGCAAAGCAGAACTCTAAAAATAAGTCGTCCGTCAAAGGGGCGGAAAGGGGCCAAACCCACTCTAAAACCGTGATGAAAATGGACAGCGCAAACGACGAGTAAATCGTGCCGGCCATTGTTTTAAAGTCCAAACAGATGAGGCCCAGCGCAACGAGTACGGCATTGAGAATCAGCATAAACGTACCGACGTTCATATTGGCAATCAAACTGCTTGCAATAATTGAAAGGCCGGTGGTGCCGCCCATGGCAAGATGGTTGGGCGTTTTGAAAATGTATGTGCCAAGTGCCGTCAGCAGTTGACCAAGATTTAAAAGCAGAAAATAGCGGATATTTTCGGGCGTCAAAAGATGTTTTACTTTCATACTTCGGTGCTCCCGTCTTGTTTGGCTTCGTCGGATGTGATATACTATTACCTGCCGACTGATGAGATTGTAACATAATATACAACAAAAAGAAACAGTTTTTTTGTTTTAGATTTGAAACGCGAAAGGAGGGGTGATCTATGAGAATGGTTATGATAGGCGGAGGGCTGGGCAATCAAATTTCACAATATGTTTTCAAGCGGTATATTGAGCTCAATACCGGGGAAACGTGTTTTTTTGATGACATGCCCTATTTCGGAATAGAAGAATATGCCAAGCACAACGGATATGAACTGGAGCGTGTCTTTGGAATTCAGGCGAAAAGAGTTTCCTCTCTGCTCGATTTGGAAACGCGCATTGAATTTATTAATTTGATGACAGTGGACCCGCAAACAAACAGACGAACAGCGGGTCCTGTGGAAATTTATCAAAGCTGCGGTTTGGATCTGTATCTCGTGCAGGAGGGAAACTTCTACAGTACGGATTTGCTGATCGATTACTGCGGGGAGGCCTATTCTTACCCTGTGAAGCGGTTTTGCCCGGAGATTCTTTCTCATCGCGGCGGTGTTTACTACTATGGCTATTGGTTTCCCCGGGGTTGGTTTGAAAGCGTGGAAAAAACGGTTCGAAAAGAATTGGTTTTCCGCGAGCCTTCTGATGAAGTGAACCGCCGTCTTTTGAAGTTGGTTTCTCAATCAGACCGTTCCGTGGCGGTTCATTTCAGGCGCGGCGACTTTTTGCAGCACGGGATTGAAATGCAGCCGGAGCTTTATTGTAAAGCGATCGACAAGGTGCGGCGTGTGGTTTCGCATCCTGTGTTTTTTGTTTTTTCTGATGACATTCCATGGGTGAAAGAGCATATTTTTGAGTATGGCTTTTCTCCTGCGGATGAAATTTGTTTTATGGGGCATAACCAAGGCAAAAACAGCAATAGTGACAAGCATGGACGCGTGCTCGATGCCATCAATGCCCATCTGTGCCAGGGTGGTGACAAGCTCAGCCGTGTAGGCGTGGGCGGTCACCGTGGTGTG
>DWWA01000014.1 GCA_019119935.1 Candidatus Ruthenibacterium merdavium | reverse complement strand
CCAGTGGTTGATGGGGCTTCTGCAACGGGCCGATGAGGGCATCGGCCCCTACGGGACGCGGAAGGCCAGCGGTTATTCCGTAGGGGCGGATGCCCTCATCCGCCCGCCGGTACAAGCCGCCACGACCGCCCAGGCAGCGCGTAGCGAAGCGGAACGCGCGGAAAGAGAAGCAGCTCAAATGCGTCCTTGCACCCCGTTGACCTCCGCACCATCCGCCACGGGACGGCAGTTGCAAACTTGCAGAAGGCCCAAGCGTGCCCGAAGGCCAGCCCAAATCGGCGCTTGCACCGATACGCCGACCCCCGTCGCGCGGAGGGCCACTGCACCGGAGCGCGCCAACGCTTTTCTCTTTGGACCGTGCACGGCCCGTTTCTCTTTTGGCAAGACAAAAGAGAAATGGGGGGTGCATCCCGCTGGACAAGCCCCCTGCGGGAGCAGACACCCCCGTGGCCGCCGTCCGGCGGCCCACATTTCCCCGGGCGGTTGATAACCGTGACAGCCGCCAATTTCTTCGCAGATTGAAAAAACATAAAAAAATTTCCCCTTCAGTTTTGACTTTTTCTAAAAAAATCGTTACAATAAGACAATGATAACTTCCACTGCTTAAAAACGCCTTTGAAACACCCTTTAAGTATATCATACATACAGGGTGTTGTCACGGTTTTATTGCAGTGCGCACTCAAATTTGCAAAAAGTTCACCTTTTTGCACTGTGTTTTTCCATATAAATTTTTATTAACAATAAGGAGTGTTACCGGTTCATGGACCCATTTGACATTGTGCGCTTTGTTTCTCACGGCTCAATTTGCCTTTCTCACGATGACGTTGTTATTTACATCGACCCGTATCGTTTAGAGGATGACGATCGCGATGCCGACCTCATCATTCTTACGCACAGCCATCCCGATCATTATTCACCCGCGGATATTGCGCGCGTGCTGCAAAAGGACACCTGCTTTGTTGCCACGCCTGAAGTAGCGCGTTTATTGGTTCGTGATTTTGAAATTGACCCTGATTATCTCACCGAGATGATGCCGGGCTCTCCTACTGTTGCTTTGGAATGCGGTGCTACGATGCGCGCCGTTGTTGCCGAAAATAAAAATCATCCCGAAGGTTTTGGCTTCGGCGTATTGCTTTCCTTTGCCGGAATCCGCTGGTACATTTCGGGAGATACCGATGTGCTGGATGAGGACGTGCGCTGCGACGTCTTGTTTGTGTGCTGTGACGGCGTTTGGAACATGCCCAATCCCGTAGAAACGGCTTCTCAGCAAATTTTAGCCATGGAGCACCGCCCGAAGCTTGTCATTCCGTATCACTACGGCGCGCCGGAAAATCCCGGCACCGAAGAAAACGGCAAAGCGCTTTGCAGCGTTTTGGAAGCAAACGGCATTTCCTGCCGCGAGCTGATTCGTTTTTAAAATCTCTCACCAGCCACATATGCAAAAAGGCTTGCCCTGCTTTTTCAGCGAGGCAAGCCTTTTTTCGCGTAACAGACGGATTGATTAAGCGCTCCGCTGGGCGTGATATTGCCGCAGCGCTTCACACTCGGCAGCCGCAAGCGCCTGATACTCTCCCGCGCGATACAGGCTGTCATACCGATATAAGGCGTAGCCGCCTGCACCTTTTTCGTCCAGTGTCTTTGCCATGCGCGCCAAATTCGATCCGCTCTGCCATTCCTGCGAAGGCGTGGAGGACTCATCTCCTGCCCCCACGCGGTAAGCGCCGAGTCCAAAATACAGCTGAACGGCCGCGTCGCGGGGCATTGCCACCCACTCTGAAACAATGTTCTCAAATGCAAAACGGTCAGAGCCGCTTTGCAGCGTGAAATCATATCCCCAGTAGACCTGCGGCATCACATAATCGACATAACCCGGTGTCGACAGCCATAAGGCCACGTCACTATATTGTGTGTTGTAGTTATTGTCGTTATTCCCCTGCGGGCTGATGCCGAACACAAGACTTCTGCCCGTTTCCTGTTCCACGCGCTGAACCATCTCATATACCTGCTGCACCAGCGCGTTAACATTGCTTCTGCGCCAATCGCCAAGCGACATCCCGTTTCCCTGAGCGCTATACTCTTCGGCATCAAAACTTTCATCCGTGACGGGGTAAAAATAATCGTCGAATTGAACGCCGTCCACCTCGTAGGCACGAAGCACTTCTTCTACACCGTCGCAGATATACTGACGCACTTCGCTGTTCGCAGGGTCAAAGTACAAACCGCCCGCCGCTTCTTTCACCCAGTCCGGATGTGCCACAGCGGCATTTTCCTGTGCCAGCTGAGAAGGCGTTGCTTCGCTCATTTTAACGCGATACGGGTTAATCCACGCTTCAATGCGCAAACCTTGTTCATGCGCTTGCTGCACAAAAATTGCCAGAGGGTCATAGGAGGGCGCTTGTCCCTGCGTACCTGTCAGCAAATGGCTCCACGGAAAATACTTGCTCGGATAAATTGCATCGCCGAACGGCCGCACCTGCACAATAATGGTATTCAGCCCCAGCGCCTTGCAGTTTTGCATCACGGCCGCAACTCCCTGCGTAAACGAGGCCTCGTCGGCAGTGTTCAGGCCGGACCATTCCAAATAACTGAACCACATCGCTCGATAATCGCCGCCCTGCGCGTTACTCTGTACATTCTCACTTTGCGGAAGCTTCGTAAAATCGGCCGCATCGCTTTTTTCAGGCGCACCGCCGCAGGCAGTCGCCAACAAAAGCGTCAGCGCCAGCGCAGTCAGCAAGGCCAGTGCTCGTTTCATAGTTGTCTCTCCTTGTCCGTTTTTTGCATTGTATGCATGCACTGTCAAAATCTTTCCGATCAATTCAGCGCGTTTTTTAACGTTTGTGCAAAAAGAAATGCGCCAATTTTTCATAAGCCGGAAACCGGCGCCGCGCAAAACCTTTGCGGATTTTCACACACTCTCTTGCCTACCGGCATCGCCGCTCTTAAAAAGGATGTAAGCCCTCGGACGCGGCCCAATCCTTTTCGCTGTCAAAAACTCAGGTTAAGCGATGCGTTTCGTCCTCTTGCACGCTTTGGACCTCCGGCGAAACACCTTTGCCGTCCGCAGAAAGCTCCGGCTGAAGCGCTGGCTCCTGCGCCTTTTGCTCCGCAGCTTCTTGCGCGGATGTTTCCTTCGCTTCTTGCGGCTGCTGCACGGGCTCACTCGGCATCTGCGCCGACGCCGCGCCCTCTTCCTTCCAGTCCTTTTCTTGCTGCGCAGGCAAGCTTTCCTCCGGCTCTTCTTGTGCAGAAAGCGCACCTGTCAAATAATTCTTATCTCCAAGGGCTACAGCCAGCTGCTCCGGCGCCGCCAAACCGCGCCAGTAGGCGAATGTCATTTTTATCATGCGCGCGGCTTCCTTAGCAGCAGCCTCACAAAGTGCATCCGGCCCATCGCTGCGGCTTTGGCCTGTTACGGGGTCGCTCCACTCGCTCGGCAATCCTTGCAGGGGAATCTTTGCCGGAGTGATGTGAGAACGCACAAAACCGGGCCGCCGCAAAATCAAATACTCTGCTAAGGTTAACCCGGCGCGCTTTGCATGCTGTGTCTTCGGAATCGTCAGCACGCGCGTATGCAGCCAGCGAAAGTCGTGGAAGCTGTCCGCCAAATCCTCCTGCGTTACCGACACGCCGTAGACCTCGGCGATACACGCTTTTAAAAGCGCCGTAATCTGCGCTAAATCCTCCGGAGCAAGCGCGGGGGCTTTTACGGCACCATCCATCGGCAGGGGCAAGCCATCCTTTTCATAAAAGTAAGTATCCATAGCACTCTCACAAAAGCCATGCCCCTCTTTACCCGCAAACAGGCCCCCTTCGGCTGCCTGTGCCTGCACATAGGGATGCAGGGTGGTATCCGCCGCATAATGCGTCAAAAAGCCCTGTGTATAACTGCGCTGTGCCGGTGTGTAGGCGCGGAAAATCATCGCCCGCAAAAACCGTCCGCATCGCTGGGTATGAAGCGCCTGCCCAAGCGCTTCCAGGGGCCGCTGCCTGCTGCAAACGTGATGCGCAAACAACGGATCCGGCCCGTTTGCGCCCATTTCATAAGCGCCGGTATTTTCCGCCGGGCCAATGCTGTCTTGTAAAATTTTCTGCGCCATGCGCGCAATGCGAATATGGGTATATGCCTCCGGCATGAAAAAAACTCCTTTTGCCCCGCGCACGGAAGGTCAAGCGTGCCGCGTTATTTCTTTGAGTGTATCATGTAAGGCGAAAAATCACAAGTAAAATCATTTTTTGCGCAATCCGCAAAGAGGCTTACACGGTTTTCATACTGCGCCATTTGCCGCTTTTCCAGCGCAGCACAAATATGGCGGCGCGGAAATTTTCATCCAACGCAAACGCAACCCAAAGGCCGACTAACCCCCAGTTCAGAACAACACCCAGCAGATAACCTACACCTACACCAATCACCCATTGGCTGAAAATTCCAACAATGACCGGAAATTTCACGTCGCCCACCGCTTGTAAATTGCGTACGAGTACAATGTTAAACGAGCGGCCCATCTCTAAAAATACTTCTACCGCCATAACCTGAGCACCCAGTGCAATAACACGTTCATCGGCGGAAAAAATGCCGTAAAGCGGGCCGGCAATTACCCAAAGTGCTGCGGCAATCCCCACCGTGATGGGGCAAAAAAGCTTGAGCAGACGGGAGTTGCATTGGCTTGCGCCATCAAGATCGCGCGCGCCCACAAGATAGCCCACCACAATCTGACCCGCCTGGCTGGCCGCGCTGATTAACATATAAATGCAGTTGGCAAACATGACTGCATACATACGAGTCGTAACGACATAAGTACCCATCATGTTGACAAAAATCAAACAGCTTGTCTGCGAAAGATTATAAGACAAACTCTCTCCGCCGGAAGGCAGGCCGATTTCAAGCAGTCTGCGCAGCAGCTGTTTGGGAAACGGGCGAAGCATTGAAATGCCGACGCGAGCTTCCTGCGTAAAACGGAAAAACATCCAGCCCATCAAAAGCATGCCTACGACACGAAAAATGCTGGAAGACAGCGCCGCACCTGCGGCACCAAGACGCGGAAGCGGACCAAGCCCGTTGATGAGCACCGCATTGCCGATAATATTGCACACATTGATAAACCCCGTAATCAGCATGATGACCTTCATGTGTGCGCCTGCACGCAAAAAAGCGGAAAACGTCAGCATAATGGCCTGGAACGGAAGCGCCGCGGCCGTAATGCGAAGATAGTCGCACGCTTCCTGCATCAATTCAGCAGGAACCTGCATCAAGCTAAAAATGGGCTGGGCAAAAACCAGCAGCACCACCGCAAGAAAAATAGATAAACCCGCATTCACCAAAAGCGACAGCGTATAAATTTGGTTTGTGCTGTTCAGATCATTTGCACCGCGATATTGGCTTACCAGAATCATCGCCGCTAAGCTGATGACATTAAAAGTCAGCAGCACAACGGTGATGATGGTGTTTGCATTTCCGACCGCGGCAACCGCAGTCGAATTAAAATGGCTCAGCTGCACCTGGTCCATGTTTCCTACAAGCAGCTGCAAAATGAGTTCGATAAAAATAGGCCAGCTTAATTTCAGCAGGCCTTTTGCTGAGGCATTCGGCATTGTCGCCATTCCCATTCTGTGTCCCCTCTCTCTTAAATACATCAAAATCACATGTGTTATTTTTAAGCACAGACGCACTTTTTTCTTAAAAAGCGCGTACCGCAAAAGACATTATACTCGATTCATTTTCAAATGAACAGCATGTGTTTTGACGTTTTTACCAATTTGTAACCTTTTTATTTAGGCAATAACTACAAATATTTCACTTTTTTTACACATTGAATTTATAGTTTATTAACATATTCAAGGCGAAGGGAGATTATAATTGGCAACGTGGTTGGGAAAAACCTCAACCGAATCGATTCATCCGTTGCCGTTCTAGCCCGGTATTCGGATGTACATTCAAACATTGGATGAAACAAAAGGAGATTACTACAATGAAAAAGTTTTTTGCTGTTATGACCGTTTGTGCTGTTCTGGCTGCTGGCATGGTTGCTTGCTCCAGCACCACTTCTTCTTCCAGCGCTGCTGCTTCCAGCGTGGCTGCTTCTAGCGTGGCTGCTTCCAGCGTTGCTGCTGAGAGCACTTCCGCTTCCGAGAGCGCTTCTGCTTCTGAGAGCACCTCTGCTTCCGCTAGCACTTCCGCTTCCGAGAGCACTTCCGCTTCTGAGAGCGTTGCTGCTGAGAGCACCTCTGCTTCTGAGAGCGCTTCCGCTTCTGCTTCTGAGAGCGCTGCTGCCTAATTTTCGGCAAATTTTCGCCCCGCCTTTGGCGGGGCTTTTTTCATTTCCTCTGCTTGAATAAATTATATTAAAATGGTATAATAAGAACACTTCGTACGCTTTTTATTTTACTATATTAACGAACTCTCAAAGCGGAGGTTTTTTATGGATTCTCATGCAGCAATTTCTGAAATTTTAGATTATTACGCAAATCGCAGTGATAAAAGCGATCAAACTGTCATCATTTCTCTTTTGCGTGAGCTTCAACAGGCCAACGGTTGTATTCCCGTTTCCTTACAAGAGCGCGCGGCAAATGCCGCCGGTGTACCGGTTTCGATTATTCGCACATTGATGAAATTTCATTCCGATTTAAAGTCTTCCGATTACCGGCATGAAATTACGGTTTGTACCGGTGTGCGCTGCGGCTCACAACACGCAAGTTCTTTGCTGGCATTGCTGCGTCAAGAATTGAAGCCTAATAAAGACGGAATTTCTGAGGATGGCTCTATTCGCCTTTGCGTGCAAAGCTGTTTTAAAAAATGCCGCAGCGCACCAAATGTCATGGTAGATGAAGTTCTTCATCCCGCCGCCACACGCGAGGATGTCTTGGCAATTTTAAATCAGCTGCGTACCCGTGAAAAAGAATAAACGTAAAAAAGAGGACGAGTGCATTGAAGTGCCCCCAAAAAGTTAGACAATATTTTTGAAGAAATAAATCAAGCAACCGAAAGGGCTTGTTGTCTGTGAAGAGCAGGCGGCAGGCCCTTTAGCTTTATCTTGATTCTGCGGTTATTGTAGTAAT
>DWWA01000013.1 GCA_019119935.1 Candidatus Ruthenibacterium merdavium | reverse complement strand
CAGTTTGTCGAAAAAGCTTCGCTTTTTCACAAACTGTGTCCCTATTTCAAATGGAAAAGAGGGCTAGCCCCCTTTTCCAAGCCTTTTTCCCCTTGCGGCCCAGGTTCTTTCTGAATCAGGCGGCAGTTTTTCGACAGTCTCACCGGCGGCGCCCAAGGGCGGCCGCCGGTTTCTTGTGTGCTTGTTCTAAGGCAAAATGCCGTCAGACTTTTGGAATCGCATTATTGTGCAGACTGGAATGCAGTCAGCTGATTATTTACCTCTTCCAACAGCTGTGCAGCACCGTTTTTCTCAAGAGCGTCCAAGAATTTCGGGATATACTCTTCAGGGTCAACAGAACCGGTTTCCAAAGAGGGAGCGTACTCAGAAATTGCGTTCGTCAAAGCAGCAACCTGCGTTTCTACGGGCACGCCGTCAAAGGTGAAGCCGTTGTGCGGAGAGATGATGGCAGCATTGTTGTAATCTTCAAACAGCTGCTCGATATTATCGGGATAGCTGATATCCCACTTCTGATTGAACGGTGTGCCGAACTGCCAGCCGTAGGTGTAGTCGTAACCGTTCTCAGTCAGCGTGCCGCCCATGGTCTTATCCACTTGGGTGTCGCCTACTGCGGTATAGTGCTCGCCTTCGATGCCATGACGGATGAGGGTGCCGACATATTCATCGGTATTCAGCAAGTTAATAAACTCCAAAGCTTTGTCGGGGTGCTCGCTGGCAGAAGAGATGGCAAGCAAGCCGCCCATTGCGCTGCTTGTTTCAAACACCGGGTCCATCAGGGGAACAAAACCTACGCCGTGTCCGCTGGAAGCCGTCATGGATTCCGCAGCACCGGGAGCGTACTGGATGAAGTAAGAGAACAAAGCGCCGTTGTTGAAGTCGTTGTCACGGTTTGCGATATCGCTGTCATAGTTGACAGGGTCGCCGCCGAGATAACCCGCTTTATTCCATGCACGCACGGTTTTGCAGTAGTTCATATATTCTTCGCTGGCGTACTGGTTGAACACTTCTTGGTCGGCCATGTCTTTAAAGTTGTCAAACTCGCTGACAGCAGCCGCAGCAGGCAGCTTTTGGTTGCCTGTGAGGGACTCATACGGTGCAGCCATGGGCCATGCGTTTGTCAAGCCGGACACACCCACAACGTCCTTGCCTGCTTCTTTGGATTTTGCAGCCACTGTTTCAAGCACCTTGGTATAATCCTCAATGCTCTTAACCTGCGTCATATCAATGCCGTATTCCTCGGCCATATCGCTGTTGTAAACGATACCGCCCTGCCAGCCCATCTCTTTGTAAGAGGGCACGCCGTAGATAGAACCGTTCACTTTTACAGCATCCCAAACTGCTTCGGGAATGAAATCATAAGTTTCTTTTGCATGCTCGGGAAGCATCTCGGTGATATCGAGGAATGCATCCTTTCCGACAAATTGCAGGTAATCTGTTGTCCAGTTGGAAGTAAAGCAAATATCGAAATATTCGCCCGCATTGATCAGGTTGGGCATTTTCTCTTTGTAATCGGGGTTTGCAATGACTTTGTAGTCAATTTCCACACCGATTTTCTCACGGGTATACTCATTCAGCTTATCAATCACCTTTTGCGTATCCGCCGCAACCGGGTTGATGGACATATACCAAGTGAGCGTTGTAATTTCGCCGGAATCCGTTCCGGTGGCAGAACCGGAAGTACCCGCTGTGCTTGTGCTTGCGGCCGAGCCTCCACAGCCCGCCAGCAATCCCGCTGAAAGCGCCGCAGCGGCTGTCAAAGCGGCTGCCCGTTTGAAAGCTTTTCTCATAATCTTTTCCTCCTTAATCATTCAATCAAATATCACACAAATGTGTGTTTTTAACAAATGTCTGATTTTCCTAGTTTAACCTTTAACACCGCCGACCGTCAAACCTTTTACGAAATATTTCTGGAAGAACGGATAGGCCAAAAGAACCGGGAGAACAACCAATACGGTGAGGGCCATACGTCCGCTGTCGGTAGGTGCGCTGGAAGCCATTTCTGCGTATTCCAATGCGTTAGCAGACGATTGTTTCATAAACTCCAAGCTGTTTTGCATGCTCCACAAAAGCGTTTGAACCGGATATTTCTTTTGATCGATGATGTAGAGCATACCGAGGAACCAGTCGTTCCAATAAGCGATTGTGGTAAACATGCCGATGGTGGCAAGGCCGGGTTTGGAAAGCGGCAGTACAATGCGGAAAAAGGTTTTGAACTCGCCCGCACCGTCAATGCGTGCCGCCTCAATAATTTCCATAGGAATACTTTTGTAGAACGTTCGCAGAACAATCACATAAAACGCGTTCAGCGACATCGGGAAAATCAAAGCAGAGATGCTGTCGCCCATTTTGAGCCACTGCGTATTCACCATGTAAGTTGCTACGATACCGCCGTTAAACAGCATCGTAAACAGCATTAAAAGGGTAAACACACGATTGTAAGCGTAGTCGCTTCGGCTCAGCACATAGCCGAACATTGCTGTAATTGCCAAGCTGAACAGCGTACCGGCAACTGTAACAAAAAGTGTAATGCCGTAAGAACGAACCAGCTGGTCGCCTAATTTAAAGAAGAATCGGTATGCATCCAGACTCCATTCTGACGGAAAAAAGCTGTATCCGTTTTGGAAAATACTCTGCTCACTGCTGAACGATACCACCACTACCAACAGCAGCGGAAGCACGCATGCCAGCGCCCACAGAAAGAAAATCACGTTGATGATGAAGTCGGCTTTTTTGGAAATTCTGTTGATTGCCAAATCGTCCGATGCTTCTTTTATCCGTTTTTTCAAGACCTGCATCTTTCCTTCCTCCTTAGAACAATGCGCTGTCGGGATCAATTCGGCGAACCGCAAGGTTTGCGCTGACCACGAGAATAAATCCTACGATGGATTGATACAGGCCGGCCGCGGCGGCCATGCCTACGTTGCCTGTTTCTTTCAAAGCGCGATAAACGTAAGTATCAATTACCTGCGTTGCCGAATACAGCGGGCCGGAGTCGCGCGGGAGCTGGAAAAACAGACCGAAGTCGGCATAGAAAATACGGCCGATTGCCAAAACCGTCAAAACAATCATCATGGGTTTTAAGCACGGAAGCGTAATGCGCTTGATCTGCTGCCATTTGGTCGCGCCGTCAATAATCGCAGCCTCATAGTAATCGTTAGAAATACCGGTCAAGCTGCTGATGTACATAACCGTGGAGTATCCGACAGTTTTCCAAATTTGGAAAAAGGTTAAAATCAAAGGCCATTTGCCCGGTTCGGAGTACCAGTCAACACCTTCAAAGCCAAAATAGGCGAGCAGATGGTTGAACAAGCCGTCGTCAATGCTGAACAGGGAAAACGCCATAAAGGAAACAACGACCCACGAAAGGAAATAAGGCGCCATGAAAATAGTTTGATAAATCTTGGCGCGGCGCTTACGAAGCAATTCACTCAGGCCGATTGCCATCGCCACGGCCAGCACTAAGTCCAGCAAAATGAACATGGCGTTATAACAAATGGTGTTGCGGGTAATTACCCAAGCATCGGAGGTTTGAAACAAAAACTCAAAGTTTTTGAACCCAATCCAATCACTTCCGAAAATACCTTTTCTGACGTTAAACCGTTTGAACGCCAGCAGCAAACCGGAAAGCGGCAGATAGCGGAATAAAAACAGTACAACCAATGCCGGAAGCGCCATGATGGTGAGCGGCAGATTTTTTTTGAACGTTTTGAAAAAGCCTTTTTTGTTGTACGCATCTTTTGCGTACTTGGCAGATTGCTTCATGCTAGTTCCTCCTCGCTTCAACGTTCTCATCGTTTTGTCTGTTTTTATTATAAACCCGGTTCACAACCGCCACAACGATACTAATTTTAAGTGGGGTGTACTTTTTTTAGAAATTCCATACTTTTCATCAAAAACCACATTTTATTTCCAAATTCTTATGTCTTTTCGGCAATCTTTAATAAGAACTCTTTTAAACTTACCTCTAAGTATGCTATACTGAGTATCGAAAAAAATCCCATGACACGCACAGGCGCTGTCAGAAAGGAGCCGCATTTTGAAAATTATTTTAGTAGATGACGATCCGCTTGCACTGGAAGGCATTACCCACATGCTTCACTGGGAGCGGTTTGGCGGCGAGCTAGTGGGCAGCGCAACCAACGGAAAAGAAGCCGTAGCACTTTTGCATGCACATCATCCGGATGTGGTTATTTCCGACATTCGCATGCCGGTTATGGACGGGCTGGAGCTTGCAAAGTATATTTTTGAAAACAATTTTCATGCACGCATGATCCTTCTCAGCGGCCACAGCGAATTTGAATATGCCCAGCGTGCTTTGCATTACCATGTAACCGATTACATTTTAAAACCCGTTACACGCTCTAAACTCAATCATTTTGAAGAGCGCTTAATTGCCCTTCAGCAAGAACTGAGTGCCGATTCTCCCCCTTGGTGCGTCGTTGATGAAGCGCTGCGCACTCGTGTGGGAGAGCTTTTGCGCAAAGGCGACATGGCCTCTATGGCAGAACTGCTCATCAGCCAGGATGTATTTGATTCCCTTTCCGACAAAAAGGATATGCTCGGTATCCAGCTGCTCAACTATCTTTTTATTTATCAAGAGGAACTTGGAAAAGACCGCGCCTGTCTGGATGCGATGCGTCAAAAAGCCATGACAGAGTATTGGAAACTCCCCACTCAGCAAGAGCGTCTTTCTTTTCTGGCCGCCCAGTACTACGACTTGATGGAATATGCCGAATCGTGCAAAGGCGAGTACACAAGTCCGATTGTTTCCTATTGTTTGCAGGCCATTCAAAAAAATTATTCCGACCCCAATTTCAACATTTCTAATTTGGCAGACTCCCTGCATCTTTCCCTGTCCTATCTGAGCACCGTATTTAAAAACGCAACGGGACAGAATATCAGCAGCTGCCTTTCTGCCAAACGGCTTGAAAAAGCAAAGGAAAGCTTGAAAGATTTATCCATTCCTATCAAAGATGTGTGTGATGCCTGCGGTTATGACGATCCGCGCTACTTTGCAAAAGTATTTAAAAAACACACCGGTATGACGCCCAGCGAGTTCCGCAACCTTTACAGTCAAGGTGAATTTAACCATCTTGAAGCCGAGGAGCGGGAACGATGAGTATTACAAGACGCACCTTTTTCATCGTTTGTTTCATCATTTCCTCTATTCTGCTGACGCTAAACATCACAACCTACGTGTTGTTTCATTCTGCTATTACGCAGCAGCTGATCACCTCACAAGAAGCGGTTATCGAGGCCAATGTCCGGCTGAGCAATATTTTCACACAAACATTTGACCAGCTGGTGTATCAGTACACCAGCGATCAGCAGCTGGGAAGCCTGTTGAGCCGTTCCATCGGAGAAGATCCCTTAGACGATTTAAACATCAAATACGGCATGAACAACCGCCTTGCCTATCATTTGAACGCAGAATCCATTTTGCTGAATAACGGCTTTTCCGCCGAACTTTATGTGAACCCCAAATTAGAAGTGAGCGAATTATTCCAGCCTTCCAACACCATTCCCAATGTCAGCCGTATTTTCAACGGGGAAAGTGTGCAAAACGAAGACTGGTATCAGCAAACGCTGCTGCAAAAAACAGGGCCGTATATCTTTCTCAGCGAAGATAAAACAGAGCTTTGTTTTTCCTGCAAGCTGCAAAGCAGCAGTTTTCAAGGCCCCTATCTCAAAGACGGCGTCGGGGTTCTGCTGGGCAAACTGTCGGTTGCGGAGCTGCCGCATGTGCTTTCGCTTGTTCCCATTACACAGAACGGCGGTTTCTTGTTGCTGAATGAAAAAGGAGAGCAAGTGTTTCAATCGGAACATTTAGGCAATATTTCCATGCAGGAGCCCTTGCCGATCTCCGACTCTGTCAGCGCACAGATCACCTTGGACGGCGTTCACTACCTGTACAGTGCACAAGATTTGGAATGGGGGCTTTTGCTTGTTTTTTTAAGCCCTTATCAAGATATCACACATCAAGTCTGGGCAATGATGTTCCCGTACCTGATCTGCTCTGTTTTCTTTTTTGCGGTGGGAATTCTCTTTTCCTTTTTGCTCTCTTCGGGCGTATCTCGCCCTGTGGTGGAGTTCAGCAAAAAAATTGAATCCATTCAAGATACCCGCAATTTGCATTGGGAGCAGGCCGACCCCAAAGCGCCGCGTGAAATTAAGCAGCTCAATGCCAGCTTCGGAGCTCTGATGGAACGCGTCAACGGCTTAATTGAGGAAGTAAGCACCAAAGAAAACATGCGCCGCGAAAGCGAGCTTCGCGCCTTGCAGGCTCAAATCAACCCCCATTTTATGCTTAACGCCATGAATGCCGTAAATTATATGGCGCTGGCACGCGAAGCGGATGACATTGCCGTTACGGTAAATTCCATTGCCAGCTTAATGCGTTACAGCATCACGGAGCCTGACCGAATGGTAACGATGGCAACCGAGCTGGAAAACGTGGAAGAATACATTTCCATCTATGTACTTCGATTTCGGCAGAACATTAAGCTTGAAATTCTTCCCGGCCTCTCGCCTTCTCAAGTGATTATCCCGAAATTTACGCTCCAGCCGCTCATTGAAAACTCCATCCGGCACGGCATTACACGCCAAGACCCCGGCATTACCATTCGTGTGCACGCATATGAAACACAAGAGGGTATGCTGATTGATGTAACCGATACCGGCATGGGCGGCGATGCAGAAAAACTGAACGCTTACTTAGATTATCAGGATGTCGACTTAAAAGTGACGCACGGATTCGGTATTCGCAATGTCAATGAGCGCGTTAAGCTTCGCTTTGGAGAAAACAGCGGGCTGCGCTATCAAAATTACGACGGTCAAAAGCTTCTTGCAAGGCTTACATTCGCCGAAACAAAAGAAAACGCATAAAAAGTGCTTCGGCGCTTTTTATGCGTTTTCTTTTTATTTTTCACTTTTTATTTTCACTTTCATTTAACAGCATTTTTGCAGAATTGCGGAATTCTATAACAATTCACGCTTTCACGCTCAATTGAAACACCGCGCCTGCATATTTCTGACGGCGGCTCTTTTGCTGTTGTGTACAAAATGTAGTCAGCCCGCAGACTCTCCGCTATTTTGCAGCATTCCCATCATAATGCGATAGCGCACATCGGCCAGCTGTTCGCTGGTGCTTTTTTGCAGCGCATCCAAGTCTTGTCGCACTAAGGCACGCAGAATATCTTCGTGCTGTGCTGCCACAGCTTCCAAATCTGGGTGACGAGTGGCAATCTGTGAATTCAGCAGCGTCCACAGTGCCGTCAGCAGCTGCTCTGTCAGAGCATTGCCTACGTTTTTAAAAATCGTCATGTGGAACGCACGGTCTTCTTCCGCGAACACATCGCCTTTTTTTGCTTTCGACTTCATGCTTTCCACAAGCATTCCCATATATTGCAGCTGATCGGTGTCCATTCTTTGCGCCACACGCGGCAAAACAGACATTTCAACGATTGTTCTCAGTTCTAAAATATCAAATAACAACTCTGGGTTCAGCTCCAATGCAATGCCCCAAGTGTTGATTACCTGCTGTGTTAAATCGGGCATTTTTGCAATGCGCCCGCGTCCCTGCGTCGATTCAATCACGCCCTGTGCTTCATACACGGCAAACACATCGCGCAGAGCTGTTCTGCTCACGCCATAGCGCTGTATGAGTTCTTTTTCCGTCGGGAGCTTTTCCCCCGATTTCAAATGTTTTACAATTAAGTGCTGAATTTCCTGATTCAGTTTTTTCTCCACAGACGCCATAAGCTATTCTCTCCCAACATAACGCTTTTCGACAAAGTCGTTACACGCTTTTCACGCTTTCTATTATAATAGATTTTTACAATTTTTTCCACGAAAAATAAAAAATTAACAAAAATATTGATATTTTCGATACAATTAACAGTCAATATGCTTAATAACTGTTTGAAAAGTCAAACTTTATGGATTTTCTATCAACAATTTTTTACATAAAAAAGGAATTACTGTTTTTAAGTGAAAACCGCCGAAAGCGAAAAGGAATACTCCCTTTCGCTTCCGGCTTGCTTTCCGTCATTGTCTTGTATGAAAACAATCAGCCTTTTACAATCTCCGGCAAAGCCGCTTTCTGCTCAGCTGTCAGCTGGTAAATTTCACTATTGGTCATGTCAGTGGGATTATTTTCAATCAACACAAGCTTTGTACCGGGCCATGTCACGGTGTTGTGCCATAAGCTTTTGGGAATTTTATAAACGCGCATCGGCTCCATTTTCACAGCGGTGATATTGACGGCTGCGCCATTTTCATCATCGGCCTGAAGAAGAACACACTCGCCGTCCAAAAGTACAAACAGCTCATCGGTTGCATTGTGACGTTCCAGACACACGGTGCCTTCGAGGCCGTTGGCGGGCTTAAAGTTTTTAATGCCGACCTTCCACACGGGGTTTTCATATACCCATTTCAATGCGGTTTTATCATCCCCGGCGAGGTCATGCGACATCCATTCAATTTTGCTCATGGTGATACGCTTCCTTTCATCCAATCAGTTCGGTTGCTTTTTTCACGATGTTCTCTGCGGTCAGGCCGTACTCGCGGAACAGCTCTTCCGGCTTGCCGGATTGTCCGAATACATCCTGCACACCCACTGCCGACACCTTAATATCGGTTCCCGCCAGCGCTTCACAAGTAGCCGAATACAAACCGCCGATGACGGAGTGCTCCTCTGCAGTGACAACCGCTTTGCACTTTTCGGCCATCTTCACTACCGTTTCACGGTCGTAAGGTTTAATCGTGTGCATATTCACCACTGCGGCCTTGACGCCTTTTTCCTCCAGCATTTTTGCAGCTTCGATGGTTTTGCTTACCATCAAGCCGGTGCAAACCAGCACTACATCGCAATCACTTGTGCCGCTCATCACATTCGCTTTGCCGACGACAAACGGGTCATCCTCGCTCGTAATGCATTCGCAAACGGGACGTGCCACACGGATGTAAACAGGCCCGTCGATTTCTGCCGCAGCAAATACGGCTTTTTTCATTTCAATGGGGTCGCAGGGAACAAGCACCGTCATGCCCGGAATGACGCGCATCAGAGCGATATCTTCAATGGCCTGATGGCTGCCGCCGTCCTCACCGACGCACAGGCCGGAGTGGGACAGGCCAAACTTGACGTTTAAGCCGTCATAAGCAACCGAGTTGCGAATTTGCTCATAAGCGCGTCCTGCACCAAACAGCGCAAACGTGCTGACAAAGGGTACATATCCCTCGACGGCGTAGCCTGCTGCTGCGCACACCATATTGGCCTCGGCAATACCGAAGTTAAAATGGCGGTCGGGATATGCTTCTTTAAAAATGCTTGTCATGGTGGCATGTGCCAAGTCGGCATCCATCGCCACAATTTTATCGTTTTTTGCGCCGAGCTCTTTCAGAGCCTCGCCGTATGCCACACGCAAAGATTTTGCTTCACTCATTTTACTCTACCCCCAGCTCTTTCATTGCTGCTTCATAATCCTGTTTGCTCGGCGCTTTTCCGTGCCAGCCGAACTGATCTTCCATAAAGGAAACGCCTTTGCCTTTTGACGTTTTGCAGCACAGGAACAGCGGTTTTCCCTCATGGGGTGTATGCAGCGCTTTCACCAATGCTTCAATGTCGTGGCCGTCAACTTCCACACACTCAAACCCAAAAGCGCGATATTTTGCCATCACATCGCCGATGCTCATGACTTCGTCGTTGCTGCCGTCAATTTGCAGGCCGTTCCAGTCCAGCATCACGGTCAGGTTGTCGAGTTTGTAGTGAGCTGCGCTCATCGCAGCCTCCCAAACAAGACCTTCCTGAATTTCGCCGTCGCCGACAATCGCATAAACTTTTTGATTGCCGCCTTTTTTCTTCAGCGCCATTGCCATGCCGCCGGCCACCGAAACACCCTGGCCGAGTGAACCGGTATTCATGTCGATGCCGGGGGTTTTCTTCATGTCGGGATGGCCCTGCAAGTGGCAGTGCAGCTGACGCAGATGCCACAGATCTTCCCGCGGGAAGAAGCCCAAATCCGCCAACACGGCGTACAATGCGGGGCAGGCATGGCCCTTGCTGAGCACTAAGCGGTCGCGGCCCTCCCATTTCGGGTTTTTGGGATCTACCTTCATCACGTCGTTATAATAAAGCGCCATCAGCATGTCCACGATGGACAGCGATCCGCCGGGATGTCCGGACTGCGCCAAATACAGCATTTTCACAACGTCGGCACGCAGGCTGCGTGCTTTTTCTTTTTGTTTTTCAAAATCCATCATTGATTACACTCCGTTTCTGAAATAGGATTAACCCTTTACTGCGCCGGCGGTTAAACCCTCAACCAAGCGCTTTTGTGCGAAGAAGAACATAATACAAACCGGAACAATCGTAATAATACCGCCGGATGTCAGCAAATCCCACTGAACGCCGAGGTTGCCGATTAAGCTTTTCAGAGCAACCGGAATCGTGCGGTTGGAAGAATTGGTAAACATCGTAGCAAACGTATATTCGTTCCAGCTTTGCATGAAGATGTAAACGCCCGTAGAAATGAGGCACGGAATCAGCACCGGCATGACAATGCGGATAAAGCCTTGTGCGCGGTTGCATCCGTCCACCATGGCCGCTTCTTCTAGGGAAACGGGCAAATCGCTGATATATCCGTTTAACAGCCATACGGTGAAGGGAATGGTAAACGTGGTATAAGACAAAATCAAAGCAAGGGGCGTATACAAAATTCCGATGGTGCGCATGATGGTGTAAAGAGGAATCATCAAAAGCACCGTAGGGAACATGTTATTCGTTAAGAACATAACCATCAAGCCGCGGCGTCCTTTAAACTCAAAGCGTGTAAAGGCATAGGCCGCCAAAGTAGAAACGACAAGCGTGATGGCTGTGGTGCAGACAGCCACAAGCAGGCTGTTGCCCATCGGTTTTAAGAAGTCAAATTCACTAAACAGCTTCTCGTAGCTTGCAAACGTCAGCTGCTGCGGCCAATAAGTGACAGGGCCGTAAAGCTCCTGCTCGGGCTTCAGCGAGGTGACCAGCGTCCAGTAAAACGGGAACAGCAAAAACAGTAAAATCAGCACCACGGGAAGCCACAGGGTGAAAAATCTTTTCAGTGTTTTCAACGTGTGTCACCTCTCAGTTCTTTTTCAGCATTTGCTTTAAGTACGGCACGGACACCAAGCACAAAAGCAGTGTCAGCACAATGGAAATCGCAGAAGCATAACCCAGATCAAGCGCCGTTGCGCGGTTGTAAACATAAACGCTCAGCGTCTGCGTGGAATAAGCCGGGCCGCCGCCGGTCATGTTGAAAATCACGTCCACCGAGTTTGCCACCCAAATGATACGCAGCAGCGTTGTGACAAAAATGGTGTTTTTCAGCGAGGGAATGGTGATGCGCGTCAGCTTTTGCCACCAAGATGCACCGTCGATATCGGCAGCTTCGTACAAATCAAGCCAAATGCCCTGCAAGCCCGCCATGAGCATCAGCGCAAAGAACGGAACACCCTGCCAAACGATGGTCAATATAACCGAGAAGAACGAAGTTTCGGGCTGCGCCAAAAACGGAATCGGTTCGCTGATCAAGTGCAGCTTTTGCAAAAGATCATTGATGACGCCGTAGTTGCCGTCGTACATCCAGCGCCACATTAAACCGATTAAAACACCGGGCGTGACCCAAGGCACCAAGCTGACAGCACGCGCCAAACCGCGGCCCTTAAAACTTTTGTTCAAAAGCAATGCTAAAATGAAACCGAGAATGAACTGGAAACCGACACCGAACACGACCCACAAAATGGTTCGCCAAAGGCTGGACCAAAACAACTCGTCTTGAAACGCTTTAATGTAATTTCCTAACCCAATAAAGCCGATTTGACTTGGCTTGCGCAGGTCATAGTTCTGCATGCTCATTAAAATGGCATTGCACACCGGAACAAATACGACACAAAGCACAACCAACAGCGCCGGCGCCACCAACAAATACGGCCAAATATTAGTGCGCGGCTTTTTGCTATTTTGCACAACCTTCAGCTCCTTTTGCGAAAGTATTCGTGAATTTCTCCGCCACAGCCAAAGCTCAGCTGCAATGCTGTTTACAGCTTGTTACCGCTTTCGGCCTGCGGGGCGGGCAATCGCCCCCTTTTTTCCTTGGCATCTTTTTCCGTTTGCACGGTTTCGCTGTAAAGCGAAACCGTGCAGCGGCAAAAAACTACAGTTTATTCTCCCCAAAGGCCGGTCTGCAATGTCTGCATGGCTTCTTCTGCGGTAATCTGTCCCAGCAATGCCTGCTGTACCGTAGACGGCCAAATGTTGGAAATCCAGTCGGAAGTGGTGTCCAAAATGGGCAGGATACCTGCAAAGTCGATGCCTTCAATAGAGGCTTTCATAAAGACGTTGTTCTGGAACTCGTCCATCTGCTGCACGCGGGTGGAAACAGGAACGTTGCCGGTAACAGTACACCATGTTTCCTGTCCTTTGCCGGTTGCCAGATACTTCATCCACTCAAAGGCGGCTTCTTTGTTTTCACAAGTTTCGAGCATAACGTTTTCGGTGTCGCCCATGCTGGTCCAGCGGCCCTCACCTGCCGGGAACTGGAAGGCTGCAACGTCGTCGCCGAAGGTTTCTACCATACCTTTATAAGAACCGGTGTGGTGAATGACCATGGCACACTTGCCGGATTTGAAGTTGGTTTCGATGGTTTCCTGGAAGCCGTCGTTGGGAGCGGTTTCAGGCACATAGCCATTGGTGTACAGGTCGATAAAGTCCTGCATACCTTTTACCGAGCCTTCACTGGTTAAATCCTCAAAGCTGCCGCCTGCGGCATAAATGAAGCTGCCCCAAGGCTCTTGGCCGCCGGATGCACCGCGCATCGAGAAGCCGTACTGATCAATCTTGCCGTCGCCGTCGGTGTCCACTGTCAGCTCTTTGCAAGCGTTGAGGAATTCCTCGTAGGTCGTGGGCACTTCAATGCCTGGGGCCTCAAACATGGACGGACGATAGTAAACGTACAAAATCTGGGTGTTCCACGGCATTACATAAACGCTTTCCGTTCCGGATGCTTCTTTCATAATGTTCCAAAGGTTATCTGCAATGTCGGTTTTGTCTTCCCAAGTTTCCAAATACGGGTCCAAGTTTGCCAGCAAATTATTTGCCACAAAGCTCGGGGTTGCTGTCAGCTTAAAGGATGCAACATCCGGGCCGCCGCCGCCGATGGCCGCGTTCAGCAAGTTGGTGCTGTAACCGCCGCCGTCCCAAGGCTGCTGCTCGGCCACGACGGTAATGCCCTTGCCGTTTGTCGCGTTAAAGTCAGCGACCATTTCCTCCATGGTCTTTGCGTAATCATCGTTATCAGCCCAGTACCAATAAGTAATAGTAGTTTCTTCTGCCGTTGTTCCCTGCGAACCCGCAGCCGAACCTGCCGTCGAACCAGTTGCTCCACTCTGGCCGCACGCTGCAAGTGATGTGGCCATCATACAAGCCGTTAAACAAGCCGCGGTAATCTTTTTAAACTTCTTCATATTTGACCCTCCTTAAAAAATCATACAAATTACTTTTTCTGTGTGCTTTGAAGATTTTCATCTCCTTTTGCACAAATCTTAGCATTTACCTGTTATAAAGTCAATATTTTTTCAATATTTGACTTATTTTCTGTTGAAACAAACAAATTAAAGTGATGTCTTTTTGACAATTTGCTATGAAACACGTTGATTACTCATATAATTTTCTCTATATAAAATCAGATAAATTTGTCGACTAATCTTTTTCATAAGTTTTATTATTAAATCTATTGACAAATTTTTTCAAAGTTTGTATTATGAATATAACATTTTTACAGCATTTTTTCGGCCACTCAAAAATAACCCTAAAATTTGTATGATTTTTCACTTGCACTTTGACTGCTTCCCCTTTTCGAGCATGGCCGGCAAAAAGCGTCATTTGCTGCAAGCCACAAACAAAGGAGTGTTTCTTATGAAGTTCTTTATCGACAGCGCTAACTTAGACGAAATTCGCAGTGCCGCAGAAATGGGCATTGTCTGCGGCGTTACCACGAATCCGAGCTTGATTGCAAAAGAAGGACGCGACTACGTACAGACTTTAAAAGAAATCTGCGAAATTGTCGACGGCCCGATCTCCGGCGAAGTCAGCCCGTTTTCCACAACGGCAGAAGAAATGGTGAAAGAAGGCCGTGAGATTGCCGCAATGCACCCCAACATGGTGGTAAAAATCCCCATGACTGCGGAAGGTTTGAAGGCAATCCGCGTATTGAACAGCAAAGGCATAAAAACAAACTGCACGCTGATTTTCAGCGCCAATCAGGCACTCTTGGCCGCACGCGCCGGCGCCAGCTATGTTTCGCCGTTCCTCGGCCGCTTAGACGATATCAGCCAGCCCGGCATTGATTTGATTCAAACCATTTCGCAAATTTTCACTAATTATCCGGAGATTCACTGCGAAATTATCGCCGCAAGCGTGCGCAACCCGATCCATATTACAGACTGCGCACTCGCAGGCGCCGACATTGCCACCGTTCCCTACAAAGCACTGGTACAGTGCCTGCGCCATCCGCTCACGGAGGAAGGGCTGCGCAAATTCGAAAATGACTATGCCGCTGTATTCGGACGCCCCAACGCATAAGGGCAGCGTCAAAATCTCCTTTTTATTTTTGCTTTCTCCGCTTTCTTTGCGAAAAGACCCGCCGTATCAATCGCGTGATACGACGGGTCTTTCTTGTTGTTCCCTATTTAGTTTTTAGTCTTCCAACACCTCAAAAATGTGTTTTCCGGGCGCAAGAACCATAGCTTCTCCCCGCGGATAGTCGTTCAATCTCGACGGGTTGTCCGGATAAAGCGCTCGCATATGATACGATTCAAACCCGCTGTTTTAAATGCTCAACGTTTTATTTTGATCCAATTTTGCTTTGTTCCAATGACAGAGCTGACGTCGTTTTGCTTATGATCTGTTTGTTTGTCATAAAATAACTAAAAAGAAATTGCTTTTAGAATTTTCAATCATTTGATATAATAAAGAAAAAAGGTTTTCGCAGTACATTTCTTTTTCATTTACATGGTGATATTATGAACAGCCCTTTATTACTGATCGGATTTGTTATTTTCATTTGCATTTTATCGAATCGGTTTTTGGAAAAAATCCCAATTCCCTCTTTGCTGATTTTTATCGGCCTAGGCATGCTGTTTGGAGAAAACGGCATTTTCAAAATTCCTTTTGATGATTACGACATTGTCAATGTTACCTGTTCTGTTTGCTTGATTTTCATTATGTTCTACGGCGGGTTCGGCACCAGCTTAAAAGCCGCTCGCCCTATTTTAGCGCCTTCTGTTGTAATGTCTACACTGGGCGTAGCAGGAACCGCAGGACTTTTAACATTTTTTGCGCACTGGGTTTTGAAGCTGCCGCTCGCAGAGGCTTTTCTGATCGGCTCTGTTATTTCATCGACAGACGCTGCCTCGGTGTTCAATATTCTGCGTTCACAGAAGCTGGCTTTAAAATATCATACAGACTCTTTGCTGGAAATGGAATCAGGCTCGAACGACCCCATGTCCTATATGCTGACAAGTGTTGCCATTGCACTGCTTGCAGGAGAATCTGTTTTTGTTCCGCTTTTGCTTGCACAGCAGCTCATCATCGGCGCTTTGTGCGGCGCTTTGATGGGTTGGGGTGCGGTGAAGCTTTTGCACCGTCAGCTGCTGCCCTCGCAGGAAAGCCACACTATTTTTCTGCTTTCCGTTATGATTTTATCTTATGCCATTCCCGCGTGCTTAAACGGAAACGGTTATTTAAGTGTTTATTTGTGCGGCATTTGGATTGGCAACTCTCACCTTCCTCAAAAAAAATATTTGGTTCATTTTCTTGATGTCTTAACGCATGTTGCACAGGTTTTAATTTTTTTCCTGCTCGGTTTGCTGGTTACACCCGTCAAACTTCCGGCAGTGATCGGCCCCGCTTTTGTTCTGATGCTGTTTTTAACCATTGCGGCAAGACCGTTGGTTACTTTTACACTGCTTAAGCCTTTCGGCTGTAAGCTGAATCAAATCGGACTCATCTCATGGGCCGGTCTTCGCGGCGCAGCTTCTGTCGTATTTGCCATTGCCGCGGTGCTCAGCGGCGCAGCAACAACCTACAACCTTTATAATCTTGTGTTCTGCATGGTGCTGTTTTCCATTTCCATTCAGGGCACACTCCTGCCTTTTGTTGCAAAGAAACTATCCATGATTGATCATCACACCGATGTCGGATATACCTTTACCGATTATCAAGAAGACAGCGATATCCATTTTATTAAAGTGCATATTGATCACGGCCATTCTTGGTGCGGACAGCGTCTTTCGGAACTGAAGCTTCCGGCCGGATTGCTTGTAGCAATGCTAATGCGCAATCAAGACCCGATTGTTCCGGACGGCGACACCTTGCTTGAGTGCGGCGACCTGCTTGTTCTAGCGGCACGCAGCTTTGAAAATCGCGAACACTTAATGCTCACAGAAATTGCCGTTACACATAAAGACCGCTTTGTCAACTGTGCATTGTCACAAATGCCGAAAGCCAATAATCATCGCATCATCTTAGTAAAACGAGGAATTGATACACTGATCCCCAGCGGAAGCACAGTGATCAAAGCCGGCGACATTTTAGTAACGGCTGAATTTCAAGCACAGCGCAAGGAACCTTGATTCACTGAGAACACAAAACCTGAAAAGAAAGAGAAAAGCGTCCGGAGCAACGCCGCAAAGCCTTGTCCCGGACGCTTTTCACCTATGCATATTGATGTCCGCTTGAACAGATTCCGACTATGTCTTTCTTCCTCTGACAGAGCCAAAATCGCGCTGTAAATATTCGATGCTCAAGTAACAAATGCCTGATAAAATCAACAGCATAAAGATGCACAGCACCATGCCGCCCGGCTGTGACAGCATCGCGCACACATGAACGGGTAAATAAATGCTGTACCATTTTGCCGCTGTTAAACCCGACAGGCTCAAAAGGGGCGCAAAGGAAAATAGTGCCAGCGAAAGGAACATCGCACCAAACGTGTTGCCGATGCGCTGTGACAGTGCCAATGTGACAACCGCCATACAAAACACCGCCAGAAAACGGCTGAACACAAGCAGCGCTGCCATGAGAAAGAGCGGTATCCCCGGCGCGGCGGCATAATCGGGAATACTGTATACAGGCGCAAGCCATGTGCCAAGGCCGTAATCCCGAATCGTTACCCAAAAGCGCGGCAGTACGCCCAGCAGCGCAAAACCCGCACTGCACACCAGCGTTAAAATCAATTTACACCGCACCGTAAAGCGTTTGCCGAGCGGCGTTGTGCTGATGACTTTAATCATCCCGGTTTGCTGCTCCATGGCAAATAAGCCAGAAAACGAAACCGCACACAGCAGTGCCAGCCACAAACTGTCTTGCAAATCCTGCCGATCGTGCGTATCAAACAGCTTGAGCCAGCCTGTTTCATACACCATCTGACTTCCCGGCTTTTCGCTGAGCATCTGCGCTTTTGACACGACATTTTGAAACACCATCATTTTTTGCTGAAGTCCACCGTATGCCTGCATCATCATTTGGTATTCCTGCCCGCCAATCTCGTTTGCGGACAGCGCGGCATTCAGGCGATGAATCGGCTCAAACTCTTTGTTTTGTTCGTTCAGCCAATCCACCTTTTCCTGCGTCATCGGCCCTTGCACATGCTTCATGTAATACTGATAATAAATTTCATTGGCGTCAATATAGCTTTCTGTTGTGACGGCAGTATACACTTGAAAACCTGCAAACAGCACCAAAAGCAGCGCTGTCCCCTGCATCACCAGCAGCTTGTAGGCCTCTTGACGCATCGGCGTGGTAAAGGTAGGCAGCTTGCGCCGCAGGGTCAACCGACTGGTGCGGCGGCCTGCCGCTGTGAAGTAATAACGGCTGAACAACGCCAGAAAAGCCGCAACAAACACAACGGCAAACAGCACAGCCGCAACCGACTCCACCAATAAAAGCGGAATGGGCTGGTCAAACCAATATAGATTTCGATAACCGCCCAAAAGCTCATTGGTGCGCAGCAGGCTGACAAGGTTTGCATATTTGATGACGTTCAGCCGACTGGTGGCGGGAATAACAGCGCGAATCAGCAAATGTAGCGCAATAAACCCCAGCCCACCGAGCACACCATTAAACAGCCGCTTTGCAAACAGCATCGCCAGCATCACCCAAACGCCGCAGATAAAGGCAGCAAGCCATTTTGTCAGCAAGAAGAAAAAGAGGTACTGCCCCACCGTCAGCTTCCAGGTGCTTCGCATCAAAGCAGGTACGCTTTGAATGGCTCGCTCCAGCGGGCCAAGGCCGTACAGGCTGCCGCAATAAAGCAGGTTCACCCCGTACATGCCAATCAGCACCACGGCCAAGCTAACCGCAAGTGCCGCAAGCTTTGCCGCGGCCGTGGGCAGACGGCCCGACGGCGTGGAACGAATGAGTGCCAACAGGCCGTTGTCGCGCTCTGCCCGAACAAGCACCGTTGCAATGAGCAGCATGGCAAACACGGAAACAACGTCGGTCAGTTCAAAGTCGAGCGCCGTCATCAGCCCCTTTTGCGGGTAATAATGAATGGGTGTGCCGCGCATTCCTTTGAACGCTTCATCCGTTACACGGATATTTTCCATATCATAGCCGCTTTCGCTTTCTGCAAAAATGGAAATGCCGGAAAGCTGCTTTGCCTTTTGCTCAATGGAATCCAAAAATTCCTCGTAGCCGTTCACCTGTTCAAACTCCAGCACAATGCCGTTTAAAAAGCGGTACTCGGCTGACAGCGTTTCGCTGTACTTTAGAAAGTCGCCCGTTTGATACAGATCGCCGTATTGCTCAAAATCGGCGGCATACGTTTCGCGCATTTGCTCGTCTTTTTTGCCGTTGTTGTACGCCTCCATGCGCACAATTCCGTCAATGTGCGTGAGCGCTTCGGTGCGGGCCAGCTCCTCATGCAGAAACGTGTCCATTTCCTGCATGGTCATGCCGGAAAGCTGCTGCGTCAGCGTTCGGTACGCTTGGGACGGCGCACTGCCCGGTGTGTGGCCTGTTCCAAACCAGAGCAAAAAAAGATTGACCGCAAGCAGCACCACAAAAGACAGCAAGAAAAAGCGGCTTTGCCACACCTTGCGCAGCTCGGCTGAAAACAAACGCATCATGCCTCATCCTCCCCGAAAATGGAAAGATAAACCTCCTCCAGCGTACCGCCGGGGGCATATTTTTCCACGAGTGCACCGGGGGTGTCGCGGTCTACGAGCTGTCCTTCTTTCAGCAACAGAATTTCACTTGCCACATGCTCCACATCGCTCACCACATGAGTGGCAACTAAGATAATGCGGTCATGCGCCAGCTTCGCCAACACTTCACGCAGGCGAACACGCTCTTTCGGGTCAAGCCCGGCGGTGGGCTCGTCCATAATAATCAGCTTCGGGTCGCCCAGCAAGGCGGCGGCCGCGAGTAAGCGCTGCTTCATGCCGCCGGAATAAGCCGCCAGCTTTTTATCCAGCTCTGCGGAAAGATGCACCATTTCGGCGGTGCGCTGAATCTCCGCGGCGGCTTGCTTGCGGGGAATTTCTTTTAACGCCGCCAAATACAATAAAAAGCGGCGTCCGGTAAAGCTGTCATACAGGTTTTGCTGCTGGGGCATATAGCCCAAAATGCGTCTGAATTTGCGCCCCATATGCAAAATATTTTTCCCGTTCCACAGCACTTTTCCGCCGCTTGCGTCTAAATTGCCCGTGATAATATTCATCATCGTGCTTTTTCCCGCGCCGTTTGGCCCTAAAAGGCCGTAAAGGCCCGGGCCGAGCGTGAATGTCACGTCGGCGAGGGCCTTTTTGCTTGTTTTCTTTCCACTATATATTTTGCTGAGCTTTTGCAGCTCCAGCGAACAGGTGTTTGCTTCCATGCAACCGCCTCCCGGCTTTTATTTTTACTTTTTTCTATCGGTCACGTTCCGCCCTTATTTCTCCCACGCATCGGGGTAAATATCAGAAGCAATGGGGATATAATTCGGAATGGAGTTTTCATAGTCACTTTTGGAAATCATGGCATACTGTGCATCAAAGCGCTGTATTTCGTATCCCATTTCGTCTACTCCCGCCGAGCTTGCCTTCCAATCTGTTTGAACCAAAAAAGAATCCTTCGTTTCTGCCAAAGGTTCAATGATCGTATGGTTGTATGGCTTGAAAAGAGTAAAGGGGTGATATTCCCCACTTTCTATATTGAACATAACATCATAATGCTTTGCTTCCTCACCGCTGAAATCTTTGAAATACAAGCGCAGAATACCCGGCTCTACCACGGACAAACCCACATCGGGCTCCAGCGTTCCATCGATAGACGCAGCCACGGGTGCATAATCCACCGTTTGCGTTTCTTTCGTTTCCAAATCCAAAATCTCAATTTTCTGCTCGGGATATTTTATGCGATACAATACACCATCCCCGACGACTGCCCCTTCGTTTTCTGCATCCAGAACCGCCAATGGCTCGTCGTCCATTTCGCCGGTATCCATGTTCAAAAAGCACTTGTCGGAATAGACATTGTGCTGCTCATCCATGCGATAATGCGAAATGACAAGATTTCTGCCCCATGCACCGCTCAAAGATGCGGCATAATCTTTTTTGTCAAAGGCATAAATTTCGGTTAGACTTCCGTCCTGCAAGCTGACCTTGACAATCTTTTTCACGATGTCAGCAGTGTCTGGGATGCTCTGTTCGGCCATCATGTAAAGATTCTGCCCATCGTGATAAACAGGAGTCGATACCCGGCAATCCGCCGGAAATTCCATCAAAAGACGGCGGTTCGCTCCGTTTTTATCAGCGAGCTGAATATTGTCCGGCGTTGTCTCACTTTCCGTCATTGAAAACAGCACCAAGCTGTCATTGATTACATAAGGAATCCCTACCACGTGGGAGCGGCAGCTTTCCGTATCGTGCGTACAGCCGGGTTGTTCGCACAAAAAAATCTGTTTTTTAGAATTGAAATCAAAATAAGTGAGATTGACGTTCGTTTTGTCTGTGTAAAATACCTCTGTCTGATAGTAGCCATCTGCGGTACAAGATTGACACAGGGTTAACGGTGCGTTGGTGTTGGCGGCAGCCGTGTTGTTTACCGTTTCAGATGCGTTATTTTGTGTGCTTTGACAGGCACTTAGCATTGCGGCCATCGCCAAAACACCCACAAATAATTTCCAAACAGAATGTTTTTTCATAAGTTCTCCCCCTTTGCGTCACTCAAAATGTAACAATACGGTTACAGAATAACCTATTTTTTGATATTTGTCAACAAATAATGTGCTAATGAAGGAAAGTAAGAATTTTTTATCATGGATCAATTTTGACCCGCCCGGATAATTCCGAGCGGGCCATTTTACCCTCAATTTAACAAAAGTTCTACTTTAAAACGCATATCCATAAACTATGGTTTCATCAAAGATTAGCTTGGTTTTCAATCTTTTGCTCCAGTTACGTGTTTTGATGCCTGAATACAGACGCAGCTTTTATTCTCAGCACTCCGGCCACTCAACGCTAAACACGAATTGCCCGTTTTCATAATGAAAGTCATAATCCGCTTGATATTTTTTCAAAATATCCCGCACATTGCGCAGACCAAAACCATGAAAAGAGGCATTTTGCTTGGTGGTTGCAATCTGTCCGCTGCTGATTTTTACGAATGGGCTGGCATTCAGCACCGACAAAAACAAACTGCCCGGCTCTTCTCCCTCGGCTGGGGTATGAATCACACTCACTTGAATCCAGCGTTCGCATTCAGGCAGCTTTTCACACGCTTCGATGGCGTTATCTAATAAGTTTCCGAGAACCACCGTGCAATCTGTTTCCTTTATCTTCATGCCGGATAAGTCGTTCACTTCAAAACGAATATCAATCTTTTTTTGCTGCGCCGCCATTCCCTTTTGGTTTAGAATGGCATCTATCGCCGCATGGTGCGTATCCACCAAGAGAATTCGCTCTGTGCTGTCCCTCCGAAGCTGTGAAAGATAGCTGCTTGCCTGCCTGGCATTTCCGTTTTCGAGCAAGCCGCTCAATACGCTTAAATGCTTTTGAAAATCGTGCGTCATTTTTCGCTGAGTTCGATATGCCGCGCTTAACGCGGTGATGCTTTCTTTTTGCGTTCGTTCCCGTTCCTTCAACACTACCAGCATCTCATGCTCACGGATGCTTTTTTTGAGGTAATCTCTTGAAAATAGCACAGCAATATTACACACACCAATTAAGCAAAGCGCAATGACCCCATAAAGACTTTCCTCACTTGTCGGCGCATCGCCGAAAGCATGATAAAAAAACGTCAACAGAAAAATCGAAGAAAGCGGAAAAAGCAATGAAACCAACGTCCATTTTCGAATGCTCTTTCCCTCATCGGCAGGTTTATGAAATAAACTGGCAAAAAAAGCAAACGACAGCGCAGACAAAATTCGGATAAATACCTGCGTTGTTACTCTGTCGTAATGTTGCTGAAAAGAATCGGTTAAGCAAAACATTTGTGCAAAAAAAATGATAAGATAGTCTACGGCACAAAATAAGGTGTACGTCATACAAGATAAAAATAAATGGTAGAGGGGATCACCTTTGTAAAGTACCCATAGCACTACATAAAGCAGCAGGACCATAGCCAATGCTTGAAAATACTTAAAAAAATCATTATTAACCTGCGATAGGACGTGAAACGCCGCGCCAAACACTGCAACACGCCACCAAAAAGAATCTGCCTGATACTTTCGCAGAACAAAAGCATCAAAAAACACGATAATTGCCAAATATTGCAGCGAGTGGAATACTATATCGACTGCATATTCCATCGTTTCATTCCTCTCCAGCGCAAATACTCTTGTTTTAATTTGCTGTAATTTCGCGCACTGATTGGCAGCTGGGTATCGTCTGTTAAGCGCACCCCAGTGCTTTTAATCATTTTGATATGCGCCATATTCACAAGAAAGCTTTGGTGAATGCGCAGAAAGCCTCGGCATGACAGTAATTCCTCTAATGCATTCATGGTCATTTTTACGTCACAGGTATCACGCTCATCGTGAACGAGATGAAGGAGAAGATGGCGGTTTTGTGTTTCTGCATAAGTAATATGTGCCGGCATGAAATCCACTTCTTCACTGCCGCTGGACAAGCGAACCATACGGCGCTCTTTTTGATACGCAGCAAGCACCGCTTGCAGGCATTCGGGCAGCTTTTCGTCCAAATTGCTTTTCAGCAAATACCTCAGTGCTTTTACCTCATACCCCTCCAAGCTGTACGCTAGATAGTGCGTGACAAACACTAAGATCACATCCGGCTGTGCCCTGCGGATCTTTTTTGCGAGCTCAAGGCCATTGATTTCGCCCATGTCAATATCCAAAAAAATGATATCACACGGAATTTTTTCGACGGTTTTCATTTCATTTTCGTCGCAAACACATTGAATATTTGCAGTTTGATGCAGATTTCCCATCAGCATTTCTAAGCGCTCTTTTAAATGAAGTGCAAACTCCAACTCATCATCACAAATTAAAAAATTCATACAGGCTCCCACCCAACCGTTTTGACATCTATTCACAAATAAATCTGCACACCTGCACACCATCAAAAAACACAACTGATACAGTGGCATCATGTTTTTTCACTGTCACTAGCATAGCGGAAACGGTACACCTTGTCAAATTCCCGATAAGCGACAAAAACAGTCACAACGCAACTTTATTTTTGCAATTAGACACGTTTTCCATGCATATAGTCTTCAGCTCTAGACGTTTTAAGCAAGAAACTGTATGATAATGCACATGAGTCATACAACGCATCACCAAATGCAAACAAAAGAAACAGTATGGAGGAATTAACATGATGTTCAAAAAATATTATTCCGCTATTTTTGCGGCAAGCTTATTGCTATCCGCTTTGACAGCCTGTGGTGCACAAGCCACATCTTCATCTGGACTAAGCACATCAACAGTTTCCCAGCAGGCAGGCACCGCTCAGGTTCTTGTAAAAGACATTGATGGAAACAGCCGGGATTTATTACAGCTTCCGTGGGCAAAAAAATACCCGTTCCTTCTGAAGCATTATGAGGGGCAGTCCATCGAAAACCTCACGGATTTTGTCTTTCCTACCATTGCAAAAGAAAATTTGATTGCCAAGGGGACGGCACTGGAGGTGCCGTTTCGAGATAGCTTTCTGCGTGTGACGGTGCTAGACGCGGTAAAAGGAGCAGAGCCATCCGGCATTCCTGCGGAAAAAGCTGCACAAGGGGAACAGGCACTGGGCGCACTCCCCGAAGGTGAGGAATATCTTACCGTCACTCTTTCGATTGAAAATACCGGCAGCAGCAAAGCCGATTTTTATCTAAACAATATTTCCCTTGCCTGCTGTGTAGATAACACCGTTGCAACAGGACATATCGGCAGCGAAGCGGTAACGTCTGACCTGCCTGCCGTGGCAGAGAATGCAAAAAATCAATTTGAAGTTTTGCTTAATCCCGGCGAAACGGCTTCTTATAAAATTTTATACTATGTGAACAGCGAGCTTGAACTTCAAGACATATACCTTTATCCCAATTTAGCAGGGGAAGGCGTTGCGGAAGTGACTACGGCCGATTTTGCTTTAGATCAGCAATGGCTGGCGCTGGGTTGAATCGAGGCATGATCTTATGAAAGAACTGCTGCAATTTGAACTAACCCGTTGTTTTCATGGAAAAAAGTTTTTATTTGCATTAACAGCGGGTACTGCAATTTCTATTTGTCATGTCATTTTCAGCGTTTTTCCGCTGGTGCAATGGCTCGACAGCTGGCAAGGCGATTTCTTTTTGACACCACATTCCGTGTACGGTCACTGGATTGGAATGGATGCTTCTACCATCTGGCCAACGCTGCTCTATCTGCTTTTTCCGCTTTTTGCCGCACTGCCGTGTGCCGATTCTACATTTTGGGATTTTCATTCCGGGTATTGCATGCAAATTATTATACGCGGCAAAAAACGCCACTATCTTTTGGCAAAATGGATAGCTGTGTTTGTTTCCGGAGCGCTTGTCGTCTTTGTAACACTTTGCTTTAACTTTGCGCTTTGCTCGCTTTTTCTTCCCATGGTTCGTCCTGAGGCATTAACCAATCTTTACAGCATTGATGGGCGCAGCTTTTTGGCTCAATGGTTTTACACGATGCCGTTACTTTACACAACTGTGTATATTGTTCTGGATTCCGTTTTCATCGGTGCATGGGGATGCTTGGTTTTGGCATCATCGGTTTTACTGCCTAATCGGCTGCAATCTGCAATTTCTCCTTTTCTTTTTTACCTGCTCACTTACTTTGTTTTCAACTGGCTCCATTTCGACCGCTTTGCGCTGTTTGCAATTGCGCTTCCTTTCCAGCCCGCGCAGGACGTTTCATTGCTTACCTTTTTTGTATATGCTTTTGTGGTTCCATGCCTTTCCTTCTTTTTCTATTTTCAAAAAAGGGAGCGGTCTGATGTTTTGTAAACGTACCGGACACATTTTCCTTTGTACAAGCCGCCGGCTGACAGGCTTTTGTGTTTTGCTGGCTGCCATGACATGCGGAAATATTCTATACTGGATCGCACAATGGAAAAACTCTGGTGTGATTCTTTGTTCCATGGATGTTTTTCTTTGTGTTCTTCACCCATCTTTTTTATTTATGATTTTTGTTCCGTTTTGTCTGCTTACCGCAATGATCAGCAGCCGTTTTTTTACCGTCCCTTTCTCTTGCCATCTGTTTCAAAACAGAAAACAACTAATTGCTCAAATCATGATACAAAACGTGATACACGCCCTGCTTTTTGAGCTAGTCATCATAATTTGTGCATGTTTTATGGCGTTTGTCTTATTTGACACAGATTTGACTATGAATTGGACTCAAGCCGGAAGCAGATATTGGCACGATACAGGTCACCGATTGCAGCAAACACTTACACCGGCAAGCTTCATTCTTTGGCAAGGGCTTGCCGCGTGTATTGCCGGAATTATTTTCAGCCTTGTTTTTCAAATTACGGTTTATTCTTGCCGGAATATTCGCCGCGGCAATGCGCTTGGATGGCTTCTTTGCCTTTGCGCCGTTTGGAGCATTTCATTCCCCATTTCGCCAATGTTTTCAGAATTACAGCGTATTGTAACATTTTCCACTTTCACGATTCAAAATGGTGCCGTCGGGGTTTACTTCCTTTGCGCAGCCGCCTTGATTATTTTTGAATATGCCATGCTGGGTATGGTTATTGCAAGGAGAGATTTTTTATGAAAGATTCTAATTTTTGGCATCTATTCCGACGAGATGTTCAAAACTATTTTCGGATCAATCGGTTTCTGATTTTGATTGCCATAGGTTTATTTCTTATCGGTGCAATGACCGCGGATTCTCAGCTCTCAACACAAGGCTCAAAGTATGGCGTGACAGATTATTTTATCATGCTGTTTCGGGGCTCTTACCCTTTTTCTGAAACACAAAATGGAATGTTCGAACTTCCCTTGACTTGGTTTATCTTAATTTATTTTTGTGTTTATACAGCCTTGATTTATCCGGCTCAGGAACAAAACGGGATAAGCAGTCCTTATCTTGTGCGGGCAAAAAGCCGCACTTTATGGTGGTTGTGCAAATGTTTTTCGCTTGTGGTTTGGGTGGCATTTTATTTTTTCTTGGGGCTTGCTTGCCTTTTGGGATTTATGATCTTCTCAGGTTATCCGCCTTATTTCTCATCAACGCTCGTACCAGATCAGACTGCATGTGCCGCTCTGTGCGGGCTTCCTATTTTATTTACTGCATTGTTGGCGTCATTTTGTTTGTGCTGCTGCATGTTATTCAACTTTTGGATAGCACAGGCGGCGGCTGTTGTCATCCTTATATTAATTGCCTTTGTGCAAATTCCGTATTTTCCGGGCAATTATTCTATGCTGATTCGCTGCCGCATACTTACACCCGGCGGACTGAAAGAATCACCGGGGATTCTTCTTCATGTAATTTTGATTGCCTTGCTGTGGGCGGCTGGCAGCTTGTACTTTCAAAAAACAGACATTCTCCCAAAAAAGAAAGGCGATATCAATGAAAATTGAACTTTGTCAGATTTCCAAGACGATACAAGGACAACCTGTCCTTCGTGACATCAACCTTTGCTTTGAAAATCAATCTTGCGGAAAAATTTACGGAATACAAGGCATCAACGGCAGCGGAAAAACAATGCTGATGCGTATGATTTGCGGGTTTATTCTTCCGACGCAAGGGCAAGTAAAAATTGATGGAAAAGTAATTGGAAAAGACCTTTCCTTTCCCCCGGATATCGGCCTTCTTTTGGAAAATCCCGTTTTTATTGATGAGTTTACGGGTTTGAAAAATCTTTCGCTGTTATGCGGAATTCGCAAAAAAGTTTCTCAACTGCAAATTATAGATACTTTGAAACGCGTAGGGCTTGACCCGAATGATAAACGCGTATTCCACAAATATTCCCTTGGCATGAAACAGCGTCTTGGCATCGCATCCGCTATTGTCGAATCTCCAAATTTAATTTTATTAGACGAACCATTCAACGCTTTGGACGAGTCAGGTGTGGAGCAAGTTCACCGCTTATTAAATGAACTACGCCAAGAAGGAAAACTCATTCTATTGGCTTGCCATGACCGCCATCAAATGGAATCTTTGGCAGACGAAATTATCCGAATGTCCGACGGACGCATTATAAACGAACAGTAAAACTGCTTTATCACAAATGAAACAGGGAGATTTATCACCATGCGCACATCAAAATTAAAAAATCGCTTTTTCTTTTTGATGATAATTGGAATATTGACTTTCACCGTGTTTTATGCCGCGCGTATTTGGCAGTTAAATGAACGCTATCCTTCTGCCCAAATCATAGCCGGCACACAAAACACTCCTATTACATGGAACGGGCTGAACATTAAACTGCTGAACGGAGAGCTTGTTTCACAGGAATCATTTTTTTCCACTTATGAAGTAGCTGCTTCTTCTATTTTTTCTGATAGTTCGGCTGATCAGTATGCACTTTTCAGTATTTCTGTTACGAAGCTAGAAGAAAATGAATTACAGAATCACTTCTATCTCGATTATTGCGGAGCAGAAAAGGATGGATGGAAAAATTTAATTTCGCCGGAGCTTTTTCAAGCGTTAAATCCTACCGCAAGGCCAATCTCTCAAATGAATGTTGGAGAAACACAAAATTTTTTGCTGGCCATCGGGTTGCATCAAACCTCTTTCACAAAAGAAAATTGGAAAAACATTTGCATTGACCAGCTCTCTCTTGTGCTGTCTATCTACCCTCAAAAAATCAGCTTTCAATACAGTTAAAATAAATACGCCCGCGCATGATGCTTCAAAAGTCCTCACGCGCGGGCGTATTTTATAACTCTTTCTTTTCATAAATGACAATGCTGCTTCGAGCATAAGAGAATAGGCACAAAAGAAATGTACATCCTGCACAGCAAAGCAAAAAACGAACCAACTGCCAGGCAGTAAATGTTTCCGAGGGAACCAGGTTGACCAAAAGGAAAAACGGATAGAGCAAGATGGGAACAGAAACATTCTGAAAAGGGCCGGCAAAAAATTTCAGTAAAACAATAAAGGCAAGCAAAACGTATAACGTAATCCAAAGGCCTCCTGCTTTCCAAATCGGATGTTTTGCTTTGCGCGGCTCTAAATTGCGCACTTTCTCTTGTAAAATCTTTAAAATAGCTTCTTCATTTTCTTTATCGTCGAATGAAATCTGCATCGTGCGTTTTTTATTTTTTTCATTGTAAAACACAATATCATAAGAGTTATAACGCTTTTCGTAAATGACTTGCGCAATTTGTTCATAAAAAACGGGCTTGTCACCCCCCTTGATCATCAGCGCGTCATCCATGAACACACATGTTTTGCTTTGAAGTAAAATTTCCATCTTCTTCTCCTTTTCGCCGAGAATCATAACAATCAATAGAGAATTTAGTTGATCACTCAAGCACTATCGTAAAAATTGCAGTATATCCCCATACGCCCATACGGAACTTCCAAAAAAGCATCTTGGGTAAAAATGCGTTGCCCGAAAAGCAAATATACTCTTTTTTGATTTTACACAACAAACACCGGGAATACAAGATGTCAACGAGAAGAAGTTGAAAACAAAAGTAAATTAGCATCTCTCATCACAGAACAGAGCTTCCTTTTGTAGCAATCGTTCTTTTTCAGCCAGCATTCAATAAGTTATAAACTTCTAAGTATAAAGGAACAGATACTTACGAAACCTTACAGACCGCTTACAGCGACTTCATCGTGACGGCATGGAAAAATTTATGCGTGAAGAGATATATTATGTATCTGATGACTATCCTGAGTGGTTGTTTACTACCTATACAGGCTCTAAGCGAAAAAAGGCCATTGAAGATCTGAAAAAAACAATTCGTATTTTAAAATTCTACTCAAACAATGACTTTGCTTTTAAAGATGTTCACAATGAAGAACTATTTTATCAAAACGGAAAAATTCTTGTTGAGATGGTTCAACTATTTGAAAAATACAGAATAGTGTATCCTTCTAAGCACCAGTTTCTTGGTGATTTATTTGAACAACTTTTAAATAAAGGGTTTAAGCAGAATGAAGGACAGTTCTTCACACCAATGCCAATTACTCGTTTTATATGGGATAGCTTACCGGTTGAACGGATGGTTAAATCCGAAAGAGGAACAGTATACCCTAAGGTCATTGACTATGCCTGCGGTGCCGGACACTTTTTAACGGAAGCAGTGGAAGCAATCAACTACTTTGTAAAAACTGATGGCGATAACTCTTGGGTCAGAGATTGTATCTTTGGAATCGAGAAGGATTATCGTCTTGCCCGTGTGGCTAAAATTTCGTTGTTTATGAATGGTGCCGGAGAAGGAAATATTATTTTTGGAGATGGACTTGAAAACTCACCCGATAAAAGTATTGATAACGGTTTGTTCGATATTCTTGTAGCTAATCCGCCATATTCGGTGAAAGATTTTAAACAACATTTGCAGCTAAAAAATAACAGCTTTAAACTATTTGACTGCATTGGATTGAATGGCGGAGAAATTGAAACCTTGTTTGTTGAGCGTATTTGTCAACTCCTGAAACCAAAGGGGGTTGCGGCGGTTATATTGCCTAGCTCAATTCTTTCTAATGACAGCGCAAGTTATACAGGTGCTCGTGAGCAGCTTTTACAAAACTTCTATATCAGAGCGATTGTCGCACTCGGCTCTAAAACGTTTGGAGCAACAGGAACCAACACTGTTGTGTTATTCCTTGAAAAATTTAATGAGCCACCAAAGAAAGCTGATTTATCTACAGATTCTGTAGAAGCAATATTCAGCGGGAAAACTTTGACAGAATGGAAAGATAAGGATATTTTAAGTGCTTATATCGCACAAATTGAAGTCGATCATCAAATTTATTCGCAGTTCTTGAGTAAGGTGTATTCTCTTGAAGAATTATCTGACATTGAGTACTTCAACATGTATGTGAATGCATTTGCTGACTCATCAGAAGCAAAGAATTTACAGAAGACAAAAACCTTTAAAAACAAGAGCATGGATGAACAGAAAGCCCTATACCTTGAAAAATTATACTCTTATATAAACTCTGCTGAAGCAGAAAAGCTGTTCTATTTTTCTTTAGTATATCAGCAGACAACCGTTATCGTAACTGCCCCGGCAGACAATAAAGCTCAGAAAGTTTTTCTTGGCTACGATTGGTCAAACCGAAAAGGCAACGAAGGCATACAGGTCATTACACCCGGTGGAAAATTATATAACGCTTCAGACAGAACAGCAAAGAATACGATTGCAAATGCAATTCAGCAATCCTTTTATGGAATAGTACCGTCTTTAACAGATGAACAACAAGCATGGAGTTCTGTTGTCAGTACAAAAGATATGCTTGACTACTCACGTGTAAACTTTAATAAAGCAATACGCTTGAGCACCGAAAAGGCAGTTGAATTGAAAAGTAAATATCCATTGGCTGCTCTCGGTACAGTTTGTGATATTACCATAGGAGGAACTCCATCAAGAAAGAATCCCGAATATTTTACGGGCAGCAATTTGTGGGTGTCTGTTGCTGAAATGCAAGGGCAAATCATTACAGATACAAAAGAAAAAATAACAAATGAAGCGGTTAAAGCATCAAATGTAAAGTTAATTCCTGCCGGAACAACACTGTTGAGTTTTAAGCTTAGTATTGGAAAAACAGCAATTGCAGGAGTCAATTTATACACCAATGAAGCAATTGCTGCACTCATTCCTTCAAATCGAAATGAACTGCTCGATAAGTATCTGTATTATCTTTTTAAAGCAAAATTAATCGACCTTGAAAGTGTTGGTAATAAAGCATTTGGTAAAAGTCTAAATTCGACATATTTAAAAGAAGAGGTAAGAATACCAATTCCACCTGCTGCGATACAAAATCAGATCATTGCCCAATGTGAAAAGATTGATAATGAATACAACACTACACGTATGAGTATTGACAATTACCGCAAGAAGATTGAAAACTTGTTCAATGACCTAAAGGTAATTTTTGCCGAGATGGACGCATAAACTTAGTCTGGATGACTGCACAAAATTTCTTGTTTTAATTTGTCAGCGTGTTCTTAACAAAGAGTTGATTGAGAACGGTAATATACCTGTTTATAGTGCGAATGTTTTTGAACCGTTTGGATATGTTAATAAGCTTTTGATACAAGATTTTTCTGTTGACTCAGTTCTTTGGGGGATTGATGGTGATTGGCTTGTCAGTTTATGCCCAAGGATAATCCCTTCTATCCGACCGACCATTGTGGAGTCCTTCGTTGTAAGACGGATCAAGTAAATCCTCGATATCTTGCTCACCTTTTAGAAAGCGAAGGAAAGAAAATGGGGTTTTCAAGAAATTACAGAGCTTCTATTGACCGTGTTAAGGGAATCACTTTCTCTGTTCCGGATATAACTGAACAAAACAAAGTAGTAGCATAGGTTAGAGAGATTGAAGTCAAGATTGGCGACGCTGAAAAACATCTGAAAGCTTTGCAAGGGAAAACAGCGGAGATACTTAACAAGTATTTACGATAGTGCAAATTTTTCTTTTAAGTAAGACAAACTAAAACTCACAATTCAATACACAGATTTGTGCAAAAACCTTGTGTAATTTTTTGAGGCTTAAAAAGATTTTTATCAGGGCAGTTACCGAACTTTTAAGTATCTGCAAAACGTCTTTACTCATACCAATCCCCCCAGCGAAACTGAAAATATAAAAGATAAAGGTAGGCTGCATGATATTTTTTCCATGCAGCCTACCTTTATCTTACAACTTCACCCACCGATTGGTTTTCGTCATACAAAAAGCGCCGCGCTATAGAGCGGCACAAAACTAATGATACAGTTTTATCTTCATTCGAGATAGCTTATATTGTTTAAAAGTGTGAGTTTGACCAATATACTGCGTATAACCCACATCTTTTTAGCATTGATAAATAGAAAACGGACGGAATCAACTTGACCACTACTTTTATCCTGCATGCAAAGATTGATTTAGCGCTCGTCAATCCTTTCCTCAGAAAATAATGTATCCACCAGACTCCGCGTATGCGCAGCTACCAATAAAACTCGATTATGTAAGTGATGCCGTCAACACAACATGGGACAGACTTTTTTGACAAAATTCTTT
>DWWA01000012.1 GCA_019119935.1 Candidatus Ruthenibacterium merdavium | reverse complement strand
CGGCTCTTGATGTTGTTCATCTTGCCGACCCAACCAAGCATGTCCGTGCTCTTCATGCTTTCTGTTACGCCCTCTTCTTTCGCCATTTGCTTGATTAGCCTTTCCAGCATTTCCTCCGCTTCCTTGTCCACCTCCAAAAGATATTGGTATAGTGTTCCGTCCGACAACATCAAGGCGTGCTGCACGGGTTTGTACTCCATCAGATAGCTCACTTTCATCTTGCCGAATTTCCCCAGCGGCGGCTCCGGCGGCAAGTCGTCCGGGATTAAGTCCGGGTAGTAGTAATCCCCCTTCTTGATGTATTTCACGCCCATTTCCTCTGCGAGTGATTTCGGTTTCTCTAAATTCATGTTGATTTCCCCTTTCTTTTACAATATCACCGACTTCGGTTAATATTTGTCTGCTGATTATTTGTGCTGCCGTGCCGATTTCAATTAACGTCCTGCGCCCTAGCTCAGTGGGTAGGGATACGCTTTGCTGCGACGGCAGTGAGCACCTCTGCAAGACCACACTGCGGACAGCTGAGGATACCGCCTGCTTCAAATCTGCATCTTCAAACGATTCTTCCGAAAGTAATTCTTGAAAGCTTTCAGTGCAGATTTTTCTGCAAACCAATGCAACCTGCTGCTCTATTGAAGGCTGCTTCGGAATATGGTAAGTATCACTTATTGCAGCTGCCAGCCGTTCAGTGTCAGACTGCTTTAATCTCCATGGGTTGGGAAACAAAGATGCTTTTGAAGGATATGTATCTGAAATATCAAATACATATTTCAGCCTTCTTTGCTGCCCCTGATGATCAATTAGTGCAATACCGCTCGTTCCCGATTTAATGGAACGGTGCATTGTTTTTGTCCAAAGGTCGAAACTTGCCACCGCCGCAGCATCGGGCCGCTGTGCGTATATCATCACCTGATCTGTGAATGGGTACTTATACAGTGTTGCGGCAGCACTTAAAAATTTCTGCCATTCTTGTACATCCTGAAGCCTGTCAAGTATGCTGTGATAGAGCTTAACAGCATCGTTGTACTTCATTGCCATAGAAATCAGCTCCTTTCATTTTACAATTACAAAGAAAAAGATTCAATCAAATTTTCTAGCTTCAGCATTTCCTCCCGATATTCTCCTATTTTTTGGTGAATATATACCTGCTGCGTAAATGCAGGGTCAGTATGGCCGATAATTTTACACAGAACATCTTTATCCATTTTTGCCCTGGCGGATAGGGAAGCAAACGTATGCCGGCACGAATACGGAACATAGATAGGCTTATATGGTGATTCACCATACCGATACGGCGGATTGATTTTAAGTTTTGACAGTAGCGGATAAAAGTTTCTTTTTCTCCAGTTATCTAAATCAATTTTTGCGGCATTTTCCGTTTGAAGCAAATAGTCATTTTCGTCGGATAAAACTCCGTACCATTTGCTAATGTATGAGCTAATCGCTCTGGGAATGGGAATCATCCTGTTTGTTCCAGCGGCAGTTTTGCCTCCACCCACAATATACTGCTGCACAATATTCACCGATTTTTTCCGCAAATTGAACAACTCATTTGGGCGCAATCCCGTATAAATTAAGCACAAAACAATCTGCGCATCATAAGCATATGGTGCGCCCTCCGCATTTGCATGATGAGCAATTTTTAAAATCTGTTCGTCCGAAAAAATATTCTTAGGCGTCCCCTTTGCTGCATCCACAATTAAGTAATGACCAAAATTAAACGGTATTATTTGATAACGCAGCCCATAATTGCATAGCAAAGAAATAACGTTTCGAATCTGATGCTGTCTGCTGTATGAGGTAGCGTTCCTATCAATCACTTCTTGATATTCGTCAACATCAATGCTGCTGAATCTTTTCTTGTGTAATGATTCAAGCTTCGACCAAGCATATCGGATATTTCGGATGCTTGCATTACTCAGTGTTCGAAAATGGCGCTTTTTCCAATGATGATAAACTTGTTCCAGTGTCCAAAAATTCTTGTTATTACCTTTTTGTAAATCGTATCCGCAATAAGGACAATAGTTTATTTTCTCACTCAATTCCTTTGCGCAGTTTTCGCAATTCATTTTCAACACTTCCTTTTCAGGTTTTTGCCGTCTTATATTACATAAAAACGGCCTACCTCTCAAGGGACTTTTCAACCAATATTGCAGATATATCAAGCTGTTGTTTTAGACATTGATAAAGGGGGTACGACATTGTGTCGTACCCCCTTTTGTCCGCTACATCTCAAGAAAAGGCTGATGATCCAAAGCTCTTGCAATCGATGCAATCGGCGTTTGTTGATAACCTGTCATCACAAATTGATGCAGATAATTTAAATCGGCCTGCATTCCGGTAGCTTCATAAGCCCTGTCAATCATTTCAGGTGTTACTACCGGCAAAGGATGTCTGGCAGCATAAAGCCCTGCGGCATTTGTTTCCTTTTGTAATGTACAAAGGTCATCGCCAAAGATATCCGGCTTTCTGGGTGCAGAATAATACCCCCGGCTAATCAACGCAATATTGTTATCAAAATTCGGTGCCATCCCTAAGATTTCTCCGGTGTCCGGGTTTCGCAGAACGCCATAATTACCGGTATGTCGGTCTGCATTCAGGCAAATTGCATCCATCAAAATAATTTCAAAATACTGGTCAGCTAAATCTTGGCTAATGTTTTGAAAGACACGATAATTATACACATAATCCTCATTGTCCTCCACTAAGCCAAAAGCCGGTTCAAAGTTCACTGTTGCGTTATCCGTGAAATCGCGTGTTTTAATGTAGCCATCAGAGAATTCATAGTGCGCCATTGGGAATCCCAGCTGACGCCCCAGCTGTTCAATGAACAATTCTGAAAAATACTCATTTTCATTGCCGGCTTTGTACATCCACCACTCGCCGTTTTCAAGACGCCAGCACTTTTCAAAGCTTCCGATATTGGTTAGCTCCGGTGTGCGGCTGGGGCGTTGGCTGAATACTGATAAATCACCGCGCAGAGCCAACGTGTCAAAGTAGTTTGCCGCAAATCGCACTTGATCCCAGCACAGACTGCTGTCCCAGGGACGCACCCAATAGGTATCCGTAATGGTTGCACCGTTAAATTTTAAAGCAGTGCTGATATCATCCTTCTCCTCTAAGCGCAGCACTTTTTTCAGCAGTCGGGAATTGACTCGATGTTCATCAATCGCACGCATGGAGAGCCATGTTTCCATATCACCCATCCGCTGAAGCTGCAACGGCAGCAAATGCTCCTCAATCGGTTCAATTCTGCGTCCGCGAATATTTGCAATCGGTGTATCCTTACTCATCAGTGTCGCCCGAAAGTCCTTGTCATCAAGCACGGTCATTTTTATCATCTCCTTTTAATCGAATAAAAAGGCGGAATCTTTTATCTAATATTGAAATTATACCCGCAAAACAACGGTTGTACAATACTTAGCGCTTACGTTCCTTTTCTCATTTGTAATCAGCAGGTCGGGGGTTCGAATCCGTCCACCAGCTCCAAACGGCAAGCCCATTGGGCTTGCCGTTTTTGTTATCACTTAAATTCTTGCTTTGCCTTTTTCTTCTTTGAAGAACAGACACCAGATAGGAAAGGAGCTTAAAGTGAAACAGGTCAAATTAGAAATTTATACGCCGAAAGACTATATACAGCCGCTCATTTCGGCATTGTCGCAAATCGGCGCGTGCAATGTTGGCGCTTATAGTCATGTTTCTTCGTATTCTGAGGTGTCGGGAACATGGAAGCCCGAAGTGGGCAGCCACCCTTTCCAGGGAAAAATCGACGAGCTATGCTGCGGTCAGGAATATAGATTAGAGGTGCGCTGTCCTTTCAATTGCGTAGAGGAAGCCTTAAAAGTTATCAAAGAAATTCATCCCTATGAGGAACCGCTGATAAACGTGATTCCCTTATTAAACGATCTGTTTGGTATCCATTAACATCATTTCTCCATAGAAAAAGGCTGTGCGTACTGGCCGCACACCTATATGTATTCTGCCTGCAAAAACAACAGGAAAAGACGCTGAAACCCCCGAAGATGCGACCTCCGGGGGCTTTTCGTGTCATTTGGATACTTTTGTCTTTTTCGCTTAATGGCATGATATCCTATTCACAGTTTGATTGAAAGAATACCGAAAAGCGGCTTTCTCACAAACGAAAAGCTTTGACAGTACCGTTCGCCTTTATTTAATGGTTCGCCAATCGATACACCTCAAGTGCTCTTTGCGCATTCAGCGGACGGAAGCTGCCCAGCTGAATGGTGTCGCCGCGTGTGGCACGCATTGCCATGTCTTGCAGCACTTCTTCCGGCTGTACGCCAATGCCAAGCTCCGTGAAGCTCGTCGGCATTTCCAGCTTGCGGAAATAATTCACCACTTCTTCAATTGCCATTTCGCCCGCGCGTTCAATGTCAGTTTCACTGATGCCAAGCACTTCTTTCGCAAACTGCGCAAAGCGTTCCGGGTGCTCAGAGCGGCTGTATTTTGCCCATGCCCCCCACATGACAGACAGGCTCGCGCCGTGTGCCACATCGAAGCGGCCGCTCAGCTCATGGCCGAGTTTGTGCGGGCAGAAGTCCATTAAACCGCCAAGGCCGGTCAAACCGTTGTGTGATACACTGCCGCACCACATCAATTCGCTCATCGCCTGCTCATCGTGCGGATTGTTCACTGCGGTTACGCCATATTTCATTACGGTGCGCAAAAGTGCTTCGGCGAATGCATCTGTCAAATCGTTGCCTTTCACGGGGTTGAAATAGCGGTCCATCGTGTGCATCATAATGTCGACTACGCCGCACGCCACCTGATAACGCGGCAGCGTGTAGGTCAGTTCCGGGTTCATAATGGCAAAACGCGGACGATTAAACGGCGTGTTGATGCCGCGCTTCGTTCCGCTTTCCTCATCGGTCAAAACAGCGGAATCGCTCGTTTCGCTTCCCGCCGCAGAAATCGTCAGCACCACACCGACCGGCAGGCTGCGCTCTACGGTTTTTGTGCCTTTCCAGTACTCCCACAAATCTACGTCAGGAGTTGCCGCGCCGTGCGCAATGGCTTTCGCCGTGTCGATGACACTGCCGCCGCCCACGGCCAAAATAAAGTCTGCGCCAAACTCAACAGCCTGTTTTGCACCTTCACGCGCCAGTGCTGTGCGCGGGTTCGGCTGTACGCCGCCCAATGTGCAGCAGGGAATCTCCTCTTGCGCCATAATTGCTTCAATTTCCGCCAAAAGCCCGCTTCTCACTACACTGCCGGAGCCGTAAACAATCATGACACGCGATGCTCCGAACTCCTTGGCAAGTTTCGCCGCCTGCTTTTGTGTGTCTTTTCCGAAAACGACTCTCGTAGGGCTGTAATAAACAAAACTGTGCATGCAAAATTCCTTCTTTCCCAAACATTTTGACGATGCCGTCTACTTACGTTTATTGTACCGCTTTTCTGTTTGCCTCGCAAGAGGATTTCTGATGGTCCTTGAGATTGCGGTTTATCTGCAAATTAAAGCTTGCAGAGCCATGTCGGACCATTTATAATGAGGGCAAGTTTATTTCTATCGTTTTTCAATTAGGGGGATATTTTATGAAACCGCTGCTTTCCTTCATTGCCGCTCTTGCTCTGGCGGGGAGCTTAGCCGCTTGCACAGCAGCCGGCATCGCACAGTCTACCGGCCAGACATCATCTGTTTCTAAACCAGCGGTATCCTCTTCGTCCGAAGCTGTTTTGGAAGCTTCCAGCACATCTGTACCGGATGATGGCTGGCGCACGCTGGATGAAAAAGAAACCCTTGAATGGATGGATAAGCTTGGTGCCAGTGAGATCAACGGGGACGGAAAACAAACCACTTGGGCGGCAAAAACCGAGGATAACCGTGTTGGTATCAGCTTTGCAAAAGATACCTTTGAAAAGGACGGCCCCGCGGCGCGCATCGGCATCTATGAAACCGATGCATCGAAAGATTACCTCATTGAGAAAATTACAACGGACGACGCAACACGCTACCGAATTTATTTTTCTAAAATTTATGTATTCCCCGGCGAAAACGAGCCGGCCGGGTATGAAACAATTACGGAAGGGGCGACCGGGATTATCATTGATACCGCAGAAATTTCAAATGACTCTATCGAACTTGTATCATTTGTGCCGGAAACAGAAGAATATAATAGCAACTCGGACATTCTGCCCGGTGTGCTTTATGCAGGGTGACATCTTCTCAAGAGCCGCTTTGCTGTATCCTGTGATAGTAATACCAAAAAACACAGAAGCTAATTGCGCCGAACGAAGCAAGGGGACAGGCAAAATAAAAAGATGCTGCGACACCCAAAGCCGCAGCAGCAATTCTCAAGGAAAGCTGTATGTAATATTCCCGCTTTAAATCAAGCGATTTCATATACCTGTAAATCTTCACGGAAAGCCCCTCCTTATTTCTTTGTAAATGTT
>DWWA01000011.1 GCA_019119935.1 Candidatus Ruthenibacterium merdavium | reverse complement strand
AATAAATATCCCCCGGCGAAGCCGGGGGTTTTGCACAGACGGGTGAAACCCTGGATTACTAGCGCACGCGTCACGTCGCGTTGGTACGGTCTGCCAGCCGCGAAGGATTGTTACTTGCCGCCCGTAAACGGGCCGTTTAGAAGTTTCCCATTGTTAGCTGTTCGCCTGCCTGGTCTTCTTCTAACTGGTGCCGGATGTATTCTGCTATCTTTTTTTCATTTTTCCCTGCTGTATCCACATAGTATCCTCTGCACCAGAACTCCCTATTGCGATACTTGAATTTCAGCTCCGGGAATTTCTCGTACAGCATCAGGCTGCTTTTTCCCTTCAGATACCCCATAAAACTCGAGACCGAATATTTCGGCGGTATCTCTACCAACATGTGGATATGATCGGGGCAGACCTCTGCCTCTACGATTTTCACCTTTTTCCAGTTGCACAGCGTTCTTAAAATCTCTCCGATTTCCCTACGCTTCTGTCCGTAGAACACTTTGCGCCGATATTTCGGCGCAAAGACTATGTGGTATTTGCAATTCCAGCTTGTATGCGTTAAACTATTTACGTCGTTCATTTTTGAATGACCTCCCTTTGCTTGTTTGTGCAGTTGGCAGACCGCACTCCTATTACAGCAAAGGGAGTTTTTATTCCATCATGATCGACATTAGTCTTTTTTCGAACCACTCGCCTAGCGAGTGGTTTTCGGAACACAAAAAGGCAGCTGCCGAAGAGCAAAAGCTTTTCGGCAGCTGTCTTTTATCGTTTCATCCAAAGAACCGGGTGCGGACCGCCAAGTGAATCAAATTCGCTTCGGCCTACAACACAAAACTCAAATTTTTCATAAAAGCGGCGTGCAGCGTCATTTTCCTCATTGACAGTGAGCGTATCAGCCCCCTGCGAGAGCGCCCAGCGCATCAGCTCACAGCCAACCCCCCTGCCCATCCAAACCGGGTCAACAAAGAGCATATCCAGCTCCCGCCCGCACAGACAAGCAAATCCGGCATACACTGCGCCGCAGCGGCACACGGCCAACACCGGAACCCGCGCCAATAAAGACGGCGAGGTGGCGCACATGTGCGCCACCTCGTCATCCCTTAGAAAATCATGCGTCTTTCTCACAGAGCGCTCCCAAAGGCGCGTAAGCACCTCTGTATAGGCACCTCTGCGCTCCTTAGAAACGATTTCCACTTCGCAGGTGATTTTCCCTTTGCTCATGAAGAAGCCTTTTCCTGCGCGCGTAAAATGGCAATTGCATGCACCGGGCAAACCTCTTCGCACTTGCCGCAGCCTGTGCACTTGTCATAATCCACACGCGCCACGTTGTTGCTGACGTGAATTGCGTCCGCAGGGCAGTTCTTCTCACACTTCATACAGCCGATGCATCCCGCACTGCATGCTTTTCGGGTGAGAGCGCCGCGGTCATGGTTCGCGCACATAACAATGGGCTTTTCCCCTTCCGGACGAATCCAAATAATCTTTTTGGGACATGCCTGCTCGCATGCGCCGCAGCCTGTACATTTTGTCTGGTCGACGTGCGCCAAGCCGTTTTCCACGGTAATGGCATCGAAAGCGCACGCTTTCACACAATCGCCATATCCCAAACAGCCGTACTCACACGCTGCACGGCCCGCATACAAAGCCGCACTCGCTGAACAACTTTCAATGCCTTCATAGTCGTATTTATCCTGGGTATTCGAGTAGTTGCCCTGGCATGCGACAATCGCTTTTCGCGTGACCACCGTACCTGCTTCTACTCCCATAATCTGAGCAGCTTCCTGTGCTGTTTTAGCGCCGCCCGGCACGCATTTGTTCACCGGCGCACCCTCTACAATCGCCTTTGCATAGTCGGCGCAGCCCGCATAGCCGCATGCGCCGCAGTTTGCACCGGGCAAACAAGCCTGTACCAAACCGACGCGCTCATCCTCAGGCACATGAAGAAAATGCGCCGCCAGTACCAGAATGACTGCACCCAAAACGCCAATCGCCAGCAAAGCGACGGCTGCAAGTCCAATACTCATAAACTGACTCCTCTCGCGTTGCGGTTATACACCGAAAATGTGTTCAATGATGCCGCCGAAGCCCATGAAAGACAGGCTCACAATTGCCGCGGACACCAAAGTAATCGGCAAGCCCTCAAAGCACTTAGGCGGTTTTGCGTCCTCTACGCGCTTGCGCACGCCGGAAAAAAGCACCATTGCCAGCATAAAGCCTGCGCCCGCACCTACCGCACACACCATGCTCTGTGCAAAGTTGTAACCGTTGTCGATGACGGAAATCGTCACGCCCAAAACAGCGCAGTTCGTAGTAATCAAAGGCAGATACACACCAAGCGCCTGATGCAAAGGCGGAACAAAGCGTTTCAAAATAATTTCCACCAGCTGCACGAGCACGGCAATAATCAAAATATAAGCAATCGTTTGCAGATATTCCATGCCGTTGGGCAAAAGCAAATAGGTGTACAGCGGCCAAGTTACAGCCGTAGCAAGCGCCATAACGAAGATAACGGCGCAGGACATACCAAATGCACTGTTCAGCTTTTTCGATACGCCCAAAAACGGGCAAATGCCCAAAAACTGCACCAAAACATAGTTGTTCACTAAAATCATGCTAAAGAAAATGACGGCAAGCTCTTTCATTCTGCTTTGCCTCCTTCCTGCTGCGGCGCACAGCCGCCCGCACACGCGCCATGCGCCGGGCAGCCCTCACAGCCTACACTGCGCTTAACGCGCTGATTGGTTTTGGTTTCCACCCAGATGACAAGCGCCATCAAACAGCCGAACACGAAAAAGCCGCCCGGAGGGGTGATAAATACCGTCATGGGGTCAATGGAGGAAGGCACTACCTGAACCCCGAACAATGTTCCGGCGCCAAGCACCTCACGCACAGTGCCCATTAAAACAAGCGCCAGCGTAAAGCCAAGGCCCATGCCGATGCCGTCCAGCGCAGAGGCCAAAACACCGTTTTTAGACGCGAACATTTCCGCACGTCCTAAAATGATGCAGTTAACGACGATGAGCGGAAGGAAAATACCCAAAGCCGTGTCGAGGCTCGGCAAGTAAGCCTTTACCAGCATTTGCAGCACCGTCACAAAAGTTGCAATAATCGTGATGTATGCCGGAAGGCGCACTTTATCGGGAATCACTTTGCGCAGTGCCGAAATAACAACGTTGGAGCAAATTAAAACAAATGTTGCCGCTAGGCCCATGCCTAAGCCGTTTACCGCCAGCGTTGTGACTGCCAGCGTGGGACAAGTGCCCAGCACAAGGCGCAAAGACGGATTTTCTTTAATCAGGCCGTTGGTTAAAATTTTCAATTTTTCTTTCATGATTACGCCCCCTTAACCGCCTGATAGGCATCGAGTGCCATCTGAATGGTTTGCTTCATCAATTCAGAAGAAACCGTCGCCCCGGCTACACCGTCCACCCCGGACAAGTCGGTGCTGCCCACAGCGCCTGCGCCAAAGTCAAAACCAGTCAGCGCTTCGCGCACAGGTTCGCCCTCGTTCATACCGTTGGTCCAAACGCCGGTAATCACACCGTCTGCATCAAAACCAACAATTGCAGTCATAGGCTTTTCGCTGTATCCTTTTCCTTCTACATGAATCACCGTGCCGCCGTTCTCCGCCTGATAAGCAGCTTTCACGCCGGCAGCATCCGTTTCTACGGGTGTCAGTGCACCGCCCTCCGGCAGCACAGCCGCCAGCACTTCCTCTTCCGTCAGCTCGACAGACTGTTCTGCGCCGTTTAAAATACCGTATGCCTCAATGGCATAGTTCACCGCATTTGTCGCAGCACGGCTCGAAATTGTGACGCCCGCGATGGCTGTAATATCCGTTCCGAGCGTGAGTTCCGAAGCCGGTTTCCCTGTAAATTGCGAAGAGAACGCTTCTTCCTTCACCTTTTGTCCAAGGCCCGGCGTTTCGCTGTTGTCTAAAAACTTTACTGCGGAAATATTGCCCTCGGCGTTAAAGGCCACCATGACGGGAACCGGGCCGCCGTAACCGCCCGCTTCTGCTGTGATAACCACACCGGAACCGTTGTCCGCCACATAAATTTCTGTTACGCCGTCTACGGCAACAGACGTATTCTCTGTAAAGGTATCCGCTTCGGGCAAAAGCTCAGCGCGAGCCGCATTCGCCGTTGCAATGGCGTTTGCGTCAATAATGGGCTGCGTCACACCGTGCGTTGCCGCCAGCAAAGCGCCCGTCAGAACGCAGATGCCGCCAAGCACCACAACGGGTTTTGCAAAATCATTCCATACGTTCATTTTGCTTTTGCACCTCCCAGCGGTTTTTGACGGGTTAAGTCGTTGATATAGGGCACCACAAGGTTCATCAGCAAAATGGCAAAGCTGACGCCCTCATTCATATTGCCGTAAAAGCGAATGGCGCAGGTAATCAGACCCAGGCCGATGCCGAACACAATCTTTCCTTTCAGCGTAAAGGGACTTGTCACATAATCGGTCGCCATAAAGAACGCGCCAAGCAGCAAGCCGCCCGACAGCAGATGCAGCACCACGTCCTGCCCCAGCAGCAAACACATCACGGCAACGGTTGCAAGATACGTCACCGGAATGGCAGGGCTGATGGTTTTCGTGGCAATCAGATAGATGCCGCCCAAAATCAGCGCAATGGCGCACGTTTCACCCAGCATACCCGGATGCGTTCCCAGCAAAAGATCTTTCAGCATTGCAATGCCGCTTTGAGTTTTCGCTAAAGCCAAGGGCGTCGCACTTGCCAAACCGTCCAGCGCACCTTCGGGCGGCGTGTAGTTTGTCATGCGTGCGGCAAAGCCGATAAACAGCGCAATGCGGCCCACCAGGGCGGGGTTTGCAAAGTTCATGCCCAAGCCGCCGAAGAGCTGTTTTGTGACAACAATGGCCGCAAAAGCACCCACAACGGCAATCCACAAGGGAATGGAGGCCGGCAGGTTGAACGCCAGAATAATGCCTGTGACAATGGCAGAGCAATCACTGATTGTCTGCGGCTTTTTCATGAGCATATTGTACAGCGCTTCAAAGACGACACAAGCAATCACCGTAACCGCGCTGACCGCAAGGGCGCGCAGGCCAAAAATGAGCACCGAGGCAATCCACGCGGGAATCAGCGCGATAATCACATGAATCATCAGCCCCTTGCTCGAGGATCCATCCGTCAAATGCGGCGAAGCAGTGACGAGTAACTTTTTTGATTCCATAGATTACTTGCCTCCCTTTTTCTGCATAAGCTTTGCCTGATTCATCGTCTGCGCCACCGGACGCTTCGCCGGGCACACAAAGGTGCAGCACCCGCAGCTCATGCAGAGATCCACCATCATGGCATTGAGCGCATCTACATCCCCACGGTTATAAGCACCCGCAATTTCCACGGGAGAAAGGCCGATGGGGCAAGCGTCGATACAGCGGCCGCATCGAATACAGGCCGAGGGTTTCGGCAAATGCGCCTTTTTATCGGAAAAAGCCAAAACAGCATTATTTTGTTTGAGCACCGGCAAATCGGTACTGGGCACAGCAATGCCCATCATCGGGCCGCCCATCAGCACTTTTGCGGTGTCTTCGCGCAAACCGCCGCAAAAATCGAGCACCTCTCGAATCGGCGTTCCAATAATTACTTCTACGTTTTTCGGGGTATTGACAGCGTCGCCGTCTACGGTAAGACGCTTTGTCGTAAGGGGCATACCCGTTTCCAAAAATTTACCCAGCGCCGAAACGGTGGTGACGTTCATCACAATCACGCCGACATCGGAGGGCAAACCGCCGCGGGGCACTTCACGTCCCGTTGTCTTTTCAATCAGCACCTTTTCCGCGCCCTGCGGGTAGCGGCTTTCCAAGGGCTTCACTTGATAGGAGCTGTCGCCCTGCGTTAAGCTGAACATCAAATCAATCGCTTCCGGTTTATTCCGCTCGATGCCGAAAATCACCTTTTTGATGCCGAGATGCTCTTTTACAGCTTTTACGCCGCGCATAATGGTATCGCTGCATTCCAAAAATTCACGGTTGTCCGCTGTAATATAAGGCTCGCATTCCGCGCCGTTGATGATAAGCGTGTCGATTTCCTCGAGATTTTTCGGGGAAAGCTTTACGGATGTCGGAAAGCCTGCGCCGCCAAGGCCGACAAGGCCGCAGTCACGGGCCGCCTGTGCCAAGCTTTTGGCGTCTGTCACTTCGGGCGCAGCACAAGCCGGGTCAGGCGTTTGCTGCCCGTCCGGAATAATTACAACCGCCTGTACTTTCACGCCATTGGACATTAAAACGGTGTCGATGGCCTCCACAGTACCCGACACCCCCGAATGGATGTCCGCACTGACAAAACTTTCTGCTTTTCCTACAACAGTGCCTACCATCACCGTGTCCCCTTTTTTCACCGCCGGGGTGCAGGGTGCGCCGATATGCTGCTGCATGGGCAGCACAATACGGGACGGCAACGGCATTTTTTCTGTCGGAGAATTCGCTGTGCGTTTTGCATGCGGCACCCGCGCGCCTTCGGCGGCGCGTTTGAGCTTTGCAAACATAACAAATCCCTCTCTTTTCCTTGGGCATTTTCTCAAAACACAGAAATGGGCAATTTTTTCTCGGAAGCGCAAGAAGCTGCAAGGTAAAAAACACCAAAATCCTGAGTGGATTCTAACGATTTTTTACACAGCAGCCTTCATATCTCCGAGAAAAAATCAAACCTTCCAATTTTCAGAAACGCCCTAATCACGCGTTCGTTGGAACACGTCAAAAATTGCCGTATTCCATACTTTCTTATTTTAACATTTTATGAATATCCATGCAATAAAAATATTTCTTTCACAAACCGGAAGTGCGCGTACAGATTCATTTTTTCCTCTATACAGCAAGAATAAACTGTGCTATACTATACCATATCGAGAATGCCATATTAAGGGGGCTGGATATGCCTTTTTTAATTACGGACAGCGCCGCACCCATTGCGCCTGAAGCTTTGCCGGCTTTGAAGCTGACGGAGTTTTGCGGCCGGCCGGCGCGCGGCTGCATTTATTCTTATTTAAAATGCTATCTGCATCACGGCGATTTTTTCTATCATATCACCGTGTTCGACGAAACACCGCCGTCCACGCAATGTGCAGCGGTTGCCCTTTCGGGTGATGTTTCTGCGTCAGCGTGGCTTTCGCTTCGGGTCGGGTTTCATTCACCCGCTTGTCTTGAAATTCACATGCCCGCCTCTGACGGCTCGGCAGAGGTTGTAAAAAGTCTTCCCTGCGAAGATGCCTCGCGTTTTTCCGGCGGAGATGAACAAGGGCTTTACTGGGGCGCGCAAGGGATCATCCCTGCATCGGTGTTTCAGCAGGTGTTCGGCGATGTGCTGCATGCGGGCAGCGTTTTGATGGGCAATGTCTTTTTGTACGACACGAGGGAACGTGCCTTTGGCGCCGCATTTTCTGTTCCGGCCGACACTGCGGTTCCTACAAATGAGGGGATGCAGCCTTTGGTGATTGTACCCTACTGAGGACTTTGCGGATGTGCCGATACCGTTTCTAAAGCCTACGTTTTATTCTTTCTTTTTAAAAAGCACCTGAAAAGGCAGTTCAGATATTTTAATACGCAATGAAAACGGCACTTTTTCCGGGTGAATGATTTTGAGGGAGGTTTTTTTATGTTGAAATTCTTTGTAAAGTTAGCGGCCATCTGTGCCGGTGCGATTGCCGTGCTTGCAGCTTTGGCTTATTTTGACAAATCCACTACACCGGAGTACGTGGAAATCTACGATGACGACGATGTTGAGTTTTAAATTTTGAGCTTGCTTTCATCGAGTTGAGAATATCCATTCCGGTAAAAATCTCCGTGCTTTTATGCACGGAGATTCAGCCTGTCGAAAAAGGTCACCGAAAAGTGGCCTTTTTCTCGTATCGGGGATGAAAATGCGGTATAATGGTGTGGGGTGATAAAAATGTTGGTGAAGAATGCAGAAAATCGAGGGCAGCTTGAATTTGT
>DWWA01000010.1 GCA_019119935.1 Candidatus Ruthenibacterium merdavium | reverse complement strand
GCGGGAAGCCTTCCCGCAAGACGGCGGAGCGCCGGATAAAACAAAAGAACGCCCAGAGCAGATGCACAAGAGGAAGTCATTGATAAGAAGATGGCGCAGCAGGGCGGTACAATCACACTTCCGGAAACGCTTGTAATGCCGGAAACGGATGCCACCATGCAAACGGATTTTTCCGGAGGCCAGCTGTCTGGTGTGTTTAAAACCATCAACTCGCAGCAGACCAAATATTTTAAACAAAATGGCTCCGTGACAATTACCATCAGCGGCGAAAGCAGCCAAGAGGGCACAAAGTATACCGACGCTTATATCAACCTTTGGAAAAAGGGCGATAAGACGACCACTTATATCGAAACGATTCATTTTACGCTGGACGGAACACCGTACACTTACACGTTTGAAAATTTAGACCCTGCTTCCGAGTACCGCATCGGAATCACTTACAATGATGTTCCGCGCTATAAGATGACAGGTTCTTTTGTGATTACGGGCGTTACGGCAGAAAATAATGACGACGAGGCTGCATCTGATTCCACCCAGGAAGCGTAAGGCGGCACTGGACAAATTCACAAAGCACGGTTTTGGCGTATTACGCCGAAAATTTCGCTTGTGCGAAACGCTCTGAAATGATGCGGCCATGACCGGGAAATCCGGCCTTACGCAGAAGTCGGAGAAAACAAGCGGGATGCGGTGGAAAGGAATTTTAAAACAATGAAGCTGTTTCGGGGGACACAGGGCCTGACGCTGCTGGCCGGAGTTGGAATGTCGGCGTTTGGTTTGATATGTGTACTGAACCCATATCCGCTGACGGTTCTGTTTCCGCTGGCGGCGGGAATTTGCCTGTCTGCGCTCGGTTTGGGAGAGCTGTTGATGGCTTGGTCGCTCAAGCGTTCCGCGCGCGATCCCGGGCATTTTCTTTTACAGGGAGCTTTAAATATGGTGGTTGGAGCGGCGTTTTTGCTCAACAGACAGGTTTCGCTGCTGTTTGCTGTGATGCTGGTGGCACTATGGATGGCGGCCGCAGGAATGCTTCGCCTTTATCGCGCCTTTCGTCTTTGGAAGGCACAGGAGAGATGGCTGCCCACATTGGCAGACGGAGTGGTGAAGCTGGCGTTCGGGTTCATTTTGGCCTTGCACCCTTCTAAGGGAATTTCGGCCGGATTGTTTTTATTGGGGGTCGGCCTGATTTTTGTCGGCGCCTCGGTAATGGTCAGCGCCATATTTGTTGCAAAGACATTTTCAAACCCGGACGATTTTTTTGATGACGGAAATGGAGAGGGTTTTTAGCGTAATACAACATTATGCTTAAAGAAGGGAAAGAGAGGATGGACGGATGCAGGGGATGACAGAAAAAAAGATTCCTTCCGCTTGGTGGCTTTACGCCGCAGCCGCTGCGTTTTTGGGCTTGTGTGCACTTTTGCCGGTGTACCGCTTATGGGCGCTGATTGTGGCTTTGATTGGTGCGGCGGTGGTTGGTTTGGTTGTCCGCAAGCTGGTAAAGCCTCGTGTGGTTTTGGTGCCTATCGTTTATACAACAGGAGAAAAAGAACTGGACGAGATGCTCGCACAAGCGCAGGAAAATGTGCAGGCACTGCGAGAACTGTCGGAAAGAATTGCTGACCCAGGGCTCAAACAGGATATCTGGCGTATGGAAACTGCGGCGGATGCCATTTTGCAGCAAGTATCCAATTCCCCCGAAAAGGGTTACAGTGTACGCAAATTTGCAACGTATTATCTGCCCACAAGCGTGAAAGTGCTGACGCAGTATTCTCAGATGATGGGCTCCGGGGCAAGCGGAGAACATGCTAAAAGCTTGGAGCGCGAAGTAAAGGAAAACGCAAAGGTGATTGCACAGGCGTTCGAAGCGCAGCTCGATGCACTGTTTGCAGGCACCGCGCTGGAGGTTTCAACGGATTTAGACGTGCTTGAAGCAATCGCAAAAGGTGACGGACTGCATGTGACAGATTACTCCGCAGACGACCAGCCCCCGACAGAAGGGCCACGTTTAACCTTGTGATATGACAGCACAGATCCCATAAGGCCTTTGCGGCAAAAATTTGTTTGCTGTGAATAGAAAAAATGTTGTAAAAGCGACAAAAGGGAAAGAGAAACTTTTGCAACACGCGCAGAAAGGAAGGAATGAAGATGAACGATATCATGCCTGAACTGACCTTAGAAACAGCACCGGCTCCCACACTGACATTAGAAACAAAAACAGAAATGGCTCCCGTTCCGAAACCGGCGGAAGCCGAGCAGGATCTCAGCCCGGAAGAACTGAAAATGGTGGAGGATTTTGCGCAAAAAATTGATTTGACGAACTCTACTCAAATTTTGCAGTACGGCGCGGGCAGCCAGAAAAAAGTAGCCGATTTTTCCGGCGCAACGCTGGAGAACATCCGCACGAAGGATTTGGGCGAAATCGGCGATATGGTGACAGGTCTTGTTGCGGAGCTGAAAGGATTTGATGCCGCAGCGGAAGAGCCGAAAGGCATTTTCGGCCTCTTTAAGAAAGCGGCCAACCAGCTTGAGGAAATGAAAACGCAATATGCGAAAGCCGAAACGAATGTCGAGCGCATCACAGGGATGCTGCAAGATCATCAGGTTCAGCTGCTCAAGGATATTGCCATGTTGGACAAGATGTACGAAATGAATCTCGCGTACTTCAAAGAGCTGTCGATGTATATCCTTGCGGGCAAGAAAAAGCTTGAAGAGGTTCGCTCTACCGAGCTGCCTGCTTTGATGGCAAAAGCACAGCAAAGCGGACTGCCCGAAGATGCACAGGCGGCAAAGGACTTGGACGACATGTGCACGCGTTTTGAGAAAAAACTGTATGACTTGCAGCTTACGCGCAATATCTCTGTGCAGATGGCGCCGCAGATTCGCCTGATTCAGTCGAACAACACGATGATGGCGGAGAAAATTCAAACTTCCATCGTAAACACTATTCCGCTTTGGAAAAGCCAAATGGTTTTGGCGTTGGGACTGGCACACTCGCAGCAGGCAATTGAAGCTCAGCGTGCGGTGACCGACATGACAAATGACTTGCTGAAAAAGAATGCTGCGATGCTTAAGCAGGGTACGATTGAAGCGGCGAAAGAGTCGGAGCGCGGCATTGTGGACATTGAAACGCTTCAGCAGACAAACCGCAATTTGATCGAAACGTTGGACGAAGTGGTGCAGATTCAAAAGGATGGCCGCGCAAAGCGTGCGGCAGCCGAGGCGGAGCTGGGCCGCATTGAAGGCGAATTGAAAGCAAAACTCTTAGAGGTTACACGATGAAAGCGGAAAAAAAGCGCTGGACGGAAAATTTTGTGCTGGGGATTGCCGTATTGGTTGTCGCTCTTTGTGCAGGGGTGTTTGGAATCGGAGGCTCAAAAGCCTCGGATTTCGCTGAAAAACCGCTGAACTATTATGAGCAGTCGATGGCGGCGGATTTTACCGCGCGCGAAGCGGCGGCGGATACGATTCTAACCTTGGCCAAAAGTTCGGGGGGCGACGCTGCGCTCATTGCCGATGCACAGGCTGGACTGGAGCACAGCCGCGCTGCCCAATCTCCGGCGGAAAGATACCGCGCGGGAAATGAAATGAAGCTTGCGGTAGAGCTGTTGTATCAGTCGCTTGCCGAAGATGAACGCGATTCAAAAGGAAGTGCCGCCCAGATGGCATGGTCGGAGTTCACCAGCCGAACGGCCATTTTGTCGCACAGTATTCCTGAGTACAATGCGCTCGTACAAGAAGTGCAAAGTGCAGCGGACGGCTTTCCGGGAAGTCTGTTACTTCGCACCCATTTGGAGGAGATGAGGTGAAAGTGATGAAAAGCGTTGTTCGATGGTTGGCACTCGGCCTTTTTGCCTGTTTGTTTGTGGTACAGGCTTCGGCAGTTAATTTGACTGCTACGAAAGACTATTATGTTAACGACTATGCTGGTGTATTGTCCCAGCAGACAAAAGACTATATCATCACAGAGAACATCCGCTTGGAGGAAGCAAGTGGGGCACAGGTGGTTGTGGTAACTGTGAACGATACCGAAGGGTTGAGCTTGGATGAGTATACCTACCGCCTGTTCAATGACTGGGGCATCGGCTCGAAGCAAAAAGACAACGGAGTTTTGCTGGTGCTGGATATTCAAGGGCAGGACTATCATTGTTTGCAGGGAATCGGCTTGGAGAATACGTTGACGACATCTACAATCAGCCGGATTTTGCAAGAAGATTTAGAACCCGACTTTGCTGTGGCCAATTATGATGAAGGTGTACGGAGAACATTTGACAGTTTAGCGGCCAAGGTGGAAAATGCTTACGGTGCAGGCGGCAATTCTTCCAGCTTATCAGAAAATAATTTTCTGATATATGGTTTGGTTATCTTACTGATTATTATTGCGGCTGTAAAGGCCATTATTAAAAGGATTGGCTTTGGCCCTTTAGGCGGCATGGGCGGCAATTTCGGAATGGGCATGCTGATGGGCTCTTCGTCGACGGGAAATTACAGAAGAAGACGCCCGCGTTATCGGAATAGATACGACGGCCCCCGCGGCGGATACGGCGGCGGACACAGCGGCGGAAGCTTTACCGGCGGTGGCGGTGCTTCCCGCGGCGGCGGTGCAGGCCGAGGACACTAAGTTTTTTAATCAGCAATTTTTAGTACAAAGCAAAGAACTCGGAACCCCTAAAGGGTTCCGAGTTCTTTGCTTTTTCAAAAAAGTAAATCATTGTTTTTCTGAAACGTTTGAACCGGCACAAGCGGAGAGCGTGTTCAAGTGTTCAATCAGCATTTGAACATGTTCTTTTTTCGTTGCCCAAGAAGTGCAGATGCGGACAAGCCGCCGGCCATCGGGCATTTTGTCTTGCACCGAAAGAACAAATTGCTCTGAGAGCTGCTGCAGCTGTTTTTCCGTCAGCAGGCAAAAAATTTGATTGGTGCGATTTTCCATCACAAGCGGAATCTCGTTTTGGAAAAGCGCGTCACGGATGAGGTCAGCCAGCTCATCGGCATGACGGCCCAGGGAGAGATAAAGGTCATCTTTCAGCAATTCGGCAAATTGAAGCCCCAGCAGCCTTCCTTTTGCCAGCATGCCGCCGTGGCGCTTAATATAATAGCGAAAGGCGGGTTTTAAATCGTCATTTTGAATGACGACAGCTTCGCCGAACAATGCGCCCATCTTTGTGCCGCCAATATAGAAAACATCACACAAACCGGCAAGGGACGCAAAATCCAAAGTACTGTCGGCCGCTGCAAGACCATAGCCCAAACGCGCACCGTCGATAAACAGGTACATCCCGCAAGCGCGGCACACTTCGTATAAGGCTTTCAGTTCCTCTTTGCTGTAAAGCGTGCCGAATTCCGTGGGCTGTGAAATATAAACCATTTTCGGTTCCACGCAGTGCTCGGCGGAATCATCTTCATGGTGTACCTGCCAAACATGTTTCACTTGCTCTGCCGTGATTTTGCCGTTTTGATGCGGCAATGCCAGCACCTTGTGGCCGGTTGCTTCCACCGCGCCCGTTTCGTGCACATGAATATGTCCGGTATCGGCACTGATCACACCCTGGTGGCCGCGCAGAGCTGCGCTGATGACAGTGGCGTTTGTCTGTGTGCCGCCAACCAGAAAATGTACATCCGGTGCGGTGTTTCCGCAAAGGGCGCGCACACGGCTTGCAGCTTCACGGCAGTAATCGTCAGTGCCGTATCCGGGTGTTTGTTCTAAATTGGTGCGCACCAAAGCATTTAAGATGCTTTCATGTGCTCCTTCGGTGTAATCAGAATTAAAATAAATCATGCAAACAGCTCCTTTTTAATCCGTAAGCGTGAAAAATAACCTGCGGCTTTCAATTGAACAAGATAAAATTATTATAAAACCTTTCGTTTTCAAGCGCAATATTGGAAAGCAAAATAAAAAACGGACAGCAAAGCAAAAAGACAGGCATGAATGAGAAGGGGACAACATACACATATAACAAAAAAGGAGGGATCGTCCTAATGTTTGTAATGACAATGAACAAAACGACACTGCGCCGTTTGGGTGCGGCTGCGGTATGTGTGGCGGCGCTTGCCGCCGGTGTGCTGGGGCTCAAAAGTATGAGCGGGGAAGCAGTGGAAACGGCGGCTGTACCCGGTTTAAGCCAAAAAATTACCGGTGCACAGGATTTGCAGACCTTTTTAGCCGGATACGGCGTAGAGGTAGACCCGGCCACAGCCGAGGTTTCTCAGGTGAAGGTGCCGCGCAAGTGGGATGACAGTTTTAAGGCATTCCATGACGTAATTAAACAAAGCGGGCTGGATTTATCCAAATGCAAAAATAAAACGGTGGATAAATGGGTAGCAGCAGTTCCTGCGCAGAGTAATGAAACCACGCAGACATATGCAGTTGTTCTGGTTTATAAAGAAGAGGCCAAAGCTGCATACTTTTTGCAAAAGCCGTCCGGTGAGGTGCTTCCGATGACCCCGCCGAGCGCGCAGACCAACGCCGCGGCAGAACAAACGCAGGAAACCGCCGCACAGCCCGCAGACCAGGCACAGCAGACTGCCGCGCAGCAGGTTGACCCCGCTGCCCAGTCGCAGCAGACCGCGGCTTTGGATCAGGCTGTGACGAGTGAGCCTGTGAACGCCGAAAACCCCGTTGAAATGACGCAGGAAACAGCGGCGCAAGCCGGTGCTGTTCCCACAGAGTGATGAAAAGCTGAAAAAATAAAAGACGAAAGCCTTTTTTTGTCAAAGGGTTTGTGATACAATAAAAAAGCCGTACAATTCATGAAAAAGGGTTGTGCGGCTTTTTTGATATGAAAAGGGGAGGGAGAGCATGCGGTTAGACCAGTATTTGGCGAAAGCGTGCGGTTTGAGCCGAAGCGCTGCCCGCACGGCAGTGCGCGCAGGGAAAGTGAAGAGAAACGGCACGGTGTGCAAAGCGGCAGATACCGCTCTTTCGGCGCAGGACGAGGTGGTCTATGAAGGAAAACCGGTGGTGTGGCGCGAATTTGTTTACATTATGCTGGACAAGCCGGCCGGTATTTTAAGCGCCGCAAGAGATGCGCGTGAGCGAACGGTAGTGGATTTGGTGGCAAAGGACTACCCAGGCCGGGCGCTTTTTCCGGCAGGCCGTTTAGACAAGCAGAGCACGGGTTTTATTCTTTTGACCGATGACGGCGCATTGGCGCACGAGCTGCTCTCTCCTAAAAAGCATGTGGAAAAAACGTATGAGGTTGTGCTTGATACACCCGTGACGCGGGAGATGGTGCAGGGGTTTGAGCAGGGTGTTACGCTGGCCGACGGTGAAACAATGAAACCGGCAAAGCTTCTTTGCGACGAAACGCGCCCCTGCTTTGCACGTGTGGTGCTTACGCAGGGCGTATACCATCAAATTAAGCGCATGTTCGGCGTGTATGGTGCAGGTGTGAATGAACTGCGCCGCGTGGCAATCGGCGAGGTGGTGCTGGACGATGCGCTGGGGCTCGGCGGATTCCGGGAGCTGACGGAAAGAGAACTGGCAAGTTTAAAAAGATAACATCGTGCGAAAGAATAAAAGGAAAAATTTCGATGAAGCGTTCATTTTAAAAAAACTAACACATTTACGCGGTATGATAAAAAAGGGTTTGACAGATTGAATTGCCCTTTCTCATATTCCACAATAAAGAGGGAAACAGTTTGAGGAAATATGTTGCAAAAGTCATAATTATTGTGTAAAATAGAGAGTAAGCTTGGAAGTGAATTGGTAAAATTCACAATAACCATGCACAATCAACATGACTGACGCAGTATCATCTGGTACAGCAAATAAAGAAGGGAAAAGGGTAATTATGGCCAACAGAGTGTTTCAAGGGGTAGTCTATCAGATGAAGGACGCCATTGACCGAATGATCGGTGTGGTAGATGAAACAGGCGCCATCATCTCTTGTTCGGACCTGAACAGGATTGGTGAAGTGCGCGAGGGAATTGCTGCCGACAGACTGACCGCAGGGGAAATGTTTGTACGCGACGGCTTTACCTACCATTTGTTCGGCGCCAATAAACGCAGTGACTACGCTGTTTTAGTAGAGGGAACCGACGATGCAGCGGCGCGCTATGCCGCGCTTTTGGCCATCAGCCTGCAAAATATCAAACAATACTACGACGAAAAGTTCGACAAAGCGAATTTTATCAAGAACGTGGTGCTTGACAACATCCTGCCCGGCGACATTTATGCCAAGGCGCGGGAGCTTCATTTTGCCACGGATATGTCGCGCGTGGTATTTTTAATCCGCGTGACTTCCGGCACGGACATCTCCGCCTATGACGTCGTATCGGGCCTTTTCCCCGATAAGCAGAAGGACTTTGTGTTTAATATCAACGAGAACGATACGGTACTCGTTAAGGAAATTAAACGCGGCATTGACCGAAAAGACCTGCACAAACTGGCTTCCTCCATTGTGGATACCCTCAACGGCGAGCACTATATTAAATCGGTCGTCGGCATTGGTACGCCCATCAGCAATGTGAAGGACTTGGCTACCAGCTTTAAGGAAGCGCAGATTGCCATGGAAGTGGGCAAGGTGTTTGATACGGAGCAGTCTATCATCAGCTACGATAACCTCGGCATTGCACGCCTGATTTATCAGCTGCCCACGACTCTGTGCGAAATGTTTTTGCGCGAGGTGTTCAAGCAGGGCAGCATTGAGAGCTTGGATGCGGAAACATTGTTTACCATTCAGCGTTTCTTTGAAAATAACCTGAATGTGTCCGAAACAAGCCGCGGGCTGTTTGTGCATCGCAACACGCTTGTCTATCGCTTAGAGAAAATTAAAAAGCTGACGGGCCTTGATTTGCGTGAATTCGATGATGCGATTGTCTTTAAAGTTGCTTTGATGGTGAAAAAATATCTGTCGGCAAACCCTGCAAAGTATTGATGTGACACAGAAAGCTTGCGGGCCAAGAGCCGCCTAAGCAAAAACAAAAGGCCGCGCTGAAAACGAGCGTGGGGACGTGGGATGCTTCGGCATCAAACCAAGGAGAAAAAAAGTATGATTCGACTGGAAGGTGTAAAAAAGGTTTACGAGGGAATTGGGAAAAGCCCGGACATCTTGGCGCTCAATGGCGTGAACCTTCATATTAAAAAGGGCGAGTTTGCCTTTGTGCTGGGCCATTCCGGCGCGGGTAAGTCCACCTTTTTGAAGCTCATCTTGCGCGAGGAAGTGGCGACGGAGGGTCAGGTGATTGTCAACGGATTAAACCTGAACAAAATGCGCCAAAGGCAGATTCCTTATTTTCGCAGACAGCTGGGCGTCGTGTTTCAGGATTTCCGCTTGATTCCGACGATGACAGCTTATGAAAACGTTGCGTTTGCCATGCGCGTGACCAACATTCCCGAGCGTCAGATTAAACGACGCGTTCCCTATGTGCTGAACCTCGTAGGCCTTGGAAGCAAGGCATACAGCTTGCCGCAGGAACTTTCCGGCGGTGAGCAGCAGCGCATTGCCTTGGCGCGTGCGCTGGTGCACTCGCCGCCCATCATCATCGCGGACGAGCCGACGGGAAATATTGACCCGGAGCTTTCCATTGAGATTATGGAACTGCTGCAAGCGATCAACACGGTTGGAACGACCGTGGTGGTGGTAACGCATGAGCGTGATTTGGCGATGCGCTTTAATAAGCGCATTATTACGATTGACCACGGCGAAGTAGTAAAAGATACGCCGCCGAAGCCGCGCCGCCCGGCCGGGCAGGTTCAGCAGACGGCCGCGGCTGCATCAAACCGCCGTGCGCAGGAATCGCTGCGCAGACAGCCGGCGCAGCACCGTCCCCATACAGTTACAGCAGCTGGAAGGGAGGGAAGGCAAGGATGAATTTTTCCGGTTTTCGGTATTTAGTCAAACAGGGCTGGCACAGCATGATTACGAACCGTTTGATGACGCTTGCCTCAATGGGTGTTCTGACCGCCTGTTTGTTTATCACCGGCGTGGCTGTTTTGTTGAGCATTAACGTCAACAATTTTGTGAATTATCTTGGAACCAAAAACGAAATTGAGTGTTTTGTGGCTGACGAATATCCCGAAGAACAGCTGACTGCTCTCGGCGAACAGCTGGCCGCGTTAGAAAATGTGGCAACGTGTGACTTTGTATCAAAGGCGCAGGCCATTGAGGAAATGAAAGCCCAAATGGGCACAGATGCAGGCTTGCTCGATGCTTATGCTGGAGAAGGAAACTTGGAAAATCCGCTCCCTGCTTCCTTCCGTATTTCGATTGAAGATGTCAGCTTGCTGGATCAGACAGTTCAGCAGATTCAGTCTGTGGCGGGCGGTGCTTTCTATCGTGTGGAATCGCCGAGCGAATTTTCCGATATGTTCATTGGCCTCAAACAAGTGGTAACCATCGTTGGCTGGGGTCTTGTGGCTGTGCTCGGAACGGTGAGTGTTGTGGTGATCAGCAATACGATTAAGCTCACGGTGTTTGCACGCCGAAAAGAAATCAATATTATGAAATTCGTAGGTGCGACGAATGCGTTTATTCGTTTGCCCTTTTTTGTGGAGGGAATGACCGTCGGCGCGCTGTCCGGCCTTGTGGCAACCGGCATCGTGTCGGGCTGTTATTATGCGCTCATCAACGGCCTGCAAAGTGAAATGGAAGGCATTGCAAGCGAGTTGATCAGTTATCTCTACCCGCTCAGTGAAGTGATATTACCTCTTTTGATTGGATTCGTGGCTTTCGGAATGCTGATCGGCAGCACGGGCTGCGCCACCAGTATTCGCAAACATTTGAAGGTGTAATTATGGAAAAACAAAAGTGGATCGTCCGCATTGTCAGCGCCATTTTGGTGGTTCTCATGCTCGGAACACTGCTGGTTCCCATGATGAATATGGTGTATGCCGATACGGGCGATGATATTAAAGCCGAGCTCGATCGTTTGGAAACCCTGATTGACGATTTGAACAGTCAGATTCAGGCCAATCAGAACGATGCCGCCAAGGCAGAGCAAATGAGCGAGTTTTACCAGAAAAAAGAGGCGGCTGTGCGCGCGCAGATTGACGCTTTAAAGCAGGATATTGCGCAGCGCCGCGCTGATTTGGAGCAAAAACAGCAAGAACTTGCCTTGCAGGTGCAGAAAGTGGAACAGGCGCAGGAGCTTTTGAGTGAACGTTTGCGCGCTATGTACGAAATGCAGCGTTCCAACCCTTTGAGCGTTTTGCTCGGCTTAGAGGATGTATCGGATGTTCTGCGTTTTTCGGAAAATCTGCGCACCATTACTTTGAGCAACGATGAAGTGATTACCAATTTGAAAAATGAGCGCGCCGCCATGGAACAGCAAGCGGCAGTCATTCAAACGGATTTGGACGGCTTGAACGCCCAAGAGCAGCAGCTGGAAGCAAGCCAGCAGGAGCTGGCGAGCGCGATTGTTGCCGCAAACAAAATGGTGGATGAAGCAAAAGCACAGGAAGAGGCGCTGAATGTTACGCTTGCCGAAACGCAGGAGCAATATAAAGCGGAAGCGGCAAAATGGGCACAGTGGGTGGCGGCGAGCAGCGCCGACCAGAACTACATTGCTGACAACGGCGAATTTTACTGGCCCATTCCCGGATATTACCGCATTTCTTCCGACTACGGCGTAACCCGCATCATTTACGGTGTAAAAGACGTACACCGCGGCCTCGACATTCCCGCCCCTGCCGGAACACCGATTTATGCAACGGCGGCCGGTGTGGTTTCCACGACGGCGCACTGGAGCTACGGCACTTGTGTGAAAATCAGCCACTCTTCTTCCCATGTTACGGTGTACGGCCACATGAGCAGCCGTGCGGCCGGCATTACCGACGGCGTTGTGGTGCAGAAAGGCCAGCTGATTGGTTATGTCGGAAGCACCGGAAACTCGACGGGCAACCATCTGCATTTTGAGCTTGATGTGAACGGATCGCCGACGAGTGTGCGGCCTTACTTGGACCCGAATATTGAAAGCCAGTTGTACTGGTAAAACGCAGCATCCGCACAGGCTTGCACGCTGATGTGCGGATGCGATTTTTGCAAAAAGGAGCGCTCGGATGAATAAAAAAATCACCGTCAACCTTGCAGTTGCCATTGCGATTATTGCAATGACCGTAACATTCAGTGTTACGATGCTTCTTTCCATGCGCATGTTCGACAATACGGTTTCCAGTGTGCGTGAAAAGGAAACGATGTACAATAAAATATCGGAGATTGATAAGGCTGTCCGAACGGGCTATTACGGAGAAATCAATGAAGATACGCTGATGGACTATTTAGCCGCAGGCTATTTGACCGGCACGGGCGACAAATATGCCAACTACTATACTGTAAAACAATACAGTGAGTGGAAGCAGGTGCAAAGCGGCAATGTTGCCGGTGTGGGAATTGACGTGGCAAAAGATGCAAGCGGATATGCGCGCGTAATTCGTGTTTACCCGGCGAGCCCTGCTGCGGATGTTTCCATTACAACGGATTACTATTTGCTGAAAGTGGGCGACGTCGATGTGAAATCGCTGTCCGCAGCCCAAATTGATGCGCTGCTTCGCGGTGACACGGGTACAACGGTATCGCTGACCGTGCGAAGCCGCTCAAGCGCAGAGGAGCAGACCCTCAACTTGCAGCGCCGTCAATATGACGTTCCGACGGTGTTTACCTCGGTGATGCCGCAGCAGCCGAATGTCGGTTATGTTCAGATTACTTCTTTCAACCAGAAAACCGCACAGGAATTGGTGGAAAAAGTAGAAAAGCTGACCAGTCAAGAAGTTCCGGTGGAACGCTTAGTGATTGACGTGCGAAACAACAAAGGCGGTGCGCTGGCGGATACGCTCGATGTGATTGATGCAGTGTGCCCGGTTGGACCCATTGCAAGCCAAAAGAATAAGGACGGCTCCACTCAGCTGCTCGACACATCAGATAACAACGAGATTGCTTTGCCGATGACAGTTGTTGTCAATGCAGGTACAGAGGGCGGCGCAGAGTTATTTGCTGCCACCTTGCGCGACTTTGGCAAAGCGAAGATTGTAGGTGTTACCACTGCCGGAAAGGGCGCAGTGCAATGCGACCCGATTGCGCTTTCGGACGGCTCTGCCGTGTCGTTCACCATCGGTGTTTTGGTGACGAAAAACGGATCGAGCTTTGATGGAACGGGTGTAAAGCCCGATGTTGAGTCACTGCTCACTCCCGACCAAGAAGGCGCGTTTTACGATTTGACGCTGGAAAACGATCCGCAGATTGTAAAAGCGGTGGAGGCTTTGACCAATCAGCAAACGACAACCAACACGCAGGGACAGGAAGGTGCACAAAGCGCATCACAGCCCACCTCTGAAACAACACAGACGCTGGTTTCTGAGCCCACGAGTGAGAGCACTGCTTCTTCCGAAAGCACCGCGGCTTCCGAAAGTGCAGCCTAATCGGCTTTTCAAATGCTTGAAATCGAGCTTTTGATATCTGCCTGAGAGCTGTTCGGAGTATCATTTAAAAAAGAGAATTTCGGTATTTTCAGTTTAGCGGCTTTCTGTCGGCTTCGAAGAAGATGCGGTATTTTGCTGTTTAAGAAAACAAAAAGACAAATAGTAAAAGAGAGACATTGCGATCAGCCGCGCACGAGTGTGCGCGGCTGATGTTGGTATCAAGAAAGGAAGATGGCTGTGGAGCTGACCAATATTTCCACAATAAAAGACTTATGTGCCCGGCACGGTTTTGCCCTATCGAAAGGGTTCGGCCAAAATTTTATTGTAAACCCCGGAATTTGCCCGAAGATGGCAGAGACGGCCGGTATTGACGAAACCTACGGCGTGTTGGAAGTTGGGCCGGGTATCGGCGTTTTAACAAAAGAGCTTTGCAAGCGTGCGGCAAAAGTGATTTCTGTTGAAGTGGATGAACGGTTGCCGCCCCTGCTGGCCGAAACCATGCAGGAATACGACAATTTTCAGCTGGTAATGGGGGATGTGTTGAAAATTGACCTCGCCGATTTGATTCACAGGGAATTCCAAGGGTTGAAAGTGGCTGTATGCGCGAATCTGCCGTATTATATCACGAGCCCGATTGTCATGAAGCTTTTGGAAGAGCGATTGCCGCTGGAGCATCTCACGGTAATGGTACAAAAAGAGGCCGCGGAACGCTTGTGCGCAAAGCCGGGCACACGTGCCGCCGGCGCGGTAACGTATGCAGTTCATTACTATGCCGAGCCGGAAATTTTGTTTACGGTTCAGCCGGGCAGCTTTTATCCGCCGCCCAAGGTGACAAGTGCAGTGATTCAGCTGCGTTTGCATCAGACGCCGTGCGTACAGCCCGCAGATGAAAAAGCCATGTTTCGAGTGATACGCGCCGCCTTCAGTCAGCGAAGAAAAACTGCCGCCAACGCGATTAGCGCCGGTTTGGCGATGGAAAAAGCGAAGGTATTGCACGCGATGGAGCAAAGCGGTATTGTGCCAACAGCGCGCCCGGAACAGCTCACTTTAGAGCAATATGCACAGCTTTCCGACCAATTACGATTGTGAGTGCCAGCGGAAAAATTAGCCTTTGAACAAGGTTCATTTTTGAACTTTTCGAAAATAAGCTGCAAAAACAATGTGAAACTGCGTGACAAACACGAAAAAGAGGCGTATACTGTCCGAAAAAAGAAAAGGATTTGATCAGATATGCTCAAAGAATTTGCTGCGCTGCTAGCAGGCGATTTTGATAACCGCACGCAATACGAGGAGATGAAGAAAAACGGGCGGGATGATTTCCCATTTGCCCGACATAAAAATACGGTGTGCAACGACCGCATTTCAGGTTTGCCCGAAGATTTTAACGGTGTGTTTCTGCTGGAAGAAAGCTACTACACCACGAAAGGCTCAGAGCACGCTTCTCCGCACCTGTTCTTGCTGAAAGAGGAGGGCGAGAAAATTGTTCTGCACTCGTACGATGTACCGGAAGGGTTTGATAAAAATACGTTCAGTGCCGAAACGTTTACCGGGGCGCCCTATGACGCGCTGCATGAGTCGGCGAAGTTCACCCCTGCTGTTTACGAAAAAAAAGGCGATGTTTGGGAAGGCGGCAGTGTGAGCATGTTCACACCGGTATTGAAATTCACGCTGTATGAACGCTTCAGCGAAGCCTGCTTGGAAGTGACAGAGCACATGGAAGTGAACGGAAAACGAACCTTCGGTTATGATGAACCCATTCGTTATGAGCGCTGTCCGGCAGAAAAAGGATAAATGAGCCGCTTTCCGTGCCTGTAAGCAGGTGCGTTTTGAAAAGCAAAAAAAGATAAGCGCTTCCTGCCGGAAAAGCGGAGCGTGTTTCGTTTGGAAACAGTATGATTCAAAATGAAAAATAAATAAAAAATCCCTGCACGGCTTTTGGGCTGTGCAGGGATTTTTTTCGTATGAAACAGCAATGTGCTCAAATATTTCAATGAGAGAAAAGGCGGATATCTTTCAACAAATATGCCGGGATGTGTTGAAAACTCTACCGCGGAGAAAGAAGGAAAAGCAATTTCCCAAAATGCTGCGCAGAGTGAAACTTAATGTCTAAGGCGAAAGAACTGCTTTGCCGCAGGGCGGAAAACTGTTTTACACATCTTGCGGGCAAGAGAAAAAGGCAATGCCTGCCGCGCCGGGGCCTGCGTGCGTTCCTACAACCGCGCCGATGGGCCGAACCAGCGGCTCGTTCAAGCCGAGGTTCTGGGTTGCATAACGCATGAAAGGTTCTACACCGTGGCGCTTTCCGGTGTAGCCGACCATGACAGGCCAAGTTTCATCCACACCGCCGGCCTTTTGAATTTGCTTAAAAATAGCGACATAGGCGCCGGGAAGACCGCGTGCTTTATCTGCAAGGCCGACCTTGCCGTTTTGCACACCGATGACAGGCTTAATGCCGAGAAGCCCGCCTGCAATTGCGGCGGCTGTCGGCAGGCGGCCGCCCTTGTGCAGATATTTCAAGGTGTCGACAATCGCGAAAATATGAAGATGCTCGCGCGCGCTGACAAGATCGTCGACAATATCCTCGGCAGACCAGCCTTCGGCAACGCGCGCGGCGGCGCGGCGCACCAAAAGCTGTGCGGCAAGGCTTACCGTGCGACTGTCGACAAGAAAAATACGGTCATAGCCCACTTCCTCGGCGGCAATTTGCGCGCTTTGGAATGTGCCGGAAAGCGTAGAGGAAAGCAAAATACAGATGAGGTCGTCGCCATCGTCGCGGGCGCGTTCAAACTCTGTGATAAAACGCTCCGGGCTGGGCTGGCTGGTGGTGGGCAGTTTATGAGACTGCTCCAGCATTTCATAAAACTGTTCATGACCGAGGTCGACGCCGTCTTCGTAATGCTCATCGCCGAAATGAACGGCAAGCGGTACCACCCGAACACCGAGAGCACTGACATCTTCAGGCAGCAAATCAACGGTGGAATCAGTAAGAATACGAATCATGGGCATAAACTCCTTTACTAAAAAGTGAGGCTCTTATGTTCCTGATTTTATGATATCAAATCGCGGGATTGTGTCAAGCCTTTTTCAAACGAAAAGGAATAAAAAATGTGCAAAAAGCTATAAAAAAAGAAAGCTTTTTGTATTTTTTTAAGCAAGATGAAAAAAGAGCGGTACGGCGCTTGACAAAGCAAAAAAAGCGCGATATAATAACTAAGCAATCTGAGATGCGGATTTAGCTCATCTGGTAGAGCGCCACCTTGCCAAGGTGGAGGTAGCGAGTTCGAGCCTCGTAATCCGCTCCATTTTTTTATCTTTTTTACATTTGAATCTTGTTTTTAAAAACATTGATGAGGAGAGTAAGTTTGCACGAACTTTCACAGAGAGCTTTGGGTTGGTGAAACAAAGCAAAGGGACGCAGACCGAACATGGCCTTTGAGTTGTGCAGGTGAAGCAACACTGACGCAAGGATGCGCAGGAAAACCGCCGGAACATTTATGGCGGGTTGTTAGCTTGCAACGGGTGCGCCCGTTATCGCGCCGCGCTGTAATCCGTATCATCTGCGGCCGCAGCGGCTGAGGCTCTTTTCTAAAGAGTGAATCAAGGTGGTACCACGGTGAAATACGTTCCCCGTCCTTGTCCCTTTTTGGGCACGGACGGGGATTTTTTGTTTTGTTTTTCACAATCCTTTTGAAAAGCGAAGAGAATAAGGAGAATGTCATTGTGATTGAAATTAAAAATCTGACAAAAATTTTTCAGGATAAAACACAAACGGTAACGGCTTTGCAGGATGTTTCGCTCTCGATTGAAGCGGGCGATGTGTTTGGCATCATCGGCATGTCCGGCGCGGGAAAATCGACACTTTTGCGCTGTTTATCCTTGCTGGAACAGCCTAGCAGCGGCGAGATTTTGCTCGGTGGAGCGGATTTAGCCGCGATGTCCGGCAGCGAGCTGCGAAAAGCACGGAGAAAAATGGGCGTTGTGTTTCAGGGCTATCATTTGCTGATGCAAAAAACCGTTTTAGAGAACGTGGCCTTTCCGCTCTTGCTGGAAAAAGGCGCTGACAAGCGAAAAGCGCGCGAACGTGCGGCTCAGCTTTTGGAACTGGTAGGCTTGGCGGACAAAGCAAAGGCATACCCGGCGCAGCTTTCCGGCGGACAAAAACAGCGCGTTGCAATTGCCCGCGCATTGGCGACCGACCCTGAAATTCTGCTGTGCGATGAGCCGACCAGTGCGCTTGACCCGATGACGACAAAAGCCATGCTCGCTCTGCTGGAGGAAATCAACCGAAAAATGGGCGTGACGATTTTAATCATTACGCATGAAATCGCGGTGGTTTCCGCCATTTGCAAGCATGTTGCGGTGATTGGCGAGGGACGTGTTGCCGAGCAGGGAGAAGTAGAGCAGGTACTGCACAACCCGCAGAGCGAAACGGCGCGAATGCTTTTGCGCGAATGGCGCGAACGAATGTGACACGAGGGAGGAAAAACGATGACAGAGTTTTTGAATCAATACGGCGCGCTTCTTGTACAAGGGACGCTGGAAACACTTTATATGACAGGGTTTGCAACATTATTTGCGTATGTGCTGGGCTTGCCGATGGGTGTTTTGCTGACTGTGACAAAAGAGGGGTCGATTGCCGCGGCACCCCGGTTTCACGCCGCTTTCGGCTGGATTGTGAACCTACTGAGGAGCCTGCCGTTTATCATTTTAATGTTTTTTATCATTCCGCTGACGCGGCTGATTGCCGGGACAAGCATTGGCGCCACCGCGGCGCTGGTTCCTTTGACGCTGAGCGCGGCCCCCTTTGTAGCGCGCATGGTGGAGCAAAGCCTTTCTGAAGTGGACGGCGGTGTGATTGAGGCGGCGAAATGCATGGGGGCGACACGAATGCAGATTATTCTGCGCGTGCTGCTTGTGGAAAGCGTACCGAGCCTGCTGCGCGGCCTTTCTATCAGCATTATCACAATTTTAGGTTATACCGCCATTACGGGAAGCGTGGGTGCCGGAGGGTTAGGAAATCTGGCGTATCGATTCGGCTTTCAGCGCTATCAAACCGACGTGATGTATGCCACCGTGCTGATCTTGCTGATCTTGGTGTGTGTGGTGCAAATTTTCTTTGATATTACTGCAAAAAAAGCGGACAAACGAAACCGATAATGATAGAAAAAACAAGACAAAGGAGAGGTTTTTTATGAAAAAGAATTTGGGATTCATTTTAGCGGCAGTGCTGGCATTTGGCTTGGCGGGATGCACGGCGGCGCAGAATAGTTCGAACACTGCGCAGAGCGCACAGGAAACGGCTTCGGCAGCAAGCGGCGCGCAGGTAATTCGCGTGGGTGCTTCTCCGGCTCCGCATGCGGAAATTTTAGAGCAGGCCGCCGACTTGTTAGCAGAAAAAGGCTATCAGCTTGAAATTGTCGAATTTGACGACTATGTCATGCCGAACACTGCCTTAGCAGAGGGAAGCTTGGAGGCAAACTATTTCCAGCATCAGCCGTATTTGACAAATTTTAATGCGGAGCAGGGAACCGACTTGGTGAGCGCGGGCGCGATTCACTACGAGCCGCTGGGCGTATATGCCGGAAAATCCACCGACTTGGCAAATGTGCCGGACGGCGCGAAAATCGGCATTCCTGCCGACGCAACGAACGGCGGACGTGCACTGCTGCTTTTGCAGGATCAGGGTGTGCTGACTTTGAAGGATAACATCAATTTGGACTACTTCCGCAATGCAGAGGACATTACGTTCTCAGAGTATGATGGCATCGCCGAAAACCCGCACAACGTCGAGATTGTTGCAATGGAGGCGGCGAACCTGCCGGCCAGCCTGCCCGACTTGGATTTTGCAGTGATTAACGGCAACTACGCCATTCCTGCCGGAATTGCAGACAAGCTTCTCGTGACGGAAGACGCTTCCGGTGAAGCGGCACAGGTATTTGCAAACATTATTGCCGTGTGCAATGGCGAGGAGAACAACGCCGGTGTGAAGGCACTGGTAGAAGTGCTGAAAAGCGATGAGATGAAGCAGTGGATCACGGACAAGTATCAGGGAAGCGTTTTGCCTGTGGCGTAAAGCAGATGCTTCGTGCATGGATCAAAATAAGAAAAGCGGATGCCGGAAACCGGCATCCGCTTTTGCTGTTTTTATGTTATAATGCCCATAGGCAGCCGCTTGTGCGGCAAACGTGTGCAAAAGCACACGGAACGGAGCTAACGCATCCATGCAAAAACGCGGCGAGCACGTTTTCATTCAAGGTGCTTTGCGGGTTTATAGTATCACGAAAAAGTTGTGTTTCAAGAGTCAAGAAAGAAGGAGTCAATATGATCTGGATGATATTTGCGGGCCTTTTGCTGATGGGGCTTGGCGCGCTGTATTTTCTGAGGCCCGATTTGGTTTGGAAATATACGGAGCAATGGAAGTCATACCGCGCGGATGAACCGTCGGATTTTTATCGGCTGAACACAAAAATCGGCGGTGCGGTATTTTTCTTGGTGGGACTGGCCGGGCTTATTTTTTCCTTTTTTCCACTGTAAGAAAATTCAAAACGGTGGGAATGACCGCTCGCATTTTTGCGCCGAGCCTTAAAGCAATTCGCACAAAATGCTGTTCTGAACCAAAAATCCCTGTGGTGTTAAACGAAGCACTTCGCCGTCAAAAACGGCGAGCCCTTGCTGTGCCAGCTTTTTGCAAAATGCCAATCGGCGCGCGTCCCAAGTAACGCCCCAGTCGCGCTGAAGAGCGGACAGAGAAAGGCCGCTCACAAGGCGCAGCTGAAGCATAATGAAGTCTTCTGCGGTGCATGCGCCTTCTTCGACATACTCGGCTTTTTCGTTTAAAAAAGATTGCAAGCCCGGCGGCGTCGAAAACCGCTTGCCGGAAAGACAGCCGGCGGCGCTGACTCCAACGCCGATATAATCGCGGCAATTCCAATAAAGCAGATTGTGCCGCCCTTCATACCCCGGCTTTGCAAAATTGGAAATTTCATATTGACGATAGCCCAAAGCGGCAAGACGCTCCACGCAGGAAAGGTAAAAATCGGCGGAGGCATCCTCATCGGGAAGATTTTCCGGCGGCCGCTTGCCGAACACGGTATTGGGCTCGATTTTCAAAAGATAGCTGCTGATATGGGTACAGCCTCCCTCTGCTAAAAGCGAAAGCGTTGCGTCCAGCTCTTCGCTTGAGTAATCCGGAAGTGCCAGCATCACATCGCCGCTGATATTGCAAAAACCGGCCTTGCGCGCTGTGGCCAGTGCGCGGCGTGCCTGCTCGGCCGTGTGGTGACGGCCAAGCCGGGCAAGGCTTTCATCAAAAGCGGTTTGAACGCCGAACGAAATGCGGTTAACCCCGGCGGCGCGAAAGCCTTGCAAATGGGAAAGTTCGGCGTGCTCGGGGTTGCACTCTAATGTGATTTCGGCTTCGGGCAAAACCTCAACCGCCGAAAGCAGACGCTCTGTCTGTGCCGGTGAGAGAAGGCTCGGCGTTCCGCCGCCGAAATAAACGGTTGAAGGGCGCAGGATATCGACGCTGAGGACATCGGCAAAGTGTTTGATTTCCCGCAGCAAGGCTTCGATATAAGCGTCGGGCACGCCGGAGCTTTTGCCGATGGAGTAAAAATCGCAATAGCGGCATTTCGACGAGCAATATGGGATATGCAGATAAAGACCGTACAAAAGGTTTCTTCCTTTCCAAAAGGGGAATGGCGCGGCACGCTGATGGATCAGATATTTGGGATGCTTTCGATTAGGAACGGCACGCACGGCAGCCGCCGCAGCCGGTTTGTGCAGTGCCGAACACTTTTTCGTAGAGCGCCTGGGCCGTAGGAGTGGCGGCAAGACCGCCCTCCGCGGTTTCGCGCAAAGCGGTGGGCAAAGCGTCGCCGACACGTTTCATCGCCAAAATGACTTCATCAACGGGGATGGCGCTTTCGATGCCGGCAAGGGCAAGCTCTGCCGCGACAAATGCATTTGCCACGCCGGATGCGTTGCGCTTTTCGCAGGGGATTTCCACCAGCCCGGCTACCGGGTCGCACACGAGCCCCAAAATATTTTTTAAAGCGATGGCGACGGAGTGGCCGATCATAGCGGGCGTGCCCCCGCAAAGTTCACAAAGTGCGGCCGCTGCCATCGCAGAAGCGGAGCCGCACTCGGCCTGACAGCCGCCCTCTGCGCCGGAAATGCTGGCGTTGCGCGCGATGACCATGCCGATGCCGGATGCAGTAAAGAGTGCCATGACGCAGGCTTTTTCGGAAAGATTGCGGCGGCGCTGGAGCGTGAGCAGGGCGGCGGGTAAAATGCCGCAGCTGCCCGCAGTGGGAGCGGCGACGATGCGCCCCATCGCGGCGTTCCATTCGCTGACTGCCAAAGCGATGGAAAGTGCTTGGGGCAAAAGCCCCTCTGTGAGAGAACCGTTTTCCTGCAAATGGCGGTGAAGCCGGTTGGCATCGCCGCCCGTCAGGCCGCTGGCAGAGCGAACCCCTTCCTGAAGGCCGGACTCGGCGGCTTGTGCCATCACCTCATACGAGCGGCGCATCGTTTCATATACTTCTTCTGCGGGCTTTTCGAGCTGTGCCGCCTGCTGGCGCAGCACAAGCTCGGAAACAGATAGGCCGTGCTCCTGTGCGGCCCGAATCAATTCAGCGACGGAATCGTAAGAAAATTCAAACATGACGGCCTCCTTATGCCAAAGAATCCAGTTTTGTGACGCTGATGACATCTTCGATAGATGCAACTTTTTGGAAGAGATCGGCGCTGGGGGCGCTGTCCATTTCAATGCTCATCACGGCGAGGCCGCCCTTGCGGTCACGCGATAAGCGGAAATTGTTGATATTAACACCCTGCGCGCTGACGAGTTCCGATACCGAGGCAATCAGACCCGGCACGTCACGGTGCAGAACAATGAGCGTCGGGTACTGGCCGGTGATTTCGACGTTCATGCCGTCCACCTGTGTGATACGAACATTGCCGCCACCGATGCTTGCGCCTTCCATGCGCACTTTTTTGCCGCTTTGCCCGGTGAGCGTAATTACGGCGGTATTGGGGTGAGCGCCGGTCAATTCAGTGGGGACAAGCTCAACGGAAAGCCCTTTGTCCTGGGCGATTTGCAGGCTGTTTCGGATGTCGGCATCGTCGGGAAGCATCCCTAAAATTCCGGCAATCAAAGCTTTGTCTGTGCCGTGGCCGCGATATGTTTTCGCAAAGCTTCCGTGCAGGAGAATATGCGCCGACACGGGCGCTTCGCCTAACAGAGCACGTGCAATAAAGCCGAGCCGGCATGCGCCCGCTGTATGGCTGGAGGAGGGCCCGATCATCACAGGGCCGACAATATCAAAAACGTTCATAGATAACCTCGTTTCATAAAAGATCGAAGGGGGATGTCCTTTTTGAGTGTGGGCTGAAACTGACGGATGCAAGCGAGAGCCGTTTATTTCCATCGGTTTTGTGGAAGAATATGCCGCGAATTGCGTGACTTTATCACGGAATAACGGTGTAAATTGGGATATCATAAGAATGCAACAAAACCAAAGCGGCGGCGCAAACCATGCAAGAGAAGCAACAGGGTGCCGCCGTCCATCCTTTCATTTCATGACAATCACAAGGAGGAATTATAGATGCTGATTCATGTGACAAGCGCTGATTTTCAAGAGAAAGTTTTGAACGCAGACAAACCCGTTTTGGTGGATTTCTGGGCTTCCTGGTGCGGCCCCTGCCGCATGCTCGGCCCTGTTTTGGAAAAAATCGGCGAGAGCAGCAAAGGCTTTGACGTTGCGAAAATTAACGTAGACGAAGAGCAGGCCTTGGCGGCGCAGTATCAGATTATGAGCATTCCCACGGTTCTGCTGTTCCAAGGCGGAAAAGTGGTGGCACAGAGCGTCGGTGCTGTACCTGAGCAGACCCTGCGCGATTTGGTTCGCACTCATACCGGTATTACTGAATAAGGGAAAAGCGCCGCAGAGCGTTTTTTGTACCGATAACAAAATCTCCTTTTGGAAGAAAGCGGTGTGCATCCGAAGCAATTCGGAAGGCACACCGCCTTTTTCGTTTTTTGTGTAAAATGTCAGACAAGAGGAACGGTTTCACAGCGTTCCTTTTGTGCGTCCCATTTGCCCAGACGAACCGGAACCAGCATGCCCTGCGAAAGGCCCGGTGCTTTCACCACAACCGGAACATAGCGCTTGGTGTAGCCCGTATAGGTATCTTTGGCAATCGGTGTTTCTGTTAAAACGACATCCTCCTGCCCTTCCATCTGTGCAATGACTTCGGCGCGCACGGCGTCGGCGGCTTTTTGCAAACGGTGATTGCGCGAAAGCTTTTCGGCTTCCGGCAAGTGGCCGGGCATTTCGGCGGCGGGTGTGCCGGGACGGCTCGAATAGGTGAACACATGCACCTTTAAAAAGCCGACTTTCTCCACAAAGCGAAGGCTTTCCAAAAAGTCCTCTTCCGTTTCGCCGGGAAAGCCGACGATCACGTCAGTAGTAAAAACGGCGTTTGGAATGGCACGGCGGATTTTCTCAACAACTTCCCAATATTCTTCAGCGGTGTAAATGCGGCGCATGGCGCGCAATGTTTTAGTGCATCCGCTTTGCAAAGAAAGATGAAACTGAGGGCAAAGAGCAGGCACGGATGCAAGGGCCTCGATAAAGGCATCGGTGCATAAATCCGGCTCTAAGCTGCCCAGCCGGATGCGCTCAATGCCCGGAACGCTTGCCGCTTTCTGCACCAGCGCTTCCAAGGTGGTGCCGGTATCGGTGCCGTAGCTCGACAGATTGATGCCGGAAAAAACAACTTCCCGATAGCCTGCTTTGCTGAGAATTTCCAGCTCGCGCAGAATGTTTTCCTCGCGGCGGCTGCGCACAAAGCCGCGGGCGCGCGGGATGACACAATAGGCGCAGCGGCGGTTGCAGCCGTCTTCAATTTTCATAAAGGCGCGCGTGTGGCCGGCCATTTGCTCCATGGGAAGCTCTTCAAATGCTTCTTCTTTGCTGTGCGCCACAATGTCGATGATGCGCTCGCGTGTTTGAATAAAGCGCAGAACATGAGAGATCAATTGTTTGCGCGCGGCAGAACCGGTGATGATGTCGGCTTCCGTCACGGCGCGCGCCTCCTCTTCAAACGCCTGCGGGAAACAGCCGGTCAGCACAGTGACGGCTTCCGGGTTTGTGCGTTTGGCGCGGCGCAGCCACTGGCGGCTTTTTTTATCGCCGCCGGAAGTAACAGTGCAGCTGTTGACGATGTAGACATCGGCGGTTTCATCAGGCTGTGCCAGCGTAAAGCCGTTTTCGGAAAACAGCTGCTGCATGGCGCCGGTTTCGTTTTGATTGACTTTGCAGCCAAGGGTATAAAAAGCAACTTTCATGTGCGGTATCAACCTCATTTTCGGGGGATTCAAAGCGCGCGCACGGCTGGCGAAAAAACCAAGATGCCGAAACGCGCGCGGCACTGCCTTAATTATACAAAAAAATAAAAAAAATACAAGCATGGAATGGATGAGCCTGCCGCCACATATATTATAGACAGAAACAGGCGGCATTCGCCGGCCTTGACACCAAAAAGGGGAGGAAAAAGGCATGAACAAAAAAAGATGTGTCAGCGGGCTGCTTGCCGCCTGGATGCTGTTTGCGGGAATGGCAAGCGCGTATGCAAGCGGAGGCGAAGAGCCCGCGGCAGCAGCCGCAGATCCGCCGCAGACTGTGGTGCAAAGCGACCCGGCGGCAAATTCGGCAGACCCTGCGGCTGACCCGTCCGCACAAGGCACGCCTGCACCGCGCTCCGGAATTGCGGAAGGTGCATATGAAGCGCCCGGCGGAGATGACTGGAACTGGAAAGATGACCCCACCGTCAAAGTAGACGCGGCGGCCGACCCTTCCGGTGCGCTGAGTTTGCCGTGCCGCAATGCGATTTTAGTTTCAACGGATACGGGTGAAGTGCTGTATGAAATGCAGCCGGATGTTCGCGTTCCCATTGCTTCCATTACAAAGCTCATGACGCTTTTGCTGACGTTTGAGGCAATTGACGCGGGCAAAATTTCGCTGACGGACACCGTTCCCATCTCCGAGCACGCATACAACATGGGCGGAAGCCAAATTTGGCTGGAGCCGGGCGAAACCTTCACACTGGATGAACTGGTAAAAGCCATTTGTGTAAGCAGTGCAAACGATGCGGCCGTTGCTGTGGCGGAGTATGTAGGCGGCTCTGAAAGCGTATTTGCGGAAATGATGAATGCCAAAGCAAAAGAACTGGGCATGGAAAACACCCATTTTATGAATGCATGCGGTTTGGATGAAGAAAACCACTACTCCACGGCACGCGACGTTGCGGTGATGTCGCGCGAGCTGATGAAGCATGAAACGGTGATGCAGTATACCGGCATTTGGACGGATTCTCTGCGCGGCGGCGAAACGCAGCTGGTGAACACCAACAAGCTTTTGAAAACCTATTCGGGCGCAACCGGATTAAAAACGGGAACAACGAGCGGCGCGGGCGTTTGCATTGCGGCAACGGCCGAGCGCGAGGGAATGGGGCTTTTGGCCGTTGTGCTGGGCTCGCCTTCGAGCGCAGAACGCTTTGTTGCCGCGACAAGACTTTTGGATTACGGCTTTGCCAACTATGAACTGGCGCAGATTCCGGCGGTGCAGGGAATGGCGCAGGCGCTCACGGTAACGGGAGGCATTTCGGAAACGGTTGGCTTGACGACCACCGCTCCTTCGGCGGTGCTGGTGAAAAAAGGTCAAGGCGCACAGCTGAGCGCCGTGGCGGAGCTTCCGGCACAGCTGGCCGCGCCTATCATGGAGGGACAAAAGATAGGAGAAATTGTTCTTTCGGGCCCGCAGGGCGAAGTAGGCCGATATGAAGTAACGGCCAAAGGGCAAGTGGACGTGATGAATCGTGAAAACGCTTGGGCTTTGCTGTGGAACTCCTTGCTCACGGGCTGAGCCGGCGATGCTGACTTGCACAAAAGCAGGATGAAGAAAGCGAGAATGCGCCGCACAGGGGATTTTTAATGATTGAAAACTGTGAAAAAGAAGAGAGAACGCCTTTTGAAAATGCGCGGGACAGCGCTTTCAAAAAGGGTGCAGAAAACAAAAGCCATGAGCGTTTTTGAGCGTTTGAACAAGGCTTTGGATGATTTTACCAGCCTGTGCGGCAGCGGTTGAACCGTTTGCGGTGCGGGCTGGTTTTGTCATTCTTTGACGGGGGATTGTGCGCCGTTGCCCTTGACACGGGCGCTGTTTTCTTTTATACTGAAAACATAATAAAACAGTAGGTTGGAGGCCTTTCTCTATGAGTGTCAAAATGAACGGCAAACACCTCGGCGGATTTATCCGCGAGCACGAATATCAGGCGATTTATCCGCAGATTCAGGCGGCGCACACGATGCTGCACGAAAAAAGCGGCCTCGGAAACGATTTTCTGGGCTGGCTGGATCTTCCCGTGAACTATGACAAGGAAGAGTTTGCACGCATCAAAGCGGCTGCAAAAAGAATGCAGGAAGACAGCGATGTTGTGATCGTCATCGGCATCGGCGGCAGTTATTTGGGCGCCCGCGCAGCCATCGAAGCGCTGAAGGGCATGATGTACAACGCGAAAAAGAAAAAGACACCCGACATTTACTTTGTCGGCAATTCGATCAGCCCCGCTTATTTGCAGGATATCATTTCACTGTGCGAAGACCGAGAATTTTCCGTGAATGTGATTTCTAAATCCGGCACAACGACAGAACCGGCGGTGGCTTTCCGTGTCTTTAAGGCTTTGCTGGAAAAGAAATACGGAAAAGAGGGCGCAAAGCGCCGCATTTATGCGACAACAGACCGTGCGAAAGGCACACTGAAGGAATTGTCTGACCGCGAAGGGTATGAAACTTTTGTAGTGCCCGATGATGTCGGCGGACGTTTCTCTGTTTTGACGGCTGTCGGCCTTTTGCCCATTGCGGTGGCCGGCTGTGACATCGACCGCTTGATGAAAGGTGCGGCGGCGGCCCGCGAGGCTTTTGCCGAGTGCAGCCTCGAAAATGACTGCTACCGCTACGCCGCAACGAGAAATATTTTGTACCGTAAGGGAAAGGCAGTAGAGCTCCTGGCTTGCTACGAGCCGAACTTCACTTTGATGAACGAGTGGTACAAGCAGCTCTTTGGCGAGAGCGAGGGCAAAGACGGAAAGGGCCTTTTCCCGGCCAGCGTTGTATTCTCCACAGATCTGCACTCGATGGGTCAGTTTGTGCAGGATGGTGCGCGCGTGATGTTTGAAACCGTTGTTGACATCAAGACGCCTCAGCAGGATTTGTTCATTGAAAAGAGCGCCGATAATTTTGACGGCCTTGATTTCTTGGCAAATCAGAACATGAGTGTTGTCAACCGCAAGGCAATGGAAGGCACAATTTTGGCCCACACCGACGGCGGCGTACCGAATGTACTGCTGGAAGTGGATGCACTGGATGAGTACAATCTCGGTTACTTGATTTACTTCTTCGAGAAGGCATGTGCAATTTCCGGCTATCTGCTGGGCGTAAACCCGTTTGATCAGCCCGGTGTTGAGAGCTACAAAAAGAACATGTTTGCGCTTTTGGGCAAGCCCGGCTATGAAGAGCAGAAGGCGCAGCTCGAAGCAAAACTGAAATAAGTTAAAAAAGCACCCTTTGTGGTGTTCAAATATAAGGAGGAATTCCTATGATTCAACTGATTGTTGGCAGCAAAGGCTCCGGCAAAACAAAAAAGATGATCGACATGATCAATGCTTCTGCAAAAACTACCCCCGGCAACATCGTTTGCATTGAGAAGTCCATGAAGCTGACCTACGACATCGACCACGCTGCACGCTTGATTGATGTGGATGAGTATAAGATTGAGGGCTATGACAAATTGTACGGTTTCGTGGCCGGTGTGCTGGCCGGAAACTATGATATCGTTGAAGTGTACCTCGACGGTATTCTGAAAATCGCCAACCACGACATGGAAGGCCTTGGCGATATTCTGGACGCTTTCAATGCTTTGGTTGGCGAGAACGTGAAACTGGTTGTGACCGTTTCTGCGGACGAAAGCGCTTTGACCGATTCTGTGAAAAAATATCTGTAATCGGAAAGAAAGACAACAACGAAGGGCTGCCGGTGCGCGGCCCTTTGTTTTGAGTTTCTGCGCATGAGCACTTTGCCGGGCGGCGTGCAGCAAAAAGAAAGCAACCGTTAGCCGGGCGTGAAAATTTCGGTGTTTGACCGTTTTTTCAAAAATAAAGCATGAAATTCTACAAATTGTATTGACAAACAGCTTTTTGACGGCTATAATAACATAGCAACCTTTGAGGAGTACCAAAATGATGTTGGATATTAAAAAGGTGTTCAGCACTTATCAAGAGCCGATTTCAGGCCGAGAATCGCTGGATCTTTCCGAGATGGATTTTCCCGGATACAGCGTAGCCTCTCCGGTGGATGTCCGCTGGGAGATGCGCTTGGAAGGCTCTGTGCTCAGCTTAATGCTGGAGATTTCTGCCTTTGCGGAATTTGAATGTGCACGCTGCTTAAAGGAGTGCAAACAGAACTTTGAAGTGCAGGCCGAACATGACATTCGCGAAAGCGAGTGTGAGGCTTCTCCGGAAGCGGAGCTCCCGTTTGATGAACGGGGCAGGCTGGACTTAAAGGAACTGTGCTATCAAGAGCTGGTATCGGAAATTCCCAGCGTGCTGCTTTGCAGCGAAGATTGTAAGGGGCTATGCCCGATCTGCGGCCGCCGAAACCCTTGTGCTTGCACACAGGAAACCAACGGCGATGTTGTGGATGAAAGGCTTGCTATATTAAAAACACTGCTTTGATTACACAATATTTATGTTGAGGAGGTGCTTAAAATGGCAGTACCCAAGAGAAAGGTTTCCAAGGCAAGACGTGACAAACGACGCTCCTCCGTGTGGAAGTTGACCGCGCCCACGCTGGCCAAGTGCACACAGTGTGGTGAGTACAAGCTTCCCCATCAGGTATGCGGCAACTGCGGCTACTACAAGGGCAAGGAAATCATCAAAAAAGAAGCCTAATGGCTTTGTAACATGGGGGAAGGATTCAGCATCCTTCCCCTTGCTTTTTATCCTGCCGAAAACAGCTGTTTATTCGGTGTGAATATGCCTAAAATGTGCTTGTTAGGAACGAGAGGGTAACAGGAGGAGCAGAAATGGCAGTAAAGATCAGCGGAACAGAAAAGGGAAGCCCGGCGCAGCGTTATGGATTAAAGGGCTGCACGCTGCTTTCCATTGACGGGCACGAGATTAACGACATGCTGGACTATGAATTTTATTCATCCGGCGAGGCTTTAGAGCTGGCTGTGATGAAGGACGGCGCGCTGTGCTACCTTTCCGTTCAGAAAAAAGAATATGAGCCGCTCGGCTGCAACTTTGACAGCTATCTCATTGATCAAAAACATTCGTGCAAAAATAAATGCATGTTTTGTTTTATTGACCAAATGCCGAAGGGTCTGCGTGAAACGCTGTATTTTAAAGATGACGATGAACGGTTGTCTTTTTTGTTCGGCAATTATGTGACGCTGACCAATTTGAGCGAGCGCGAAGTGGAACGCATTAAAACTATGCATATTTCGCCCATTAATATTTCGGTGCACACGGTTAACCCGGAACTGCGCGTTGCGATGATGAAAAATAAGCACGCGGGCGATGTGCTTCGCTATATTGACGAATTTGCCAAAGCTTATATTCAGATGAACTGCCAGCTTGTGCTGTGCAGAGGCATCAACGACGGTGATGAGCTGAAAAAAAGTTTGGAAAAGCTGACGGCGCTTTACCCCGCCGTTCAAAGTATTGCCGCCGTGCCGAGCGGTTTAACGAAATACCGCGAAGGGCTTTATCCGCTGGAACCTTATGACAAGCAGACGGCGATTGAAGTTTTGGGTATTTTGGAAGAGTACGGTGAACAATGCTACAAGCGCCACGGCGTGCGCATTGTATATCCGAGCGATGAGTGGTACCTGCTGGCGGAAAGAGAAATTCCTCCGCGGGAATTTTACGATTCTTTCTGTCAGCTGGAAAACGGCGTCGGCATGTGGAGAATGCTGCATGATGAATTTATGGAAGCTTTGGAGGAAACAAGGGCGCCGCTTTTGCCGAAAAAGATTGATTTAGCCACGGGAGAGCTGGCCTACCCCTTGATTTGCAGGCTTGCAAATGCCATGCAGGGAAAAATGCGCAATGTGAAAATTGAAGTGCATGAAATTAAAAATGAATTTTTCGGCGGGAATGTAACCGTGGCTGGACTGATTACGGGTACGGATTTGATAAAGCAGCTGAAAGGAAAACTTTCCAGCCGAACGCTGGGCATTCCTGAAGTGATGCTGAGAGAAGAACGCGATAAATTTTTGGACGACGTCACCGTGAAAGAACTGGAGCGGGAGCTTGGCGTCCGCGTGCGCATTATGCCGCAGCGCGGAGATGACTTGGTTCAGGCGCTTTTGAAATAAAGAAAGGAAGAGATTATGGCAAAGCCCATTGTAGCGATTGTGGGACGCCCCAATGTGGGAAAATCGACTTTATTTAATAAATTGATTGGTCAGCGCTTGGCGATTGTAGAAGATACTCCCGGCGTGACGCGAGACCGCCTGTACGGAAACTGTGAGTGGGGCGCACACGAGTTTTTGCTTGTGGATACGGGCGGTATTGAGCCGCGCATTGACGACGGCATGCTGGAGCACATGCGTGAGCAGGCACAGCTGGCTATTGACACTGCCGATGCGATTATTTTTGTAACGGATATTCGCGCAGGCGTAACGGCGCAGGACAGTGAGATTGCCTCGATGCTGCTGCGTTCGGGAAAGCCGATTGTTTTGGCTGTCAACAAGGTGGACCGCTTGGGAGAGCCGCCGATGGAGCTTTACGACTTTTATTCGCTGGGTTTGGGAGAGCCGTATCCTGTATCCTCCGTGCACGGACACGGAACGGGCGATATGCTGGATGAGGTGTGCAAGCACCTGCATGTGGAAGAGCCGCAGGAAGACCACGACGAGCGCATCAGCGTGGCGGTGATTGGCCGCCCGAACGTGGGGAAATCGAGCCTTGTCAACTATATTTTGGGCGAGGACCGTATGATTGTGGCAAACATTGCCGGCACGACCCGCGACGCGGTGGACAGTGAAGTGGAAAACAAATACGGCAAATTTATCTTTACGGACACGGCGGGCCTGAGAAAGCGCGGCAAGGTGGAAGATGGCGTGGAACGTTACAGCGTTCTTCGTTCGCTTGCGGCCGTGGAGCGCAGCAAAGTGTGCGTGATTATGATTGACGCGACGGAGGGCTTTACCGAGCAGGATTCTAAAGTTGCGGGTTTTGCACATGAGCAGGGCAAGGCCTGTATCATTGCGGTAAATAAATGGGATGCCGTCGAAAAAGACGACAAAACCATGGACGTGATGCGCAAAAAGCTGATGAACGATTTCAGCTTTATGTCTTACGCGCCGATTTTGTTTATCTCTGCGAAAACGGGACAGCGCGTTGACCGCTTGTTTGAACTGATTAAGTTTGTAGATGAGCAAAACGCGATGCGCATTACAACGGGTATGCTCAACGACCTGTTGGCGCGTGCTACGGCGCGTGTACAGCCGCCCAGCGACAAGGGAAAGCGCTTGAAAATTTATTATATGACGCAGATTTCGACAAGACCGCCGACGTTTGTATGCTTTTGCAACTCAAAGCAGCTGTTCCACTTTTCTTATCAGCGCTATATTGAAAATCAAATTCGTGAAACGTTTGGTTTGGAGGGAACGCCGGTTCGCTTGGTGCTGCGTGAACGCGGGGAAAAGCCCTGAGCGTGCGGCGCAGGGGCCGGTGGAGTGAAATCATAAATAAAGCGAGGAGATTGAATTGTTATCCTTTATTGCGGTTTGTATCTTGGTTCCTTATTTGCTTGGTTCCCTCAGCTTTTCCATTATTGTATCAAAGGGACTGTATCATCAGGATATTCGCAAGTTTGGTTCCGGAAATGCGGGCATGACGAACATTTTGAGAACCTACGGAAAAAAAGCGGCGGCCTTGACGGTGATTGGGGACATCGGAAAGGGTATTGCGGCAGTTTTGCTGGCGAAGTGGTTTTTAGCAAGCGCGGCAAATGAAAATGCGATTTTAGGCGTTTATCTGGCGGCTTTTTTTGCGGTGATCGGCCATGTGTATCCGATTTATTTCGGCTTTAAAGGCGGCAAAGCGGTGAGTGTTGCGGCGGGAACGATTGTCGCGATTGAACCGATTTTAATTCTGCCTCTTTTGCTGATTTTCTTTGTGGTGCTGGCGCTCGGCAAGATGGTGTCGCTTTGCAGCATTTGCTGTGCGGTGGCTTACCCCTTTTTGACAGCGGGGTATTACCTATGGCTCAAGCGGGGGGCGTCGATGACGACGGTGATGACGGCGTGTATCGGCGCAACGATTGTAGCCGCTTTGGTGATTTGGCTTCACAGAGGAAATATCAAGCGCATTTGCAACAAAACGGAATATAAATTTTTTCAAAAAAAGGGATGACGGGCGAAAGCTTTGACTTTTGAAAAAAGCAAGGGAAGGAGGGAAACATATGGATGTGCGCAAAAGAGTAATCACACAGACTGCAGTCTGCATCATTTTTTTTCTGATTATTGCGATTGTGATGCTGGCCTGGCAGGGAGGCTGTGCGCCTTGGCGGGTGGTTGCGGCGATTGCTTTTGCGTTAATTGACATCATTTTGCCGGGCACGTTCTGGCTTCAAATCTGCCGGACAAAGCTTGGGCTTAAAGAATTGTGCGAGCGTGCGCCCATGTCGATGATGCTGCTGCTGGGCACCGGTTTTTTTGCACTGATCAGCGCGGTGAGCTTTCGGCTCGAAAACACCTTCCTTTTAGACTTGATCATGCCTGTTTTTGCGGTGCTGGGCTTTTGGTCGAGTGTGCGGCTGTTGAAAAAAGAAAAGTGTCATCCGCAGGTGGTTTTAGAGCCGCTTCCAATGTGGATTTTTGCGGCCATGCTTTTGGTGTATTTATTTGTTTGGATTCCCTTCACGGCACATCCGCAGGCGGTTGGCGCTACTTCCATTAAACAGGATTTTTTGTGGAATGTAGGAAATGTGAATTCGTTTTTTCTTGGCTTTCCGCCGCAGGACATCCGCTTTGAAGGGGTAAGACTACATTACCATTATTTAAATGAGCTGCTTTGTGCGGGAATATCGGCGGCTTCAGGCGTGCATCCGTATGACCTGTTAGGTGTGATTTGGCCCTTGTTTTGCCTTTCCGGGGCGGCAGCTTGCCTGTATGAATTCGGTCATTCTTTGTACAAGAGCCGAAAGACGGCATCCGCTCTGCTTTTGCTAGTGTTTTTTACGGATGCGCAGGTGCTTTATCATGCGACGACGAATGTTAACAGTGTGGCAACTGCCATTTTGTACTCCTCCATTTGGCTTTCGATTGCGGCTTATCTGTGGGAGGAGGAACAGCGCGTCAAGCCGATTTCAATCGTTTTAGGGCTTTGCGCATCGGTGCTTTTGCTGATGGCAAAAGGTCCTGTCGGGCTCATTTTGATTTTGGCATTGGCATGCGCGGCTGTTTGGCGTATGCTGATGGACAGAAAACCGGGGCGAATGACGCTGTTTGCGGCATTGCAGATGGTTACATTGGCAGTTGTCTACCCCTTGATGTTTTCCTCCGGCGCCAATCAAATGGGTATTTCCGTTTCGGCAACACTGGGGCGCACCGGTTTTTTAGCCCTTGCGGATGCGGCAGGAAAGATTCACATTGCATTTTACTGGTTGATGCTTCCGATTGCAGCGCTTTTGTTTTTGCTTTTCACGCGGGCGGCTGTTTTTGTCTGTTATTTTTACTGTGCCGTGCGGCGCGTGAAAAAGGTAACGCAGATATCGGGCATGGAGATGTTGATTCACGCTTCCATTTTCGGAAGCTTGCTGGCATTTTTCATTTTTGACCATTATGCTTACAGTCAAGTGTATTTTTTATTCTTGGCGACGCAGATGGCGGCGGTAATTACAGCACCTTACATAGCGGTTTTGCCAGAAAAATCGTGGAAAAAAAGAGTGGTGCTGGCTGCGTGCGCATTGGGGATTGCGCTTTGTGCGGGCAACACGGCGGTAACGATGAGCCAAGGAGTTTTTCGCATTGGGCAGAACATAGGCTTGGCGGAAAAGGATGATATGATGGATGTTTTGCCCGACCACGAGCAGGCGGCGCAGTGGCTGGAAGAAAATATGCAAAAAGATGAAACGTTCGCTGTCAATCGTTACCGTGATTTGCAGTCCGCAGAAGGAAACTCTAATCTTTATACGGCATTTTCCGGGCGGCAGTCCTACATGGAGGGCTGGCTGTATGCCGTTTCCAATATGGGAGTTCCTGAAAAAACCGTAGAGGAAAGGCGAACCCAGACGGCAATTATGTTTTCGCCCTCTTCTACGCCGGAGCAAGTATTGGAAACTGCCCGGGCTGCCGGAGTAGACTACTTAGTGTTTGATGAATTATATGCTTATACCGGTAAAAACGGCCCGCAGTTTGATTTGCTGGAGCCGGTGCTCAATTTGGAAACGGTGAAGATTTACCGTGTGCCGCCGTCTTGACAAAGACCGGAAAACAAAATATACTGATAAGCAGATATTTTGCAGCGCATATTGAAAGCGCAAAATAATTGTTTGTCAAAAAGAAAAAGGCTGGGAAAAAGAGGTTGCCGCAGAAAATCGGATGCAGAGAGCAGAACGGTGGGTGAAAGTTCTGTGACGGGCTGCGGCATGGTCGCTTTGGAGCTGAGAACGTGAACCGATATGCCAGCGTTCTCCGTATGCCTTGCGTTAAAGGGCGATGAGTGGTTTTTGCAGAGAAGCTGCAAGGACAATTTGAGTGGTACCGCGGTTTTAGCCGTCTCATGCATTGGCATGGGGCGGCTTTTTTGTACGATAGGAAAGGAGGACGTGATGCAAGAGCGAAAAAAGCGATACGATTGGCTGGATATCATGAAGCTCATTGGCATTTGGCTGATGTATGTAACGCACTATGATGGAATGGGGCGTTACGGCATGGTGGGGCAGTATACTTTGCTTGGAATTTTATTTTTTGCATCCGGCTTTACGGCGTTTCGCGCAAAGGAAAAAACATGGAAGCTGTTCACCAAAGAGAAGTTTCTGCGCTTGATGGTTCCGTACTTTTTATTTGGACTGTTGATTTTGGCAGTGCGGGTATTCTTGTTTGAATTGACCATCGGTGACATGATTCAGTGGGGAAAAGGACTGCTGTACGGTGCAAGAAATGTATGCCCGGTGGCGGCAATGTGGTTTTTGCCTTGTTTATTTTTTATGGAAATCTACCACGAAGCGGCGCGGCGGCTTTTGAAAAAGCCAATCTTTGTATGGGGGCTTGCCGCTTTGGTGAGCGCGGCGGTGAAATTGATTCACGAGGGCGCGGTTTTGCCGTGGGGAATGGACATGGCCGGGCGTTTTTGGATTTACTATGCGATTGGCGATGCGGCGTCTTGGTGTTACCGAAAAGGTGTGTTTCAGGCGCCGCACCGCATGAAGGCTCTGCACATTGGCGGGGTAATCGGCATTGCTGCGTCGTGGTATGTGCTCTACGTCAACTTCTACTATGGCCTCGGTTATTTTCCCAGTTTGTTCGGTGTGACTGAGCCGAGCTATCTTGTGCTGAGTATGATTACTTTTTTGTACGAGTGCAGCGGAATTGTATGTGCGTTTAGTGCGGCACTGCTTTTCCAAAAGAGCAGGCTGCTTTGTGCGATGGGGCGCTCCACTTTAGTTTTATGTACCACAGAGCAGTTGACAAAAGTTCTTTTGCCGCTGGCGCTCGCGTCCATCGGATTCACCATGCCGGACAGCGGCACGGAAATTGGGGCAAATGTGATGGCGATTCAGGCGTTTTTCATGATGCTGGCCGGTTATTTCTTATTTGCACGTCCGATGGAGCGGTATTTTCCGTGGATGCTGGGGCGATGGGAGTCTGATCGGCACAGAGAAAGCGGAAATTAAGGCACTTTAGAAAACGCAAGACATTTTCTGCGGCGTGAATCCATCGTTGTAGTAGGAACTGGCAGAGAAAACAATGGCAAATGGCGCACGGCTTTGTGAGGCGGGCGCATGAAGAAAAGGAGATTGCAGATGAAAGAATTAGAAAAAATTTACGAACCCGGACAAGTGGAAGAGCGCTTGTACCAAAAATGGGTAGAGGGAGATTATTTCCACACACAGCGTGACCCGGACAAAAAGCCCTACACGATTGTGATGCCGCCGCCCAACATTACGGGACAGCTTCACATGGGTCACGCGATGGACGAAACTTGGCAGGATATTCTGATTCGTTACAAAAGAATGCAAGGGTATGCGGCGCTTTGGGTGCCGGGCACGGACCATGCCTCCATTGCGACGGAAGCGCGCATTGTGGCAAAAATGAAAGAGGAGGGCGTGACAAAGCAGGAGCTGGGACGCGACGGCTTTTTGGAGCGCGCTTGGGACTGGAAAAAGCAATACGGCGGCCGCATTGTAGAGCAGCTGAAAAAGCTGGGCTGTTCGTGTGACTGGAAGCGCGAGCGCTTCACAATGGACGAAGGATGCAGCAAAGCGGTAGTCAAGGTATTCAAAAAGCTGTATGATGACGGTTTGATTTACCGCGGCGAACGCATTATCAACTGGTGCCCGCACTGCAAAACTTCGATTTCCGACGCAGAAGTGGAATATGAGGAGCAGGACGGTTCGTTCTGGCACATTCGCTACCCGGTGGTAGGTACGGACGAGATGCTGGAAATTGCGACAACTCGTCCGGAAACGATGCTGGGCGATACGGCGGTAGCGGTACATCCCGAGGATGAGCGCTATACGCATCTGCATGGCAAGAGCGTGCTTTTGCCGCTCGTCAACCGAGAGATTCCCATTGTATGTGACGAGTATGTAGACCGAGAGTTCGGTACCGGCGTGGTGAAAATTACTCCGGCGCACGACCCGAACGACTTTGAGGTGGGTGTGCGTCATCAGCTGCCTATCATTAAAGTGATGACGGACGACGCCCGCATGACGGACGACTGCGGAAAATACGCGGGAATGGATCGCTACGAAGCACGAAAAGCGATTGTAGCCGATTTGAAAGAGCAGGGTTATCTGGGCGAAATTGAAGCGCACAAACACAACGTGGGCACCTGCTACCGCTGCGGAACAACGGTAGAGCCGATGGTGTCGAAGCAGTGGTTTGTGAAAATGGTTCCGCTGGCAGGCCCGGCCATTGAAGCTGTGCGCAGCGGAAAAATCCGCTTTGTGCCGGAGCGTTTTGACAAAAACTACTATTTCTGGATGGAAAACACCCGCGACTGGTGCATCAGCCGTCAGCTGTGGTGGGGCCATCGAATTCCGGCCTATTACTGTGACGACTGCGGCGAGATTACCGTTTCGGAGGTACATCTCGACACCTGCCCGAAGTGCGGAAAGCCCGTGCGTCAAGATGAGGATACGCTTGACACATGGTTCTCTTCTGCACTGTGGCCGTTCTCCACGCTGGGCTGGCCCGAAGAAACCGAGGATTTGAAATATTTCTACCCGACCAACACGCTGGTGACCGGTTACGACATTATCACGTTCTGGGTATCGCGCATGATTTTCTCGGGACTGACTTACACCGATCAAGTACCGTTTGACACCGTTCTGATTCACGGCTTGGTACGTGACGCGCAGGGACGCAAGATGTCTAAGAGCCTTGGTAACGGCATTGACCCCCTGGAAATCATTGAGCAGTACGGCGCGGACGCACTGCGCTTGACGCTGGTGATTGGTTCGACACCGGGCAATGACATGCGCTTCTCGGATGACAAGGTAAAGGCGAGCCGCAATTTTGCCAACAAGCTTTGGAATGCGACCCGTTTTGTCATGATGAACCTGCCGGAGGACTTTGTGCCGGGTGAGCCTGCCAGCTTGACAATGGCGGACCGCTGGATTTTGTCCCGTTTCAACAGCTTAGTGCGCGAAGTGACGGCAAACCTAGATAAGTTTGAGCTGGGCTTGGCCGCGCAGAAGGTACAGGACTTCATTTGGGAAGTGTACTGTGACTGGTATATTGAAATTGCGAAGATTCGTTTGAACAGTGAGGATGCCGGCGAGGCAGACAGCGCACGCAAGATTTTAGTGCATGTACTCTCCGAGGCACTCAAGCTGCTGCATCCCTTTATGCCGTTCATCACCGAGGAAATCTACACCGCTTTGCCGGGCAGTGCGCCGTCGATCATGGATCAGGCATGGCCGGTTTACGAAGAGAGCAAGCATTTTGAAGACGAGGAAATCGGCTTTGAAAAAGTCATGGATCTCATCAAAGCGATGCGTGCGATTCGCAACGACATGGGCGTACACCCCACAAAGCGCACGAGCATGATTGTAGAAACCGCGGACGCTGCTCCGTTTAAAGCCGGTGAGAGCTATCTTGCAAAATTTGCTTTTGCAGAGGGCGTTTCCTTTGTAGAAAAATATGAAGGAGATACAGCGGGCATGGTTCAGGTTGTGACGAATGCCGCACGCGCGTTCATCCCGATGATGGAGCTGATTGACCGCGAAAAAGAGCTGGCGCGCTTGAACAAGGAAAAGGCAAGCTGTGAAAAAGAAATTGCTTCCTGCGAGGCAAAGCTCAACAACGAGGGCTTTGTGGGCAAGGCACCGGAGCAGGTGGTACAGAAAATTCGTGACAGCTATGCGGCCGCAAAGGCAAAGCTTACAAAAATTGAGGAGTCCTTGGCTGCTCTGCAATGATTAACTGTCTGAATCAAAACGAATGAACAGCGACCGAGGATAAGGGCGGCGCTTTCCGAGTGGAGCAGTTCTGCCGGAAAGCGCCGCCTGTTTTATCTTTTGCATAAAAAGGGGGAACGAAGAAAATGATTTACCGTAAAGCAGAAAAACAAGATGCCGCAGCACTGTTGGATTTTACGAAAATTGTGGGTGGCGAAACGGACTTTTTATTGATGGATGCCGGCGGCATCGGGCTGAGCGTGCAAGAGGAAGAAGCAATGCTCGAGCAGATGGCACACTCAGATAAGGGTGCGATGTGGGTAGCGCTTGACGGCAGCGAGATTGTGGCTGTAACGCAGTGCAGTGCGGCGGGCAGAAGGCCGCGTGTGGCACATCGGGCTTCGATTGCGGTTTCTGTAAAAAAGAGCCATTGGCGCAAGGGGATTGCATCGCACATGATGCAGATAATGATTGACTGGGCCAAGGAAAAAGGCTTTGAAAAGATGGAACTAGAAGTGAACGCTGAAAATACAGCGGCGATTGCGCTTTATCATAAATTTGGCTTTGCAGAGTTTGGGCGGTATCCTCAATTTATGAAGTATGAAGACGGCCGCTATGGCGATGCGCTGTATATGATAAAAGAGCTGAAAGAGTCAGTGATGTGATAGACACACTAAAAAGGAGAAACCGAAATGGATTATGAAAAAGCGTTGGAGTGGGTACACAGCTTGCCGCGGCTGGCGGAACACCCCGGCGTAGAAAATGAAAAGAAGCTTCTGCAAAAATTGGGAAACCCGGAAAAAGGCTTGAAGTTTGTACACATTGCGGGAACAAACGGAAAAGGCAGCACAACGATGATGACAGCGAATATTTTAATTTCTGCCGATTACAGGGTGGGGGCAACCATCAGCCCGTATGTGCTCGATTTTCGGGAACGGTTTCAAATTAACGGAGAAATGATTGAAAAGGATACGTTGGCTGAAATTTTGACCGAGGTACGCGAAGCGGTGGAGGCACTCAGGGGCGAAGGCTGGGACAGCGTGGTTGAGTTTGACGTCGTGACAGCGGCGGCGCTGCTGTGGTTTGCAAGAGAGCAATGTGATATCGTGTGCATGGAAACGGGGCTCGGCGGACGGCTGGACGCGACAAATGCAATTGAGAACACGCTTGCGGCGTGCATTACGGCGATTGGAAAAGACCACACGGAGCTCCTCGGAGATACTTTTGAAAAAATTGCGAGGGAAAAGTGCGGGATTATTAAAAAAGGCTGTACAGTGATCTGTTATCCCAAACAGGAGCCCGGCGTGATGGAAGTGATTCAAGAAGAAGCGAGAAAGAACGGGACATCCTTGCGGATTCCTCAGACGGAGGATTTTTACTTTTATCGCGGGCAGCCGTTTGAAAACCGTGTAAACTATGGTGGATATGATTTGCAGGTTGCGATGCCGGGAATGCATCAGGCTTATAATGCGGGAGTGGCGATTGAAACGGCATTTGCGCTCTGCGATGCCGGGTTTGACATTTCCGACGAAGCGATTATAGAGGGAATTGAACAAACAAAGTTCCCTGCGCGGATTGAAGTGTTCTGCAAAAAGCCGCCCCTGATTTTAGACGGAATGCACAATGAACAAGGAGCGGCCGCATTGGCTGAAGTTTTGCGCCACGAGAACGTACGGCATCTCACTTTAGTAATTGGTGTTTTGCGCGGCAAAAACGAAGAGAAAATGCTGGAGCTTTTAGCGCCTTATGTGGACCGATGCTATACCGTGACGCCGGACAGCCCGCGCGCAATCCCGGCGAAAGAATTGGCGCAAACGGCAAAGCAGTATTTCCGCGAAACTGCTTTTTTTGAAAATGCGCCGCAGGCGCTTAGCCATGCGATGCAGTTTGCGGAAAACGGACTGCTGATTTGCGGAAGTTTATACTTGGCGGCCGAGGTGCGTGCACTTTTAGATAAGAACAACCACCGAGGATAAAAGCGGATTTTTGCATTCAAAACCCGTTTGCAACTGACGGTTGACAAATTTCCATGTTCCAATGGTAGCGCCGCAACGAGAAAGATTGATATGATTACACCACACAAGAGAAAGGTGTGATTGCACATGAAGCTTAGTGAGAGAATACAACATTTAAGAAAGAGCAGGGGGATGTCCCAAGAGGAGCTGGCAGAGAAAATAGGTGTTTCAAGACAGGCGGTTTCCAAATGGGAAAGTGAACAAAGTATGCCGGATTCAGAAAAGGTGATTCTCCTCAGCGACTTTTTTGGTGTGACAACGGATTATCTTCTTAAAGGGAGAGAGCTGGAACCACAGCAAGAAAACAAAAAGGGAAACAAGGCTTCCTTAGGGCTTGTGCTGGTTTGTGCCACATTGGCTGGGATATGGTCACTGACGGCAAACCGTTTTCGGTATGACGAGTGCTTTCTCATCATCTTGGCAGGTGTTTTGGTGGGACTTGGCCTCAGCTGGGTGCTGACGAAAAAAAGATAAGCTTTGTTTTGATACGGCGCTTATTGCGACAAAAAATACAGGGCATACAGTTTATGCTTAATGCGTAGGCTGTATGCCTTTTCTTTTTTAAAGGAGTGCAAAAAATATGACACAAGTAATGATGATGCAGGAGGGGAACCAGCTGACGGCTTTTTTATCCGGTGAGATTGACCACCACTGGGCCGCGGTGATGCGTGAACAAATTGATGAAACGCTGAAAGCGACGACGCCGCAGAAGCTGATACTGGACTTTTCAGGGGTAACCTTTATGGACTCCTCCGGTGTTGGGTTGATTTTGGGAAGATATCGCCTGATGAACAGTTGGAAAGGAACGGTAGTTGTTCAGAAAGCTCCGGCTTCGATTAAAAGAATGCTGGCGATTGCCGGGATCGAATCAAAAGACTGAAGAAAAGGGAGAATAGCATGAAAGCGTTAAATACTGTAAAGTTTCAATTTCCCAGCAAAAGTGTAAATGAAGGCTTTGCCAGAAGTACCGTGGCCGCCTTTGCCGCTCAGCTGGATCCGACTTTAGATGAAATTGCCGACTTAAAGACAGCTGTTTCCGAGGCTGTGACGAACTGCATTGTACATGGATATCCCGATGGAATTGGGATGATTACAATTACCGCTTCGATTTACGACAGGAACCTTTTGAGAATTGTAGTAGCGGACAAGGGAGTCGGCATTGAAAATATTCAAAAAGCAATGGAGCCGATGTTTACAACAGGTGGGCCGGAGCGTGCCGGATTAGGGTTTGCGGTGATGGAGAGTTTTACCGACAAGATGAAAGTGAGCTCCAAACCCGGAAAAGGAACGCGGGTTACGATGACAAAACGGATGGGAAGCAGAGAAAGCGTGAGCAGCACGCGGGAAGGAGAGGTATAAATGCCGCTGGCCCAAAAAGAACGTGCTGCGTTTATTGAAGAAAATTTGGGATTGGTTCACGCTTGTGCGGGACGATTTCGCGGAAGGGGGATGGAATATGACGATTTGTATGCCGCGGGATGTGTTGGATTGATTAAGGCATACGACGGGTTTGATGAATCAAGAGGACTTTGTTTTTCCACCTATGCCGTCCCGGTTATACTGGGGGAGATTAAAAAGCTGTTTCGGGACGGCGGCGCGGTAAAAGTAAGCCGTTCTTTGAAAGAGCTTGGAATGAAAGCGGGAATTTTGAGAGAACGCTTTTTGAAAGAATACGGCAGGGAGCCTTCCATTGGAGAGATGGCGCAGCGGTTAGAGGTGTCTAAAGAACAGCTTGCACAGGCGGTGAATGCTTCTTTGCCAACCGTGTCTTTAACGCCGGTAAGCGATGAAGAGGGAGGGAAAGAGTTTGATATTCCGCAGGAAAGCTGCGAAGAACATTTAACGGACTTGCTGAGCTTAAAAAGTGTGATGAGTTCTTTAGAGAAAGAAGAGCGAATGCTTTTGTATTGGAGATTCTTTCAAAATAAAACACAAAGTGAAACGGCTGTAAAACTGGGAACAACACAAGTACAGGTGTCAAGAAAGGAGAGAAAGCTGATTGAAAAAATGAGAAGAATGATGCTGGAGGATGTGTAGAGCTAGGGACGGAAGATGAATGAAAATGTATTAAAAAGTAAGGAAAAAGAAAAAAGGCGAATTTTTGAGAAAAAGGTGTTGACAAAGGCGGAAAGGCGTGGTATTATATTTAAGCTGTCCGGTGAGGACGCGGCGAAACGCTGAAAATGCGGTGAGAGAAACGGCTGAGAGGCGACGGTTCCACGGCGAGATTGGCGGGAAGCGAAAAGAAAATATCTGAACCACGAAAAAAGGTGTTGACAAACGTCTGAAGATGTGGTAAGATAAATAGGCTGTCACCTCCGATGAGCGGAAGGGAGCGAAAGAAAAAATCAAAAAAGTGCTTGACAAAAGCTACTGAGTATGATATAATGAATAAGCTCC
>DWWA01000009.1 GCA_019119935.1 Candidatus Ruthenibacterium merdavium | reverse complement strand
TATGACCGCCTCTACAACTTGCTTCTTGAATTCTGGCGTATACCGTTTGTTTGGTATCCCTTTTGGCATAATAAATCACCCCACTTGTTATTCAGTATACCATACTGTCTAACAAATGGGGTGCTGTTCATTTGTGTCGGGTTGCCTCTCGTTTTTTCTTTCTGTTAAAGCAGAACACTTGGAAACATCAAATATTCCTGTGCTGACGAATCACGCCGCCTCCAAGAACAATATCTCCGTCATAGAGGACAACGGCTTGCCCCGGGGTGACAGCCCGCTGAGGAGCGTCAAATACAACTTCAACGGTTTTGTCAGGAAGAACGGTGGCCGTAGCGGGTTGTTCGGCTTGTTGGTATCGGATTTTTGCCTTGCACCGAATGGAACCGGAAGGCGCAGTGCCGGAGATCCAGTTAAAATCATCGGCAGTCAAGTGCCGCTGATAGACCTCGCTGCTTACTCCCAAAGTAACGGTGTTGTTTGCAGAATCAATTGCACAGACATAGCGCGGTTCGGAAAAAGAAATTCCTAAGCCTTTTCTTTGCCCTATCGTATAATGAATGATCCCGCGATGCTGTCCGAGTACCGCGCCGGAGGAATCGACAAAATTCCCCGGACAAACAGGATGCTTTGAATATAATTCAATCACACGGGCGTAATCTCCGTGCGGCACAAAACAAATATCTTGACTGTCCGGTTTTGAAGCATTGGTAAAACCGTGTTCTTCGGCCAGCTTCCGAACCGTTGTTTTTTGCAGCTCTCCCAGCGGAAACATCGTCTGCCGAAGATGCTGCTGTGTCATCGTGTAAAGGACATAGCTTTGGTCCTTCTTATCGTCGGCTGCTTTTTTTAAAATGTATTGCTCGCCCTGTTTTTCAATGCGGGCATAATGACCGGTTACAACCTTGTCACACCCTAAGATTTGCGCGCGTTCAAACAGCTTGCCGAATTTCATATATCGGTTGCAGTCGATGCAAGGGTTCGGGGTTCTGCCGTTTTCATAACTCCAAACAAAGCGGTCGATAATTTTTGCACGGAAATCATGCGAAAAATTGAAAATATAATAAGGAATTTTTAAATAACGCGCAATTCGTTTGGCATCTTCTACATCGTCTAACGAGCAGCAGGTATGCTCCTTCGGAATACCGGCATCTTCATTTTGGTAGAGTTTCATGGTGCAGCCAACACAATCATAGCCTTGTTCTTTCATGAGCAATGCTGCAACAGAGGAATCTACCCCTCCGCTCATTGCAATTAAAGCTTTTCGGTGATCCAATGAAGTTCCTCCGCTTTTGTGAAATATTTGATGACCTTACTTGACGAAATTACTCTGTAAACAGCGGTGTGGAGTAGTAGCGGTCACCGGAATCCGGCAGTACGGCAACAATCACTTTGCCCTTGTTTTCGGGACGCTTTGCCAGAGCAATCGCCGCATGAAGTGCCGCACCGGAAGAAATTCCCACCGAAATGCCTTCCTTCTTCGCTAAGTGCTTCGATGCGGCAAAGGCCTCTTCGTTTGTGACCGGAAATACTTCGTCGTAAATTTTGGAATTGAGCACATCCGGCACAAAGCCCGCACCAATTCCCTGAATTTTGTGAGAGCCGCTGCGGCCTTCGGAAAGAACAGGGGAGTCGGCAGGTTCTACGGCAACGACCTGCACGTCCGGTTTTTGCTTTTTCAGATATTCTCCTACGCCGGTAATGGTGCCGCCCGTGCCGACGCCGGCCACAAAAATATCCACAGCTCCGTCCGTGTCATTCCAAATTTCAGGGCCGGTGGTTGCGGTGTGAACCGCAGGGTTGGCAGGGTTTGCAAACTGTCCGGGAATATAGCTGTTCGGAAGCTCTTGGGCAAGTTCTTCTGCTTTGGCGATGGCGCCCTTCATGCCCTTAGCACCTTCGGTAAGCACTAATTCCGCTCCGTAGGCTTTCAAAATATTTCTGCGCTCTACGCTCATCGTTTCCGGCATGGTAAGGATAACGCGGTAGCCTTTCGATGCCGCAATGGCCGCTAAGCCGATGCCGGTGTTGCCGGAGGTCGGCTCAATGATGACAGAGCCTTCCGTCAAAAGCCCTTTACTTTCGGCATCTTCTATCATTGCTTTTGCGATGCGATCCTTGACACTGCCGGCCGGGTTAAAATACTCAAGCTTTACCAGCAAGGAAGCTTCTAAATTCTCGCTTTTTTCCAAGTTTACAACTTCCACTAAAGGCGTATTGCCGATAAGATCCAAAGTTCCTTTATAAATTTTCGACATGATGATTTCTCCTTTCTGTTACAGCTCTTTTACCGCGGCAAATCCATTTTGCAGATCTGCGATAATATCGTCAATATGTTCTGTACCGATGGATAAACGAATGGTGCCCGGAGTAATACCCTGATCGGCCAGCTCGGTTTCGTTTAACTGGCTGTGGGTGGTGGTGGCCGGGTGGATGACTAAAGATTTTACATCCGCCACGTTGGCCAGCAACGAGAAGATGTTCAAATTGTCAATAAACTTCCAAGCGGCTTTTTGTCCGCCTTTGATTTCAAAAGTAAAAATAGAAGCGCCGCCATTCGGGAAATACTTTTGATACAATGAATGGTTGGGATGATCCGGCAGGCTGGGATGATTGACTTTGGACACCTGCGGATGAGAAGAAAGAAATTCAACCACCTTTTTTGTGTTTTCTGCGTGGCGCTCCAGCCTTAAAGACAGCGTTTCTACACCCTGCAAAAGAATAAACGCATTGAATGGAGAAATGGCCGCGCCGGTGTCACGAAGCAAAATCGCCCGAACATAGGTGACAAAGGCAGCAGGGCCGGCAGCATCCGCAAAGGAAACACCGTGGTAGCTGGGGTTCGGCTGCGCAATTGGGGCGTAGCGTCCGCTTGCCTTCCAGTCGAAATTACCGGAGTCTACGATGATGCCGCCGAGCGATGTACCATGACCGCCGATGAATTTGGTGGCGGAATGAACCACGATATCTGCACCGTACTCAATCGGGCGGATCAGGTACGGCGTGCCGAACGTGTTGTCAATGACCAGCGGAAGCCCGTGCTTGTGTGCAATTTCTGCAACAGCATGAATATCGGGGATGTCGCTGTTGGGATTGCCCAGCGTTTCCAGATAAATTGCCTTTGTGTTCGGCTGAATGGCAGCTTCGACTTCCTCTAAATTGTGCACATCGACAAACGAGGCGGTGATACCGTATTGCGGCAGGGTGTGAGCCAGAAGATTGTAGCTGCCGCCGTAGATGGTTTTTTGGGCAACGATGTGATCGCCCTGCTGCGCCAGTGCCTGAATGGTGTATGTGATGGCAGCTGCACCGGATGCAACCGCCAGGGCAGCCACTCCGCCCTCCAAAGCGGCGATTCTCTTTTCCAAAACTTCCTGTGTCGAGTTGGTCAAGCGGCCATAGATGTTGCCGGAATCAGTGAGATTAAAACGCGCCGCTGCGTGAGCAGCATTTTCAAATACATAAGAAGCCGTTTGATAAATCGGCACGGCGCGGGCACCGGTTGCGGAATCGGCTTGCTCTTGTCCGACATGAAGCTGAAGCGTTTCAAATTTATAGTTACTCATAATTGCAATCTCCTTAGTCTGTGATATTGTGAAATCCAGCGGTAAGAAAGCAACGGTTTTTTAAAAATAAAAACCGGAAGCTTCTGATAAGCTCCCGGGCAAATGGCTGACAATGACGTTAAATATGGGCTTTTCGGAAAGCTCAAACTTTCCGCCATTCAACATTCTTTTGAGGCGAATTGCTGTGAAATGCGCACAACTTCACCCCAGCCATATCACATGCCCGGGAGTTACACATTCGACAGTTCATCATGCTGTTTGCGTTGTAAGTATATGCGGTCATCACACTTGCCTCCTTTTGCGTTCGGTTACGAAAACCTTTCTATGAGCAAGATTGTACCACCATTGACCTACTATGTCAATATGTTTTTTTCGGAAAAACTTGAAAATTTTTATTTTGCTTTTGTTTTGATTGATTTTGTGATTGACCCTGTGTTACAATAGGCCAAACGAGGTGAAAGAAATGATTTCAACCAAAGGACGATACGCCTTAAGGGTTATGATTGACCTAGCCGAGCACAAAGAGGACGGTTATGTGCCTTTAAAGGATATTGCCATGCGGCAGGAGATTTCAAAGAAATATCTTGAAATTATTGTAAAAGAGCTGGTTCGGGCGAAAATGGTTTCAGGGCATGGCGGACGCGGAGGCAGCTATGTTCTTTGCCGTGAGCCGGAAGAATATGCCGTAGGAGAAATTCTGGAATGGATGGAAGGCTCTCTTGCACCGGTGAGCTGTCTGACCGAAGATGCACCCCCGTGTGCGAGGGCTGAAACATGCAAAACGCTTCCGCTGTGGAAAGAGTATAACCAAATGGTTCACGACTTTTTTTACAGTAAATCTCTGCGTGACCTTTTATAAACGATACGTTGAGAAAACATTTAAGCCAGTGCCGTGAAGAGCACTGGCTTAAATGTTTTCTCAGCCGTTCTTTTTACTAATTGACATCTTTCTCAAAGTTAAATATAATAGAAATATTACTAATAGCAATATAAAAGGGAGAGAGAAGATGGACAATATTATCCTGGGGCTTTTGCTGCTGAGTAATAGAACAATTTATCAGCTGCGCGAAAGAATAGATAAAGGGCTTCATATGATGTACAGCAGCAGTCTGGGAAGTATCCAGGCCGCTATAAAGAAATTGCTTCATTGCGGATATATTCAATATGAAGAAGTTGTTGAAAATGGAAAATATAAAAAAATCTATTCCATCACCGAAAGCGGGAAACAGCATTTTACTGAGTGGATAACGACGCCGCTGAATGCACAGGGCATTAAAAATCCCGAATTGGCAAAATTGTATTTTATGGGCTTTTCAACAAAAGAAAAATGTGAAACAGGGCTGCAAGAGTATATTGAACAGTTAAAAAAACAGTATGATGTGTTAAATGCCATTTGCCAAGAAGCCGAGAATATAACAGCAGATGATGCATATAAAGATATTCTTTATTATCAGTTTGCGGCCGCTCGATATGGTAAAGATTTTATGAAATTTAATATTGAGTGGTATCAAAAACTTCTTAATGAAGTACGAGGTAGAAACCCATGAAACCAAGAAAGCTATCTAATTCACCGGTGACATATTTTATCAGCGGAACAGAGCATGCACAGTGGGTTCTTTTTATTCACGCTGCTTTTGTCAATCATAATATGTTTCAATCGCAGTTTGAGTATTTTGAAAATAAATATAACATTCTGGCGGTTGACATTATCGGTCACGGACAGTCAACAGACACGCAGAAAGGTGACAGCATCGATAAGATGTCAAAATGGATATTTGACATTTTAAAGGCGGAAAACATTCAAAAAGTGCATATTGTCGGCGTTTCCCTGGGCGCGGTATTGGCGCAGGATTTTGCGAATCATTTTCCCGAATCGGTGAGCTCGTTAGCCTGCTTTGGAGGGTATGACATCAATCATTTTGATATGAAACTGCAAAAGAAAAATGGTGCAAAACAAATATTGATGATGTTGAAGGCGTTCATTTCGGTCAAATGGTTTGCAAAAGAAAATAAGAAAATTTCTGCCCATACGTTACAGGCGCAAAATGAGTTCTTTGATATGAACATACTTTTTCAAAAAAAGTCCTTTATATTTCTGGCAACACTGAACAGCATGGTGAATAAGCACCAGACCGGAAAACGAAATTATCCTTTATTAATTGGATGCGGCAACTTTGCTATTCCAATGGAATTGGAAGCAATCAAACAATGGAAAATAAGCGAGCCAAACTGCAAAGTAGTGATTTTTCAAAATGCAGGACATTGTGTTAATATGGACGTACCGCAGGAATTTAATATGGTTATGGAGAATTTTTGGACAAGTACAGAATAAAAAGATTGCTTGTGAACTTGCATGGTGTCTTGTCTGCGGCAATAAAACTCGAACCATAATACCGGAAGATGCGGAATAAAAAATCCCTTGTTTTGGCTTGCAAGCGCAAAACAAGGGAAAATATAAAAATTGAAGCATTTTACGGGCGATATGCCTTAAAAATACAGAGATTAAAAAGGCTTCAGTGGGTGAATAGCAATTTTATCTGCCTTATGCTTCCTCTTTATTGCCCATCAAGAGCGTCACCCATGCACCCAGCGCGCCCAGTGCAATGCCGACAACGAGCTCAACCGGATGAATGGCGGCCAGCGCATTGACGGAGTACAAAATGCCAAACGGAGAGGATACAATCAGGCCGATGATGGCGGCAAAGGTTTGGCTGGGGAAATTTTGGAATAAGTATTCAATCACTTTTGCAATCAAGAAAATGCCCAGCGCAACGCCGATGCAAAAGGGAATAAGCAGCAGGCAGTTTTCCAAAATGCCGGCAAAATTAAAGTCTTTTAAGCACACAACCGTGTCGGTCAAAAGGCTTAAAATGGAATTGTAATATCCAAGCACCATCAGCACCATGCTGCCCGAAACGCCGGGAATCACCATGGTCGCGCTGGCGACGATGCCCAAAATAAACAGCACCAGCATCGTAACAGGGTCGGCAGTGAGTGTGCGCTGTGCGCCCTCTGCACCCTGCAAAAGCGGCAGCCCGACGCCGATTGCCAAGAGCACCAAAAAACTGATGACTTCGCCTGCGCCGATGGTTTTGCGCTGTTTTTTCTGAAGGCTTTGGTTTAAACGCGCCCAGAGAATCGGCAAACCGCCTAAAATCAAGCCGACGAAGGTCAGGCAGGTAGCCAAAACGAAGTTTGCAAGCAGATATTCCAGCAAAAAGCCGAAGCCTACAATGCCGATTGCCATTCCGATCGCAAGCGGCAGAAGAATTCTGACGCTCGCCTTGAAGTTTTTGAAAAGGCCCGTCACAGCGCCGATCAGCTTGTCGTAAATACCCATGGAAACCGCCATCGTGCCGCCCGATACACCCGGGATAATATTGGCGATGCCGATGATGATACCGCGAAGAATATCCAGTAAAGAGGTCATAAATGCGTTCCTTTCTTACATGTGCGGCACAGTGCCGCAGGGGTTTGCGCGCGCAGAAAATACGCACGGCGGATACCCGTTGATTATACTCGAACAAGCAAAATAATGCAAGCTTTTTACGCGATTTTTTCATTGCAGAATTGACGAGCAGCTTTGCGGCAAGTATAATAGAATGGAAAAGATGTGTCCACCCTTCCGAATGGAGGGAGAGAGCATGGCGCACAATCAACAATATAAGGATTTCGGTGAAGAAAATGACGGAAAAAGAACGGTTAAAGCTTCAAATCGCCGCATGCAAAATTCGCATGGGCGTCATTGAGTCCACACATGGTGCAAAGGCGGGTCACCCCGGCGGCAGCCTGTCCAGCGCAGATGTGTTTGCTTATTTATATGAAAAAGAACTGAATGTAGACCCGGCCTGCCCGAAAAAGGAAACGCGCGACCGCTTTGTGCTCAGCAAAGGCCACTGTGCGCCCGGTTTGTATGCGGCGCTGGCCGAGCGCGGCTTTTTCCCCGTTGAAGACCTGCCCACGCTGCGCCATGCAGACAGCTACTTGCAGGGCCATCCCAACATGAACACCGTGCCGGGCATTGATATGTCCACCGGAAGCTTGGGACAAGGCGTGTCCGCTGCGGCGGGCATGGCGCTGGGCGCGAAAAAGCGCGGCATGGAAGAGGTCCGTGTTTATACGCTTTTGGGCGACGGCGAAATTCAGGAAGGCCAAGTGTGGGAGGCGATGATGTTTGCCGCCCACTATAAGCTGGACAACCTGTGTGTGATTGTGGACAACAACGGCCTGCAAATTGACGGCGACGTGGCAGATGTCATGAGCCCCTATCCCATTGTGGAGAAGCTGGAGGCGTTCGGCTTTGCAGTAAAAGCCATTGACGGGCACGATTTTGACGCGCTGGAAAATGCCTTTGAAGCGGCGAAAGCAACCAAAGGCAAACCGTTTGCTATCGTGATGAAAACCACGAAGGGCAAAGACGTCAGCTTTATGGAAAATGACGCCGATTGGCACGGCAAAGCCCCGAACGACGAGCAATACGAAACCGCAATGGGCGAGCTGCGTGCGAAATTGGCAGAACTGGAGGCGAAAGCATGAGTGAAGTAAAACAAATCGCCACCCGTGAAAGCTATGGACGCGCGCTGGTGGAACTCGGAAAAGAACATGATGATATTGTTGTGCTGGATGCTGATTTAGCGGCGGCTACCAAAACGGCAATGTTTAAAAAGGAGTTTCCCGACCGTCATTTTGACTGCGGCATTGCCGAGGGCAATATGGTGACAGTGGCAGCGGGCCTTTCTACCATGGGGCTTGTTCCGTTTGCATCGAGCTTTGCGATGTTTGCGGCAGGCCGCGCTTTTGAGCAAATCCGCAATTCCATCGGCTATCCGCATTTGAATGTGAAAATCGGCGCAACCCACGGCGGACTTTCCGTTGGAGAAGACGGCGCTTCCCACCAATGCTGTGAAGACTTTGCCTTAATGCGCAGCATTCCCGGCATGATGGTTTTGTGCCCGGCAGACGACGTGGAGGCGCGCGCGGCGGTAAAAGCGGCTTATGAGCACAACGGCCCTGTTTACCTGCGCTTTGGCCGTTTGGCAGTGCCCGTCATCCATGACGAAGAAAATTATCACTTTGAGCTTGGCAAAGGCGAGGTGCTGAAAGACGGCACTGACGTTGCGCTGATTGCCACCGGCCTGATGGTGGAGGAAGCCTTGAAAGCCGCAAAGATGCTGGAGGAAAAAGGTGTTTCGGCGCGTGTTGTTAACATTTGCTGCATTAAGCCTTTGGACGAAGAGCTGGTGCTCAAAGCGGCGCGCGAGTGCGGCAAGGTGGTTACCTGCGAAGAGCACAGCATCATCGGCGGCTTGGGCGAAGCAGTCTGCGCTTGCCTTTGTGAAAACGGTGTTGGCGCTAAGGTGCGCCGCGTTGGCGTGAAAGATGAATTCGGCCATTCCGGCCCGGCGCGTGAGGTGCTGCGTCAGTTTGGTTTGTGTGCGGAAAATATCGCAGATGTGACGATGTCACTTTACAACGAAAAATAAATTGGTATAATTGCCACAAAAAAGGGACTGCGGTCCCTTTTTTGTTTATCCGAAGGAATATTTTTTCTTGGATATTCAACCAAAAATGCCGCAGACCGCTGCTTTAAGCGGGCGGACGACAGGGAGGTTTTTTATGATTCAATGGAAACGAGCAATGATTGCGATGATGCTTGCGGCAGCTTTGGCTGCGACAACAGCCTGTGCGGCTGCGCCCGCTTCCAACGAGAGCACGTCGGAAACGGCAGGGGTTTCTTCCGCATCTTCCACGGCGCAAAGCACAGGGGAGCAGGAAAGCGTGTCTGAAAGCGCCTCTGCATCCGAAAGTACGCAGACGGCAAATATCGGCTTTTTTACGGCGGAAACGTTGGACGGCGAAGCCGTGGACGAAACGATCTTTTCCGGGCATACGCTCACGGTGGTGAACGTGTGGGCCACCTTCTGCGGCTGGTGTGTGGATGAAATGCCGATTTTGTCTGCGTTAAACGATGAGTATGCCGAAAAAGGTGTGCAAGTGGTGGGAATTGTAAATGATACCATTGCCGCCGACGGTTCGGAAGACCCCGAGCAGGTTGCACTGGCGAAAGACATTGTTGCACAAGGCAACGCCACTTATACGCAGCTGAAACTGAGCGACGATTTAATTCAGCTTGGCTTTGCCAGCCTGCCTGCCGTACCTGCCACGTTCTTTTTTGACGGCAACGGCAACCTGGTTGGGCAGGGATTTTTGGGTGCAAAAAACGAGTCACAGTGGCGCGAAACGTTTGACACCTATCTGAAAATGGCCGAAGAGCAGATGGGAGAGAGCGCGGCATGACAAAGAAGCTGCGCATCACGCTGGCAGTTTGCCTGCTGGCGGTCGGCATCGGCTTTATGGCGCTGGGCGCTGTGCGCGGTGAAGTAACAACGGTATGGCGCAAAGCGGCGACTGTATGTTTGGAGTGTATCGGCCTTGGATAAAAAGAAGAAAATGACGTTTCGGCAAAAAGTGCGCCTCGCGATTCAGCTCGGTTTTACCGCCCTCAGCAACGGGTATGCACAGGGCTTTTTAAAGGGCGAAATTTACAGCGGCCCGCTGAAACAGGCCTGCGTGCCGGGATTAAACTGCTATTCCTGCCCCGGTGCGCTGGGTGCTTGCCCCATCGGCGCATTGCAGGCAACGCTGGGAAGCCGAAGCTATCAAATGGCATTTTATGTGCTGGGCTTTTTGGTTCTTACGGGAACCTTGCTGGGGCGCGCGGTGTGCGGCTTTTTGTGCCCCATCGGATTGGTGCAGGATTTGCTTTATAAAATTCCTCTGCCCAAGCGCTGGAAAAAGCGCGGAAAAATTCCCGGTGACCGTGTGCTGAAATATGCTAAGTATTTGATGCTTGTCATCCTGTGCATTTTACTGCCCATGTTTGTGGTGGACTTTGTCGGGCAGGGAAGCCCGTGGTTTTGCACCTATGTGTGCCCCTCCGGCACGCTTTTAGGCAGCGTGCCCTTGCTTTCGGTACAGCCGCTGCTGCGCAGTGCAGCCGGTGCGCTGTGGGTTTGGAAAATGATTCTGCTCATAGCCTTGCTGTTTTTGGCCGTGGTTGTGTATCGGCCGTTCTGCCGTTATCTGTGCCCGCTGGGTGCGATCTACGGCTTGTTTCACCCGGTCAGCCTTTACCGCTTTTCCGTCAAGGAAAGCGCGTGTACCAGCTGCAAGGCGTGTGTGAAGGCATGTCCGTTTGAAATCAATGTATTCAAACAGCCCAACAGCACCGAGTGTGTGCGCTGTGGGCGCTGTTTGGACGCTTGTCCCCATGATGCGCTTACGACATCGTTTGCGCAGCTGCGCGCGGCTTTGCCGAAAAAGACAAGCGAAACCAAAGAAGTATAACTGTAATCTCCATGAAAAACGCCCCTTGCTTTTCCCACTGGGAAGCAAGGGGCGTTTGCTGTGATGTGTGGTATGGGCCAAATTAGTAAGCTTTGCCCCAAACAACCATCGTTTTTGCGGGCTTTCCGCAGCAGGGGCACACGTCAGACAGGGTTTCCTGTTCAAACGGCATGCAGCGGCTGGAAAGGCCGGCTTTCTCCTTCATCATCTCTTCGCAGGCCACATCGCCGCACCACATCGTTTTGATGTAGCCGCTTTCGCTGTCGGCTAAACGCATCACTTCGTCCATCGTCGTGGCAGAGAAGGTGCGGTTTTTGCGGTTTTCCGAAGCGCGGTCAAACAGCTGGCGGGAAATTTCGGAAAGCTGTGCGGGAATGGCATTTTCCAGCTCCGAAAGCGGCGTGAACAGCTTTTGACGGTCGGTGCGGCGCACCAGCACGCACTGGCCGTTTTCGATGTCTTTCGGGCCGATTTCAAGGCGCAGAGGCACACCTTTCATCTCCCATTGGGCAAACTTCCAGCCGGGAGAGTTGTCGCTCGCGTCCAGCTTTACACGGCAGAATTTCGAAAGCTGGGCGCGCAGCTCCTCAGCCTTTTCCATGACGCCGGGCTTATGAGCCGCAACGGGAACAATCACGACCTGATACGGTGCGACGGCAGGGGGCAGAATCAAGCCCTCGTTGTCGCCGTGGGTCATAATGATGGCGCCCACCAAGCGGGTGGATACGCCCCAGCTCGTCTGATGCGGATATTGCAGCGTGTTGTCGCGGCCGCTGAACTGTACGCCGAACGCACGGGAGAAGCCGTCGCCAAAATAGTGGCTTGTGCCGCTTTGCAAAGCCTTGCCGTCGTGCATCATAGCTTCGATGGTGTAGGTGGCCTCTGCACCGGCAAACTTCTCTTTGTCGGTCTTTTTGCCCTTCAAAACGGGGATGTTCAGCTCTTCTTCGCAGAAGGAAGCGTAAGTATTGAGCTGCTGCTCGGTTTCTTCAATGGCCTCCTGTGCAGTTTCATGAATGGTGTGGCCTTCCTGCCACCAGAACTCACGGCTGCGCAGGAACGGGCGCGTGGTTTTCTCCCAGCGCACGACACTGCACCACTGATTATACTTCATGGGCAGGTCGCGCCAAGAATGCAGTACGTGTGCAAAGTGATCGCAGAACAACGTTTCACTGGTGGGGCGCACGCACAGACGGTCTTCCAGCGGCTCGCTGCCGCCCATTGTCACCCAAGCCACTTCCGGAGCAAAGCCCTCAACATGGTCTTTTTCCTTTTGCAGCAGGCTTTCGGGAATAAACAGCGGCATTGCCACGTTTTCGTGCCCGGTTTCTTTGAAACGGGCATCCAGCAGGCGCTGAATATTTTCCCAAATGGCATATCCGTAGGGGCGCAGAATCACACAGCCCTTCACGGAGGAATAGTCTACCAGCTCTGCCTTTAAGCAGATATCAGTATACCATTGTGCAAAATCTTCGTCCATGGAGGTGATGGCCTCCACCATTTTTTTGTTCTCTTTCATAACGGCTCCTTTAACGTTTCTGCCCGCGTAAGGGGCAAGGTTTGGGCAAACATGAAAAAGCCCCCGTAGCGGGGGCTGTGCTTGTAAAGTACAACGAAAAAATCAGGTGTTGTCCTCAATATAGCGCACGACGTCGCCCACAGTGCGGAAATTCTCCACCTGCTCATCAGGCACTTCGATGCCGAATTCGTCTTCCAGGCTCATCACGAGATCGACGAGATCAAGGCTGTCCGCGTCGAAATCCTCAGCGATATCGGATTCCATTGTGATGCGGTCCTCATCGACGTCCAGCTGATTGCTCATGATTGCACGAACGCGCTCAAAAACCATGATTAGTTCCCTCCAAAAAATCTGATGTTCATGCGCCGGCGGCGCACATCCTATACATTTTATATCGTGTTTTGCGCCGCTTGTCAAGTTGAATTTCAAAAAAATATAGTACCATATATCCTTTTTTTCTTAAAGCAGGCAAAAGCAGTGCGGCAGGTGTTAAAATTTCGTGTCGGAAACGAAAATCATTTGCTTTTTTTTGATGTTTGCTGTACTCTTATTATATATCTTATTTAGCGAAGAATATGCTTTTTCGGACTGTTTTGCCGCAGTTTCAGGAAAAAGGTATTTTCACGCCTTTACAGCAAGGAGTGTTCGACATGTCGATTACGGGAAATTATTACGCCAGAACCTCGGACGGAAAAGAGGTTTATTCCTACACATTGGAAAATGCGGCGGGCATGCGCGCCGTGGTTATTGAATATGGCTGTGCCGTCACTGAGCTTTGTGTACCGGATAAAAACGGAGCACTGCGTGATGTAGTGCTTGGATACCGCACGCTGGAAGAATATGAGCAGGGCGACGCCGGCATGGGCGCGTTTATCGGCCGCTACGCCAATCGGATTGAAAATGCGTGCTTTACCATTGACGGAAAAACCTATGCGCTGGAAGCGAATAACGGCCCGAACCACTTGCACGGCGTGCTGGGTCACCGCGTTTTTCAAGGACGCATTCTCAAAGAGGGGCACGGCGAAGATGAGCAGCAGCGTTTGGAGCTGAAATATAAAAGCCCGAACGGGGAAGACGGCTTCCCCGGCAATTTAGAAGTGACGGTTACGTATACTTTAACGGACTCCGGTTCGCTGGTGATGGATTACATCGCTTCCACCGACGCGCCGACCATTGTCAATTTTACAAATCACAGCTACTTTAATTTGGACGGACAGGACGGCGGCACGGTGCACGATCATATTGTTCACATTGACGCGTGTCAATTCTGTGAAGGCAATGAGCAGACTTGCCCCACCGGCCGCTTGCTGGACGTAGAGGGGACGCCCTTCGACTTTAGGGGGGAGAGAGCGCTGCGTGAAGGCTTAGAAAGTGACGATGCGCAAATTGTGATGGCGCGCGGCTATGACCACAACTTTGTGCTGGATAAAAGCAACGGCATGTTAGAGCTTGCCGCCACGGTTTACAGTGAAGTTTCCGGTATCGAGATGAAGGTTTACACCACGCAGCCGGGTATGCAGGTTTATACAGCGAATTCCCTTGGAGGTTCAGGCGTGGGCAAAAACGGGAAACCGTTTGTCAATCACCAAGCCGTTTGTTTTGAAACACAGCACTTCCCGTGCACTCCCTCGCACCCGGAGTTTCCCCCCGTTGAGCTTCGTCCGCACGAGGAGTATCACCAAACGACGGCTTATGCCTTTTTGGTGAAGTAACGAGGGTCTATGGCAAGAATTTATAAAAGCAATAATCCGAACCGCGGGCGATGCCGTCTGGCGCGCGCAGGCGAGGCTGCGTGTGTTTTAGGTGCGCTGGCCGTGGTTGTATGTGCCGTGGTTTATCAGCGCGAATATTTTTTAATGCTGTGCTTTTTTTGCGCGGCGGTATTCGGGGGTTGGCGCTTTCAAAAGCGCGCGGCCATTCTGCAAAGCGGCCTTGCGGGGGAAAAAGCCGCAACCAAAGCGCTGGCGCGTCTGCCGCACGAATACACGGTAGTATGCAATGTGTTTTTAGCAAAAGGAGAGCGGCGCGCAGAGGTCGACGCGATGGTGGTTGGCCCAAGCGGTATTTTTGCCGTTGAGGTGAAAAACCATGCAGGGAGCATTGTGGGCGATACTGAGCAGAAAAACTGGAACCAGACACGCGCTGTGCGCGGCGGTGCGCCCATTCACAAAAAGATGAAAAATCCTGTTTTGCAAAACAGGCGTCAAACCGATTTAATGCGCGACATGCTCCGGGCGCGCGGATGCGGCTGTCCGGTGATCGGCTGTGTTTACTTTGCCAACCCGCATGCAAGGGTTCATGTCAACGGGCCGGGCGTTTTTACCGATGCTGATACCCTGTGCCGCTCCATTCGTAAAATACCTGTGAAACTGTCGCGTCAGGAGATGGCGCAGGCACTGAGTATTCTGACGGGCGGCCGCATTGAAGATGCGTTTTAAACGCGACACAGTGTTTCCTGTTTTCCTCACTTGCTTGTGCGTTTAAACAGTGCGTGCGGGATTTACAAAAATCTGTCCCATAGGGAAAGCGCAGAATGAAGAAATGAATAACAGCCGGGGGCTGACATCTGAGAAATTCAGAGATCAGCCCCCGGCTGTTTGTTTCGTTTTCAGCAAAGCGGAAAAGAGAAATTACAGGTCGTCTACCAAAGCGGTGCTTTTGGCATAAGCAGTGCTTTTCGCTTCAAAAAAGTCGGTTTTTACGAGGTTTGCGTTGGAATACTGGCTTACCCAAGCCATGCTGGCAGGCTCTTCCTCAAAGCCCTCATACAGCACGCCGAAGCCAAGGCTCGACCAGCGCAGATTACCTAAATAATGAATATAGTCGGAGATCATTTGCTTTGTCAGGCCGGGAATGTCGTCACCGATGACGTACTGCCCCCAGGCGATTTCCTGGCGAACGCCTTCTTCCATCATGCCGCGCAAAACGGCAACCGTTTCTTCGGTGAAAAGTTCCGGCTGTTCCTTTTGCAGCTCCAGCAGAATGTTGCGGAACAGCCAAAGATGTGTGTTTTCATCGCGGTTGATGTAGCGGATTTCCTGGGCAGAGCCGGGCATTTTCCCGTTGCGGCTCAGGTTGTAGAAGAACATGAAGCCGGAATAGAAATATACGCCCTCCAAAATATAGTTGGCCATCATCACTTTCAAGAGCGTGACAGGGTCTTTTTTCGTTTGGAACTCGTTGTAGCAATCGCCGATAAAGGTGTTTCGGCGCAAAAGATGCTCGTCCGTTTTCCATTGGTAGAGAATTTCGTCGCGCTCGGTCGGGTTGCAGATGGTGTCCAGCATGTAGCTGTAACTTTGGCTGTGAACGCATTCTTGAAATGTCTGAATGGAAAGACACAGGTTCACTTCATTTGCCGTGATGTACTCCCCGATATGCGGCAGGTTTGCCGTTTGAATGGAGTCCAAAAAAACAAGAAAGCTTAAAATCTTGTCGTAAGCGCGGCGCTCGGCGCGGTCTAAGCGAGGGTAATCTTTTACATCCTGCGCCAGATTGATTTCTTCGGGAATCCAAAAGTTATTCATCGCTTGGCGATACCAGTCGCTGACCCAAGAATAACGCAGGTTGTTAAAATCGTTTAAATTGGTGGTGTTGCCGCCAATCATGCGGCGGGTGCGTACATCTGTGTCGCCCTGCGGGTTAAACAGCGGCTTTTTCACAAGGTGTGCCATGACGCTCATTCCTTTCTGTGTAATGGGTGGTACAGCTGGCTGATTTAAGAGGAACAGCTGTCGCACTCTTCTACTTCCAGCGATTTGCTGCGAACGTAATAAATGGTTTTGACGCCCTCTTCCCATGCTAAGAGATACAGGTTCAGCACTTGACGCAGGGTGTAATCGTTCGTGATATAAAGGTTCATGCTCTGCGCTTGGTCAATGTGGCGCTGGCGCACGGCACACGCGCGCACGCTGAATGTTTGGTCGATGGTGTGAGCGTTCTTGTAAAACCAGAACGTTTCCATGGAAAGGTCGGGTGCAACGCGCGGAAGCATGCTGCCTTTTTTCTCCTCTAAGAAGAAGCGCTTCATAATGGGGTCAATGCCGGCTGTCGTGCCGGACAAAATGCTGGTGCTGCTGGTGGGGGCAATCGCCAACAGGTAAGCGTTGCGCATGCCCTTGGATGCGGCAGCCTTCACAGCATCCCACTGCGCGCCTGTGTAACCGCGTTTTTCAAAATAGGCGCCTGTCTGCCAGTCGCTGCCCTCAAAGCAGCCGTAAGAGCCTTTTTCTTCGGCCAAAGCGGCGCTGGCGGCAATGGCCGCGCGATTGATGCGCTCAAACACCTCGTCGGCAAAGCGCAGATGCTCTTCGCTTTCCCAGCGAATGCCGCGTTTGGCGAGCATGTGATGATAGCCGCTCACGCCGAGACCGATGCTGCGGTAGCGCCGGTTTGTCAGCTTTGCATAGGGCAGGGGATAGAAGTTCAGGTCAATGACGTTATCCAGCGCTCGCACGGCCGTTTCAATCGTGTGCGAAAGCACCGCGTCATCCTCTACGGGAAGATTGCCCAGCGAAAGGCTGGCAAGATTGCACACCACAAATTCGCCCGGGCGCGTTTTAGTGACGACAACCGTGTCGCCGTCGCGCGTTTCAATTTCAGTGCTTACGCTTTCAATCGGCGCCATGTTCTGTGCGATTTCGGTGCACAGGTTTGAGCAGTAAATCATGCCGCGATGGCCGTTCGGGTTCGCGCGGTTAACGGTATCACGGTTGAAGGTGAACGGCGTGCCTGTTTCGACGGCCGATTTCAAAATCAGGCGCACTAAGTCTTTGACGGTAACCATGCGTTTTGAAATACGCGGGTCGTTTACGCAGTCACGGTAACGGCGTTCCCATTCCTCGCCGTAGTAATCCTCCAGCGCATAGCCCTTCACCGATGTAATTTCATGCGGGCACATCAGCGCCCACTCGCTGTCTAAGTTTTCACGTGCCAGCCGCCAGAACAAATCCGGATAACATACCGCAGGGAATACGTCATGCGCTTTCATGCGGTCGTCGCCGTTGTTGGTGCGCAGTGCCAAAAACTCCGGCAGGTCTTTATGCCACGCGTCCAGATAAACAGCAACCGCACCCTGACGCATGCCCAGCTGATCTACGGCGACGGCGGTGTCGTTGACAAGCTTAATCCAGCGGATCACACCGCCCGCTGCGCCCTCAAAGCCGCGGATGCTGCTTCCGGTAGCGCGCACCTTGCCGAAGTACATGCCCATGCCGCCGCCGAATTTGCTTACCATCGCAAAGTTGTCAATGCTGCGGTAAATACCCTCCAGGCTGTCGGGAACCGTGTCAATAAAGCAGCTGGAAAGCTGGTGGTACGGTTTGCGTGCGTTGGACAGCGTCGGTGTTGCCATGGTGACGTACATGCGGCTGAGCATATCGTAAAAGCGCTGTACCCACGCCATGCGGTTTTGCTTTTCGGGCATGGCAAGGTGCAGAGAAATGCCCAAAAACATCTCCTGCGGCGTTTCCAGCGCTGCGCCTTTGCGCGAATGAATGACATAACGTTTTAAAAGAAGGTCGAGGCCCGAATAAGTAAACAACTCGTCGCGTTCGGGGCAAAGCATGGTTTCTGCCTGCTCAATTTCGCTTCGGCTGTAAGAGGAAAGAATGTATTCGCCGTAAAGGCCCTCGTCGGTTAAATAGCGCAGTTTGGAGTAAAGGTCGGTGATGCCGCGCTTTTCCATCTGCGCCGAAAGCCCCAAGTGAAAGCGGAAATTCAAAAGGCGCGCGGCAATCATTTCCCAGCGCGGCGCTTCCTGTGTGGTCAGCTCCACGGCGGCTTTGACAAGGGCACTGAGCGCTTCCTCGCGCGTCATATCCTGCTTGTAAAAGCTTTGAAATTTGCCGTGCAAAATAACGACAGAGTAAATTTCCGGGTCGAAATCACGCTGAATCTTGACAAGAACCTCTTCCAGCGCGGGGCACTGCACAGCTTCGGTGAGCGCGTGGCGTGCACGGCGCAGTTCCGTGCGCTTTTGGCGGTAAAGAATATAGCTTTTGGCTTCGTCGTAGCATCCGCTTTCCATCAAAGCACGCTCGACAAGGTCTTGAATGAGCTCAACGCTCCATACATCGTGCGTTTGCAAAGCTGATTCCACTTTTTCAATTAAACGGTTTAACAGCACATCGTCAAAGGGGTGTTCGGTTTGAGCAAATACCTTGCGCAGTGCGGCGGCAATTTTTTCCGGCTGGTAAGTTTGACGCAGTCCGCTGCGCTTGATGATTTCCTTATCCATTCTTTTCCTCTTTTCTATACTGAGTTAGTCTAATTATATCACTGTCCGCTGTTCGGCGCAAGGGACGAAAAATTTTTAAACGCTGTTTTGTGCAGAAAGCATCACAGAAAAAGAAGTGTTGTTTAAAAAATTTTTTTTGATGTGTTTTGTGCGTTTTTTGAGCATGCGCAAAAAGGCACCGCCTTGCTCGATGCCGCGTACATTAAACAGAAAAGGAGGTGATTTTATGAAGAAAAATTTTTTGCTGTCACTGGCATTTAGCTTGGTATGGCTTTTTGTATCCGTCTGTTTTGCCATTGGCTGGGGAAGGGAGGCTTCTTATTTTCTTTCGCCTGTCTACGTTTGGTGGGCCATCATCGGAATAGCGCTGCTGCCGGGCTTTTTGATGAGCATGATGTTTTTTTCCAATCTTTTACACTGGACGAGAAAAGAGTATCCCGAAACCGATCTGGATACCACCGTCATTATGTGTGCTTACAATGAGGAGGCCAATATTGCGCGTGCCATTCATGCGATTTTCAATCAAAACTATGCGGGCAGAATTCGCCTGATTGTGGTCGATAATCGTTCTACCGACAAAACGAAAGAGATCATTGAGGCGCAAAGGAAGCTTTGTACACCGCGCCGCTGTTTGGAGTATGCCTATTGCGAAACGCCGGGAAAAGCCAATGCGCTCAACTGCGGCCTGAAGCTGGTGTGCACGCGTTATTTTCTCACCGTTGATGCAGACACGTTTTTAGAGCGCAGTGCAGCGTATGATGAACCACATCGCGTGCCGAAAATGTGCGTGCGTCGCCGGAAATCTTTTTGTAGAGAACACCCGAAAAACCATAACCACGCAAATGCAGATTTACGATTATTTACTGAGCATTGCCGCTGTTAAGCGCTTTCAGGGAAGCTATGGTGCTACGCTTGTGGCACAGGGAGCATTCAGCGTTTATGACACAGCGATGGTGCGCCAATCGGGCGGCTGGAAAGACGTGCTCGGCGAAGATATTGTGCTCACTTACACGCTGCTTTCAGGCGGAGGGTTGTCTACGTATGAGTCGGGGGCTGTCGGATATACCCACGTTCCCGAAACACTGAATGCCCTGTATAATCAGCGAAAGCGCTGGGCCATCGGCATGATGGAAGGACTTTCGGAGGTTCCGCCGTGGAAACAAAGCGGCAAATATCCCCGCCATTTTGTGCTGGTGAATCTTTCTGTTATTTATTTGGACGTGGCGTTTTTGCTGGGGATGATTCCTGCGCTTGTTCTGGCTTTGTTCGGTTACTATTATTTGGCCGGAATTTTAACATTGCTCAGTCTTGCTGTGTCAGCGCTGCTGTTTTTCACGATGTACAAGTATCAGAAAAATTTGAAGATTCCGTTTCGGAATAGTCTTTTCGGCTTTGTGTGCTTTCTTTTGTTTTTCCAAGCGATTCAAAGTGCAGCCGCTGTGCATGGATATCTGATCCACTTATTCCACCGAAGGGGGGAGTGGAAATGAAGCGAAAGAATATGATTTTTACGGCGGTTTTGTTGATTCTTATTATGGCCGTAAGTGTAGGCTTGGTGTTTGATGCGCGCGATCGCGTGCATCGGGCGCCGATTGCGGCGCAGATTCATGAGAAGCTCCCAATGGTAGCCCTCACGTTTGACGATGGGCCGAACCCAAGCTACACACCGCAGGTTTTGGATGTGCTTTACGAAAGCGATGCAAGAGCAACATTTTTTCTCATAGGGGAGCATTTGAGTGAGGGAAAGCTTTTAGTGGAAGAGATGGTAAGCGCCGGCCATGAAATCGGCAACCACACGGATACGCATCCTGACCTGACGAAAATCAGCGATTTTGAAGTGCAGTATGAATTGTACTGTATGGAAAAAGCATTGGATAAAATCGTGCCGGATGTAAAGGTAAATTGGGTGCGCCCGCCGTATGGCTTATACACTTCTCAAACGCAAAAGGCCGCGGGAAAATCATTGGCTCTTTGGAGCATCGACAGCATGGATTGGAGAACCAATTCCGATGCGGAACTTATCTGCGATACAGTTTTGAAGCAGGTAGAGGACGGCGATGTCATTGTATTTCATGATGACAATCAGGAAACGGTAAATGCTCTGAAAGTGCTGCTGCCTGCTTTGAGGGAAAAAGGTTTCCAGTTTGTTACCTTAACGCAGATGGAGCGTTACCGCCCTTTGAGTGATAACGGGTTGCTGTAATCAACCAATCAATTGGCAGTTTTGGAAAAGCCACCGCCTAATCAAAAAGCGAAGTTATTTTGCAAAAAACAGCAGACGGAATCCATAGGCATTCCGTCTGCTGTTTTTTGTGAAAAAGTATAAATTTCCAGGAAAAAATCAGAAAGTATCCCTGAAAATTCTGTCTCCTTTTCTAAAAAAGGAGACAATCGTCTGCCTGAAGGCAGGGTTAGAAAAAGAAAAAACCCAAGCGTTTTCACGCTTGGGTTTTGGTGGGAGAAGATGGATTCGAACCATCGAAGCGATTACGCAACAGATTTACAGTCTGCCCCCATTGGCCACTCGGGAATTCTCCCATAACCGCTTTTATATTTCAGCACTCGTGAGTGCTTTATAATATTACCACGGCTGAGGACATTTGTCAACACTTTTTTTAAAAATAATTTAATCGCTTTCCATGAATTCCACACTAAGCAGGGAAACTTCTGTCAAAGCATGAAGAGAGTGTTTCTGAAAAGGAGCAATTTGGAAAGAATCTCCCGCACAAGCACAATGACACACACCGTCAATTTCAATGTTGGCGCGGCCCATCGTGAGAATCCAAATTTTTTTATGGCTGATGCCATGTTCAAAAGAAATGGTTTTGCCACAATGAACCAGGGCTTGTTTCGTAATCGTTTCAGCATCGTCTTGGCGAGTATGCTCTACAATGCGATACTCCCCCCAGCGGCGTTCTTCAAACATTGGTGTATCGCCCAAATGCTCAACGTAAGGTTTCATATAAGAGCTTTTTCCCAAATCACTTACAAGAATTCCATCCGGGCTGGCCGCAATGATTAAATTTTTTGTTCCCAGCGCAACGATAGGAGTGGAAAGTTCATTCACGACAAAAGTATTTTCAGCGCCTTCGCCGAGAATAGCCCTTCCCATTGAGGCGTCTTTCATTTCTCCTGTCAGTGTGTTCCAGGTGCCGAGGTCGCGCCAGTAACCGTGATAGGGAAGCATACCGATGCAAGTTTCGTGTTCCACGACGGCATAATCAAAACTGGTGCTTTCCAGCTGATCATATTGCGTCATGACATCAAGAAAGGAAGAACAATTTAAATTTTTATGCAAGTGCTGTGCAAGATAAGAAAGGCGGCAGGCAAATACACCGCCGTTCCAAAGCGCGCCGCTTGCAATTAATTCCTCTGCAACTGAGGCGGAAGGCTTTTCAACAAAGGAACGAACCTGCGTAGGACTGTCGGCATGTACAGAAGACGCAGGCACAATGTAGCCATATTTCTCCGAAGGATAGGAAGGGGCAATCCCCATCAGCACAAGCGGAAATGTGCCTTGCTCTACTGCCTGCGCCATTTGGCGAAGGGTTTCAAAATATTCAATTTCTGCGTAAGGGTCTACGGGAAGAATGACAACAGGTTCGTCCAAAGATGTTTGCTGTTCAAAAATAAGGTAAGCGGCTGAAAGCAAAATTGCAGGAAACGTATTGCGCCGTGAAGGTTCTTCCAAGATCGTTACGGCATGTCCAAGCTGATTTAAAATAGAATCTTTCTGCTTTGCTCCTGTGCTGATGATTACGTCAGCTTTCGGCATGCAATAACGAATTTGAGAATAAACCCGCTGAAGCATGGACTCGTAATCTCCATCGTCTTTTTTTAAAAGCTTTAAGAATTGTTTAGAGCGGCTTTCATTAGAAAGAGGCCAAAGGCGTTTTCCGGAACCGCCTGATAAAAGGATAAGCTTCATGAAATAATCTCCGTTTATTTATAATCAAAAGGCACAGGGAAGTAGAAACGTTTATGCATAAAAGGATTTCAAAAGATGCCGTTATCCGAGGTTAAGCACGGAAGGACGATTGTTCTTTTGGGAAAATTTCTTTCAAATAATATTCATACGTCTGGCGCAGCCCGCTTTCCAGTGAGGTGGATGCCTGCCAGCCAAGTTGGTTCATAACAGAAACGTCCATTAGTTTTTGCGGCATTCCGTCAGGCTTTTCGCGGTCGAATACAATTTCGCCTTCGTATCCGACGATTTCGCGGATCATCTGCGCAATTTCTGCAATGGTGTGATCAACGCCGGTTCCGATGTTGATAAAAGGCCGGTCGCGATAGTCCTGCTCCATTAAAAAAACGCAGGCCTGTGCCAAATCGTCACTGAACATCAATTCTCTGCGGGCTTTTCCGGTTCCCCAAACGGTTACATTCGGCGACCCGTTCACTTTTGCTAAATGGAAGCGACGCAAAAGTGCAGGGATAAAGTGGGAGCGCTCCGGATGAAAGTTATCATTGAAGCCATATAAGTTGCAAGGCAGCACACCGATAAAATTGGTTTTATATTGTTTATTCAAATACTCACAAAGTTTCAGCCCCGCAATTTTGGCCAGCGCATATCCTTCATTGGTGGGTTCAAGAGGCCCTGTGAGTAAGTATTCTTCCCGCATCGGCTGAGGCGCCAAACGAGGATAAATGCACGAGGACGCTAAAAAAAGCAGCTTTTTTACACCATACTTTTGACAGCATAAAATAACATTATTTTGAATACGTAAGTTGTCAATTAAAAAATCTGCGGGGAATTGAGAGTTTGCCAAAATTCCGCCCACTTTTGCCGCACAAAGAATCACATACTCCGGCCGGTTTTCGGAAAAATAGTCATCCGTTGCCTCTTCACAGCGCAGGTCGACCGTTTTGGAAGACGCTCCGATAATATTTTGATATCCGTGTGCGCGAAAAGCGCGCTCAACGGCAGAACCGGCCATGCCCCCTCTGCCGGCAATAAAAATTTTCGATGTTAAATTCATCACTGAATCCCCATTTCTTAAAAGATAGTGCCCTCAGTCATGAGCAACAGCATTTTCCAAAACCCGTACAGGTGCCGGACACAAAATGCAGACAGCGCGCGGTTTGTGCTTTTGCGGCGCTGTCTACGGAACTTGTTCATTCTTTATATTTAGATGTCATGCACAGCAGGGGTTATCCTTTTGCCAAAAAGCTTTGAAGCGTATCAATAAAGTAATCAATTTCCTCGGTGCTGTTTCGGGAATAGTTGCCGATATAAAAACCGTGCTCATGAATTTCATCCGCATTTGTAAGGGGAACAGGCATTTCGCAGTCCATAAAACGAATTACGGGGTTGCGTGTGAAGTTGCCCGCCACAATCGGACGCACTTCAATTTCGTGCTCCTCTAAGAACCGGACAAGTGCATCGCGCTTTGCCGCAAGCGTTCCTTGCAGCACCAGTGAGAAGCCGAACCACGAAGAATGTCCAACTTCTTTCTGCAAACGAATTTCCGGGAAATTTGCCATCTTCTTTTGAAAATAAGCGGCGTTTTTCCGGCGGGCAGCAATCATTTCATCCAGTTTATCCAACTGAGCACATCCAATCGCTGCTTCCATCTCCAAAGGACGCAGGTTAAACCCGGGCACAATAAAGTGGAACTTTTCATAAAAACTATCGCCGGAACGCTGGTGCAAAAGACTCTTTTCCGGAAGATTGCGGGTCCATCCGTGTGCACGAATTGCCAGCATATATTCGTACAGCAGGTCATCATTTGTGACGGCCACGCCGCCCTCCATGGTACAGATATGATGTGAGTAAAAGCTGGAATAAGTGCCGATCAGCCCGAAGGTTCCAAGCGCTTTTCCTTCATAAACAGCGCCCATAGATTCACAATTATCTTCCGCAATCAAAATGTTTTTTTCATTGCAGAATGATTGCAGTTCTTCCCATTCATTCGGGTTTCCGAGCAGATTAACGGCAAAAAGCATGCGGGTATCGGCTGTAACAGCTTCCTTCAGCGAGCGAACGCTGATGTTTAACGTGTCGGCGTCAATGTCTGCAAACCGCAGTTTCATGCCGAATTGCTCCAAAGGAGCATAAGTGGTGCTCCATGAAACGGCAGGCACGATGACTTGTGAACCGCGGGGAAGTTTCCCCGAATAAACCAAAGCAGCAATGGCTAAAAGATTTGCAGAAGAACCGGAGTTTACCATAACGGCATGCTTAACACCCATTTTTTCAGCAAATTTTTTTTCAAATGCCTGTACGTGTGCTCCCATCGTATAGCGATTGGAGTCGATTACCTTTTGTATGGCTCCGAGCTCTTCTTGATTCCAAGTGTCTTCCGACAGTGAATATTTCATATTTTATCAATCCTTTTTATTGGTTTTGGCACATTGCCTCTCGTTTTGCCAATTCTAAATCATGACGCGCCATTTTTCGTACAAGCTCTTGGAAAGAGGTTTGAGTGGGATTCCAGCCTAATGTTTCTTTCGCTTTAGAAGGATCGCCTAAGAGGTTAACGACGTCCGTTGGGCGGAAAAACTCCGGGCTGACCGCTACAATAACACGACCGGTGTTTACGTCAATTCCTTTTTCATCAATACCTTGGCCCTCCCAGCGAAGTTGGATGCCAACTTCCTCGAAAGCAGCTTGTGCAAATTCACGGACGGTGTGCTGTTCACCGGTTGCAATAACAAAATCATCCGGTGTATCATGCTGCAAGATCATCCACATGCAGGCAACATAATCCGGTGCATAACCCCAATCGCGCAGGCTCGAAAGATTGCCTAAAAGGAGCCGGTCCTGAAGCCTCATTGCAATCCGGCCTGCTGCCCGGGTGATTTTTCTTGTTACAAATGTTTCGCCTCTGCGCTCCGATTCGTGGTTAAAAAGAATGCCGTTGCATGCAAACATACCGTATGCTTCGCGGTATTCCCGAATCATCCAATATGCGTATAATTTTGCTACGGCATACGGACTGTACGGGTGGAACGGTGTGGTTTCTTTTTGCGGCACTTCCTCTACTTTTCCATAAAGCTCCGAAGTAGATGCCTGATAAATTCGGCAGGAATCACAAAGGCCTGCTCCGCGCACCGCTTCCAGCAGCCCTAAAACGCCTAAAGCCACCACTTCGCCGGTATACATCGGGACATCAAAACTGTCCCCGACGTGGCTTTGAGCCGCTAAATTATAAATTTCATCCGGGCGAACGGTTTGCAGGATACGGGCTAAGCTGACGGAATCCGACATATCAGCGCTGTGCAGTGTCAGCTTAGGATTGTTTTTCAAATGCTGAATACGCATATCATTAGGCGAAGAGCACCTGCGGACTAAGCCATGAACTGCATATCCTTTTTCCAGCAGAAACTCGGCGAGGTAACTGCCGTCTTGGCCCGTAATTCCTGTGATTAATGCAACTTTCTCAGACATCGTAGTTTCCTTTCTGTCGGTTATCAGACAATATCCCGCTCGGTCGGATTGTAGACGAAACGGTCAGCGCGGCGATTCAAAAGAGCTGCCAAGTAGCTGAATGAGCTGTTGGCAATAATCATTCCTCGGCACGCTGCCATCAGCTGCATGTCGATATAGTTCTTGCCGTGTGTATTTCCTTCTACAAAAATGATTTCGTCAGAAGCTTCTAGGCCGTATTCGCTCAGATGTTCCTTCACATACGGCATATCGTCGCTGAAAATATAAAAAACAGGTTTCATAACCTTCTTGACGGATGCGACGGAATGGCGGTAAAATTCTTCATTAAGAAGCCAGCCGCAATCAATGAAATCACCCCGCCGGATATGGATGCAGACAGATCGGTCTGAGGAGAGAACTTCATGCAGCAGCTGTGCGTTTTTGAGGTCCTGCGGCAGGGGAAAAGTGAACTCATAATTGATAATGTCCATAATGGCCTCGTACCAATAGGCATTGATCCAATATCCGTAATAATATAAGTTTCCGTGATTTCTTAAAATCTGCGGAGAAAATTGGTTGATGGGATAACTTTTTGCGTCAGGAAGGCAAACATGATAATCGTGCTCGTACAAATCGGCCTCTTGAATTACATTTAAAGAGATTCCGCTTGTACGGAGAATAGAAACAATATCGTGCGCAGGATGCGAAGTGCCGGGTGCGGGTTGTTTTAACTTTAAAATCTCCTGTACAACATCTTCACTCAGCATTTGGGAAAGCCGGCGGGGCTTCAAAGAAAAAATTTTTTCCAATTCGTAGCCGTTATGCAAAGCTTTGTCATCGCAAAAATACAGGTCATCAATGATACAAGGTTCTCCGCTGTGCTCTTCGATATATCGCATAAAGATGTATTGAAAGGCTTGATTGCCAAGGCCACCGTTCATCATAACCAAACGCATAGGGATTACGTCCTCCTCAAAAGGGTTTTCGGAAAATTACTTTATTTTGCGGCAGCATGCTGCGATGATACCCCAAAAATACTCAAAAATCATATAAGCGAGAAAGTCTGTTCATCCGCTGTAAACCGTACGGATAAGGACGAATACGGCAATGACAATTCACGCATATTTTTAAGTGTTATACACAGAAGTAAGTATATCCTAAAATATATTTAGGGTCAAGAAAAGAATCCTTTTGTCTGTTTTTTAAGAATTTTTGAAGAAAATCGAAAGGGAAAGGCGTTATACCAGTGAGGGCTTGTGAAAAGAGAGAAAAATCGGGCTTGCCGCGGGATAAAGCTCGAAAGGACAGCGCACGGTGCAGCCGCCGCAGGAGGTTTTGCGCTTGACGCAAAGCAAAAGAAAGGGGGGCTGTGATGGACAAACAGGAATTTTCTGATTTAGTGCGTCGTTATGAGCGTTTCGTTTATACCATCTGTTTTCAATTTGTCCACAGCCCCGAAACTGCACAAGATCTAACGCAGGAAACGTTTTTATCGGCATATCTGCACAGAGATGATTGCCGCGCTGACAGCTATCAGCCTTGGCTGGCCCGCATTGCGGCGAATAAGGCGAAGGATTATTTGAAAAGCGCTTATTATCGGCGCGTACAGGCATCGGACGGCGAAGAAGGCCCTTTGGCATTGGCAGTCGATTTAACGCCTTTGCCTGAGCAGCAGGCGCTTTCGAAAGAAGGAGCCGAAATGATTCGCAGCGCAGTCTTGGCCCTGAAAGAACCTTATTATCAAGTTTCGGTTTTGTTTTTCCTGGAGGAAAAAAGCGTCGAGGAAATTGCAAAGCAGCTCTCACGCCCGCCTAAAACCGTACATACGCAGCTTTACCGCGCAAGACAAATGCTGCAAAAAGCCATCAAAGAAGGAGGACATCCGAAATGAATCTGTTTTTAGAGAGCGGTCATCTGTCAGGGGAGGGCTTAGATGCCTTAATTGCAGGTACACTGGATGAACTGCAAAGCTTAGAGGCGGCAGAGCATTTGAGCTTTTGCGATGACTGTCTGCTTGCCTATACACAGCGCTTAGCGGAAGATACCTGGCAAACGCCGCCGGCGTCTGTACAGGAAGGGCTTTGGAACAAAATTCGGGCACGGATGCTGCGCGTAATGGTAAATCGCTATGCCGTGGCCGCCGTGGCGGCGTGCTTGGCGCTGACACTTTGGGGAACCGGCTTTTTCAATTATTTTTTGCCGCAGCGCGGCATGCGTCACATTGATGCCCCGCAAAACACAATGACGGTCAGCGCGCGCGTGGGCAGCTTTGTTTCAAGCGGACAGCAAGCTTTGCAGGACGCACTCGGGAATCTGTTTTCAAATGACAGCGCAAAATAACGGCGCTTTTTAACGGGAGGATACAAGAATGAAGAAAAAGAATATTCTTTTAACTTGGATAGCTGCTTGCTGTCTTGGCGCCGGGCAGATGTATCTGGGGTACATGAAACGCGGTTTGTCCATGATGCTCATTGCAGTGGTGGATTGCTTCATGGTCGGCTTTTTTAACAATGGAGTGTTCCTTTTGTTTTTGCCCGTGATTTGGGCGTATGCGTTTTTCGACACTTTTAACTTGAGGAATCAAGGTGAGTCGAAACCGGATGCCATGTTGTTTGATCTTTCTTGGTTTATGGGGCAAAATTGGAAACGTCTATTGGAAAGTAAGCACGGTTTGCTGGGCTGGGTTCTTATTGGCGTCGGCGCTTATGCGCTTTACAATAATTTTGTGGCACCTACTTTATGGGAGATTGCGCGCAGCTTTGGTGTGGTTTGGCTGAGTAACTTTTTATACGGCATGCCCACGCTGGTGGTGGCCGCATTGCTTGTCGGCGCAGGAATTTACTTATTGAGAACACCGCCGCAGGATGATTATGTTTCCTTCCGCGGAAGCTCACAGCCCGCCGCTGCGGCACCGGCCGCACCGCAGCCGGCGTCTGGTGCCTCTGTTCCTGCTCCGGCACAGACAATGGTTGACATTGACCAAATATTCGCCGTGTCTGAGCAAAAAGACGCAGTGCAGGAGGCATTGAAAGAAGAGTTTGGCGATGAGGCGCAGCAGCCGGATAAAAGCCAAGCTGAGGGTATTTCTTCCGTATCATAAAAAAAGGAGAGCAGCCCCGCCTTGTTTCGAACAAGGCGGGGCTGCTCTCTTTGTCGAAAAAGCTTCGCTTTTTCACAAAGTGTGTTCCTATCTCAAATGGAAAAGAGGGCCAGCCCCCTTTTCCAAGCCTTTTTCCCCTTATAGTTTGGGTTCTTTCTGAATCAGGCCGCAGTTTTTCGATCGTTTCACATGCGCTTAAACCATAACAGGTTCCGTTTCCGGATGAGTTAAAAAGCGGGTGAAAGACAATTGCTGTCCCAAGTTGAGTACATGGTCGCCGATGCGTTCAAAATCGGTCAGCATTTCGGAGTAAAGGACACAAGCCTCATTGCTGCAAGTGCCTTCCTTCATACGGTCAATCTGATTTTGACGATACTGTGTCGTCATGTCGTCAATTTTTTGCTCAATAGCGGAGATTTTTACAAGGCGATCTTCGGAGGAAAGTCCGGTGCGCGTCACCAGCTGCAAAGCGGAAAGCGCAGTTTCTTTCATAGCCAGAATTTCTTTCTGTGCGTGCTCAGAGAAACTAAGGCGCTTTTCTTCCATGCGCTTGGTATATCCGCAGATATTCATCGCGTGATCGCCGATGCGCTCCAAGTCAGAAGTCGCTTTAAACAGCGCGCCGATGAATGCGGAGTCTTCTTCATTGCTTTCGTAAGCGATGACATTGGTGATATAGGAAGCCAGTTCTTTGTTGAGATAGTCGATATATTCTTCTCGCTCTTCCACTTCTTCAATCATTTGGGGCTTTTTTTGCAGCACAGCGTCAAAGCTGGCGTCCACGTTCTTTTTTACCATGCCCAGCATACGCTCCCACTCGCGCCAAAGGCTGTTGGTTGCAATTGCGCTGCCGCCGATGCGATAGTCGCGTGCGGATTTTGCGGGCAAAAATTCCAAGTGGTGCTCGTCCGCATTTTCACTGGGCAGTTCGGGCAGAATTTTTTGTGCCAACGACGCAAGCAGTGTGCCAAACGGCAGCAAAAGAAGCGTAGTTACAATGTTAAATAAGGTATGCATGTTGGCAATCTGTGCAGTGGGGTTACCGGGAGTCAGCATTTCCATCCAGCTTATCAAAGGAGTGACGATGCAAAGCGGCGTGAAAATTACCGTGCCGATGACGTTAAACAACAGGTGAATAATAGTTGCACGCTTTGCGCTGCGGCTGGTACCGATGGAAGCCAAAACGGCCGTAATGCAAGTGCCGATATTTTGTCCGAAGAGAACATAAACGGCTCCGCCCAAATTGATGACGCCGCTCTTCGCAAGTGCCTGTAAAATACCGACAGAAGCGGACGAAGACTGAATGACTGCTGTGAACACAGCACCGGCCAAAATGCCGAGAATCGGGTTGGAAAAGCGCGTCATCAAGGAAACGAATGCTTCTGACTCGCTCAAAGGTGCCATAGCGCTGCTCATCATTTCCATACCGATAAACAAAACACCAAGGCCCGCCACAATCTGTCCCCAGTGGCGCGTTTGCGGATTTTTGAAAAATACCACAAGTGCAACGCCGATAAAAGCGAAAAGGGGAGCCAGCTCACCGACATCAAGTGTAATTAACTGGCCGGTAATGGTGGTACCAATGTTGGCGCCCATGATGATCCAAACAGCTTGACGCAGCGTCATCATGCCGGAGTTTACAAAGCCCACCACCATGACGGTAGTAGCCGAAGAGGACTGAATTACCGCTGTAATAGCAGCGCCGATGGCTACGCCCAAGAAGCGGTTGGAGGTCAGCTTTTCTAAAATCTGTTTCATACGGTTGCCCGCAGCTGCTTCAAGGCCGCTGCCCATCATTTGCATGCCGTACAAGAATAGTGCAAGGCCGCCCAATAGTCCCATAATGTCACTAAATTTCACAACAATTCTCCTTTAAGCTGGTTTGGACAAGCACAAAGCACGCATTTGCTTTTGCCGACGCATTATAAGAAAACACAGGAAATAAAAGCGGGTATTTCGTTGGAGAGATGCCCTGAAATTCCTGTGTGAATATCTGCGGTAAATTTCGTCTGCAAAATGCACTGTCGTATTTACTCTCTGCATAATCCGGTTGTTTTTAGCTTTATTTTACAATAACATAAAATAAATGACACATACTATCGCCATCGGGTAAACTTCATGTAAACTTTAAGTAAAGCGAGAATACTTGGATTTGCAATTTTTCGCAAAAAAACTTCCCCGGCAGCATGTGCAGGGGAAGGAAAACAGCGGATTGGCTCTATCCGCGCAACGTTTATTCAATAATGCTCTTTCCGGTCATTTCTTCCGGCTGAGGCAGTTCCAAAATTTTCAGCATTGTGGGAGCGATGTCTGCCAAAACGCCGCCCTTGCGCAGCGAAACATCACCAAGGCCCGCAACAAGGAAAGGAACGGGATTTGTGGTGTGTGCCGTGAAGGGATGCTCGGGGTCCGGATCATACATCTGGTCGGCATTGCCGTGGTCGGCGGTCAGAAGAACCGCACCGCCCTTTGCCAAAACAGCATCAATTACTTTGCCGGCGCAGGCATCTACGGCTTCAACAGCCTTGACAGCGGCATCAAATACACCGGTGTGGCCAACCATGTCGCAGTTGGCAAAGTTCAGGATGATGACATCGTACTGATCGCTTTCAATGCGTGCAACGCACTCGTCAGCCACTTCGTAAGCGCTCATCTCCGGCTGCAAGTCGTAGGTGGCAACCTTCGGGCTGTTGATCAGCGCGCGGTCTTCGCCCTCGAAAGGCGCCTCAACGCCGCCGTTGAAGAAGAAGGTGACGTGTGCATATTTCTCGGTTTCCGCAATGCGCAGCTGAGTTTTGCCGTTCTTTGCGAGATACTCGCCCATCACGTTCGTCAGGCTCTGCGGTTTGAAGGCCACCTCGACATTGGGCATTGTGGCGTCATACTGCGTAAAGCAGACATAGTGAACGGGGAAGAAGCCGTTTTTGCGGGTGAAGCCGTTGAAATCGGGATCGACAAAGGTACGGGTGATTTCACGCGCACGGTCGGGGCGGAAATTAAAGAACACCACGCTGTCGCCCGCGCTGATGCGGCCGCCCTCGCAAGTCACGGAAGGCACGATAAACTCATCGGTCACGTTCTCGGCATAGGATTTCTCCACGATTTCAGCCGGGGTGCCGTGGTTGCCCTCGCCGTATACCATAGCGGCATAAGCGGCTTCCACGCGCTCCCAGCGGTTGTCACGGTCCATTGCATAATAACGGCCGGCCAAAGTTGCAATTTTGCCCACGCCGATGGAAGCGCATTTCGCTTCGAGCTCTGCCACAAAGTCTTTTGCGGAGCTGGGCGGCACGTCGCGGCCGTCGGTGATGGCGTGGATGTAAACCTCGGTCAAGCCTTCACGCTTTGCCAGCTCCAGCAGACCATACAGGTGCTCGTTGTGGCTGTGAACGCCGCCGCTGGACAGCAAGCCGATCAGGTGCAGGGCTTTGCCGTTTTCTTTTGCGGCTTTGCAAGCACCAACCAGCGCTTCATTTTTGAAGAAATCGCCGTCTTGAATGGCTTTGGTGATGCGGGTCAATTCCTGATACACAATGCGGCCTGCGCCGATGTTGGTGTGACCCACTTCGCTGTTGCCCATCTGGCCGTCGGGCAGGCCGACATCCATGCCGGAAGCGCCGATGGTGGTGTGCGGATAGCTGGCAAACAGCTTGTCAATATTCGGTTTTTTGGCGGCGACGATGGCGTTTCCGTAGGTTTGGTCGGGAACCCAGCCGAAACCGTCCAAAATGCACAAAAGTAAAGGTTTTTTAGCCATAAGTATAAGAATCCTTTCTATTGCACCGCGCTTGGCAGTGCCGCGCGGTGAAAATAAGCAGTGCCGCGCGGGGCTTTTTCAGCCCATGCAAAGCCGTGCGGCACTGTTCAAAACACTTATTTCGATGCAGCTGCAACAATGGCGCCGAAAGCGTCTGCTTTCAGGGAAGCGCCGCCGATCAGGCCGCCGTCTACGTTGGGCTTCGACAGCAATTCCTCGGCATTGGCTGCGTTCATGCTGCCGCCGTACTGAACCACAGTCGCCTCGGCAATCTCTTCGCCGTACAGCTCGCCCAGCACCTTGCGGATGGCAGCGCAAACTTCTTCAGCCTGCTCGGAAGTAGCCGTGCGGCCCGTGCCGATGGCCCAAACCGGCTCGTAAGCAATGATGACGCGGCTCATTTCCTCAGCCGTTACATTTTGCAGGGCAATTTTGGTTTGCAGGCGAACCAATTCTTCGGTAACACCCTGCTCGCGCTGTGCCAGGCTCTCGCCCACGCAAACAATCGCGGTCAAACCGGCTTCCAAAGCGGCTTTCGTGCGCTTGTTAACGGTTTCGTCGGTTTCTGCAAAGTACTGACGGCGCTCAGAGTGGCCGGTGATAACGTATTTTACGCCCAGATCAACCAGCATGTCGGCGGAAATTTCGCCGGTATAAGCGCCGGATTTCTCAAAGTGAACGTTCTCAGCGCCAACGCAGATGTTGGTGCCTTTACACTTTTCAACAGCCGTAGCCAAAGTGGTGAACGGAGTGCAGATGACGACGGTGCAGTCGGCATCTTTTACCGCGGGAATCAAAGCGTCAATCAGCTCGACCGCCTCGGTTGCAGTTTTGTTCATTTTCCAGTTGCCTGCGATAACGGGTTTGCGCTTGGCTTTATTCATTGAAGAAACATCCTTTCGGTAAGAAGATTAAGCAAAGGGGCTGCTGCCTTCAAGCAGCAGCCCCTTTCCGGTTTCGGTTTATGCACTGTACCCACACGGGCACAAGAAACCAACCGCTGCGCCGAAAACAGATTACTCTGCGGCGATGCAGTCGATACCGGGCAGAACTTTGCCCTCCAGATACTCCAGAGAAGCGCCGCCGCCGGTGGAAATGTGGGTCATCTTATCGGCATAGCCCAGCTGGATGACAGCTGCCGCGGAGTCGCCGCCGCCGATGACAGTGGTAGCATCAGCAGCTGCCATTGCCTTGGCCACAGCCAGCGTGCCGGCTGCCAAAGTCGGATTCTCGAACACGCCCATGGGGCCGTTCCAAACAACGGTTTTCGCGGTTTTGATTGCCTCAGCAAACAAAGCTTCGGTCTTGGGACCGATGTCGAGGCCCAGAACGTCAGCGGGGATTTCGTCGCAGGAAACATAGGAAACTTCGATTTCTGCGTCGATGGGGTCGGGGAAGGATTTTGCAATGGCGGTGTCAACCGGCAAAAGCAGCTTTACGCCCTTCTCCTCGGCCTTTTTCAGCATGTCGCGGCAGTAGTCGAGTTTCTCGTCGTCCACGAGGCTCTTGCCGACTTCCTTGCCCTGAGCTTTCAGGAAGGTGTAAGCCATGCCGCCGCCGATGATCAGCGTGTCAACTTTGTTCAGCAGGTTCTCGATTACGTTCAGCTTATCGGCAACCTTAGCGCCGCCCAAGATGGCAACGAAGGGACGCTCGGGGTCGTTGACAGCGTTGCCCAGATAGCGGATTTCTTTCTCCATCAAATAGCCGACAGCGGTATCCTTGATGTAGTCGGTCACGCCGGCGGTGGAGCAGTGAGCGCGGTGAGCAGAGCCGAACGCATCATTGACATAAACCTCGGCCAAGCTTGCCAGCTCCTGGCTGAACTCGGGGATGTTCTTGGTTTCCTCTTTGCGGAAACGAGTGTTTTGCAGCAGAACAACGTCGCCGTCCTTCATTGCGGCAACAGCGGCTTTCGCATTTTCGCCGACAACGTTATCATCGTTGGCAAATACAACGTTTTTGCCAAGCAGCTCGCTCAGACGAACTGCAACGGGAGCCAGGCTGAACTTCTCTTCCGGGCCGTTTTTGGGCTTGCCCAAGTGGCTGCACAGAATAACGCGGCCGCCGTTTTCGATCAGCTTTTTGATGGTGGGCAGTGCCGCAACGATGCGGTTGTCGTTTGTGATAACGCCCTCTTTCATGGGAACGTTAAAGTCGCAGCGAACAAGAACTTTCTTGCCGCGCACGTCGAGATTTTCGACAGTCTTTTTACCGAGAGAACTCATTGGCAAATAACTCCCTTTCTTATTTAAAGTCAAGCAGATGCAATTTCCCTTGCATACTGCCCTTATTATAACTGCTTTTTCAGTTTTTCGCAAGCACAAAAGTGACAATTTTTTAACAAGGAAAAGAATCCGTGAAAATCGACGGTTTCTCCGCGGAATTTTAAAGCGGATACGGCAAAATGGACAAAAGTATGTGCCGAAGGAAAGGGATGTAAAGACGCTTTTGAAAATTAAATAAAATACCGCAGAGCTTGAAAAACGCGCTTCAAGGCTCTGCGGTATTTTGCTGTAATAAAAAATTGGCTTTTCTTGCTTCGGTCGAATGTAGACGCAAAAGGCCGCCGCTTGTCCGCTCAATCAGCTGGAGATGCCGAGAATAATGGTAATAATGCGTACAACGAACAGAGCGCCGACAACCCACATAATCGGGTGGATTTCCTTAAATTTACCGCGCACCACTTTCAGCACCAGCCAAGTGAGCACGCCGAACATAATGCCGTTGGCAATCGAATAGGTGAAGGGCATCATCATAATAGCCACAAAAGCGCCCATCACATCGGCCATATCGCCCTCAAACTTCACTTTGGATACGCTGCTCATCATCAGCATGCCCACCACAACCAGTGCGGGTGTGGTTGCAAAACCGGGAATGGCAAGGAAAATCGGAGAAAGGAAGATAGAAAGCAGGAACAAAACAGCGGTTGTCAGTGCGGTCAAGCCGGTTTTGCCGCCTTCGGCAACGCCTGCGGAGGACTCAACGAAGCTGGTAACCGTGGAAGTACCCATGCACGAGCCGGCAACCGTACCCAAAGCGTCTGACATGAGTGCCTTGCCGACGCGGGGCAGCTTACCGTCCTTATCGAGCAGATTGCCTTTTGCGGCAACGCCGATCAAGGTGCCGATGGTGTCGAACAAATCAACGAACAAAAAGGCAAATACGATAACAGCGAAGTTCACCGCGTTGTTTGCGACATAGCTGAAATCAAACTGAAATGCGATTTTGCTCATGTCGGAAAAGCCGGTTAAAACATTATTGGCTGCGAAATCCGGCAGAACGGAAACGCCGGTGTACCAGCCGGACAGCTGCGCAAAAATGCCCAGTACCCAAGTTAAGAGAATTCCCCAAAGAATTGCACCCTTAACGTTGTAGTACATCATTGCGCCGATTGCCAGCGTGCCGATGAGCGCCAGCGCCACCGAAGCATCGCCCACATTGCCCAGGGCAATCAGGGTGCTTTCACTGGGCACAATCACGCCTGCGCCCTTCAAGCCGACAATCGTAATGAAAAGGCCGATGCCTGCCGTAATGCCGTATTTCAAGTTTTCGGGAATGCTGTTGACCAGCGTTTCGCGGAACTTAAACAACGACAGAACGATGAAGACAAGGCCCTCTACCAAAATGGCGGTTAAGGCGATGCGCCACGGGTTTTCAATGCCCTGCGCGCCGAGTGAGCCGCAAACCGTGTAGGCAAAATAGGCGTTCAAGCCCATGCCGGAGGCAAGCGCAATCGGGTAGTTTGCCCAAAACGCCATAATCAGCGTGGCGAATGCCGCCGACAAAGCGGTTGCCATAAACACGCCGGCGCTGGGCATCCCTGCGTCACCCAGCATTGCGGGGTTAACAGCCAGGATGTAAGCCATTGCTAAAAATGTGGTAATGCCCGCAATAATTTCTGTGCGGACATTGGTGCCGTTTTCTTTCAAATGAAAGAACTTTTCCATAGGGAATCCTCCTATAAAATAATATCAGAAATGAGAAAATTCTCATGCCCTAACGAAAAACCCGGTTTGCGTGACGGCAAAACCGCAAATGTGAAAAAAATGTGGAAAACACATTTCCTAATTTTAAAGGAAAGAAGAAAGAAAGGCAACAGCTTTTTTGACAAAAAAGAAGAAAATCATTGTTTTTTGCCGTTTCAGTTGTTTTTAGAAATAAACAGACAGATTTTTCTTAGACAGGCAAACGTCTATAAAGCAAAGACAACACCTTCTCACGCTCGGCAATTTCAGAAAAGGTGTTGTTTTTAGGGGTGGCTATCGCCTTTCATACACAAGATCGACAATTCCGTTGCAACGTTCGATTTTTACCAGCTTCAGAGGCAGAGCCTGCGGCAGTTCCGGAAACAGTCGGACGCCTTTTCCCAGTACTGTCGGAATGACAGAGAGCCATAGCTGGTCGATGCGCCCCTCTTTTAAAAGTTATCCTGCTGTCGACGCGCCGCCGCAGATCCAAACGCTGCCCTTACATTCCGTTTTCAGCTTGTCGGCCAGTGCGGTGAGCTCTCCTTGCCAGAAGCAAATACCCTCCTTATCGTCCTTGTGCTGATGGGTTACGACATAGCAAGGGCATCCTTCGTAAGGCCAGGTATCCGGGGACAGCTCAGTGGTGATCTGATGATAGGTGGCCCAGCCCATGATGATGGCCTCTGCCGCTTCATAAAACGCGGAGTAAGTGCCAGGGTTTTCGGGTTCACTTCCGTCGCCGCTCAGCCAATCCACGCCGCTCTTTTCATCGGCAATGTATCCATCCAAGCTCATAGCAAGGTATAACACGATTTTTCCCATGCAAACAACCTCCTTTATTTCCCTATTCTACTGGGCAGAGATAAAAAACACAAGGCAAAGGAAACATGACACACTGTTGTCAGGTTTGTATGGTATAATGACAGCAGACCGCCGATGTGCGGCAAGAGTGCGCAAGAAGGCACTGGGCGGAAAAATTCGCCCCGACGATTATCCAAAACCGGGAAGGGGAAAGTGCATGAAAATAGACCGCCTGATCGGCATCTTATCCGTTCTGCTCCAGCAAGAAAAGGTCACCGCTCCGCAGCTGGCGACGCAGTTTGAAGTGTCCCGCCGAACCATCCAGCGGGATATCGAATCTTTGTGCCGGGCGGGTATTCCCATTGCTGCTGCCCAAGGCACGGGCGGCGGCATTTCCATCATGGAGAACTACCGCGTGGACCGCACAGTGATTACCGCTCCGGAGATGCAAGCCATTCTGGCGGGGCTGCGCAGTCTGGACAGCGTCAGCGGCACTCGACGCTATGCGCAGCTGATGGAAAAGCTGTCTACGGGAACGGGCGGACTGCTGCCGGGGAATGCTCATATTCTCATTGACCTGTCGTCGTGGTACAAAAGCAGCCTTGCACCGAAGATTGAACTCATTCAAAAAGCCATTGAGAAGCACACTGTCATCCGCTTTTTCTATTTTTCCCCAAAAGAAGAATCCATGCGCACGGTCGAGCCGTATGATCTGTTATTTCACTGGTCTGCCTGGTATGTATGGGGATGGTGCAAAACGCGGGAAGATTTTCGCTTGTTTAAATTAAACCGTATGACAGAGCTTGACTGTGGCGAAGCTTTCAGCCCTCGTCCGGCCCCGCTGCCCGATTTAGAGCCGGAGCGGGTATTTCCCGTAAAATATAAAGTTACCGTGCTCTTTGACGCGGCCTGCCGCTGGCGGCTGGTGGAGGAGTATGGACCGGATAGCTTCACCACAGAGCCGGACGGCCGGCTGCGCTTTACGGGGGGCTTTTCCGACGCCGACAGTGTGCTCAGCTGGGTGCTCACGTTTGGGGACAAGGCAGAGCTTTTAGAACCGAATGAATTGCGCCGGCGGCTTTGTGATTTGACGAATACGCTGGCCGCGCGTTACGCGTTATAGGAGGAATTAATATGGCATCTCATCCGGATTTTGTGAATTATGCAGCCGAGCAGCTGCGGGACGCAGGAAGTATCCGCAGCCGCAAGATGTTTGGTGAATACGGCCTTTACTGCGACGGCGTATTCTTCGGCGTTGTCTGTGATGACCAGCTCTTTGTAAAGATTACCCCGCCGGGCGAAGCAGCTTTTCCCGACCTGCCCAAAGCACCGCCCTACGATGGCGCCAAAGATTCTTTTCTGATCGAAGATGTAGAGGATCGAGAGCGGATGACAAGGCTTGTACGCATTACCTGCGAAGCGCTGAGAAGCCAGCCGCCAAAGAAACGGAGGAAATAAGCATGCCTTTTGATTATAAAAAAGAATACAAGGAATTTTATCTGCCCCCCAAAACACCGAGCATCGTGACGGTTCCGGCGATGAACTTTCTGGCCGTGCGGGGGCAGGGTGACCCCAATGAGGAAAACGGGACGTATCAGAAGGCGCTGGGGATGCTCTACGCCGTGGCCTTTACCATCAAGATGAGCAAGCTCGGCAAAGATAAGCCAGAGGGATATTTTGATTATGTGGTTCCGCCGTTGGAGGGTCTTTGGTGGCAGGAGGGGCTCTGTGGGGTGGATTATGCACACAAAGAGCATTTCCGATGGATCAGTTTGATCCGCCTGCCGGACTTTGTAACGCAGGAGGTGTTCGATTGGGCGATTCGGGAGGCATCGGAAAAGAAAAAACAGGACTTTTCTTCCGTGGAGTTCTTCCGATGGGAAGAAGGACTATGTGTTCAGTGTATGCACCTTGGCCCCTATGATGACGAGCCTGCAACCGTTGCCGCCATGGAGGAATATGTTAAGGCCCGGGGATATACAGAGGACTTTGGGGAGAACCGGTTCCACCATGAGATTTATTTAAGCGATGTGCGCCGGTGCAAGCCTGAGCGGATGAAAACTGTGATCCGGCACCCTGTCAAAAAAGCGGAGCAGTACATGGAATGAAAAAGAAGGATATGTGCCAGCTTCCAATTTGCTCGTTTGTACACGGCTGTCTGAATAATTGACAAAAAGAGCTTCGGCAATGTATGTGATGTTAATTTGCGTTGCTTGCAGGCAACGGGCGGTTTTCCGTAGAATAACGGTAGAACCGAAACGAAAGGAGTTATCCCGTATGTTAAACGAAAACATCAAGGCCATTCGAAAATCAAAGGGACTTTCTCAAGAGGAGCTTGCTTTGAAGCTGAATGTGGTGCGTCAGACGATTTCAAAATGGGAGCAAGGCTTATCTGTTCCGGATTCCGATTTGCTGATTGCTCTTTCAAAGGCGCTGGAAACACCTGTCAGCACCTTGCTGGGCGAAACGGTTGCAGAATCTGAAACGGATTCCGTCAAAGCAATTTGCGAAAAACTGGAGATTATCAATCTGCAATTCGCACAACAAAAAGAGCAAAGAAGAAAAGTGCTTCATTGGCTGTTTCTTTTATTATGCGCAGGAATTGCGGGAGTCACTGCGTTTTTTGCTGCCGTAAGCAGTCCCTACTTTGGCTGGGATTATCGCGACCCGGAGCTTGCCGTTGCAGGAGTTGCGTTTCACGCATTAGAGTGGTTTTTTATCCGGCTGGCGCCCATTGCTTTTACAGCGGCGGCCGCCGGAGCTTGGATGACGCGCAAAAAGTAGGAAGAAAGCGCCGGAAAGGAGATTTTTACCCTCTTTCCGGCGCTTTGATCTTTCTTGGAGAAATTGCTGATTTCGATAAATCATAATTTTCATAGATAGCCTTATATTTAGATATATTTTAAATTTATTTTGAATCTATTTTTATCAATTATACTACAAGATAGGCCTATAATAAATGCAAAATAATTTTATTTTGAGGTTTTTATGGCAATCAAGAGTTTATCTATTCGTATTGACGAGAAAATGTTGAATAAGCTGCATGTTGTGGCTGATTATGAAGGACGCAGTGCCAACAGCGAAATTCTGATATTGATTCGAGAAGCCATCGAAAAGTATGAAGAAAAACATGGTGAAATCAAATTGGACTAAGCTTATGCGCTGCCTTTTTGATGATTCGGAGTTCATAAGCATATATCCAAATCATGAGTTTGAGGAGTGCTATGCGAAATAAAAACAATAAACATTTGGGAATTGAAGTGGACCCGGAGCTCCATTATAAATTGCGCTATATTGCGGAATATGAGGGTCGTTCCGCCAACGATCAGATTCTTTATTTGATCCGTCAATGCATCAAAGCGTTTGAAGGGGAGAACGGCGAAATCGTTATGCCCGCAGAAAAACCGGCGGCAGAAGTTTATCCGCAGGATTGAATGGTGGTATGAAAACATGGATAAGAAATTATTGCGGTACACACTGCGCGTTGACCGTATTCTCTTTCAAAAATTCCGCTATATTGCGGAATCAGAGGGGCGCTCTGCCAATAAAGAGATTGAGCAATACCTGAAAAAGCGTGTTGCTGAGTATGAAAAAGAGTTCGGAAAAATAGAAGTTGACAAAGACTTACTTTGAAAATAACTTGATAAAGCCGCCCGCCTTTTTGCGCCGGGCGGCTTTTGATATGAAAAGAGAGAAAACAAAAAACGCCCGCGGGTAACCCGCGGGCGAAGGAAAAACATGATGCAAAGCGGTTACAATTTCAGCTAAAAAATTGCAAAGGCTTATTTGTCGGAAACGGTTTCTTTTGCGGCGGCCAGCAAACCGGTGATATTCTGAATATCGCTGGGAATAATCAGCTTCGTCGCTTTGCCGTCGGCTACTTTTTGCAGAGCTTCCAGGCTCTTCAAAGCAAGAACTTTATCATTCGGTGCGGCTTCGTTCAGCATGCGCAGGGAGTCGGCAAGTGCCTTCTGCACTTCCATGATGGCCTGAGCCTCACCTTGTGCCTCACGGATGCGCTGTTCGCGAACGGCGTCGGCGCGCAGGATGGCGCTTTCCTTTTCACCTTCAGCCACAAGAATGGCGCTCTTCTTTTCGCCTTCCGCACGCAGAATGCTTTCACGGCGCTGACGCTCAGCTTTCATCTGCTTCTCCATCGCGTCTTGAATTTCTGCCGGCGGAATGATATTCTTCACTTCGACGCGGTTTACCTTAATGCCCCATTTATCGGTAGCTTCGTCCAAAATGGAGGTAATTTTGGTGTTGATGATATCGCGGCTCGTCAGCGTGTGGTCGAGCTCCATTTCACCGATAATGTTACGCAGCGTGGTAGCCGTCAGGTTTTCAATGGCCGCCAAGGGGCGCTCTACGCCGTAGGTAAACATTTTGGCATCGGTAATTTGGAAGAAGACAACCGTGTCAATCTGCATGGTAACGTTATCGCGTGTGATAACCGGCTGGGGTTTGAAATCAACCACTTGCTCTTTCAAAGAAACCTTTTTGGCAATGCGGTCCAAAAACGGCATTTTGAAGTGAATGCCGGCAGACCAAGTGCTGTAATAAACGCCCATGCGTTCCACAACGAACACCGAAGCCTGCGGCACAACGCGGAAGTTCATGACGACGACTGCCAAAATAATGGCAACCAAGATTAAAAATACTAAAAACAGTTCCATTTCTCTTTCCTCCCTTAGGAAAAAATTTTTTCAACAGCCCGCTGGGCTGCTTTGACAAAAGAATTGAAAAGCGGTGCAGCGGTTTAACAGAAGATTGTCATACCGAAACGGTGCTTTGTGCATCGACGGCAACAACCGTCAGCGTAGTGCCCTGTAAATCAGTGACGCGGCAGGGCGCATTTACTTCTAAACGAGTATTTGATACGGCATTCCAATCCACACCCTCCAGGCGAACGCGGCCAACTTGACCCGGCTCCAACGGAGTGAGCACGGTGGCAATTTTTCCGATATTGGTTTCAAAGTTTGTCTGCACACCGCCGCTTTTTCTCTGCCGAAGCGCATAGGGGCGGAAAGCCAGCAAAACAAGAGCGCTGACTGCCAGAAAAACAAACGCCTGCAAAAGCCAAGAATCGGTGAAAACACTGACAAGCATTGCTGCGCCTGCACCCACGGCGAACCAAATAGAAACAAACGCGGTCGTGGCGCCTTCGGCGATGATAAATGCAATCGTAAGAACAAGCCAAAGAATGGTGTCAGCTGACAGCGATACGTTCATAATCATTCCCTCCTTATAAAATACAACCGCACTTTGATGTCATGCCAAGCATCTCGGTACCTTCGACATGCAAAGATATTGATTGAATTGACTACATTTTATATTCTATCAAAAAACTGCAGAATTGCAAAGCTGTTTTTAGCGTTTTTTTCGCTTTTTTAGCATGTTTTCCGCCTTTTTTACGAAAAAAGGGGGCGCAATATCATGCGCGCTCTGCCGGGAACGCGCGCAGACATCGGCAAACCTACACTTGAAAAAGCGCGTTTATCCGTCTATACTGTAAAAAGACGAAAATATACGTTCATTATGTTGCCATAAAGAGCAGGTGAATTTTATGAGATGTCCGGTTTGCCGGTATAAGCTGAAAAAGAATACCGTGCGCTGTCCTTATTGTGCCAGCATTTGCGCAAAGCGGACAAAAGCGGCGCTGCATCCTTATTATATGCGCGAGTTTGAGCGTTTAGCGCGGGGAGAAGCGCCTCGGTTCAATGCGGCGGCTTTTTTCGGCGGCATGTTCCATACCCTATATTATCGATGCTATGCGCGCTTTTTTCGCTTGTTTGCGCCGTATTTCCTGGTGCTTTTGCTTCTCGCAGCCGCTTATTTTATGCGCTTGCCCTACTTTTTGTGGTATCAGTTGTTCGGCACAGGAAAAGCCATGGGAGATGCTCAATTCCTGTTGGCGGTTGGTTTGTGCGCCATTTGGGGGTTAGGGCTGTCGGTTTATAATGCGGTGACGTTTAACCGTGCGCTTTATCAGAAAACCGGGGGAGATGCGCGTTTAAAAACCCGCTGTTTGGGCATTGTGATTGTTGTTGTTTTGTTTGGTGCGCTGTGTCTGGGAGGAGTTTTTTACACACAGCAGATGCTCATGATTGGTGTTTGGGATTATTTGATGAATGGACAATACAGCGGAAAACAACAGTTTGATCAAGATTTTTTTGTGTCACCGGCAAGCCGAAGGCTTGTTTGGGAAGGGGTTTCATACGAAATTGCACAAACATAAAGCCGGCCGGGCGAAAGCAATGCTTTCACCCGGCCGGCTGTTTTAGAAATACGATGTTACTCTGCGCAGAAAAGTTCAATTTTTTTGGCGGTGCTGGTGCACACGGCAAAATGCAAAGGAGGAATGGTGACAAAGCGGCCGAGCATAAATGCGTGAACGTGCGTATCTCCGCAGTTGATAAAACACTCCGCCGTATCGCTGTCGTTATGACGGGAATAATGAAGCGTTGTTTGCGTTGCGTCTAAAACGGTGAAGCGACCGTCCCAAAGTGCGCGGCAATGTTCCCGCAGACGTGCCAGCTGACGCACCACACGGCGCAGCCGCTGTTCGGTGGAGTCCCAATCAAAGTAAGCCCGGTTAAACGGGTCTTTGTAGCCCTGCATTGCAATTTCGTCGCCGTAGTAAATGCACGGGATACCCGGTAAAGTATACAGCATGCCGTAAGACAGCGCCATGCGGCGGATGCCGTACTCATACTGCTCCGGAGTTAAGCGCCGCTTGCTTTGCCAATAACGGTCGTGCCCTTCGCAGCTCTCGCCCGCAATTTCCGTGATGGCGCGCACGGTGTCGTGGGTGGAGAGGAAGTTCATCAGCGTGTGCAAGGCAGGCGCCGGATAATTTTCGCAAATACGGGCGATACAGTCGGCGGCGGCAAGGCCGCTTCCACCTTTGACAAAATTCAAAATGGCGCTGCGGAATGGATAATTCATCACGGAGTCTAAGCCTTTGCCGAGCAAATAGGTGCGCCGCGTTCCATAGCTCCATTTGTTCGTGGCGTCTTCCCAAACTTCACCCAGCAGGAATTTATCGGGGCCGTTGCGCTTGACGGCGCGGCGAATTTCTTCGATAAAATCATCGGGCAGTTCGTCGGCAACGTCCAAACGAAACCCGGAAGCGCCCAAGCGAAGCCAGTGGTCGATGACGCCGTCTTTTCCGCAGATAAACTGACGATAGGAAAAATCGTTTTCGTTGACCTCCGGCAGTGTGTCGAATCCCCACCAGCTTCGGTAGCCGCAGGCGTACTGTGCCGAAAAATCGTACCACGGACGATAACGGTTTTCCGGGTCTTGGTAAGCGCCGGGCTGCGGGTAGCGCTGTTCGCGGTTAAAGTAAATCGAATCCGACCCCGTGTGGCTGAACACGCCGTCTAAGATAATATGAATCCCAAGTGCCGACGCATCGCGGCAAAGGCGCTGGAAATCTTTTTCCGTGCCTAAAAGGGGGTCAATTTTCATATAATCGGCGGTGTTGTAGCGGTGGTTGGAATGCGCCTCAAAGATGGGGTTGAGATAAACGGCGGTCACTCCTAAGCCGGAGAGGTAAGACAGCTTGCTTCGGATCCCCTCTAAATCGCCGCCGTAGTAATCCATGTTCAGAAATCCGCCGGTTTCCGTGGGGTAAAAATAGGGCTCGCCTTTTTTATCGATGCGGTAAACGCGGTCGTTAAACGGCATGGAAGTGCGGGGAGCGGACTCGCAGAAGCGGTCCGGGAAAATCTGATACATCACGCCGCCTTTGAGCCCGTCAGGCGTTTTGAAATCGGGCTCATAGACGGTGAGCTGATAAGCTTCGCCCTGCTCTTTCGTGAGAACCGCCTGCCCCAGTGAGCCGCGGAACAGTTTTTGATAATCGACGTATAAATCGAAATAATAAAAGTAAAGTCCCGCATGCGGCGGCGTAAACGAAATGCTGAACACGACATCATGAGCCGTTGTTTCCTGATGCTGCATCGGAATGGCGGCGAACACGTCGGAACCGTCACGCTTATAGAAAAAACGGGGAGATTGGCAGCCTTGGCTCAATGGGACGCAGATGCGAAACGTCACGGGTGTGCCCGCGGGTACTGCACCGTAAGGACTTTTATAAAATTGGTTTTGACTGTCATAAATGGGTGTCATGCATAAACCTCCTGCAAACGACGCCGCGATTGTTCGGCGTGTGCGAGATGAAACAGGGTGCGCGGCTGCGCACCCTGTTTGCTGTGGATTTCGGCACAACGTGCCCAAAAATTATCGAATGGGATTTGCGTGCCAAATGTTGCGCGCATAGTCGAACACGGCGCGGTCGGCAGAGAAGATGCCGCTGTTTGCAATGTTCATTAAGCTCATGCGGTTCCACTGTGCGCTGGCGGCATAAAGCTCGGAGGCTTTCTGCTGTGCTTCGCGGTACGCCTTGAAGTCGGCGGCAACCATGTACGGGTCGCTGCTGCGCAGGTTGGAAGCCAGTTCGTGGAAGCTGTCGCCGTTCCATCCTTTTTCCATGAAATCCAGCGCGTTTGCCAGTTCGGGGCAAGCGGCGATATAAGTGGACGGATGGTAGCCGAAGCGAGCCAGTTCCTGCGCCTCTTTCGTGCGCATGCCAAAAATAATCTCGTTCTCAATACCGGCTGCCTCGGCAATTTCCACATTGGCGCCGTCCAGTGTGCCTAAAGTGATGGCGCCGTTGAGCATGAATTTCATGTTGCCGGTGCCGGACGCTTCTGTACCGGCCAAGCTGATCTGCTCGGAAATTTCACTGGCGGGCATGAGGCGCTCGCTCGTGGTGACGCAGTAATCTTCCAGATAAACAATGCGCAGCTTGTCGCGCACGGATTTATCCGCGTCAATCAGCTCGCCCAGTTTGCAGATGAAGCGAATCATCTGTTTTGCCATGTAGTAGCCGGGGGCCGCTTTTGCGCCAAAGAGATAGGTTTTGGGAAGCACATCCGCGTTGGGATGGTCTTTCAAATAGAGATACTGCGCCGCAATGTTCAGCGCGTTCAGGTGCTGGCGCTTATACTCGTGCATGCGCTTAACCTGCACGTCAAAAATGCTTTTCGGGTCAATTTTCTGCCCGGTTTTTTCGGCGAGATGCGCCGCGAATACCTCTTTGTTATGCGCCTTCACTTCGCCCAGCTTTTGCAAAACGGTTTTGTCGTGCGCAAACTGTTCCAGCTTTTTCAGCTGAGAAGCGTCCTTTTTGAAGCCGTCGCCGATGGTTTCCGTCAAAAGCTTTGTCAAGCCGGGGTTGGAAGCCAGCAGCCAGCGGCGGTAGGCAATGCCGTTTGTCACGTTCGTGAATTTTTCGGGCGAATAGAGATAGTAGTCGTGGAATACGCTCTGCTTGATGATTTCGCTGTGCAGCTTGGACACGCCGTTGATGGTGTGGCACACATAGCAGCAGATATTCGCCATGCGAACCTGATGGTCGCCCAAAATTGCCATGTAGTCAATTTTGCCCCAGTCGTCGCCGAATACCTTGTGCAAATCCGCACGGCAGCGGCGGTCGAGCTCTTCGCAAATTTGATAAATGCGCGGCAGGGTGCGGCGGAACAGGTCAATGTTCCATTTTTCCAGCGCTTCGCTCATAACCGTGTGGTTCGTATAAGCGAAGGTGCGGCGCGTTAAATCAAACGCTTTTTCCCAAGTGAAGCCGCAGTCGTCCAAAAGAACGCGCATCAACTCGGGAATGGCGAGCGTCGGGTGCGTGTCGTTGATGTGAATTGCCACTTTGTCGGGCAAATTGTCGAGTGTGCCGTACAGGGAAGCATGGCGCTCGGTGATGTCATGAACCGAAGCCGCAGACAGAAAATACTGCTGACGCAGACGCAGGATTTTGCCTTCGACATGGTTGTCGTTCGGATACAGCACCTTGCTGATCAGCTCCGCGTTGGCATTTTTGTTCATTGCGTCCACATAGTCGCCGGCGTTGAAGCTTGTCATGTCAAAGCCGGGCGCCTGTGCGCGCCACAAGCGCAGCTGAGAAACACCGGCCGAATCGTAGCCGGAAACGTACATATCATAAGGCACGGCAATAACGGAAGAGTAGTCGCGGTGACGGACATGGTGATAATCGTCGTCCCAGCTCTCTTCCACAAAGCCGTCGAACTTCACTTCAAAGGACTGGTCGGGGTGGCTTTTCAGCCAAACGCGGCCGCCGGGAAGCCAGTTGTCGGCGCGTTCTTGCTGCCAGCCATCGACAATTTTCTGTTTGAAAATGCCGTACTCATACAAAATGGAGTAGCCGGTGCCGGGGATATCGTCCGTAGCCATGCCGTCGAGATAGCACGCGGCAAGACGTCCCAGACCGCCGTTTCCAAGGCCGGCATCCGGTTCCTGTTCATAAATGCGCTCCAAACGCACGCCGTGTTTTTTCAGTACCGCTTCAGCCGCTTCGTTGAGCCCCATGTTGAACAAGTTGGTTTTCAAGCTGCGGCCCATCAAAAATTCCATGCACAGATAGTACACCTTTTTGCCGTTAACGCCGTAAGTGCGAGAGGCAAACCGTTTTCTTTTTTTGCTCAGCATTCCGCGAATGATGAGCGCTAAAGCGTTGTAAATCTGTTCTTCGGAGGCGTTTTCCATGTCAACATTGTACTCGCTGAACAGTTTATCAACTAGAATCTTTTCAAATTCCTGTGCAGTCATTTTTTTGTTCACAAGATCCACTCCCTTTTTTGATGCGCTTTTTGCGCGGTTTCGCGCAGATTTTAGGAAAGATATCATGATTTATTATAGACCTTTCAACCGTCGGTTTCAAGAAAAACGCAGGATTTATCACTTTTTTTCAGAAATCCTCTTTTTCTTGCGCGTATTTTCGTCTATAATAGAAAATGCCAAAAAGAGTGCACAGCACTCTTTTGGAAAGGAATAAAGGAAAGGGGTTATTTGAACATGCCTGCTAATAAAATTAAACTGGAAATCTGCGGTTCGAATTATGTGATTGCAACAACCGATACTGAGGAGTATGTGCTGAGTTTAGCGGAAAAGCTTGATACGGATATGAGCCAGATGCTCACAGCAAACCCGTCTGCTTCCGTGACCACCGCCGCCGTGATGACCGCGCTGGGCTATTTGGATGAGCTGAAAAAGAGCACCAGCGGCGCCGATAACATGCGTGCACAAATTAAAGATTACCTGGAGGATGCCGCCAAAGCCAAGCTGGAGCTGGAGGAAGAGCGCCGTGAGGTGGAGCGCCTGCGCCGTGAGCTGGGCTATTTGAACGGCCAGAAATAACGTGGAACATAAGCGCCTTATGCCTGAGATTCTTGCCCCGGCAGGCAATGCCGATATGCTGCGTGCCGCCGTTTACGCCGGGGCGGATGCCGTTTATCTCGGGCTTCATCGTCTAAACGCCCGCCGCACAGCGGGCAACTTTGATGCCGCAAGCCTCAAAGAGGCGGCGGCTTTTTGCCGTGCGCGGAACGTGAAAACATACCTCACGCTCAATACCACGCTTACTCCGGAGGAAATGAGCGAGGCCGCCCGTGCAGTGGAAGCCGCCGCAAACGCCGGGGTTGATGCGCTGATTGTACAGGACTTGGCGGTTGCGGCCCTTGCGCGCGACATAGCGCCCGATTTGCCCGTGCATGGTTCCACCCAGATGACCATTCACACGGTGCAGGGCGCGCTGCAAGCTGCGGAAATGGGCTTTTCGCGCGTGATTTTAGCGCGGGAACTCTCCCTTTCCGAAATTGCCGAAATCTGCGCTGCAAGCCCCATTGAGGTGGAAGTGTTCATTCACGGTGCACTTTGCATGAGCGTGAGCGGACAGTGCTATATGTCTGCCTTTTTGGGGGGCAGAAGCGGCAACCGCGGCGCGTGCGCAGGGCCTTGCCGTCTGCCGTTTTCAGCCGGTGAGCCGGGTGCCTGCCATTTAAGTCTGAAAGACCATTCTCATATTCGTCACTTGCCCGAGCTTGCAAAAGCGGGCGTTCATTCCGTGAAGATTGAAGGCCGCCTGCGAAGCCCCGAGTATGTAGCGGCTGCGGTCAACGCCTGCATCGCCGCGCGAAGCGGACAGCCCTATGATGAAGAGTTGCTACAAAATGTATTTTCTCGCTCTGGGTTTACAGATGGTTATATTACGGGTCGGCGTGACGGGACGATGTTCGGCGTTCGCACCGGGGAAGATGTCGAAAAAGCCAAGCAAGCCGCGCCCAAATTGCGCGAATTGTTCCGCAGAGAGCGCGAAAGCGTGCCGATTCACTTTGTGTTGAACGCGGAACAGGGGTGTGTCTGCCTTTCGGTTTCGGATGAAGAGGGACATCAAATTGATGTAAAGCGAGATACCTTGACACAAGAGGCGGCAAACGATCCGTCCGGCGCATACGAACGCGCGCTGCGCAAAACAGGGGGAACGCCTTTTTGCGCCGAATCTGTTGTAATCCATGCAAACGGCCTTTATGTTCCGGCATCTGAAATCAACGCAATGCGCCGCGAAGCGCTGGAGCAGCTTTTGGAAAAACGAATGGAGCGCGGCTCGGTTCGTGTGTTTGAGCCGTCGTACAGCGATGAGCCCGTGCGGACGCTTTCCGAAAAACGCTGGATGGTGCGTGTGGAAACGCCGGAACAGCTGGCGGCTTGTCTAAAGGCGGAAATCCGTCCTGACCGTTTGATTGTGCCGATTGAGCACTGGGATGCCTGTGAACCGCAGGTACGAAAAACGGTTTGGCTGGAGCTGCCGCGCGTGGAATTCGGCGCGCTGGAAGCCGAGGTGTCCCGGTTGGTTGAGCAAACAAAAGGGCAGGGCTTCGGCGGATATGTCGTTCACAACTTGGCGCATCTGCACTTGCTCGGCGGCGCCCCGGCGATGGGCGGTTTCGGGCTGAATGTGACAAATGCGCTTTGCGCTTCGGAATACAGTTTGCAGGGGCTTGAGGTGCTGACCGTCGGCGTGGAAACACCGTGCGCGGAAATGCGGCCGATTACGGGGCAATCGCCCACAGCCTGCATCGTTTACGGGCATATTCCCTTAATGATTACGCGCGCATGTCCTTTGCGAAACGTCCGCACCTGCGACGGATGCAGCCGTCAAGGGGAATTGCTTGACAGAAAAAATATGCGCTTTCCCGTGCGCTGTACCGGCCCTGCCGGCGTGCGCACGATTTACAACCCGATTGCGCTTTACGCGGCCGACCGTGTGCGGGAAATTCCCGCCGATTGGATGCTGCTCCATTTTACGATTGAGCCGCCACAGCGGGTGGAGACCGTGCTTCGCATGGCGTTCAGCGGTCGTCCTTACGATGAGAAGATGACGCGCGGCTTGTTGTTTAAGCCGCGGGAAGACAGCGGAAAGGAACCTCATGGAACTGAAAATTAAACGTTTGAGAGAAGAAGCGGTACTGCCGTTTTATGCAACCTCCGGTGCGGCGGGGATGGACCTCACCGCCGTTTGCCCCGGCGGAAGTATCACCATTGCGCCGATGGAGCGGGCGCTGATCCCTACCGGGATTGCCATTGAACTGCCCGACGCCGGGCATGCAGCGCTGCTCTTTGCGCGCTCGAGTTTAGGCGTAAAGCGCGGGCTGTCACTGCCCAACGGCGTTGGTGTCATTGACTCGGATTACCGCGGCGAAATCCATGTGGCTTTGGTGAATTTATCGGGCGAGCCGGTAGAGATTTATACCGGCGAGCGCATTGCCCAGCTGGTGATTATGCCGGTAACGCAGGTTTTGCCTGTTGAAGTGAAGGAACTTGGGCAGACACAGCGCGGAGAAGGCGGTTTTGGCTCAACCGGCCTGACGGCAAACGCCGCACAGGGAGAAACAACCTGAAAAAATCCGGTAAAAGGCAACGGAGGAATGAACCTATGCAGTTGGTGTTAGCGTCGGCGTCACCGCGCCGCAGAGAGCTTTTGGGGCTGATCACGCCCGATTTTGAAGTGTGCACGGCCGATGTTGAAGAAAGCGACGTGAGTGCCGAAAGCCCGAAACAGCTGGCGGAACAATTGGCACAGCTGAAATGCCGTGCGGTCAGCGGCATGATGCCCCAAAAGACAGTGATTGGCTGCGACACGGTGGTGGATGTGGACGGTGAGGTGTTCGGAAAGCCGCGCGACCGCGCCCATGCGCGTGAGATGCTGCGCAGACTGTCGGGGCGAAGCCACTGGGTGCACACGGGCGTTTGCGTGAGAAAGGGCGAGTGCGAAACGCTCTTTGCCGAGAGCACGCGCGTTGAATTTGCGGCGTTGTCCGACGCGGAAATTGAAGCTTATCTGGATACGCCGGATCCTTATGACAAGGCGGGTGCTTACGGAATTCAAAGCGGCGCAGCAAGGTTTGTGAAGGGCATTGAAGGGTGCTATTTCAATGTGGTGGGCCTGCCTGTGCACCGTTTGTACCGCGTGCTTTTTTGCGGCTGAGAGGAAAGATCAGGGAATCAAACAGCTTTGACACGAGGGAGTGCCGAAGGGCTTTCTCGCGTGTCAGAGCTGTTTTTATCTGGATAAATTGACCTTTGAAGGAGAGTTATGTTGCATCCTTACAAGAAAAAGAAGTTGAACATACAAATTTTTTATTAAAAACTTACAAATAAGGTTGATTGAAATGTATTTTTATGATACAATAACAGAAATCGGCACTTGCCGCAAAGCGGTGCACAATGCAGACGGCGGAGGGATCGCATGGCGGCAAGGGTAATTATGGTGGCTTCCGGAAAAGGCGGAACCGGAAAGAGTACTGTTTCGGTTTTCACCGCGGGCTGCCTTGCCAAGCGCGGGCGGCGCGTTTTGCTCATTGAGCTTGACAGCGGTTTGCGAAGCGTCGATTATATCGCCGGGATTGCGGGAAAAACCGCATACGATATCGGCGATATCTTAGACGGGCGCTGTGATGCGGGCAAAGCCATTGTGGAAAGCCCGCTGTACAAAGGGCTTTATGTTGTGAGCGCGCCCTATTCGGGCGGTGTGATCCGCGTCGATGCGCTGGCCGCCTTTGTGAAAAGCGCGCAGCAGGTGTTTGACGATGTCTTTCTTGATACGGCCGCGGGAATGGGCGTGCCGTTTTTGTCTGCCATGTCGGTGAGCACGATGGGGCTGATTGTCGTAACGCCGGACCCGGTGGCGATCCGCGACGGCCGCATCGTATGTGACGCTCTGTGCGAACACGGGGTGGACGAGATGCGCTTGGTCATCAACAAAGTCCCCGCGCGAATTGAGGATTGCGGTGTGGATGATTTGGACGAATGCATTGACACCGTAGGCGCGCAGCTTTTGGGTGTAGTGCCCCTGCGGCAGGCCGTAGCCGATGCAGGCGCGTACGGGGTGGGCCTTGCGCCCCCGGAAAAAGAAGTTTCACACGCCGTTTTCCATGCGATGGCGGCGCGTTTATGCGGCGAACAAGTGCCGCTTTTAATTCGATAAATCAAAGAGCACAGATGCTTTGCACCGTGCGGCCGACGCCGCAGGACGTGAAACGCAAGCGAGGAGGAACGCTGTATGAATATAGCATTGATCGCGCATGACGCGAAGAAAGAGTTGATGACGCAGTTTTGCATTGCTTACTGCCGTGTGTTGTCACAGCACAATTTGACGGCGACGGGCATCACCGGAAAAATGGTGACCGAGGCAACCGGACTGACGATTCAAAAATGCCTTTCGGGACGTCAGGGCGGTGCGCAGCAAATTGCCGCACGCATCGCATGTGATGAAATCGATCTGCTTTTATTTTTCCGTGACCCCATTACTCCGAAGCCGCACGAGCCGAATGAAATGAACTTGCTGCGTCTTTGCGATGTGCATAATATTCCGGTGGCGACGAACATCGCTACCGCCGAAGTGCTGATTCATGGTTTGGAGCGCGGCGATTTGGATTGGCGCAATATTTTGAAATATTAAAAGTATTAAAAAGCGAAACAGCGGCTGCCCGTGAACTGCACCCCATTTGTTAGACAGTATGTTATACTGAATAACAAGTGGGGTGCTTTACTATGCCAAAAGGAATACCGAACAAGAGATATACTCCAGAATTCAAAAAAACTGTTGTAGAAACCATGCGGA
>DWWA01000008.1 GCA_019119935.1 Candidatus Ruthenibacterium merdavium | reverse complement strand
ATGGCGGTAAACTCAAGAGGTCAGCTACAAATGAGCCGAGTATTTTATCGTTTTTTTCCCTTGTTTTCGCCTGGATGACAAAAAACCTGCTTTGGACTGATTTCCAAAGCAGGTTTTTCTACAAGCTGAACGGCAGGGAATTTCCCTGCCGTTTTCAGTTTGTTGAAAAAGCTTTGCTTTTTCACAAACTGAACCCCTATCTAAAATGGAAAAGAGGGCTCAGCCCCCTTTTTCCCCTTACAGCCTAGATTCTTTTTGAATCATGCCGCAGTTTTTCGACAGTCTCAAACGCGGAAACCCGAGGGGTTTCCGCGTTTTTATTTTTATATAAAAATCAACTTGCTGTTGCTTATATAATATATAATACAAATTGTAATATTAAAGGCTCAGGCGCTTTTTCGGGGTTCCCTCCCTTTTTGCACCTGAGCTTTTTATTTTTTCGCTTGTTTAAGAAGCGCTTTCCGATGTTGCGGCTTCTGCCTGTGCGTCCGCATTCCAGAATTCAAGCAGCGTCTGCACCGCACTCATATCCACAATCTTCCACGCGCCGCCGTCTTGACGAACTGCGGCGGCCTCCTCGGTTTTTGCCCATTCCAGCACAACAGGCTCACCGTTCAGCGGCGTAACAGTCATTGTAAACCAAGCTTCGCCGTCGAAGCTCTCCGCCTGTCCCGTCGTCGTTAAAGCATTCCAATCGTTCAGCCATTGGGCAGCGTCGGAAGCACCCACGCTTTCTCCGTCCACGGTATACGATACTGCAACACTGCTGGTACTGCTGCTTTCGCTCTCGTCTGAGATCTCACGCACAATTTCCATTTCCGTAGTCTTTTCCTGCGTTTTCAGCGTCACCGATACAGCGTTCTCCCATGCCAGCTGGAACGGCTGCCTTGCGGAAAAGTCGGTTGAAGCACCGTCCAGCACCGCCTGCCCAAGTGCCGCATCAATCACATAAACATGCTTAGAACCTTCCGGTGAAGCATAAAAACCATCGTCGGTTTCAGCGCCTAAACGCCACGCCAGTTGTGCCTCTTGACCTTCGGCGTCACGGTACGTGACACGCACCGTCGCCTGCGGCGTTTCCAAGCCGTACTGGGCTAAGTCTTGCGGCGCATAAGCGGCACAGCGCAGGTAACTCAAGCCCGTCAAATATGAGAGCGTGCTTTCCACGCTGCCCGTGTCAAGCGGTTTTCCGCCTTCACTTTCCCATGTGAACCCATCCAAACTGTCCTCATCCTGCTGTCTGGGCAAAACCTGAACCGTTGTTCCCGCGCTTTCAATGCTCCCTCCGACTGTGTCCGTCATGTCCGGCACTTCTTCCATCTCTATAAAGTCCATAACATCGGTCGTCAGTGCCTCCAAAGCCGTGGAGGATGCAAGATATACGCCGTCCCCTCCGTCGGGCGCGCAGTAACGGCCCGTTGCCAGCGGGTTATTATCTCCGAAGCGAATCACCGTTTCGCCGTCCGCCGTCGTCAAGGTCACGCGGTCACTGTCATCGCTGATGCCGTAAGTGGCCGCATCCTCCGTTTGCTCGGATAAGGGCTGTGCCTCGAGCGGTGTCAGCGCCGTAAGCGCTGTGAGCACCTTTTCACCGTCTACCGGAAAGGCTTCGTCGCCTTCCAAATGCCAAACGTCATCGGTTTTCACAAACGAGAGTTCCGCACCGTCCACCTGCCACGAAGCCGCCGTCAGCTCATCTGCCGACGCGGTCAGCGCCACACCCGGCGCTTGTTCTTCTTCCGGTGTCAAAGCCAGCACCGCATATCCGGCGGCACATAGCACAAGCGCGCCTGTCAGGCCAAGCAAAGTGATTGTCTGTCGTTTCATCAGCGGCTTTTCCTCCGTTTCCAAACCAGAATACCGGCCGCCAGGAACGCCAGCGGAATGACAACCACGGTCAGCACCGTCAGCACGGCGCGCGCCCCGGCAGGCACCGTCAAATATTGCATATCAAGGCTCTTTGCGTGAATCGAAATGCTGTCCTGCTTGTCGCAAAGCCATGCGGCGGCGTTCACCACTAAGTCGCTGTTCGCTCCGGCTGTCATCGCATCCACTTGCGTGTCCAGCATTTGCGCCGCACCAAACCAAACAAGGCGCGCCGGCTCGGCATTTTCTTCGTCCGAAACGGTTTTTTCGGCCGCTGCCGCAATGTCAAATGCGCCCGTTTCGTCGCCGTCCTCTTGTTCCATCGTGGTAATCGTCAGGCTGTCCGCTTTGTTGTATCCTTGGTCAGAGGTCGTCAAAAGCGGCGTTACCGTCACACCGTCGGGCAGTGTGTCCGCGGTTTCCAATGCATGAGCCGCCGGGGCGAGCACCACATAACGGCCCTCAATGAGCGGCGCGGTAATCTCGTGCTGAGCAATTTCCGGCAAAAGATACATCGGGTACGTCGCCACATAGGAAGCATTGCCGTCAAATACCATGCCGGGCTTGGCGGATAGGCCAAATTCCTCCGTCACGCTTTGCAGGTTCGGCATTTCTTTGCCCGTGTCGTTTGTCGCAAGCAAAATCTTTCCGCCTTTGGCAATGTAGTCTTTCAGCTTCTGTGCATCATCAGCCGACAAATCGCTCTGCGGCGCGTAAATGATTACCGCGTCGGCATCCTCCGGCACACTCTCTTCGGATACCAGCGCAAGTGAAGGCTCTACCGAGAGATTCTGCTGTTCCAGTGCGTGGGTAATCGCATCGGGCAGGCTCGGCTCGCCGTGCCCGGAAAGCACATACACCTTAGGCAGGTCGTCGCTTGTCACATAGGATATCGCACTTGTCAGCGCACCTTCGCCGTCAAAATCTGTGCTCGTGGAGTAGTAGCTCGTGTAAGCCGTTTGAAAAATATCGTAGTAGGAAACATATCGGCTTTGCTCTCCGCACACAACAATCAAGCTGTTGTTATAAAGCTGTTCCTGCGTGTACTGCGAAGCAAAGTTCGGGTATACGTCCGGGTCAATCGTTTTTACTTTGATGTTCGGCGAAAGCGCACTGTACTGGTCTAAAAACTTGACTAAAACAGAATCCTCCGCACCTTTTTGCGCAATGTGATACACCGTCACTTCTTTTTGCAGGTCTGCGGCAATCTCCTTGGTCTGCTCGCTCAGCGTGTACACGCCGTTTTCCGTCATGTCCCACTTCGTCACACTGGCAGGCAGATTCGATACCACCAAATTGGCCGCCACTGCTACCGCAATCGTCAGCGCCGCCACCGCCGTGGCGTAGCCGCCTGCGCGCATTTTGCGCCGGCGCGCCGCTTGTGCGGTCTGTGTGCTCTCCGACGCACCGCTCTCGCTCGTTTGATTCTTTCTCATTCACTCCACCGCCTTTTCTCCATGCTCTGCACCGTCAGAACTACAAATACCACAGATACGCTGATGTAGAAAAACAGCGCCGCTAAGTCCATTTCACCGCCGACGAACGACTGAAATGCTTCAAACAGCGACAGCTTCTCCAAAAGCGCGGGAAACGCGCCTGCAAACGCCTCGCTGTTCGCCATCCAGACGGCCAAAACTGCGCCGCCGGAAACGGCCAGCGCCACCACAGCAGGCCAAACCGCACTTGTCATGCGAAGCACAATCAGTGCAAACAGCAGACACAGTGCCAAAAACAGCCAAAGGGAAGCCTCCGCCGTGCCGGGCAGATAAAGCGCAAGAGTCGAAAGAAAGTAATTCACCAAAACAACGGCAAAGCAAATTGCCGCGCATGCCACCGGGCTGTCGCTCAAGCAAGAGAGATACAAGCCAATGCTCAAAAGGGCCGCCCCCAGCAGAAAAAACGCAAGCAGACTGCCGTAAGCCGCCCCAAGGTTCACGGTTCCGAATCCCGAAAGAACCAGCGGGTACAGGCCCATCAAAACGGTCGGGACAGCCAGCACGCCCAAAAGCGCCGCATACTTGCCCAGCACCACGCGCGTTAAACCAATGGGCAGGGCGTATAACAGGCGGTCCGTCTTTTGCCTGCGCTCTTCCGAAATGCCGCGCAGGGTCAAAATGGGCGTAACGATGACGAAAACAAACGTCATGTTGGAAAGCACATATTCAAATGACGGCAAGCCGCCCGTCAAACATAACACACTGAAAAAAATCCCCGCAAACAGCATCAGGAACGCCGTAAAGAGATAGCCTGTCACGGTGGAAAAGTAACCGTGCCATTCTTTTTGCAAAATTGCTTTCATTCCTGTCCCTCCTCTTTTTGGGCCTGCTCGTCTGTTTCCGGCTCTCCGGCGTCTTGTGCAGCTCCTTCCTCCGGCTGCTCATCCTGCACTCCGTCTTGTTCCGGCTTCGGCGGCTGAGCCGCTTGTTCACCACTGGACGCGCCGCCTTGCATCAGCTCTAAGAATACATCTTCCAAGCTTGCACGCACACCGTTCATGCTCAAAATCGGCAGCCGCTGCTCACTGCAAGCCCAGAAAATTTCCTCGCACAGTGCGTCGCTGTTCCCCTGCTCGCGCTCCAAAACAAGGCGTACAACCGTTTCGCTCTCGCGCTCGTGTTCCGATATGCGTGTATCGGGAATCTCTAAGCGCATTTCCTGTCCTTCGCTACATGCCAGGCGCACCGTTACACGCGCCGTTCCGGCCAGTAACTTCTCCAAGTTTTCCGGCGTGTCGTCCGCCACCAGCTTTCCGTGCGAAATCATCAAAATGCGCGAGCACACCGCCTGTACTTCCGACAAAATATGACTGCTCAAAATAACCGTGTGCTCTTGCCCCAGCGTCTGAATCAAATTTCTGATTTCAATCATCTGCTTTGGGTCAAGGCCCACGGTCGGCTCGTCTAAAATAATCACTTCGGGCTTGCCGAGCAGCGCCTGCGCAATGCCGACGCGCTGGGCATAGCCTTTGGATAAGTTGCGGCACAGCCGGTCGGCCAGCACGTCTGTACCCGTCACCTGCATCACGCGCGCCACTTCACTTTCTATGTCTGCGCGTGCAATCCCCTTTGCCTTTGCCACAAAGGTCAAATATTCCCGCGGCGTCATTTCCGGGTAAATGGGCGGCTGTTCCGGCAAATAGCCAATCAGCCGCTTTGCCTCGCGCGGCTGTTCAAAAATATCAAAGCCGCCGATGGTAACCGTTCCCTCCGTGGCCGCCAAACATCCGGTAATGATGTTCATCGTCGTGGACTTTCCCGCTCCGTTCGGCCCCAAAAAACCGTACACCATGCCTTTTTCCACGCGAAAAGACAAATCCTCCACGGCCGCGTGTGCACCATACCGCTTGGTCAGATGCTTCACTTCAATCATGCTTCACACTCCCTTTGACAGTCGCCGCACGCACACCGGCGCACAGCGTCAACTCTGCTTTTCATTATAAAATTGGTTTTCCAAAATTTTTTGTGCAGTGCGTGTTGATTTTGTTAAAGGCGTGTCAGTTTTGTGAAAGCGTTCGCCTGTTTTCTTGCTTTTACTCGCATAGCGGCGCATCTGTGCGGATATAATAAGCGAAGCGTTGCATCTGCTGCAAAAAGGAGTGTTTTTATGCGCTTGAATCCCAAAGCTTACGACGCCATGGTGCGCGAGGCATCACCGCGCTCGCCTTTGCTCAAAGACTGCGCCTGGGCGTTTTTCGTCGGCGGCTCCATCTGTCTTTTGGGCGAAATTCTCAATACGCTTTACTGCCGCGCGGGGTTTACCCTGTCGGACGCTTCCGCGCTCACGAGCGCAACCCTGATTGTCCTTTCCGGCATCTTCACCGCGCTGGGCTGGTATCAAAAGCTTGCCTCGAAAGCGGGCGCAGGCACGCTTGTGCCCATCACAGGCTTTGCCAATTCCGTGGTGTCTCCCGCCATCGAGTTTCGCAGTGAAGGGCTTGTCACAGGCGTCGGGGCGCGCATGTTTATCATCGCAGGCCCCGTGATCGTCTACGGCATGCTTGCCAGTGTGGCATGGGGTGTCATCTGGCATTTTATCCGCCCGTTTTTTTCTTGAGCGTGAGATATTTTCTGAACTCTTCGGCAAAACAAAAAAGCCTTATGGCATGGCAAAGATTTCGGGAAAAATTTTTGGAATCTCAAACAGGCTGGGCTGCCAATGCCGTTTCCATCGGACATGCCTTTGCAGGCGAAGCCCCGGACTGTACCTTCGTGTCATGGAAGGCACAATCCAGAGAACACACCGAGCAGGTGATTGAATTCAATAATACCGACCGTTTTTTGCTCAAAAGCCGGGAAATTTTAGATTATCTTCGCTGCCTGCGCGGCAAGGAGCCTTTAGACGCGTCTGCATGGGCGCTCCTTGAAGCAAGAATGCGCAGCGCCTTTCTTTTCGACCCCGAATCCCGCGCGCGCGGCCAGTCGGTGTTTGAAGCACTGTGTGCGCATTGGCTCAGCTGCTTTGCACAAGAACCTTCCGCACAAGGCATTTCCTATCACTATGATGTCAAAAAAGTATTTGGCGGCAGTGAATTATCCACCGGATTAACCGCAATCGACCTTCCAGACCCGGCACGGACCCGGTTTTACAGCTTTGTGCGCTATGCACAGGATCATCTCCTCCGGCTGTATGGGCCGCGCCCCCGCAGCGGAAAAACCGATCTTCCGGATTTGGTTTTTTCCTGTTCCCAAAGCGGAGAGAACAGCCGCGCGGATTGCCCCTCTTCTCCGACGGAAGGTGTTGTCACCATCAACGGCTCACGGGATCTCAGTCAGGTGGTTCGATTTAATGACGGCGGATGTGTCTATTCCGTCACACTGGAAAGCACGTCCTCCCTCAACCCCTATGATTACTGCCTGCGCGTAGATGCGCAGGGGCCAAGAGGCATGACGAGCGGAAATGGGTATCTCTATTTTACAGACGCCAGAGGAGATGCCTATTCGCTAAAAATTTTTTCTTCGGCGCGAAAAGAGCACACGCTGCGTTATAACAGTGATCGCCCCGAAATTATTTCTATCGTCTGGTCGAACACGAAAAAATAGTTTTTCTGTTCCGGGGCTTTAACGCGCCGAAAACCTTTTGCCGTCAGCGCTTTTCTGCACAAATCGAAACAACAGACAAAAACCCCCTGATGCACAAGGCATTGCTTTTGTGCATCAGGAGGTTTTCTTACTTTCAAGGGCGTGCCCACGCTTTAAAACGCGGCAATCACCGCTTCCCACGGGCGCAGGGTCAGCACACCGTCTTTCAGCGAAAGGTCGGCCTCATTGCCCAAAACGCGTTTCAGCGTACCGTTCACTGCACCGGGCAGTGTCACCTGCGTGGGTGTTCCCGTCAGGTTCACCGCCACCAGCCAGCGCTCGTCATCAAGCGTGCGCGTATAAACATATACGTCCTCGCGCTCCGGCTCATATTCCGTCCACTCGCCGTAGACCATCACGGGGTGCTCTTTGCGCAGTGCAAGCAGTGCACGGTAGTAATTCCATACGCTGTTTTCGTCCTGCATTTGACGGGCAGCGTTAATCTCCGTGTACTTCGGGTTTACCATCAGCCACGGCTTGCCCGTCGTAAAGCCGGCATTGGCGCTTTCGTCCCACTGCATCGGCGTGCGCGAATGGTCGCGGCTGTAACGGTTCAGCACGGCAAGTGCTTGTTCGGGGCTTTTGCCCTTGGCCAGCATTTCGTCGTAGTCAAACTTTGCATTGATGTCGTTGTACTGCGAAATGTCGGTAAAAGGCGTATTGCACATCCCCAGCTCTTCACCTTGGTAGACATAGGGCGTTCCGGGCAGGGTGTGCAGCAGCGTCGCCAGCATCTTTGCGCTCTTTTCTCGGTATTTTCCGTCGTCTCCGTACACCGAAACACAGCGCGGCTGGTCGTGGTTTTGCAAAAACTGGCTGGCCCAGCCCTTGCCCCAAAGGGCATTTGTCCACTTTCTTTGAAGCGCTTTGAATTTTCCCCAGGTAAAGTTGTCGCGCAAATCCACAATCTGGAAATGGAACACCATGGAAAGCAGCCGCTCCGGCTCGCCCACATATTGCAGTGCATATTCCGGTGTCACGCGCGCCGTTTCCCCTACTGTCATCACATCATAGCGGGAAAGCACTTCCTCTTTCATTTCGCGGAAGAACTCCACAAGGCCGGGGTTGTTGGCATACAGCTCATTGTCAAAGCTAAAGCCTTCCTTTGTCGAAGGCGGCAGTTTTGAGTCGGGCAAACCCTCCGGCTTTTTCACCAAATTGATGACATCCATGCGGAAGCCGTCAATGCCCTTATCCAGCCAAAAGCGCATAATCTTGTGCACTTCGCGGCGCACTTTGGGGTTTTCCCAGTTCAAATCCGGCTGCTCCTTTGCAAACAAGTGCAAATAATATTCGTCTGTCGCTTCGTCATATTCCCATGCCGAAGGGGTAAAGTGCGAACCCCAGTTGTTGGGCGGCGCACCGTCTTTGCCCTTGCGCCAAATGTAATAGTCACGGTAAGGGTTGTCTTTAGAAGACCGGCTCTGCACAAACCACGGGTGCTGATCGGACGTGTGGTTTACCACTAAATCCATTACGAGCTTCATGCCGCGGGCATGCAGTTCAGACAGCAGCGTGTCAAATTCTTCCATTGTACCGAATTCCGGCGCAATGCCGCAGTAATCAGAAATGTCATAGCCGTTGTCCACCTGCGGCGACGGGTAGCACGGGTTCAGCCAAATCACCGTTACACCCAGTTTTTCCAGATAGTCCAGCCGCGAGAGAATTCCCTTTAAATCACCCACGCCGTCGCCGTTAGAATCCTGAAAGCTGCGCCAGTAAATTTGATAAATCACCGCTTCTTTCCACCAAAAACGCTCCATGTTCCCACTCCTTTATTTTAGTCTGCTGCCACTTTAAGCAAATCGGAAAACATTGTCAAGCCATGGGCTGCCTGTTCGCAGCATCTTGCATCGCCAATGGCCGCACAGTCCATGCCGCCTGCCACAGCCGCCTCTACACCCGCTTTTGCATCTTCCACTACTAAGCATCTCTCTGCCGGGGTGCTGAGCATCGCCGCGGCTTTTACAAACACTTCCGGGTCGGGCTTTGAGCGGGAAATGCAATTTCCGTCACACACTGCGTCGAAATAGTCCTCTAATCCAATGCGGCTCAAAATAAATCTCGCATTTTTGCTGGAAGATCCAATCCCCAGCTTGAGTCCCTTGGCACGTAGCTCGTCCAGTGTCTGCTTTACTTCTTCGCTTAAATCCTTCGGGCTCATTTGTTTCAGCAGCTCTTTGTAAACTTCGTTCTTTTTTTCCGCATAGAGAAGCTTTTCTTCTTCGGTAAAGGTGCGGTCACTGCGTTCCAGCACAATTTCCAAGCTTTCCATCCGGCTTACACCGCGCAGGCGATGGTTGATCGTTTCATCAAAATAAATGCCCAGTTCGTCCGCCAGCTGCTTCCATGCTAGATAGTGATAGCGGTCTGTGTGGCAAATCACGCCGTCCAAATCAAAAATAATCGCCTGATACTTCACTGTGCCTGTCCCTCCGTTCTTTTTTCCACGCATCTGCCCGGTGCCGCGGTTACACGCTCGCCGCAAAGCGTCAATTCCACTGCATGTTCACCGTGGTTTTCCACACAAACGACATGATGGTCTGCGCGCACGCGCAATGTTGCGCCCTGATACACCAGCGGGAACGACAGCGTTTTCCATACTTTTGGCAGACGCGGCGCAATGGTTAACCCGCCTTTTTTGATGCGCACACCGCCAAAGCCCATCACGGTGCTTTCCCAAATGCCGCCCGTGGATGCGCTGTGAATGCCTTCGTTGGAAGATTTCATATAAGGCCCAAGATCAATGGTTAAAGCGCGGCGATACAGATTGTATGCCATGTCCTCCATGCCGTAATCGCAGGCCAAAATTGCGTGTGTACACTTGCTCAAAGAGGAATCATGCAGCGTTTTGTCCTCATAAAACACAAAGTTTTTCTTTTTGGTTTCAAAGTCAAACAGCTCATCCAGCAAGAAAAAGAGCATCACGGTGTCTGCCTGCTTGGACACCATATAGTGGTTCAGCTGCTCGGTGTTGTAATCGTTGTAAATCCCTAACACTGCGTCGCCGCTCTTATATTTTGTTAAATCCAGCGGCGTCAAAGAAAGGTATCCGTCAAATTGCGGCACAATGCCGTTTTCATTGGGCACGGGCAAATAAATCTTGTCAATGCAGGCATTGATTTTGGCGCGCAGGGCGGCAAAATCCAGCTTTTTGTTTAATCTTTCATAGGTTTCTCCGCCTTGAGCCTCCAGCTGTGCCATTACGTCCAGTGCCATGCGCATGTTGTGGTGCGCCATATAGTTGGTATAAGCGTTGTTGTCCACATGCTCTTTGTACTCATCCGGGCCAATGACATCTAAAATTTCATAGCGGCCGCGCTCCTCATTCCACTGTACACGGCTTGCCCAAAAGAGTGCCGTATCCAAAATAATTTCGTATCCGCAGCGCTCCATGTAATCGGTATCGCCCGTCACGTCGGCATATTGCTGAACCGCATATGCAATATCCGCCGAAATATGATGCTCAATCAAGCCCGTCCACACCTTGGTAATTTTGCCTGTGACAATATCGGCACCCATATAAAGCGGCGTTACTTCACCGTCGTCTACCCAAGCGCACTCCCACGGATACATCGCGCCTTCGTAGCCGCACTCTTTTGCTTTCAGATGTGCACCATACAAATTGCGATAGCGGTATTGCAGCAGCGTGCGCGCCGTTTCGGGGCGCGTAAAAGTAAAGTAGGGCAAAATAAACATTTCCGTATCCCAGAACGAATGGCCCTTGTAGCCCTCACCGGTCAACGCCTTTGCACCAATTCCCACGCGGTCGTCATCATGTTTTACCATAATATTTAAATGGTACAGCGCAAAGCGAACCGCCAGCTGGTCAAAATCTGCATCGCCCTCAATTTGCACATCACTTTCTTCCCAGTAACGCGCCCATACGCCAGCACTTTTCTCCAAAAGCGTATCATAACCCTGCTCAATGGCGTTGTGCAGCGCCTTCATACCGTCGTCTTTTGCAGCCTGCTTTGCCTCCTCCGGCGTCATGCCTTCATAGGCCATATCGCGCGTAGAATACACGGTGCACAATTTTTCCATATGCAACGTTTCCTTTGCGGGAAGCGTCAGTGTATAGCGGTTTTTCAGCGTGCGGCGGCCCATCACCGGCAGCACATCAGCCTCACGATTCAGCACACAGGCAGCATGCTGTGCAATCCATACATCGGACTGTGTCGTTTTCGACAAATACTGCATTGCCACACCGTCATAAACGCGCCGCTCCAAATTTTCAAAGTGCTGTGCGCCGCTGTTTGTTACCGCACCGTCCACGCCGGTTTCGATCACCACCTTTGCCTCACGGTCGCAAGACAAATCCACGCAAAGCGCAAATACATGCTCTTGCTCCAGGGAAACCATACGCCGGAACGTCGCTGTCACTTCAACGCCCGTGGGGCTTACCCATGTTACCTCTCGCACCGTTTCGCCTGTTTTCAGGTTCAGGGTGCGGGTGTAATCCTTCACATGTCCCTCCAACAAGTCAAACGCATGCCCCTCCACGCAAATGCTCATTCCCGTCATATCGGGCACATTGGGAAGCTCTGTCACTTCCTCCTCAGAAGCCTTATTGAATGTTCCGGTCACAAACATATTGCGCACTTCGGTGGTATACGCCTCTTCGAGCGCATTTCTCACGCCCAAATAGCCATTTCCCTGGGCAAAAATTGCTTCGCACTTTCCCAGGTAGCGTGCATCGAATGCCATTTCCTGCACCAGCCAATTTTTCAAATCCTTTGTTCCTGCATCATACTTTATCATCGGAAGTCACCTCAAATTTTAGGTATTTCTCAGGGAATGCCGCTTTTATTATCCCTTTACACCAGTGGCCGCTACGGAAGCCTGCACCTGCTCCTGTGCAAAAATATACAGGATGATGCCTGGCAAAACCACTACCGTTAAAGCGGCAAAGAGCTTTGTGTAATCATAGGAAAACGATTCGGTAAAAAACTGGAGCGCCAGCGGCAGCGTGCGGTTTTCATCCGAGGAAGTCAGCAAAGACGCATAAAAGTATTCGTTCCAGTTGTTCAAAAACATTAAAATTCCAGCGGTTGCAAGGCCGCTTTTTGCAGCGGAAAGTTAATCTTCCAAAAGGTGGTAAAAAAGCCTGCCCCTTCCAATGAAGCTGCTTCGTCGAGTGATTTCGGAATTGCCATAAACGTCGCCTTCAAAATAAACATCGACATTGCAAGCCCCATGGAAAGATAAACAAGGGCAACGCCCCAAATGTTGTCATACAGGTTTAAGTCCGTAACCAAGGAAAAAATGGGCTGTGCTTTCGACTGTGCGGGAACTAAAAGCGTAATGGTAAACAGCGCAAACATCACATTTTTTCCCGGAAAATTATATTTTGCAATAACATATCCGCCCATTGCAAAGATTACCAGCGAAATCGCAGTGGACACAATGCAGATCAGCAGCGAATTACCGAAATAACGCACAAAGTTGTATTTTTCAAAAATGTAAACAAAAGCATCAAAGTTGATTTGTGTCGGCAGCTCAAACGGGTTTGAAAGAATCTGCGCATTTGTCTTAAAGGCAGACATCACTACCCAAATAATTGGAAAGACGGACACTGCAATGGTAAACAGCATCACGGCATATTCCAGTATGCCGACGCCGATTTTTCTTGCTTTGTACATAACGTGTTCCCCCTTTTTGCGTTTATTTAATAAACGTTTTCATTCATTTTAAACGCTTTATTGATGACGGCCAAAATCACAAGGCCCAGCAAAAACATAATCACGCCGTTTGCGTTGGCATAGCCATACTTCATATCCTGAATGGACTTCACCAAAATAATCGGCAGGTTCATTGTGTCGTCACCGGGGCCGCCGGCCGTTGTCAGCGCAATTTGTTCATACATTGCCACGCGCGAAGTCATCGAGCAGATAATGCCCGTGCCAATTGCGTTGCGGCACAGCGGCAAATGGATATAGCGCGTAATCTGCCAGCCGGATGCACCGTCAATGCGCGCCGCTTCGGTAAGTTCCTGGGGAATTGCCATCAAGTCGTTGAGTACCACCAATGTGACAATGACAGCATAAAACAGCCATGTGAGCGTTACGGCCCAAAACGCATAGGGTGAATTATAAAACCACTGTACATGGAAATTCGGATCAAACTTGCGAATCAGGGTGTTTAAAATACCCATGCTGTCGTTGAAGATAAACTTATAGATCATGGCCCAGGCAGCGGCGGAAATCACGTTCGGCACCATAAAAACCGCACGTGTCACTTTCCAGCCCTTCGGGCGGTGGTACAGCACAAAAGCCACCAGTACGCCAAAGCCAACGTGAAGCGTTGCCGCAATCAGCGACCAAAGCAGAATATTTTTCAGTGAAATTAAAAACGCTTGGTTTTGGAACAAATTGATATAGTTTTCCAAGCCGATAAAAGTAGGCGCATTAAAGCCGTCCCACTTGGTGAAGGAGGTGTAAAACACTGTCAGAATCGGCTGTAAGTAGAACATCAAAAACACTAAAACCGAGGGAAGCAAGAATAAGTAAATCCACTTATAATTTCTTTTTTCCAGCTTGCCGGTTTCTATTTTTGCCGCTTTCAAAAAAACAACCCCTTTCTTATGCTGCAATACTGTAATGCGCTTTTTAATACAAAAGCCGGCGGTATGCACTCGTCATGCCGCCGGCCCCCTTGCTGCGCTTTTATTGCTTTGCTTCCTGTGCCTTTTTCGTCAGCTCCTCACAGAACTGCTGTGCCGTCAGCGTGTTGTCAATCAGCTTGGGCAGCAGCTTGCCAAATTCGCTGTCTGCTACGGACGCGGGCAGCACGTCGCCCACTGCCACGCAGTAGGTGGTGTCCTCGTTCATGCTTTGTGCCAGCTCATACAGCAGCGGCTCCTCCTGAAGCTTCGTTAAAAATTCTTCGGAATAGGTCAGCTGAGGTGCGGTGCCGCCCTCGGCCAAAATCAGCGCTTCAATCTCGGCCTGAGAATCGCGGAAAGCCAAAAATGCTTCTGCGGCTTCTTTTTCAGCATCGCTTGCCGAATTTGCAATCCAGAATTCACCATACGTTGCAGGGTTTGCCAAGGCAACATTGCCCGGATAAATCGTTGTTTTTACGTCAGCGCCGTTAAAGTCATTGCTCCATTTGTCCTTCGACTCCTCGGTAAATTCCGAAGCCATCCAAGAGCCGTTGCAAATTACTGCGCCGCTCTTGCTCATAAATGCGTTTGCTGCATCGGCATAAGCCGCACCAACGGTGTTAGCTGTTGCATTGTTTTGCAGCATCTTTTGCAATTTTTCCACTGCACTGATAATGATGGGGTTGTTGTAGTCCCACAGTTTGTCTGCTGCGCTCGCGTTCATCAGCTCCACGCCGCCCTCTTCGTTGGCAATCAGCGCAGAAAGCATCAGTCCGGTTGTCCAGCCGTTTTCACCGGTCATAAACGCAATTTTGTTGTCTCCCAAGCTCTCCACAAATTCATCCATAGTCATATCACGGATATTTTTTTCCGGGGAGTACATCGAGCTGTTGTAGTACAGTCCTACGGGCTTGAGAACGCTCAAGGGTTTGCAAATCAGCTTGCCGTCCACTGTGCAGAAATCCACCGACTCTGGAATCCAGTTGGCAGCCGTTTCGGGGTTGTCCTCGGCAAACGAAGTCAAATCATAAGCCATATCATTAGCAACTACCACTTGGTTGAACCACTGGGTATCAATGCCGCCGGAACCGGGCGCATGCACCAAAACGGGCAGCTGATCCTGAAGCGCCAGCTGTTTAATTTTATCGGCATAAGCAGCCTGAGGCACTTCTTCAATGGTAATTTTGTACTTGCCTTCATAAGCCTTGTTAAAGCGCTCTACCTGCGGCAAGAAGAACACCGCACCCACATTTTCACCCGCCATATAGGTGGGAAAAGAAATTTCAATTACTTCGCCGCTTGTCCCGGAACCTGTTCCCGTTTGCGCTGCGCCGGAATCGCCGGAACCACCTGCACATGCCGCAAGGCTCAGGGACATCATGGCCGCCATTGCCAGGGCCGCTGCTTTTTTCCACATCATTCTCATCAACCTCCTGAAAAAATCTTGTGTCGTAATCTTCTTTTCCTCTGGATAACGCTGCCACGAAAAACGGCGTCCCGTTTTTCCGTCAGCCTCATCCGGCCGGGCTTCTCGCGTCTGCACCGCGCGCGACAGTGCAATTCGCATGTCCGACGCTCCAAGTACGCCAAACAGCACCTGCCTATCTCAACACCGCACCTTTTCAAAGCGCTGTGTTAAAAGCAATTTATTTTTCTCCTGTTTTTAAAACCGACTCCCGTTCAATAATGCTGTGGGGAACCAAAATTTCACGGTCTACTGTCTCCCCGCGTATCATCCCCATCAGCGCTTTCATACCGGCATAACCTTTTTGTGTAATGTTTTGGTCTACCGTGGTAATTCCCGGCTTGATATAATTTAAAAAGTACATACCGTCAAAACCTGTCACGGAAAAATCCTCCGGTACTCGATACCCTTCATCGGCAATGGCACGGCATACGCCCAGTGCCATCAAATCGCTCATGCAGACAAATGCTGTTCCGCGTTTCGGATGTTCTTTCAAATACCGCCGCGTTTTTCGGTAAGCCGTTTCCTCGTGAAAACGGCAAGCCAAAACGCAATCGTCACTTAAACAAATCCCACTGCTTTGCATTGCGCTGAAAAATCCTTTTTCGCGCGCATAGGTTACTGCCGCTTCTTCCTTGCCTTTTACTAAGACAAGCTGCCGATGCCCCTGCGCCAAAACATAGTCGGTAATTTCTTCAAATGCACGTTCGTCATCGGTTGTTACATATGCCGAGTGCGGTCCTTTGAGGTCAATATCCACCCCAACACACGGCAACGATAAGCTTTCACATTGAGTCAAATAGGGATCTCCCAGCTTCAAGCCCATGAGCATCACGCCCGAAAGGCTGTATTCATGGCAAAAATCTTCCAATGTTTTTTCGTGCTGCATTTTGGTGTTAATGCCGTACATCGCCACAGTGCTTCCCATTTCGTTCATGTATTGATACGCACCGCGAATTAAATTATCCGTAAACCCGTCCATCTGACTGACGGAATCCAAATCCGATACCAGCAGTGCCACGTTATTTTTCGCCTTGGAGGAAAGTGTTTTCGCGCTCACGTTCGGCGAATAGCCTAATTCACGCACTACGGTTTCAATGCGGCAGCGTGTTTCCTCACTCACATCTGTGTATCCGTTCAGTGCGCGCGATACCGTGCTGACAGATACGTTTGCCGCTCTTGCTACTTCTCGAATTGATACTGCCATCTGCCGACACTCCTTTCCAAAAACGTTTTTGATTTTGCGCTTTCGTTCATCTCTCTCTTTGTGAGAGTGTTTCCGAAAACGTTTTTGTTCGTTGGGTTCAGCGTAACTCTTTTTTGCAGGAATGTCAACAAAAAATTTGCTTTTAACGTGATTTTTGCTGTTTTCTAAAAAAATCATTTTTATTTTCTGTCTAATACGCCCAATAAATTTTGCTTTTTTAGGCTTTACAACAATTTTGCAACAGCAATATCTTCCTTTCTCTTTATTGCTGATTATGTGTCTAAACCATGCATATTTTTGCCTTATGCGGGAAACGCTATCAGTAAATACGCGCCGCTTTTCGCGCCGCGCTGCAACAGGAGGAAACACCCATGCGAAAAGGCGATACCATTTTCTTTGAACAGGCCCCCGCTGTCATCGGCTGGGGCAGTGCCGCGGGAAAGAAGGAAAGCGAAGGTCCGCTTTCCGCCGAATTTGACGCGCTTTACCCCGACACGCGCATGGGGCAAACCACATGGGAAGCGGCCGAACAGGCGTTTGCACGCAGTGCTTTGGAAACGGCACTGCAAAAATCACACTTGCAGGCGCCTCACCTCGACGGCGTATTCGCGGGCGACTTGCAGTGTCAATGCACCGCTTCGGGCTATCTCATGCGCAGTATCGATACGCCTTTTTTGGGGCTTTACGGCGCGTGCAGTACCTTTGCCGAGGGAATGGGGCTTGCCGCGTGCTTAGTTGCGACGCACGCAATGCGCCGCGCCGCTGTGTGCACCTCCAGCCATTTTTGCTCCGCCGAGCGCCAGTTCCGCACGCCGCTCGATTACGGCGGTAAGCGCACCCCCACCTCACAGTGGACGGTAACAGGCGCAGGGTGTGCGGTTTTATCTCAGGCCGATGAAGGCAAGCACCCCCGCATTACAAAAGCGGTATTCGGGCGCGTGCGGGACTTTAATGTTACAGACATCAATAATATGGGCGCAGCCATGGCGCCGGCCGCCTGCGAAACTCTGCTGCGCTTTTTTCGGGATACCGAAACCGCTCCCGCCGATTACGACCGCATTTATACCGGCGATCTCGGCATTGTCGGCACACGGCTTCTGCGCACGCTTTTGCAGCAGGAAGGCTTTGTGCTGGACAACCATTCCGACTGCGGCATGATAGTGTTCGACCGCGAAACACAAAATGTCGGCGCGGGCGGCTCCGGGGCAGGATGCAGCGCCTCCGTGTTCTGCGCACACATTCTGCCCCGCCTTTCCGACGGCCGAATGAAGCGCTGTCTGCTGATGTCAACCGGGGCGCTGATGAGCCAAATCACATCATTGCAAGGCGAAAGTATTCCGGGCGTTGCGCATCTTATTGAGGTGTGCGGCCCGACAGAGGAGGGTCAGTCATGAACTACGTTTGGGCTTTTGTTGTCGGCGGCGCGCTTTGTGTGCTGGGTCAGCTGTTGATCGACCTCACAAAACTTACCCCGGCGCGCATTTTGGTGGCGTTTGTGGTCAGCGGCGTGGTTTTGTCGGCGCTTGGCCTGTACGAGCCGCTGGCCGAGTTTGCAGGCGCGGGTGCAACGGTGCCTTTGCTGGGCTTTGGCCACCTTCTGGCCCAAGGCGTGCTGGATGCCGTTGCTGAACGCGGCCTTTTGGGAGCGCTCACCGGCGGGTTTACCGCCGCGGCGGCAGGCATCACCGCCAGTCTTACCACGGGCTTTTTGCTTTCGGTTATCTCTAAAAGCCGGGATCAAAGCTGATAGGAAAGAAGGGGGCGCTGTGCATCGGCACAGCGCCCCCTTCCAATTTGTCGAAAAAGCTTTGCTTTTTCACAAACCGTGTTCCTATCTCAAATGGAAAAGGGTACCAGCCCCTTTTTCCCCTTACAGCACGGCTCCTTTCTGAATCAGCCGGCCGTTTTTCGACACTCTCAAGTTTCAAACTCAAACATCAAAAAACCGCCCTCTGAACAGAGAGCGGTTTTATGTCGCGTTCTTATTGCGCAGCCTTGTGTGCCGCCTTTGCCAGGCGAGCAACCTTGCGGCTTGCAGTGTTCTTGTGCAGAACACCCTTGCTTGCAGCCTTGTCAATCGCAGATGCTGCAATTTTCACCTTGTCGTTCATGTCAGCAGCGCCGGCGGAAATGGCGGCGTCAGCCTTCTTCACGACTGTTTTCAGGTTGGACTTGATCGCTTTGTTGTGCGCTGCCTCTTTCTTGCTTTGCACGACACGGTCTTTCTGAGACTTAATGTTAGGCATCGTACCACCTCCTTAATACCCATAACAGTGCAATTCATGATATCATTTTTTTCTCGGAAAAGCAAGTGTTTTTTTAAAAAAATTTTGTTTTAACGGCCAAAAAGCCTGTTTTTTCCTCTTTGCGGGAAATATTTGGCTTTTCAATTTGTTTTTATTCGCTTTCATGCGCAAAGTATACAAAAAAAATCTTATTTTACCGCAAAGTGCGTATATTCCACTTCTTGCTTTTTCCCCTCTAAACGGAGTAGAATATAAAAGATAACATCTAAAATCATAAAAACCTGTCAAAACGGCGCAAGGTGTTTTGGCACTTACTTCATACATAAAGGAGCTGTCACATGCAAATCGGGTTGGACATTGGGTCTACCACCATCAAATGTGTGGTGCTGGACGAACAGGGCGAAATCGTTTATAAAACCTACGAGCGCCACTTCTCTCACATCATCGAAAAAACGGCCGAGGTGCTTCACCGCCTTCACAATGAAGTGCTTTCCGGTCAACCGGCGATGCTGTCCATCTCCGGCTCGGCAGGCATGGGGCTTGCCCAGTCGTGCGAAGTTCCGTTTGTGCAGGAGGTTTACGCCACCCGCGTGGCCGCTTCCCGCTATTCCCCGAATGCCGACGTCGTTATCGAGCTGGGCGGCGAGGACGCCAAAATCCTGTTTTTAACCGGCGGCACCGAGGTTCGCATGAACGGCAGCTGCGCAGGCGGCACCGGCGCTTTCATTGACCAAATGGCCACGCTGTTAAAAATGACGCCGGACGAAATGAACGAAGCCGCCGCTGCGGCAGAAAAAACGTATACCATCGCTTCGCGCTGCGGCGTGTTTGCCAAAAGTGACATTCAGCCTCTGATCAACCAGGGCGCACAAACGAGCGATATCGCGGCCAGCATCTTTTTCGCCGTCGTGAACCAAACGATTGCGGGCCTTGCGCAGGGGCGCGAAATTAAAGGCAATATTTTGTATCTGGGCGGCCCGCTGACATTTTTGCCCGTTCTGCGCGCCAGCTTCGACAAAGCGCTGGGCGTCACCGGCACTTGCCCCGATAACAGTCTTTATTATGTAGCGCTGGGCGCGGCGCTGTATTCCACGAAGGAGCTTTCGCTCGAGGACGTGGCAAAGCGCCTTTCCGATTATAGTGCAGGCGCTTCTTACGCGTACAATCCGCCGCTGTTCAAAAACCGCGAAGAGTACGAAGAATTTCACAGCCGCCATGCGGCCGCCTGTGTGCCGCGCCGCGAGTTTACCGCCGAATGCGGGCCGGTGCACATCGGCATCGACGCCGGTTCCACCACCGTGAAATCGGCCGTTGTCAGCGAAGACCACGCGCTGCTTTACACCACTTATCAGCCCAACAGCGGCAACCCCATTCCCATCATCCGAGAGCTGCTTTTGGACATTTACCGCCGCTGCCCCGGCGTTCAGATTGCGTCGGTCACGGCCACGGGCTACGGCGAGGACATTGTCAAAAGCGCATTCGGCGTGGATTACGGCGTTGTCGAAACCGTAGCGCACTTTACCGCCGCCAAACACTTTATGCCGGACGTTGATTTTGTCATCGACATCGGCGGACAAGACATGAAGTGCTTTAAAATTGAAGACGGCGCAATTTCCAATATCTTCTTAAATGAAGCGTGTTCCTCCGGCTGCGGCAGCTTTTTGCAGACATTTGCCGAGGCCATGGGCAAAACCGTGCCCGAGTTTGCCGAGCTTGCTTTGTTTGCCGACCGCCCCGTCGATTTGGGCAGCCGCTGCACGGTGTTTATGAACTCGTCCGTCAAGCAGGCGCAAAAGGACGGCGCTTCCATTGAAAACATCTCCGCCGGCCTTTCCATCAGTGTGGTGAAAAACGCGCTGTATAAGGTTATCCGCGCTTCCAGCGCCGAGGAGCTGGGCCGCAAAATCGTCGTGCAGGGCGGCACGTTCTACAATGAAGCCGTTTTGCGCGCGTTTGAACAAGAGATGAAAACCGAGGTCATCCGTCCCGATATTGCCGGTCTGATGGGCGCTTACGGCGCAGCGCTGTACGGTATGGAAAAAGCACGGCGCGCACATCAAACACACTCCACACTGCTGAGCGCCGAAGCGCTGGAAGCCTTCACGCACGAAGTGAAAAACACGCAGTGCGGCCTGTGCGGCAACCACTGCCAACTCACCGTCAACCTGTTCCCCGGCGGCAAAAAATATATCAGCGGCAACCGCTGCGACCGCCCGGTCACGCACCGAGGCGAGCACGACCCGCTGAATATGTATGATTATAAATTACAGCTTTTGGAAGAGTACGGCCCCACAGAAAACGCCCCGCGCGGCGTCATCGGCCTGCCGCTGGCGCTTAATATGTACGAACTGCTTCCGTTCTGGCATACATTCTTTACAAAGCTGGGCTTTTCGGTCATTACGTCGGGCGTTTCCGACCGCGCGCTGTACCTTGAAGGTCAAAGCACCATTCCGTCGGATACGGTGTGCTACCCCGCCAAACTGGTGCACGGCCATATTCATCGTTTGGCACTGAAAAAGCCGGACGCCATCTTTTACCCGTGTATGACATACAATGTGGATGAGGGCCACGGCGACAACTGTTACAACTGCCCCGTGGTTGCGTACTATCCGGAGGTCATCGCGGCGAACTGCCCGGAAGCAAAAGACGTGCTGTTCCTGTATGATTATGTGGGCATTCACCGTCCGGCCGATTTCCCCAAAAAGATGACGGAAATTCTCCAAAAGCATTGGCCGGATCTCACGCGCGGACAGGTCAAGGCCGCCGCAAATGCCGCCTATCAGGAGTACGCCCGCCACATGGAGCAGCTGCGCGAGGAGGGCGCGCGCGTCATGCGTGAAGCGCGCAGTGAAGGCCGCCACATCATCGTGCTGTCGGGCCGCCCCTATCATGTTGACCCGGAAATCAACCACGGCATCGCACGGCTCATTTGCAGCCACGGCGCGGCGGTGATCACGGAGGACAGCATTTCCCACATGGTGGGGCACGTCGACACCAGTGTTTTGAATCAGTGGACGTACCACGCGCGCCTGTACACGGCGGCACAGTACGTCACTCAGCACGCTGATATGGACCTCGTGCAGCTCGTCAGCTTCGGCTGCGGCGTAGACGCCATTACCACCGACGAAACGCAGGAAATTCTCCACGCAGGCGGCAAGCTGTATACGCAGCTGAAAATTGATGAAATCGCCAACCTCGGCGCCGTGAATATCCGTTTGCGCAGCCTGTTTGCCGCCATTGAGGCGCAGGCGTAACCGGTTTGATCGTTTGACATTGCAAGGGCTTTTCATACCGGGGCTTTTCCGCCCCGGTGCAGGCCCGCCGTTTTGGAAAGAGAGTGAATTTGCATGGAACGTTTGACTGTTTATCCCAAATTTACAAAAGAAATGAAATCCACCCACAAAATTCTGGTTCCCAACATGGCGCCCATCCACTTTGCGATGCTGAAAGACGCGCTGGAGGATGAGGGTTATCAAATTGAGGTGCTGGGAACCTCCGGCCAAGAAGTGGCGCAGGAGGGTTTGAAGTATGTCCATAACGACACTTGCTACCCGGCGCTGATTGTCATCGGCCAGTTTATCAACGCGCTCAAAAGCGGTAAATACGACCTCGACCACACCGCGCTGCTGATTTCCCAAACGGGCGGCGGCTGCCGTGCATCGAACTACATTCACCTTTTGCGCAAGGCGCTGGTGAAAGCAGGCTTTCCGCAGGTTCCTGTGGCGAGTCTGAACTTCTCCGGCCTGGAAAAAGACAGCGGCTTCCAGCTGACCTTGCCGCTTTTACATAAAGTAATCGCCTCTATTTTCTACGGCGATGCTTTGATGAGCCTTTCCAACCAGACGCGCCCGTATGAAAACGAGAAAGGCGCGGCCGATGCCCTTGTCAATCGCTGGACGAAGGAAATCGCCCGTCAGTTTGACGAGAAAAAGGGCGTATCCAAGCGCGATATGGGCGAAAATTTCCGCGCGATGGCGCGCGACTTTGCCGCTTTGCCCATTACTTACACCCCGAAAGTGAAGGTGGGCGTTGTCGGAGAAATTTACGTCAAATATTCTCCGCTGGGCAATAACGAGCTGGAAAAATTCCTGCATGAGGAAGACTGCGAAGTCAACCTGCCCGGCTTGATGGGCTTTGTGCAGTACTGCATTGAAAACACCAGCCAAACCATTCACCTGTACGGCGGCAGCGGCATCACCGCGCTGGGTGCAAAAGCTTTGATGCACTATCTCACCGTGCGCGAGCAGATGATGATTGACGCCATTGCGGCCTACCCGCAGTTCCATGCGCCGACGCTGTTCAACGAAACGAAAAAGCTTGCCGACGGCATGATTGGCTACGGCAACAAAATGGGCGAGGGATGGCTGCTGACTGCCGAAATGGTAGAGCTGGTACATTCCGGCTTTGAAAACATCGTGTGCGCACAGCCGTTCGGCTGTCTGCCGAACCACATCTGCGGCAAGGGCATGATCAACAAAATCCGCGCCGCACACCCGACTGCGAACATCACCCCGATTGACTACGACCCCAGCGCAACGCGCGTCAATCAGGAAAACCGCATTAAGCTGATGCTGAGTGTCGCACGCGAGCGTCTGCAAAATACGCCGCATCAAACACCGCCGAGCGCACCCCAGCATGAAGGCCGCCGCGTGCCCAACTTGGTTCCGCTGCCTGCCAACTCCTAAAGATTTTTGAGAGGAGTTTTCGTGTGGAAGTGCACACCCTGACAAGTGAAAGCGCGCTGACCGAGCTGAGAAAATATATCATCAAGCCGAGCATTAAGAAAAATATATATCTCATGTCCGGCCTTCTTGTTCTGATTGGAATCATTGCATTTTTTACAAAGTCTTATTTACTGACCATTTTTTGTTTCCTCGGCATTGATATCTTCTTTCTTGAGCTGTATGTCCTCTCGAAAAAGCAGATTCAAATGACGCTGAAAAGGCTGCGCGAATTATACGGTACCGACAAAATCGAGGGAAAGCTCGTGTTTGAGAACAATACGCTCCGCACCGTGAATTTTGTAACAAACGGCGAGCTTCCTTTGAGCTATGAGGTGATGGCGCTTTTTGCAGAAACACAAAACTACTATGCTTTGTTCACAAAAGAGCATCAGGCGCTTATCGTAGATAAACAGCAGTTCACCCCCGAAACAAAGGAGCAGTTTTTACAGCTCGTTCACGAAAAAATGCCCGCATTGCTCATCAAGCCGCGCAAAGGCAAATAAGATAAAAAGAAACGATGTATCGAAAAAGTATCGCTTTTTCGGTACATCGTTTTTATTTTCTGTCCAAGCATTAATTTTTATGAAACGCCGCCGGGTTGCGGCGCCGGTTCTTCCTGTGCAGGCTGTGCGTGGGTAAATTTCAGCGCCAGCACCGCCGCTAAAATACCGCCCGCCAGCTTACAGGCAAAAAACGCGCCCACCGCGTCGGGTGCAACGCCCGAAACAAACGCCAGCTGCCCGCCGATGATAAACGCGCCGGACACACAAAACGCCGCGTTCATCACCTTGCCGCGCACGTCCATGCGGCTGTAAAGCGGCAGCATCGAAACGTTTGATACTAAATTCGCCAAAAGCCCCAGCACGGCATATTCGTTTACGCCCAGCATCCGGGAAAATCGCTCCAAAAAGCGCCCCGCCTTCGCCATTAAAAGGGCGCTTGCCACCGTTGCACCGCACACCACCGCCGTGATTTTTAAAATCACCAACAGCGCCTCCAGCACAATGTCCTGCGGCACAATTCCAAAGGCGGGAAGAAACAGCCCCGCTGTCATCACGCAAAACAAAAGAATGCCAACCACGCGCACCGTCTGCCCGAATATCGTCAAAAAAACAATGCAGCCGCGCGGGGCAAATTTCAGCGCGGCGATGAACAGAACGCAGAGCACCAGTACCGGCAGTACATTCCACAGTGTCTGCGCCGCGCTCAGGCCGCATACCACCGCGCCCAGCAAAAGCCCGGCGGGCAAAGCCACAATGCCCCACACAACGCCCTGCATAAAGCCCATCACCTCATGGCGCGCGAGACCCCCCAGCGAAACGGGCAAGGTAAAGCTGATTAAACATCCCATGGTAGACGCCACCAAAAGGCCGCTGTATACCGCAAGCTCGGGCGTGGCGGCCAGCTCTTTGGCCGCCGCCCAGCCGCCCATATCCGTTGCAAGCAGCATGGAAAGCAAAAGCGACGGGTCAAACGGCAGGCCGCGCGTCAGCGCCGCAATGTCCTTTGACGCACTCGACAGCGCATACACCGCCACGCAGTAAATACCCGCCATCGAAACACACAGCGGCCCCATCGCGGCAAGTCCTCGGTCAAACTCCTGTGCCACACCCAGCTTGCCGCCTAACATTTTATCTGCCGCCCCCAGCAGTGCAAAACAAAGCAGAATTGCAATCACAATATTCATGCTTCCTCGTCCCCCTCTTGTATCTTCAGCCCGCGCAGACCGATGTCGTTTTTGAGCACATCGGCAGACGCAATGGCGTGTTTTCCGTATTTTTGCCGAATGGCATCCATGCTGCGCTCCAGCCTTTCGCGCTTTTCGCGCTCGGCCTTGCCCGGCGCTTCAAACAGGGAAAGCTGTGCGCTGTCCGGCGTGTCGGTCAGCTGCATGGCCGTCACTGTCAGCATGCGGATCGGCGTGCGAAAACCGGTGCTTTTCTTTACCAGCTCCAGCGCGGCCTCCGCCAGTTCCCGGCCCACACAAGTGGGCGCATTCAGCGGCATTTGCCGCGAAATGCTGTGAAACGCCGGGTCTTTGATGACCACCTGCACCGCCGAAGCGTACAGTCCTTTTTCCCGCAGGCGGCAGGCCACCTCATCCGCCAACGCCTGCAAGCCGGCGCGCACCTCTTCCGGCGCGGTTAAATCGCGCCGGAAGGTCATGCCGTTGCCCACCGTTTTAATTTCGCGCGGCTGGCCTGCCGGACGCACCGGCGAATCCTCCAGCCCGCGCGCATAGCGCGAAAGCTGCCGCCCCGCTTTTCCGAGTGCCGCGGCCAGCGCCTCTTCGTCAGCCTTTGCCGCCTCGCCTATCGTGCGAATGCCCATCGCACGCAGGGTGCAGCACGCACTTTTGCCCACATAGAGCAGTGCCTCCACCGGCAGCGGATACACAATGCGCTCTACATCCCCGGCAAAAATTACCGTCGTCGCGTCGGGCTTTCGGTAGTCCGAACCCAGCTTTGCAAATACCTTGTTAAAGCTTACCCCGACGGAAATTGTCAGCCCCGTTTCCTCCTTCACCTCTCGGCGCAGGCGGTCGGCCACTTCGGCCGGGCTTTTGCCGAATAAATGCCAGCTGCCCGTCATGTCGAGCCAGCTTTCGTCAATACCGAACGGTTCCACCAAATCGGTATAACGCGCATAAATGGCGTTTACCACACGGCTCATGCGCCGATACTCATCGTGGTGGGGCGGCAGTAAATGCAGATCCGGGCATTTGCGGCACGCGGCGTACACGGTTTCGGCGGTTTGCACGCCAAAGCGCTTGGCCGCCTCATTTTTAGCCAAAATCACACCGTGCCGGTTTGTCGGGTCACCGCACACCGCCACGGGAACGGCGCGGAGTTCCGGATGGCGCAAAAGCTCCACCGACGCATAAAAGCTGTTGCAGTCACAGTGAAAAATCACACGGTCCATGTTTGCCGTCCCCCTTTTTTTGTTTTTCCTCGATTTTGTTCCTTTTTGTCGGGTCTGTCACCGTTTCTGATTATATCATAAGAACTATAAAAATGATACGGCACGCCGCGTGTTTTCGCGCGCGCAGAATTGACGCAAAGCGCCGCGTGTTGTACAATAAGAACAAGTAACTTTTTCTGTGACGCATGGCATGCACAGAGAACCGAAAGGATGAAATAAGATGGACAGCAATCTGAGCAAAATTCTTCATGATCTCGCCAATTCCGCAGCAGACGCCGCCGCCGGCGCGCGCAGTGCCGTGATGAACGCAAAAGAAGCAATCGGCGAAAAATATGATAACGTAAAGCTGAATATGGAGCTGAATCAGCTGGATGAAAAACAGGAGAATGTGTTCAGCGATATCGGCCGCATGATGTTTTTGATGCATACCGGCAAGCTGAAAGACACCGTGATGACGGAAGACGGCCCCAAAACGCCGCAGCAGGTCATTGATTCTCTGCTTTTGACGGCAGAGCAGGTACAGCAGGAGATCGACGCGCTGGAAGCAAAGCTGGGCGAAGACGGAGAAGAACTTTCGTGCCTGACATGCCCGAAATGCGGCAATGTGTGCTTTGAGGGCGACCATTATTGCAGTGCGTGCGGCGAACACCTGACCGCCGAAGAAAACGCGCCGATGGATGTACCCGGCGAGGACATTTCGGAATGAGCGGCGTTTATTCGCTCTACGAGCTTGTTTGGTTCTTTTTTGCCTATTCCTTTCTGGGCTGGTGTCTGGAGGTTTGCTATTGCTCGGTCAATACGGGCCATTTTGTCAACCGCGGCTTTTTAAACGGGCCGGTGTGCCCGATCTATGGCTTTGGCATGGTGCTTGTTCTGGCATTGCTGATGCCCGTGCGCGACAATCTGATTTTGCTGTTTTTGGGCGGCATGGTGCTGGCCAGTGCGCTGGAATTTGTGGGCGGCTGGGCATTAAAAAAGCTGTTTCATACCAGCTGGTGGGACTATTCCGACCAGCCGTTTAACCTAAAGGGTTATATCTGCTTAAAATTCAGTTTAGCGTGGGGGCTTTGTGTTCTGCTTGTCATGCGCGTGCTTCACCCTGCGGTGGACGTCGTTGTCAAGGGCATTACCACCGTGGCGCAGGGCGCGGCGGGCGTCATTTTGTGCGCTGTCATCGCCACTGCATTTTTGTGCGATTTGATTGTCACCGTGCGCGTGCTGGCGAAAATCGAGCGCGACCTCGGCGCCATCGACCAAGTGGCGCAAATGCTGCAAGCGAGCAGTGAAACCATCAGCGAGCGCCTCGGAAACACCGCTTTGGCACTGGATGAAAGCATGGACGAATCGCGTCCGGCACTGCGTGCGCGCGTCGATTTGCTGCGTGCACAAATCGTGGATAACCGCCATTTTGTAGAACAGCGTTTAATTCGCGCGTTTCCCCGCATGAAGCACATGCGCTATCCGCGCTCGGCGGAAATTGTGCGCGCATGGCTGAATGAAAAGTCAAAAAAATAAATTCGGAAGAAAAAGGAGTATCCCCGCATGAAAAGCTCTCCCTTAAAAGGTATGAAGGATTGTCTGCCCCGCGAAATGGCCATCCGTGACTATGTGCAGGGCAAAATTTTAGATGTTTACCGCGCAAGCGGCTTCGAGCGTATTTCCACCCCGATTTTAGAGGATATGGAAAACCTCGATAAGTCGGACGGCGGCGACAATTTAAACCTCATTTTCAAGGTTCTCAAGCGCGGGGACAAATTGGAAAAAGCACTGGCAAGCGGCGATGAATCCGCCCTTTCGGACATGGGCCTGCGCTACGACTTAACGCTGCCGCTGTCGCGCTTTTATGCCGCCAACCGCGAGCAGCTGCCCAATCCGTTCAAAGTCATTCAAACGGACCGCGTTTACCGCGCCGAGCGCCCGCAAAAAGGGCGCAGCCGCGAGTTTGTGCAGTGCGATATCGACATTTTGGGCGATGCCGGCCCCAACGCGGAAATTGAGCTGATTGACGTAACGGCGCGCGCGCTGCTTTCTATCGGCTTTTCCGGCTTTACCGTTCACATCAATGACCGCCGCCTTTTGCGCGGGATGCTGGAGGGCTTCGGCTTTGCCGCCGATACACTCGATTCCGTGTGCGTCAGCTTCGATAAGCTCGATAAAATCGGCGCGGACGGCGTTGCCGCAGAGCTGACGGAAAAAGGCTTTCCCGCTGAGGCGGTCAAGGCGCTTTGCGGCTTTTTGGCGCGCGGCGAATTCTCGCTGGAATCTGTTTCGGCGCTGTGCGCCGACGCTTCGCTGGGCGAAACGCTGTCTTATGTGCTGAACACTGCGCGCACGCTTTCGGGCGGCGCATACGAGGTTTGCTTTGCCCCCAGCCTTGTGCGCGGGCAGGGCTACTACACCGGAATGGTGTTTGAAATTACCTGCGAGGGCTTCTCCGGCTCGATTGCAGGCGGCGGCCGCTATGACAACATGATCGGCAAATTTTTGGGCCAGAGCGTTCCGGCGGTGGGCTTTTCCATCGGCTTTGAGCGAATCTGCGCCATTTTGCTCGAGCGCGACTTCTCCATTCCCGCCGAGCGTCCGCGTCTGGCGCTTTTGTACCGTGCTGACGCCGACTTTGCCGAGGTGATGAAAACAGCCGAAACCCTGCGCGAAACGTACCGCGTCACCGTGCTGGCCGAAGCGAAAAAAGTGGGCAAGCAGATTGACCGTTTGGAGCAGACGGGCTATGCCGCTGTATGCTTTTTTGAAAAATACCCCGAAGTGAAGGCTTTAGGGCAAGGATAATTCCGGGCAGGGCAGCGGAAAACTCCGCTGCCCTGCCGCTGTTTCTCAGCGCGCTGTCCCCATGCGTTGATTGGGGCCTATGAAAGCACCCGTATATTTTGATTGTTCAAAAAGCCCCTAACGAAGAAAGAAGGCTTTATCAATGTCAACCCTTTATGTGTGCGACCTTGACGGCACGCTTCTCACGCCAAAAGCGCAGCTCTCACCGCGCACTGTTACCATCTTAAACCGCCTTTTGGACCGCGGCTTGCTGTTTACCGTTGCCACCGCCCGCACGCCCGCTACGGCAAACGGCATCTTAGCGCCGCTGCATCTGCGTCTGCCCGCGGTGTTTTTAACCGGTGCGCTCGTGTATGATCTGCGCCGCATGCAAACGATGAAGACCGTTTCTTTTCCGCCGGACACTGCGCGCTGTGTGTGCGAGGCGTTTCAGATTTTGCGCAAAGAAGCCTTGCTTTACACGTTCTGTGACAATCAGCTGATTGTTTATTACCGCGAGTTAACCGGTTCGTTTGAGCAAAAATTTGTAAAAGAGCGCATGGATCAGCCGTATAAAAAATTTGTACAAACGCAAGACTATGTGCGAAGCACGGAAAACGGCGCGCTGATGATGGCGCTTTTGTGCTTAGACGACGAACGCGATGCCCGCGAATGGTACCGCGCACTCAGCGTGATTCCCGGCGTGTCGTGCTATCTTTACCCCAACGAATATCACCAAGGCTTTACCGTGGAGGCATTCCCGTCCGGATGCGACAAAGGCTGTCAAATCGAAACACTCAAAGCGTATGCGGGCGCGTCGCGCACTGTCGCTTTTGGCGATAATTTTAACGATATTTCTTTATTTGAAGCGTGTGATGAAAGCTGTGCGGTGGAAAACGCCGTCGGCTTTGTCAAAGAGCGCGCCACAAGAGTGATCGGTTCTAACTGCGAGGACGGCGTGGCCTTGTGGCTGGAACAGCACGCTGAGATTCCTTAAAAATCCCCCAAAGGAGGAACTGCATGCAGCCGGAAACCCTTTCACAGCCGCTTTTGGCATGGTTTCATGAAAACAAACGAATTTTACCGTTTCGCACCGAGTCCACCCCTTACCGCGTGTGGGTCAGCGAAATTATGCTTCAGCAAACGCGCGTCAGCGCCGTGCTGGATTATTTTGAGCGCTTTATGAAAGAGCTTCCCACTGTGCAGGCGCTGGCGGAATGTCCGCCCGACCGCTTGATGAAGCTGTGGGAGGGCCTTGGCTATTACAGCCGCGCGCGCAATCTGCAAAAGGCCGCGCAGGTCATTGTGGCACAGTACGGCGGGAAACTGCCCGCCGATTACAAGGCGCTGCTTGCTCTGCCCGGCATTGGTGAATACACCGCCGGGGCAATTGCGTCTATCTCGTTCGGCCTTCCCGTTACCGCCGTGGACGGCAATGTCCTGCGCGTGTTCAGCCGCGTGCTTTGGGACGAGGGCGATATTCTGCGCCCGGATACCAAAAAGCGCCTGACGGCACAAACGGCCTATTTTCAGCCGCCCGATGCACCCGGCGCTTATAATGAGGCGCTGATGGAGCTGGGCGCGATCGTTTGTTTGCCGAACGGTGCACCGCTTTGCACCGAGTGCCCGCTTTCTCACCTGTGTGAAGCACACCGGCGCGGAAGAGAAACCGAACTGCCGCATAAAACACCGAAAAAAGCCCGCCGCCGCGAGCGTTATACCGCCCTGCTCATTCTGCGCCGCGAAAACGAAACGCCGCAGATTCTTTTGACCCGCCGTCCCGCAGATGGCGTTCTGGCAGGGCTTTGGCAGCCCGTTTTGCTCGAGGGGACACTCTCTAAAGCCGAAGCGGAAAGCGCCCTTGCCGCACTGGGACTTCACGCGAAAGTGTGCAAAGCCGCGCCGAAAGCGCGCCACATTTTCACGCATTTGGAATGGGAGCTTTCGGGCTGGGTTTGCCGCTTTGAAAGCGGCACGCTTTCGCAGGAACATGTTTGGGCAAACGCCGCGGGGCTTTGCGGCGAATACGCTTTGCCGAACGCCGTAAAGGCGTACAGCGACCTTGCAAAGGAAATGCTTTCCTGCCCGGATAGATTTTCCTTGTAATTCCCACAAAAAACGCTTATAATAGAATCACAATTATTTCTGACGTTTCAGAAAACTGCTAGGAGGGATGCCTGTGCGTTTCATTGAAGCGCTTCCCGGCTTGCTCACCACAGCCGGCCAAATATATATTGCTTCCCGCAGTGTCCCCGCGTCTACCCAAAAATCCCGGCAGCCCGCACGCCGCCGCAAAACCAAACAGGAGGATCTTGTCATGAAAAAATCAACTCTTATCGCCATTATCGCAGGCCTGTCCGCCATTGCCGGCGCACTGGGTGCCATGTTCCTTTATCTGCGCCGCCGCGAGGCAGAGCTCGATGAGTATGAGCACCTGCTGTTCAGCGAAGATTTCGGCCAGCACGTCCCTTCCGAAGAAGATTTTGAAGACGAAGAGGAGTAAACTCCTTTTAAAAACGCCCCGTCGCGCGACGGGGCGTTTTTCTTTGCAAAAAATAAAAAATTGACCAAACCGCCGATTTCTGCGTGTTCTTAGTGAAAGGGGGACTGATCCAATGAAAACTGATGCGGCGCATTGCGCCGGGAATGTGGAAAGCGTAATGGAGTAATACGGCGATATGCTGTTTCAAATCTGCCTTGTCATGCTGAAAAACCCCGGTGATGCCGAGGACGCCGTACAGGATACCTTACTTCGGTATCTGCAAAAAGCACCGAATTTTGAAAATGCAGAGCACGAAAAAGCGTGGCTCATTACCGTTGCCGCCAACCGATGCCGCGACATGAAGCGCTTTTTTGTGCGTCATCCGCAAACGAATTTAGAGGAAATTCACGCCTATGCCTGCCGTCCGGAAGATAACGGACTGCTGGACACGCTGCTGGAGCTGCCCGACAAAATCCGGATTGTCCTGGTGCTTTATTATGTGCACGGCTATCAAACCGCCGAAATCGCAAAAATCATCGGCAAATCGGCTTCTGCCGTGAAAATGCGGCTTTTCAAAGGCCGAAAATTACTCAAAAAACAACTGGAAAAGGAGGAATGGCTTTATGAGTGAAAACCCGTTAAAAGCTTGTGTTACATCCATTCAAATGCCCGCCGAGGCAAAACGGCGGATGGTGGAAACGCTGACCGCACAGCCGGCACCGAAAAAGCACGTTTTTGCCCCTCGGTGGAAAATACGCGCCGGCGCACTTTTACTTGCCTTGTTCTTTTGCTGTTCCGTCCCGGTGCTTGCGGCAAGCATCGACCCTCTTTATCAGCTCATGTACCGTTTTTCACCGGGCACAGCGCAGTTTTTTCGGCCCGTTGCAAAAAGCGCTGTGTCAAACGGCATTAAAATGACAGTGCTCTCCTCCTACATTCACGGGGATACTGCCGAATTTTATCTTTCCATGCAAGACCTCGAAGGCAACCGCATTGACGCAACTACCGACTTAAACGACAGCTACAGCATCTACACACCTTTTGACTGTTCCTCTTACAGCGAGATTGTTTCCTATGATGAACCCACCAAAACAGCCACTTTGCGGGTGACGATTTCGCAAGCAAACGGAAATGCCATACAGGGCGATAAAATCACCTTTTCCACGAAGGAAATCATCAGCCAAGAGTCTGAGAGCATTGACGTCGAGGTTCCGCTTGCCTTGTCGAACCTTCCGATGGATGCCGCCACAAGCCCGGTTTATGTTACCGGCGTCGGCTCGTCCTCGGCCTTTTTGCCCGACTTTTCCGATTCTTTCGACGCCTTAGTGCCGGGCGAACCCCAAATAATTCCTTCTGTGGAAAATATGACGCTCACCGGGGCAGGCTTTGCCGACGGGAAACTGCATATTCAAATGGCCGCCGAAAACATGCTGCAAACCAATAGCCACGCCTTTTTGTGGCTCGAAACGGCGGACGGAACGAAAGTCTCCTGCGATTACAGCGTTTCCTTTTTTGAAGAAACTGCCGGACAGCGCACCGATTATACAGAATATATTTTTTCGGTCAGCCCCGAAGAACTTTCTTCCTGCCGCGTCGTCGGTGATTTTTTCAGCTACGGCATTTTCACCGAAGGCGACTGGAGCGTTACTTTTCCGTTGGAAAATACCGAATGAATCGCATTTACTGCCTAAAGAAACGCACCGCCGAAGGCAAAAGCGTAACCCTTTGCCTTCGGCGGTCTGACTTTTAGTGCTTTTATAGTACTCTTGAGGTAATTTGATGTTGACTTTTTGGTATTTTTATGGCACAATTACGGTATAATAAATCGTGATAATTATCACGATTCGGGCTGGCCGCAAGGCCCTGGTCCACCGAACGGCGGGGAATTCCCCGCCTTTTTTATTTGTTTTGCTTTTGCAAAAAGAAGTTGATCGAGAGCGAGGATGTGCCGTGGCAAAGAAAATTTTAAGCATTTTCGTTGATGAATCTGGAGATTTCGGCCCCTATCAGTCACACTGTCCGTTCTATCTTGTGAGCATGGTGCTGCACGACCAGCAGCTTGACCTCTCACACCTCATTAAAGAACATGACCGCCATTTAGCCGATTGTTATGAGCCGCATGCCATTCATACCGGGCCGCTGATTCGCAGAGAAAAGCCCTACACTTCTTGGCAGTGCGAAGCCCGCAAAAAGCTTTTTAACAGTCTTTTTCACCTTGCAAGAAAAGCAGATATTCATTATATTTGTGCAGGAATTCACAAGCGTCCCAATATGGACAGTGTCAAAATGACTGCCGAGCTGTCAAAAAATATTGCTGCCAAACTACGAAAAAACGAAGCTTATTTTAAAAGCTTTGACAAGATTATTGTTTATTATGACAACGGACAAATCGAGCTTTCTAAAATATTAAGCTCTGTTTTCAACACTCTCTTTTTTCATGTTGAATTCCGTTTGGTTTCTCCCATCGAATACAAACTTTTTCAAATTGCCGATTTAATCTGTACCATGGAATTGCTTGCCCTAAAGGCCAATGAAACACAGCTTTCTCGGTCGGAACAAGAATTTTTCATGAATAAGCGGAGCTTTCAGAAAAATTATCTTAAAGCATTGCAAAAAAAGAACCTTTGACATTGTATTTTCCACAGGAAATACTTATTGATCTATTCGCCCGACCAAGCGATAGTTCGGCTTATCCTGCCAAAAATCAGCCTTTGCTATCAGCGCATATTGAACGACTGATGTTTCGGATTCATATTGGCTGCCGTCCGGCGCGGTGAGCATCACCTTCTGCGGCTCTCTGCTGTACTGCACCAAAAATTCATTGTCCGTTTCCCACACAATGGGCAGATACTCTCCTGTTTCAAAGCCGCCGTGCAGCGTGACTTGTGAACACGCACCGCTCTCTAAATCTACACCGTAGGTTTCACACTCTCTTTTTTCCGGCTCATCGGACGGCCGCACCAGCCAATACAGAAAATGGTTGTCGCGGATATCATCAAAATAAATACCGTCCATGGAACCGGTGTTTGGCAAGTCTTGCGCAAGGGTCACCGTTTCTTTTGTTGTTAAATTCAGGGCATACAGCGTGCCATCCTCATAGGTGAAATAGTAAAAACATCCGTTTCGGATTGCGCCGCAGTTACTGCCTTCGGGCCAGGAAAAGATGGTTTCGAGGCTTTTATTTTGCAGGGAGTACGCTTTGAGCGTGCTTTCAGCCTTCAGTCCATCTTGCCCGTCCAACACATCCGTACATTTGAAATACAGGCAGTTTCCGTCCGCGCCGTACAGCAAATCAGCCTCACCTAACTCTTGCAGCAGCGTCACTTCACCCGTTTCGGGCGACAGACAGTACAGCGCGCTTGTCAGCTGCATTTGCTCGTTTACCGCGTCCAGGGTAGTATATAAGTTCACGCCGTCCGTGGCAAGCCCCTTCTTCATCGATAAATTGCCGGGCAGTTTGAGCACCTGCCTGCGGTCGTTCCCCGTGGGCGACATTTCAAAAATCACAGTCGCGCCGCTGAAATCTGTTGCCGTGCAGTATAGCTTTTCGTTTAAGACAAACAGAAAAGCTGCGGATTGTTCCATCCAGCTTGTGTCCGCCTCGTTGGTGTGCAGTGCCGATGGGTCATTGGAAAGATAAATCAGCTTCGCCGTGGCAAAATCAATATACTTCATGTTCTGCCCCCCGCCTTGCTGTGCTTCCAGCAAATAATACCCCTCTTGTGTTCCCATGCCCGTGGTAACATATACACCGTCCGGCGGTGTCAGCATCCGCAAGGCGGCGGTATCAGCAGCCGACTCATGTGTTTGCGCTTCACCCGCAGATCCTGCTTGTGAACTATCTGTTTGGCCCGTGCTTTGCGCGCACCCGGAAAAAGCGACTAACGCGCACAGGCATAAACTGCATAAAACTTTTAAGCGCTTCATTTCCTTCCTCCCGTAATAAAAGCCGTTTCATCATGCAAAACCGAGGGCACGCCGCCCTCGGTTTTTCTTGTCTGATTATACGCTCAGTTCGGCTTTTTCACCGAGAAGCTTCTCGTTTTCCTTCAAAATCGGCTCGATAATGTCGGTGAGGAATTCCTCCACCTGCTCGGCGCTGCGGCCCGTAAAGTCCTCAGGGCGCAGAATGGCCTCGATTTCCTCAGCGTTCAGACCGAAAGACTCATCCGCGCAGATACGCTCAATCAGGTCGTTTTTGCCGCCCTCTTCCTTGACGACTTTTGCCGCCTGCTGGGCATATACGCGGATTTTCTCGTGCAGCTCCTGACGGTCGCCGCCCTTTTTCACCGCGCTCATCATGATGTTTTCGCTCGCCATAAACGGCAGCTCTGCCATGATGCGCGCGCGGACAACCTTCGGGTACACCACAAGGCCGTCGCACACATTGATAAGAATGTTCAAAATCGCGTCTGTTGCCAAGAATGCCTCGGCCACTGCCACGCGCTTATTGGCGGAGTCGTCCAATGTACGCTCAAACCACTGCGTTCCGGCGGTGAAGGCAGGGTTCAGCACATCCACCATCACATAGCGTGCCAGTGCGCAGATGCGCTCACAGCGCATCGGGTTGCGCTTATAAGGCATGGCAGAGGAACCGATCTGGTTTTTCTCGAACGGCTCTTCCATCTCTTTGAAGTTTGCCAGCAAGCGCAAATCGTTGCCGAACTTCATCGCGCTCTGCGCAATGCCGGACAGCGTAGACAGCACGTTGTAATCCACCTTGCGGGAATATGTCTGACCCGAAACGGGAACCACGCGCGGCAGGCCCATTTCCTCGGCAATTGCCTGTTCCACCGCTTTGATTTTTGCGCCGTCGCCCTCGAACAGCTCCACAAAGCTGGCCTGTGTGCCGGTGGTGCCTTTGGAGCCGAGCAGTGCAAGGCTCTCCATACGGCGGCACAGCTCTTCATAATCGAGGTACAGCTCATGCAGCCACAGCGTCGCACGCTTGCCGACGGTCGTCAGCTGGGCGGGCTGCAAGTGGGTGTAAGCCAAGGCGGGCATATCTTTATATTCGCGCGCAAACTTTGCCAGAAGTGCCATGACGTTCAAAAGCTTGCGGCGCACCACTTCCAGCGCCTCTTTCATCACCAAAATATCGGTGTTGTCGCCCACATAACAGCTGGTTGCGCCGAGGTGGATAATGCCCTTTGCGCCGGGGCACTGGACACCGTAGGCGTAAACGTGGCTCATGACATCGTGGCGGCACTCTTTTTCACGCGCAACCGCCACATCATAGTTGATGTCGTCCTTATATTTTTCCAGCTCGTCAATCTGCTCTTGGGTGATATTCAAGCCCTGTGCCTTTTCGGCCTTTGCCAGCGCAATCCACAGGCGGCGCCATGTTTTGAACTTATTGTCCTCGGAAAAAATATACTGCATTTCCTTGGAGGCATAGCGCGTTTCAAACGGGCTGATATAACGGTCGTGACTCATAGTGCAATCCTTTCTGAGCGCCGCGGCGCATTTGCGGCGCGGCGCTTCCTGTTTGATTGAGGTTCAGGCTCTTGCCTTAAAAGCGGAAGTAATCTACACCGCCGCGGAACAGCTCCTGCATTTTGTTCCCGGGCACGTTTTTATAAAGGTTGTCGCCGCTGCGCTCCGAGTGGCCCATCTTGCCGAAGATACGGCCGTCGGGGCTCGTAATACCCTCGATGGCAAGCACACTGCCGTTCGGGTTAAAGCGCACATCCATGGTGGGCTTGCCGTCCAAATCGACATACTGCGTGGCAACCTGATTGTTGTTGATTAAGCGCTTGAGCGTTTCAGGTGTGGCGACAAAGCGTCCCTCACCGTGGCTGATGGCAACGGTGTGAATATCGTCCGGGCGCATATATTGCAGCCACGGCGATTTATTGGAAGCAATGCGTGTATTCACGAGCATGCTCTGGTGGCGTCCGATGGTGTTGAACGTCAGCGTCGGGCAGGTTTCGTCGGTGTCCACGATGTCGCCGAACGGCACAAGGCCCAACTTGATGAGCGCCTGGAAGCCGTTGCAGATGCCCAGCATCAGGCCGTCGCGCTGATGAATCAAGCGGCGCACGGCCTCGGTGACCGCCGGGTTGCGGAAGAACGCCGTGATAAACTTTGCGCTTCCTTCCGGCTCGTCGCCGCCGGAAAATCCGCCGGGCAGGAAAATCATCTGGCTTTGCTCGATTTTCTTCACCATCATTTCCACGCTTTCCGCAACGTGCTGGGGCGTCAAGTTGTTGATGACGAAAATCTCGGGCTGTGCGCCTGCGCGCTCCATGGCGCGGGCAGAGTCGTATTCGCAGTTTGTGCCGGGGAATACCGGAATCAACACGCGCGGCACAGCCGACTTCGTAGACGACTGATAGCGGCGCTCTGCGGCAAAGGTGATAGGCTCTACTTCCTCACCGTCGCCCTGCTCAATGCTGTAATACGGCAGCACGCTTTCGAGCTTGCTTTCATATTTTTCGCGCACGGACTCTAAGTCGATTTCCTCGCCGCCCGATGCGAAGACATAACGGGAAGTGGTGTTGCCCAAACGCACGCCAACGCACATCTCGTCGGCCAGCTCGAGCACAAAGCTGCCGTAAGCGTAGCGCAAAAGCTCTTCGCGGTCGATGTCTGCGTCGAGCGCAACGCCGATGCGGTTGCCAAGGCCCATTTTAAACAGCGCTTCCGCCACACCGCCGTAGCCGGGCGTATAAGCCGAGAGCACCTTGCCTTCGCGGATGAGTGCCGTCACCTGTTCGTACAGGGCTTTCTGGCTTTCCGCTTTGGGGCGAACGCCGTCCTCTTCGTATTCGGGGCGCAGCCACACGAGCTTTGAGCCGGCGCTTTTAAATTCGTTGGAAATAATATCGTCCGTATTGCCCGCGGCAACGGCAAAGCTGACGAGTGTGGGCGGCACATGCAGGTTTTCAAACGAACCGGACATGGAGTCTTTGCCGCCGATGGCCGCAACGCCAAGACCAATCTGTGCGTCCAGCGCACCGAGCAGAGCACTCAGCGGCTTGCCCCAGCGCATGGGGTCGTTGCCAAGGCGCTCAAAATATTCTTGGAAGGTCAGGTAAGCATGGTCGGCTTCCAGGCCCGTAGCCACAAGCTTTGCCACACTTTCCACCACGGCGAGATACGCGCCGTGATAAGGGCTTTGCTCACTGATAAACGGGTTAAAACCCCACGCCATTGCCGAACATGTTTTCGTTTCGCCGTGCGGCACAGGCAGCTTTGCCACCATGGCCTGCGCCGGGGTCATCTGCGTTTTTCCGCCGAAGGGCATCAGCACGGTGCCTGCGCCGATGGTGGAGTCGAAGCGCTCCGAAAGGCCCTTTTTACTGCACACATTCAGCTCACTCATCAGGTTTTCAAAGCGCTGTGCAAAGCTTTCGCCCTTGCGGCGCGGCTGGCCGACAACGGCTTTTGTCACCATAGCCGTAGCGTGCTTTTTCGCGCCGTTGGAGTTCAAAAATTCGCGCGAGATATTGCAGATGACTTTGTCATTCCAGCGCATGACAAGGCGCGGCGATTCTGTGATGATCGCCACTACCGTGGCTTCAAGGTTCTCGGCATTGGCAAGCGAAATAAAGCGCTCTGCTTCATCTGCGGCCACCACGACGGCCATGCGCTCCTGGCTTTCCGAAATAGCAAGTTCGGTGCCGTCCAAGCCCTCGTATTTTTTCGGCACGGCGTTGAGGTCAATTTCAAGGCCGTCTGCCAGCTCGCCGATGGCGACGGACACTCCTCCCGCGCCGAAGTCGTTGCAGCGCTTGATGAGCAGGGTTGCCTCTTTTGTGCGGAACAAACGCTGCAGCTTGCGCTCGATGGGCGCATTGCCCTTTTGCACCTCTGCGCCGCAGGTTTCAAGGCTTTCGGTTTTGTGTGCTTTGGAAGAACCCGTTGCACCGCCGCAGCCGTCACGGCCCGTGCGTCCGCCCAACAGGATAACCACGTCGCCGGGCTGCGGTTCTTCACGGCGCACATTCTCCTCAGGCACTGCGCCCACCACTGCGCCGATTTCCATGCGCTTTGCCACATAGCCCGGGTGATACCACTCGTCTACCTGTCCCGTGGCAAGGCCGATCTGGTTGCCGTAGCTGGAATAACCCGCGGCAGCCGTCGTCACCAGCTTGCGCTGGGGCAGTTTGCCGGGAATGGTTTCCTTCACGGGCTTGAGCGGGTCGCCCGCGCCGGTCACGCGCATCGCCTGATACACATAGCCGCGGTTGGCCAAGGGGTCGCGGATCGCGCCGCCGATGCAGGTGGCCGCGCCGCCGAAGGGCTCAATTTCCGTGGGGTGGTTGTGTGTTTCGTTTTTAAAGAGCAGCAGCCACGGCTCGTTTACGCCATCATTGTCCACGGTAATGCGCACGCTGCAAGCGTTGATTTCGTCCGATTCATCGAGATTTTGCAAAATACCTTCTTTTTTGAGGTACTTGCCGCCGATGGTGCCGAGGTCCATCAGGCACATGGGCTTATATTTTCCCGCGTGAACGTCCGCACGCAGTTTGAGATAATTCTCGTAAGAAGCCTTAATCACGGGGTCGCTGATGTTCACATTGTCCAAAATGGTGCCAAAAGTAGTGTGGCGGCAATGGTCGGACCAGTAGGTGTCAATCATGCGGATTTCCGTAATGGTCGGGTCGCGCTGTTCGGCGCGGAAATACTCTTGACAAAAGGCAATATCGCCCTCGTCCATCGCCAGCCCCAGCCCGCTGATCAGCTCGCGCAGTGCCGCCGGGGACAGCTCGCAAAAGCCCTTCAAGGTAACCACTTCGGTCGGCACGGTGTATTCCACGGCCAGCGTCTGCTTTGCCTCCAGCAGTGCCTTGCGCGCCTCCACGGGGTTGATGACGTATTTTTCAATTTCCGTCACTTCCGCCGCCGTCGGCGTGCCGCTGAGCAGGTAAACGCGCGCATACGCCACTGTGGGACGCTCGCCGCCGGACGCCAGCTGAATACACTCAGCGGCGCTGGCTGCGCGCTGGTCAAACTGGCCGGGCAAAAACTCCGTGGCAAACACCACGTCGCCCTCGGGAATGGTCGCGTGGGTTAAGTCGAGCTGCGGCTCGCTGAACACGGTGTTCACGCTGTCCAAAAAGACGCTTTCCGTCACACCCTCCACGTCATAGCGGTTCAAAATGCGCAGTCCCGTGACAGACTGCACGCCTAACAGGGTTTGAATCTCATGCAAAAGCCCCTTTGCCTCTACGGCGTATTCCGGCTTTTTTTCCACATAAATGCGATAAACTGACATTTGGCTTATCCCTCTTTTCCTTCCTTTGCGGCCAGCGCACGCGCGCCGATGTCGCGGCGCATGTGAGCGCCTTCAAACGTAATATTCTCTGCGGCAATGTAAGCCGCGTCAATGGCTTCTTTTAAGCTCGGGGCCAGCGCCGTTACACCCAGCACACGGCCGCCCGCCGTTACAAGCGCTCCGTCCGGCTCTTGCTTTGTGCCCGCGTGGTACACAACCGCGCCGCCGTTTTCCGGCTGGCCGCTTGCAAGCCCGGCAATGGCTTTTCCTTTTTCATACGCTTCGGGATAACCGCCCGAAGCCAAAATCACGCATGCGGCACTTTTGTCTGAAAATTTCACTTCGCAGTCAGCCAGCGTGCCGTTTGTCACGGCCTGCATGACGGCAAGCAAATCGCTTTCCAAAAGCGGCAGTACCACCTGCGTTTCCGGGTCGCCGAAGCGGCAGTTATACTCAATCACCTTGGGGCCGTCGGGCGTCAGCATCAGCCCGAAATATAAGCACCCTTTAAACGGGCAGCCCTCAGCGGCCATCGCCTCTACCGTCGGGCGGAAAATCGTTTCCATGCACACCTTTGCCACTTCCGGGGTATAGTACGGGTTCGGGGCAATGGTGCCCATACCGCCCGTATTCAGGCCCTTATCGCCGTCCAGCGCACGCTTGTGGTCCATGCTGGAAATCATGGGAACGACAGTTTTTCCGTCGGTGAAGCTCAGCACGGACACCTCCGGCCCGGTTAAAAACTCCTCAATCACCACGCGGCTTCCCGACGCGCCGAACGCGCCCTCGCACATCATGCTGTTGATGGCGTTCATGGCCGCTTCCTCGGTTTCGCAAATTAAAACGCCTTTGCCCAGTGCAAGGCCGTCGGCTTTAATGACAACGGGGTAACGGTTTTTCTCCTTCACATAGGCCTTGGCCTTATCCGCGTCGTCAAACACCTCATAGGCCGCCGTGGGAATGTGGTAACGCTTCATCAAATCCTTGCTGAACGCCTTGCTGGCCTCAATGCGCGCGGCGGCCTTGTTGGGGCCAAAAGCGGGAATTCCCGCCGCGCTCAGTGCGTCTACCATGCCCATGGCTAAGGGGTCATCCGGCGCAACGACAACGTAGTCTATTTTTTCTTGTTCGGCAAAGCGCACCATGGCGTCAATATCCGTTGCCGCAATGTTGACACACTCGGCGTCCATGGCAATTCCGCCGTTGCCCGGCGCACAATACAGCTTTGTCACACCGCGGCTTTCTTTCAGCTTGCGCACGATGGCGTGCTCACGCCCACCGCCGCCTACGACCAAAACCTTCATGTTGTTCCTCCGTTCTTGTTTTGAGAATGCGCCCACACCGCATGCTTCATGCCGCGCGGAAAATCATAACATCTTCGTTTTCAAATACGAGCGAAAGCGCGCCGTCGTCTGCCCAGCTTTCGGCTAAACACGGCTCACCCTCCAGCACATCCCAGCCGCTTTGCGAAGCGTGCTTGCTGTATACAATTACCTGCACGCCTTCGGGCAGTGCCTGCGCCGCCTGCGCGCCCGTCTGTGCGGAAAACAGCGTTTTCGCCGTTTCCACGCGCGCCGCGGCCTCTTCGCTCGTTACGCCTAAGTTGGAAATGGCGTATTTAAAGCCCTCCATGTAACACTGTCTGCCCGAAAGGCCGGAATACACGTTGGAAAGCCCTTCGAGCGCAGCGCCCGTGTGAATCCGGTTTGTGATAAACTGTTCGCCCGGCTGCATTTCACGGCGCAAAACCTCCATCGCCTGTTCTTCGGCGGCACTCAAGGTTAAATCGCGCGGGCTTTGGCCCGGCTCTACCGCCTGCATGCCCAGCCAAACGGCCGTGCAAGCGCCTGTCGCAAAGCAGACCGTCAGCGCGGCAATGCCAACTGCGCGCACCGCGCGCCGCGGCCAAAGCACCGAAAGCGCCTTGACGCCGATGAGGTTACAAAAAAACAGTCCGGCAAACGCAAAATACATTTGGCTCATGGCCTCGTGGTCAAACAGATAAAAGGCCAAAAAGCCGCCCGCCGCACCGGCCGCGGCAAAGACCCACACGGGCGAAGAAGCGCCGCGCCGCCAAAGCCACAGTGCGCCGCCCGCCAGCGCAAACAGCGCGCCGAACGGGGCAAAGCAAAGCGTTTGCAGGCCCCAGAATAAGGGAAGAAACGCCGGGTAAAACGCCGGAAAACGCACTTGAAGCGCCGCAAGTATATTCGCAAAATACGACTTGCTCAGCGTGCCGTCCACGTCAAAATGAACGCTCGTTCCCGCTCCGGCGGAAAAAAGCCACAGGTAAACCAGGCCGAAAATCAGCAAAATCCATACGGCAAACGCCGCACGGCGCAGCGGCTTTTGAAGCGGCTGTTTTTTGTAAAGTGACACGCCGCACTCCCACACGCAGGCCGCGGCAAGCGCCGGGGCGGCAATGCCGCCGACAGGGCCCTTCGCCAGCGTCAGCAAGAGGAATGATGCCGTGCCGATGCCGTACACCCAGCGCGGCGGTGTTTTTTGCCAAAGCATCCACACGCAGGCGGAAAATGCCGCCAAAAAGAGCGTACCTGTCGCAACGCCGTTGATGTTTGTCAGCAGGTGGCGCATATTCAGGTTCCAAAACGGGCTGTAACCGCGCTCAATCACTTTCCAAAGCGACGCGCACCCGCCGAACAGCATCAGCCAAACAAACAGCGTGACAAAACGCTGTTTTGCGCCTAAAAACAGCGCGCCGCACTCGAACAAAACGGCCAAAAGCGCCAAAAGCATAACCGCCGGAACGAAAAATGCGGTGATATCATAGGCTGCACCGCCGCTTGCCATGGTAAACCCGGCACAAAACAGCTCCGTGAGCCAGTGATATGTCAGCGTATAGCCGCTAAAGCGCAAATCCGACGGCGGAAATCCGTTTAAAAAGCTTTCCACATTGCCGAGGTTCCAATAAAAATCGTGGTTCGGCACAATCTGCCCCGCCGCAGCGGCGTGTGTCTGCGGCACAACCGCCGCCGCTATCGTCAAAAGCGTCACAAGCGGCAAAATGAGATTGGCGCGCGGCGTTTTCCACGAAAGTTCCCTGCGGTGTTGAAACATGTCCCACACCGTCCAAAGGAGCGGCAGCCACAGCACGAGCCAAACGCCCGTGACGCTTGCCGCAGCCGACAACAACGTGAACAGTGCCGCGCCGAACACAATCGCCGCCGTTTGCCCCAGCCCGAAACGTTTTGCGCCGCATAAACGCGCAAAGCCGGCGCCGGGCGCGTAAACGCAAAACGCCGCATAAACGGCACAGATCAGCATGGATGCGACGCTCCCGCCCGCAATGCCAACCGCAGCGAGATACCCCGCCGCACACAGCAAAAGAACCGGCGGCCCTGCGGCACGTTTCAGCGCCTGCATCAGTGATGGAACAGGCGCAGGCCGTTAAACGCCATCACAATGCCGTAACGGTTGCATGCTTCAATGACGTTATCGTCACGAATGGAGCCGCCCGGCTGTACAATCGCGCTCACACCGCTGCGGCGCGCGCGCTCAATGTTGTCCCCGAACGGGAAGAAGGCATCGGAGCCAAGGCACACGCCCGTAAACTGTGCCAGCCACTCCTTTTTCTCCTGCGCCGTCAGCGCTTCGGGGCGCTCGGTGAAGGTGTCGGCCCACACGTTTTCGCCAATGACATCCTCGTACTCGTCGGAAATATACACGTCAATGGCGTTGTCGCGGTTCGGGCGGGAAACGTCGTCGCGGAACGGCAGGTTCAGCACCTTCGGGTGCTGGCGCAAGTGCCAGATATCCGCTTTATTGCCCGCAAGGCGCGTGCAGTGAATGCGGCTTTGCTGGCCTGCGCCCACGCCGATGATCTGGCCGCCCTCGGCGTAGCACACAGAGTTGGACTGCGTGTATTTCAGTGTCACAAGGCACAAAAGCAAGTCGCGCTTTTGCTCGTCGGTGAGCGTTTTGTTTTCAGTCACGATATTGTCAAAGGTAGAGTTGTCAAATTTCGCTTCGTTGCGGCCCTGCTCAAACGTAATGCCGAATACGTCCTTGCGCTCGATGGGCGCGGGCGTGTAGTTCGGGTCGATGGCAACGATGTTGTAGCCGCCCTTGCGCTTTTTCTTCAAAATCGCCAGTGCTTCGTCGGTGTATCCGGGGGCAATGATGCCATCCGTCACTTCATGCTCGATGACAAGCGCAGTAGCTTCGTCGCACACGTCGGAAAGCGCAATCCAATCGCCGAAGCTGGACATGCGGTCCGCACCGCGCGCACGGGCATACGCACACGCCAGCGGCGAAAGCTCCATGCCCTCCACAAAGTACATTTTTTTCATCGCGTCGGTCAGCGGCAGGCCCAGCGCCGCGCCCGCGGGGGAAACGTGCTTAAACGATGCCGCCGCGCAAAGGCCGGTCGCTTCCTTCAGCTCTTTCACCAGCTGCCAGGAGTTCAGCGCGTCCAAAAAGTTGATGTAGCCGGGCTTGCCGTTCAGCACCGTGACGGGCAGCTCGCCCTCGGCCATAAAGATGCGCGCGGGTTTTTGGTTCGGGTTACAGCCGTATTTCAGTTCCATTTCCTTCATCGTTTACACCTTTTCGTTTTTATTGATGATGCGGTCGGTTTCTTTGCCGGTTTCCAGCTCAATGTAACGCACAAAGAGCGACACCTTGTTTTCCTCGTTCAGGCTGTTCCACAGCGTTTTTGCAAAGGTATCAATGTCCTCATCGCCTAAGCGCACGCGCTCCGGCTCACCGAAGAAGCTGGGGATGGGGTTGCCGTCGCAGCGGTAAGTGTGCAAAAAGCGGCCCTCTCCCGCTACCGGCTGCGGATATTCAAAGAAAAAGCGCTCCACGCTTTCGGCGTTGCCGTCGTTCGATTTCAAAATGGACATTTTATAGCTCATGTCGCCGTCTTTCACTTTCAGCAGTGCCGAAATACGCGGCGTAAAGTTCGGCGCGTCCGGCTCAAAGGTGCGTTTGCGCAGCGATTTTGCAAAGCCTTCGCCCTCTGTCATGCCGTTGTAAATCGTGTCGGTTTGGTCGCCGTTTGTCACGATGGTTTTTTTACCAAGCACACGCACCGGGGCGTAGATAATCAAAGAGGGGTCCTCCAGCTTTGAGGGGTCGGCCGCCTCGGTGATAATGCCGCCGTCGAGCGGGGTAAACACGCGGTTGCGGCTGTTGGCACTGCGGCCCATGATGAAATAAGCAATCACGGCGTATTTTGCATCCGCGCTTTTGCCCACCACGATGCCGCGGCCGGGATAAGAATTGGTGGCAAGCTCCGCTGCCAAATTTAAAAGCTCCATAGCGTTCTTCCTTTCTCCATGCCCAAAGCGCACCGCGCCCGGGATAAAATGGGAGAAAGCGGCACAAGGGCCGCTTTACTCGCCGCGCGTAATCATGTCGAGCGCCTTGGGCAAAATCACCCATTCCGCTTCTTTCATCACGCGCTTTTGCAACGTTTCGGGCGTGTCGCCCTCTTCCACGGACACCGCCTTTTGCAGCAAAATGCGCCCGTCGTCATACTGTTCGTTCACCAAATGCACCGTTGCGCCCGTTACCTTCACGCCTTTTTTCAGCGCCGCCTCGTGCACGCGCAGGCCATAGTAGCCCGCGCCGCAAAAGCTCGGAATCAAGCTGGGGTGAATGTTGATGATTTTGTCGGGATAAGCCGCCACCACAGGCGCGCCTACAATGGATAAGTACCCCGCCAGCACCACCGCGCCGATGTCATACCGACGCAGAGTTTCGAGCATCGCGCTGTCAAACGCTTCCTGCGAGTCAAAGTCTTTGCGGCACACCACTTCACTGGAAATATTTGCTGCCTTCGCGCACTCCAGCGCATACACACCGGGCTTTGAGGCAATCACCAGCGCAAGCTTTGCGTTTGGCAGGCTGCCCGCCGCTTTTGCATCAATGAGCGCCTGCAGGTTTGTGCCGCCGCCCGACACGAGCACCGCCACGTTTACCATAATTCAACGCCCTTTTCTTCGCCCTTGACAATTTCGCCCATGATGTAAGCGTCTTCGCCTGCGTCTTTCAAGATGCGCACGGCTTCGTCCGCTTGGTCGGCAGGCACAACAGCCGCCATGCCCACGCCCATGTTGAACGTGTTGAACATGTCGCGCTCAGGGATATTGCCCTCACGCGCCAGCAGGTCAAAGAGCGCCGGGGTCCGCACCGCCGCTTTTTCAATTTTTGCGACACAGCCGTCGGCCAGCGCACGGGGAATGTTCTCGTAAAAGCCGCCGCCCGTGATGTGGCTCAGCGCGCGCACGTCCACTTTTTCCAGCAGTGCCAGCGCGGGCTTGACATAAATTTTCGTCGGGGCAAGCAGCGCCTCGCCCAGCGTTTTTCCGAGCTCGTCGGAATATGCGCTTAAACGCTTTGCACCTTCGCCGTCTAAGCCGAACACGCGGCGCACCAGCGAAAAACCGTTAGAGTGAACACCGGAGGAAGGCAGTGCAATGATGGCGTCACCCGCCTGCATGCGGGTATTGTCGATGATTTTTGCCTTATCCACAACGCCCACGGTAAAGCCCGCGAGGTCATATTCCGCCTCGGTGTAAAAGCCGGGCATTTCGGCGGTTTCGCCGCCGACAAGCGCCGCGCCTGCCTGCACGCAGCCCTCGGCCACACCGGCCACAATCGACGCAATTTTTTCCGGCACATTTTTGCCGCATGCGATATAGTCTAAGAAGATGAGGGGCTTTGCGCCGCAGGTGATCACGTCGTTCACGCACATGGCCACGCAGTCAATGCCCACGGTGTCGTGCTTGTCCATCAAAAACGCGAGCTTCAGCTTCGTGCCCACGCCGTCCGTGCCGGACACCAGCACCGGGCGTGTCAAGCCGGTCATATCCAGCTCAAACATGCCGCCGAAACCGCCAAGGCCGCCCAAAGCGCCTGCGGTCATCGTGCGGGCAACGTGCTGTTTCATCAGCTCTACCGCCTGATAGCCGGCGGTGATGTCTACGCCCGCCGCTTTATAGCTTTCGGAAAAACTTTTCTCCATTTGATAACGCTCCTCTTTTTTGTGCATCTTTGCCGGGCTTGCCCGGCGCGCTCTGCCGCTCTGAAATGATGCGGCACTGCCCTTATTCGCCCAAAAGACGGCTCATAACCTCTTTGTAGGCTTCTTCCTCACCGCCGAGGTCGCGGCGGAACAGGTCTTTGTCGAGGTGTGCGCCGGTGGTTGCGTCCCAGAAACGGCAGGTGTCGGGGCTGATTTCGTCGGCCAGCACGATGGTGCCGTCGGCAAGGCGGCCGAACTCCAGCTTAAAGTCAATCAGACGGATGTTGAAGCCCAAGAGATACTCGGACAAAATTTTATTGATGCGGAAGGCATAATCGGAAATGGTGTCGATTTCCTCCTGCGTTGCCAGCTCCAGCGCCAGTGCGTGGTAGTGGTTGATCAGCGGGTCGTGCAGATCGTCGTTTTTATAGCTGAACTCGAGCGTCGGGGCTTTCAGCACGGTTCCTTCGGCAACGCCAAGGCGCTTCGTAAAGCTGCCCGCAGCCACGTTGCGCACGATGACCTCCAGCGGCACAATTTCCACTTTTTTCACGACGGTTTCGCGCTCGCTCAGCTCTTCGACAAAGTGAGTGGGGATGCCCTTTTCCTCCAGCATTTTCATCAAGTTGTTGGAAAGGCGGTTGTTCACAACGCCCTTGCCGCGGATGGTGCCTTTCTTTGCACCGTCGCCTGCGGTAGCGTCGTCCTTATAGTCCACAATGACCAGCGCGGGGTCTTCGGTTGCGAATACTTTCTTTGCTTTTCCTTCGTACAGCTGCTCTAATTTTTTCATCTTTTTTCTCTCCGTTTCATGTAATGCTTCGGCACATGTCTGCGCCGCTGGTTGTTTTTCCTTTTCTTGCCGCTTTTACAGGGCGGCAATCTCCTGCGCGAGTTTTTCGTCCTTTGCGGCAATTTCGTTTTTCATCGCCGTGCGTGCTTCTTTCAAGAGAGCGCTGATTCGCGCGTCCGAAACAGCCAGAATCTGCGCGGCCAGCACCGCCGCATTCTTTGCGCCGTTCAGCGCAACGGTGGCAACGGGCAGGCCGGAGGGCATTTGCACGGTTGCCAGCAGCGCGTCCATACCGTCCATGGCGCCGCCCTTGACAGGAATGCCGATGACGGGCAGGGTGGTGTTTGCCGCCATTGCACCCGCAAGGTGTGCCGCCATGCCGGCTGCCGCGATAATCACGGCAAAGCCGTTTTCCTCGGCGTTTTTGGCGAACTCGGCCGCCGCTTCGGGGGTGCGGTGTGCGCTGAGCACATGCGCCTCAAAGGGAATGTCCCATGCCTTTAACTGAACGGCGGCTGCTTTCACAACGCCCCAGTCACTGTCTGAACCCATGATGATTGCCACTTTTTTTGTCATGTTGTTTCTCCTTTTCTGCCCGCGCTTTCCGAGCGGCGGTGGTGATAAGCAGAAAGGGCCTGAGTGCAGATACACTCAGACCCTTTTTGTTACACGAATTGCGTTTGACGCACGCGGCTGCACTGCGAGAGGGAAAAGGTTACACGATGCCCCTTTGCCGGCAGGACAAACAGGTTTCTATTCATGCAAAGGCCTCCTTTGACAGCGGTTTTTGCAGCTTTCCTCTCGTGGTTGCATGTGTGCGTCACTATTTTTATCTTACCCTTTTTCTTATGTAAAATCAACCTAAAATCGGTCAATTCACTTCATTTTCGGAAAAAACGACAAGAAAACCGTTTTGCAAAGGTTGTTTTTGTCATTTTTCAAAAAGCAGCTTGACAAACAGGGCAAAACACGCTATACTTCACCCAATACAAAATTGTGAGGTTTTTCCCATGCGTTTATTTGCGGCAGCTTTTTATTACGCTTATGGCTATTTCTTCTTTATGAGGAATGGCCGTCTTTGTCGTGCTTTGGCCGCAGGAAACGCGTGAAATGATTCCTGCTGACAAACGCCCCGGCAGACGGTTTGCTCCGTCGGCCGGGGCGTTTTTTGATTTTGTATTGAATATTAAAAATAATACAGTTTGTATTATCAAATTCAGGCCGAACCCGCTTCGTGCCGCAAAGAGGAAAGGAAAGTAGTTATGATTATCATTCTCAAACAAACCGCAAAACAAGAAGACATTGCCGCACTGCGCGGCGCGCTGGAAGGTTCGGGCCTGTCCATTCACGACTCGAAGGGCACCGAAACCCACATTTTGGGCTTAATCGGCGACACCTCCTGCGTGGATGTAAATGCACTTCTCGCGAATGACGCAGTGGAAGATGTCAAACGCGTCAGCGAGGGCTACAAAAAAGCCAACCGCAAATTCCACCCGGAGGATACCGTCGTGAACATCGGCGGCCACAAAATCGGCGGCGGACACTTTGCCGTCATTGCCGGGCCGTGCAGTGTGGAAAGCGAGGAGCAGATCATCTCCGTCGCGCGCGACGTAAAAGAAAGCGGCGCAGGGCTTTTGCGCGGCGGCGCGTTCAAGCCCCGCACCTCCCCCTATGCGTTCCAAGGCATGCGCGCCGAAGGGCTGGAGCTTTTGCGCAAAGCCCGCGAAGCAACAGGAATGCCCATTGTGACAGAGATTATGAACACCGAGCACATCCCGATGTTCTCCGACGTAGACGTAATTCAAGTGGGCGCGCGCAACATGCAGAACTTCGAGCTTTTGAAAGAGCTTGGCAAGCTGAAAAACCCCATTTTGCTCAAACGCGGCCTTTCCGCCACCATTGAAGAATGGCTGATGAGCGCCGAGTACATTATGAGCGAGGGCAACGAAAACGTCATTTTGTGCGAGCGCGGCATCCGCACGTTTGAAACCTCCATGCGCAATACGCTGGATATCTCGGCCGTGCCGATGCTGAAGGCAAAAACGCACTTGCCCGTTGTGGTTGATCCCAGCCACGCCGCGGGCCTTTCGTGGATGGTGGAACCGCTTGCCATGGCGGCGATTGCCGCGGGCGCAGACGGCCTGATGATTGAAGTGCATAACGACCCGGCGCACGCCAAAAGCGACGGCGCACAAAGCCTGACCCCGGCGGCATTCGACGCGCTGATGAAAAAAGCGGTGCCCGCGCTTTCTTTCTTCGGAAAAACGCTGAACTGAAACCGCTTTCGCGCAAGCCGCCTTCCCTGTTTTCCTCCGCCAAAAAACGCCCGATATTGCTTGCCTTGCCCCTCTCTATGGGCTATAATAAGGACAAACCAATACGGGCTGTCCGCACGGGCGGCTTGCCAAAAGGGGGATGACTTATGAACTTGTTTTTTTCCTGTGATATGGAAGGCTGCTGCGGCGTGACAAGCTGGCTTGACACCGGCGATGAAGGCCAGGATTATAACGCTTTTGCGGCGGCACAGCAGCGCATGACCTGTGAAACCGCTGCGGCGTGCGCCGCCGCCGTGGACGCACAGGCTGCGCGCATTCTGGTAAAGGACGCGCACGGCCTTGGGCGCAACATTGACCTTGCGGCCCTGCCGGAAGAAGTTCAGGTCAACCGCGGCTGGTCGGGCGATATTTACGGTATGATGAGCGGGATTCAACGCGGCGAATGGGATGCGGTTTGTTTGATTGGTTATCATTCGGGCGCAGGTTTCGGCGGCAGTCCTTTGGGCCATACGCTCAGCCGGGAAATTGATTCGCTGGAAATCAACGGCGCATTGGTGGACGAGCTGACGCTCAGCGCCTACACCGCCGCCTACTTCGGCGTTCCCGTGTGTTTTGTTTCGGGCGATGCGGGAGTGTGTGCGCAGGCCCGCTCTCTGATTCCCGGCGTCGCTGCGGTTCCCACAGGAAAAGGAGAAGGCGGCTCTGTCACTTGTCTGCACCCGGCACTGGCCGAAACGCGCATCCATGATACCCTGCTGGAACAGCTGAACAGCGGCGCGTATGAGCAGTGCCGCGTGGATCTGCCCGCTTCGTTTGACGTTTATGTTCGTTATCGAAACGAACCCGACGCTTATGCCGCCAGCTTTTACCCCGGCGCAGAGCTTTCGGACGAAAAAACACTGCATTTTTCCTCGTCGGATTTTTGCGAGGTGCTAAGACTGTTTCATTTTACACTTTGAACAGCTTGTATTGTATTAAATATATAATACTAATTGTATTTTTCAAAAAGTATTACCGTAAGAAAAAACCGCTTTTGGCAAGAGGCCCTCGCTCTCTTGCCTCTTTGCGTCAAAGCGCAGAACTCCCGAAAAAAAAGCGGTTCGGCGCATTAAATACAAAATGTATTGATTATTTTATTATATACTTTTCGTTTAAAGGGAGAGATTGTTTTGAATCAGAAAGAACGCATGATCGCGGGGCTTTTGTACCGCGCCGATAAAGACGGCCTGCCTGAGGAGCGGATCAACGCGCAAATGCTTTGCTATACTTACAACCAAACGCCGCCGAATCAATACGAAAAGCGCGTGCAGCTGTTAGACGCACTTTTGGGCAGCCACGGAAAAAATGTATGGATTGAAGCGCCGTTTCGCTGTGACTACGGCAGCAACATTCATGTGGGCGAAAATTTTTATGCCAATTACGACTGCATTTTTCTTGATGTTGCGCCCATTACCATCGGCAGCGGCGTGATGCTGGCCCCGCGCGTAGGCATTTACACCGCCGGACACCCGGTACATCCCGAAACGCGCAATTCCGGCTGGGAATTAGGCCGTCCGGTGCGCATTGGGGATAACAGCTGGATTGGTGCAAATGTCGTTATTTGCCCCGACGTCACCATCGGAGCAAACTGCGTAATCGGCGCGGGAAGCGTTGTTACAAAAGACATCCCCGACAACAGCTTGGCGGTGGGCAACCCCTGCCGTGTTCTGCGCGAAATTACCGAAGCCGACCGAAACACCTATTTCCGCGGCGAAACGCCTGATATTCCGCTGGATTTGCCGCAAGAATAACCGCAAGCCCAAAAGGGAGAGGGAAAGCCTGTACAGGCTTTCCCTCTCCCTTTTTTCTTTTCTAATAAAAGGTATTACACGATTTCCAGCACCCGCTGTTCGGGCACAATGCTGTTAATTCCGCCGTGCGTCTGCGTAGACAAGCTTGCCGCACAGCACGCAAAGCGCGTCACGGCAAAAAGCTCGTCGGCAGAAAGCTCGCCGGGGGCTTTGCCCAAGCGCAGAAAACGGCTCATCGCACTGCCGCCGAAAATATCGCCCGCACCCGTGGTATCCACCACATGCAAACCACTGGGCGAAGCCACTTTTACGCTCGCCTGCCCGTTTGCTGTATAGCATCCCTTCGGCCCAAGGGTTGCATACACCAGCTGCACGCCGTACTCCGAAAGCAGCTTTTTCGCCCCATCCTCGGGCGAAAGGCCCCATAAGAATTCTATTTCCTCGTCGCTGATTTTTACAATATCCGCTTTGCGCAAACCCCATTCAATCTGCTCTTTTGCGGCGGCATCGCTCGGCCACAGCGGTTTTCGCAAATTGGGGTCAAAGCTAATGAGCTTTCCCTGCTTTTTTGCGTATTTCACCGCCGTCACTGTCGCCGTGCGCGCCGGGTCATTTGTCAAACTTAATGTGCCAAAGTGGAACACCTTGCACCCGTCTACCAGCTCAAGGTCTAACTCCTCTGCGCGCAGGCACGTGTCTGCACCGGGCTTGCGCGCAAAACTGAACGAACGGTTCCCTTCTGCATCCAGCGCTACAAACGCCATCGTTGTAAATACATCAGGGTCTGCCACAATCCCGCTTGTTTCTATCCCTCGCTCTTGCAGCGTCCGAACCAGCAGCTTGCCAAACGCATCGTCCCCAACTTTCCCAAGCAGCGCCGTCGAACATCCATATTCCTGCAGCGCCGCCAAAAAATTCCCCGGCGCCCCGCCCGGCTGCGCTTTTAAGGTCGGATAACCGGCTTCGTCGGCCGAAACCGGGGCAAAATCAATCAACAGTTCTCCCAGTGCAACAACATCTTTCATGCGAATAACTCCTTTCCATTCTGGCTGCACAGGCTTGCACGCTTTCCCGCCGTGAAACGCCCTGCGCTTATTTTTCTTCGCCTGTTTCACCGTCTTTCGTGGTGCCGCCGGGCTGGTAGCGAACCGGCAGGCATACCAAAGGCGGCAAACCCGTAAAGTCATTGGACAGCACCATGCTGACCGCCGTTTCGGCCAGCTCCGGCACGGGCTGTACAATCGTGGAGCAAATATAGTCCTTGTCGCCAAACATGCGAATTCCGTCAAAGCCAATGATCTGCACATCTTCGGGCACACGCAGCCCCAGCGACTTCACAATGCGCTCCATCTGCCAAGCCATCAAGTCAGTGCCGCAGAAAAGGCCGTCAAGCGGGGTGTCCGTTTCCAGCAAATTGCGGCGCAAAAATGCCTCAAATTCCGCCATAGGCGTATCATCCGGCATATTGCAAAGCTCATAAGGCAGCCCGGCCTGCGTGCATCCGCTCACAAAGCCGTCAATGCGCTTGCTGGGCTCGTTGGTTAACGAGGAACCTGTGCGCAGGCATGCCACGCGCCGGCATCCCAGCTCGGCCAGCTTTTGAGCCGCCAGCTGACCGCCGCCGAAGTTGTCAGATGCAACACACGGCACAGAAACACTGAAAAACCGGTCAATCGTAACAAACGGGATTCCAACGGGAATATTCAAGTTCGGATTATAAGTAAGTGCGATGATGCCGTCTACGCGGTTATGCACCACCATGTCGATAAATTCCTGCTCCCGGTTTCGGTCGTACTCGGTAAAGCAAAGCATCATTTTATAGCCGCGGCGCTCCAGGACCATATTGATATGGTGGGTCAGCAGCGCAAAAAAAGGCGCAATCGTGTTGGGAATAATCAGCGCAATGGTGCTTGTTCGCTTGCTTTTAAGCGCCTTTGCGCTGGGGTTCACCTGATAATTCAGCTTTTTTACCGCCTGCTCTACTTTTAAACGGTAGCTTTCGCCCACGGGAATGCCGTTGATCACCTTCGACACTGTTCCGAGTGCCACGCCTGCTTCGCGGGCTACATCGCTCATGGTAGCGGCTTGCTTTTCTCCTTTCACAGCGGTTTCACCTCGGTTTCTTATCATTGCCCCTATTATACTTCCTTTCCCTTTTTCTGTAAAGCATTTCATGAAAATTATTATAGAACTTCATATTGTTCTTGAAATTTCATAGGCAAATTTGACAAGTAAAATCTAATTTAATTGTGTTTTTCGCCAAAACAATTTAATTTTAATTGATTTTTTTATGATTAGCATTGACTTTATGGAAAAAGAGTGATATTTTTGTTTCACAAGGTTTATGAAACGATTCATGAAGCGAACAGAAAAAGGAGGAACCCGCATGAACAAGTCGCGCAGTGCGCCGGCGGCCGGCGGCGTAATCGCTCACCGCAAGCCGCTCAAACAACGCCTTATTGAAAACTGGCAGCTTTATTTACTGCTGCTCATCCCCGTCATCCTCACCATTGTATATAAGTACGGGCCGATGTACGGCATTCAAATTGCGTTCCGCGATTTCAAAGCCAGCCGCGGGATTTTCGGCAGTGAGTGGGTCGGCTTAGAGTGGTTCGAGGAATTTTTCTCTTCCCCTAACTGCTGGCGCATGATTAAAAACACGGTGCTTTTAAGCTTGTACAGCCTGCTTTGGAGCTTCCCGGTGCCAATCATTTTGGCGCTGGCACTCAACCAGCTTCGGTTTCATCGTTTCAAACGATTGGTGCAAACCGTTTTGTATGCGCCGCACTTTATTTCGATGATGATTATCTGCGGCATGCTGCGCATCTTTTTAAGCCCGTCAGGCGGCTTAATCAACCTCCTGCTCGGCACCGGCATCGACTTTTTAAATCAGAGCGACATGTTCCGCACCATCTATGTTGCCAGCGGCATCTGGCAGGAGGCAGGATGGGGCGCGATTATCTACTTAGCCACGCTGTCGAGCGTTGATACCGCACTGTATGAAGCCGCCAAGGTAGACGGCGCGTCGGTGTTCCAGCGCATTTTGCACATTGACCTGCCCGCTTTGGTTCCCATGGCTGTTTTGCAGCTGATTTTAAGCGCCAGCAACCTGATGAACATCGGCTTTGAAAAAGTATTCCTTCTGCAAACCGACTTGAACAAGGCCACGAGCGACATCATTGCCGTGTATGTGTATGAGCAGGGCATCCAGCGCGCACAGTACAGCTATTCGACCGCCATCGGTCTGTTCAACACAGCAGTGAATATTGTTCTTTTGATTGTCGTGAGCAAAATTGCCAAAAAGCTCAGCGACGTACAGTTTGTATAAAGGAGGAGTCTGAATGTCCAGCCACAGCCCAAAATTAAAGCAAACGCCCCCGGGCCTTTCCGACCGTGCGAGCGATATCATTTTAGTGGTTCTCTGCCTTGCCATTTTACTGGTGGTTGCGTATCCGCTGTATTATGTGCTGGTTGCCTCTTTTTCCGACCCGTATGACGTTTACGCCGGAAAAACGTTTCTTTTGCCCAGTCAATTCTCGTTCGAAGGATATGCCGCCGTGTTTTCCGACGACAGCATTTTGACGGGCTATGCAAACAGCATCTGGTACACCGTCATCGGCACCGTTTTTTCCGTCGCGATGATTTATATGACGGCCTATCCTCTTTCCAATCCGGATTTGCCCGGCCGCAAGTTTTTTAATATTTTCTTTGTCATTACCATGTATTTCGGCGGCGGCTTAATTCCCACTTATCTTATTGTGAAAAACACCGGCCTCATCAACACCACTTGGGCCATGTTTCTTCCCGGCGGCGTAGCGGTGTCGAATATGATTATCGCGCGCAACTTTTTTGAAACCAGCATTCCGAAAGAGCTGAAAGAAGCCTGCGAAATTGACGGCGCATCGAAGCTGCGCATGTTTTTCAGCATTATCATTCCCCTATTAAAACCCATTATGGCCGTGATGGTTGTGTTCAGCATGGTTGCCTATTGGAACGACTGGTTTACCGCGTTGATTTACATGACGGGCGAAGGCCGCGCACCGCTGCCGCTGGTACTGCGCAATATCTTGATTGCCAGCGAAACCTCCGCCAGCCAAGCCAGCATGATTTCCGGCGGATACGCCGAGCTAAACAAACTCACCGAGATGATTAAGTTCGCTTCGATTATCGTAGCGGCCGCGCCCATGCTGGTGATTTATCCCTTTGTGCAAAAGTATTTTGAGCAGGGCTTTATGGCGGGTGCCGTAAAAGGCTGAGCAACTGCTCCGTGCACTTTCATTCAACTTGTTTTTTGTGCCACTGACATTCATCAATTTGAAAAAGGAGAAGAACTATGAAAACACTTGCGAAACGAATTGCCGCAGGCGCCGCGCTTGCAGCCATGATGACAAGCCTCATCGGCTGCGGCGGTGCCAGCCAAAACCAAGTAGAACCGGGAACGGTGAATCCCAATACCGAGCAGACTTCTTTCAAAATCATCAGCGGCATTTCGGCCCTGTCCGGCGGCTATGACGCAAACCCCGTTTTAAAAGAGATGTCCGAAAACGCGGGAATTTCCCTCACTTGGGAAACCATGAGCGATTCTTTGGCCGAACAGGTGAATATTCGTATTGCGGGCAACGATCTTCCCGACGCGTTCAACGGCGTGGGCTTGGGCAACTACGAGCTGACGAATTACGGCGAGGATGGAACGCTGATTGACTTAACCCCTTATATCACAGAAGAATACATGCCCAATCTGACTAAAATTTTGGAGGAGCATCCCGACATCCGCGCGGCCATCACGATGGACAACGGCTGCATTTATGGCCTGCCCGCAGGAGAGCAGATGGGAACGGCGGGCATCGGCAAGGAAAATGATTATAACATTTACACCGTGCCGCAGTATTCCATGATTAACAAAGCTTGGCTGGATGACCTCGGTTTAGAAGTACCCACCACGCTTGATGAGCTGCACGACGTACTGGTTGCGTTCAAAGAAAATGATATGAGCGCCAAATATTACGGCAATGACAAGGGAACTACCGTTCCGATGTCATTCGGCATCGACCAGTGGTGCTGGGGGCAGAACATCTTCTATGCGGGGTTCGGCTTTACCAACTGGACAAACGATATTTGCACCGACCTGCTGCTCCAGCCGGACGGCACCGTCAACTTTGTGAGCGATGACGACAATTACCGCGCCGCGCTGGAATACTTCCACAACTGGTTTGCCGAGGGGCTGATTGACCAGGAAGCCTTCAGCCAGACGGACACGCAGTACATGGCAAAATGTGCGCAGGGCAATGTCGGCGTTGCCACCTGGTGGTACATTGAGGAGCTGATGGGTGAGCACGCCGAGGACTACGTTTTCCTGCCGGTTCTCGAAGGCCCGGACGGCAGCTATAACGTCACCGTACGCGACGGCGGCGGCATTAACTCCGGCAATTTGAGCATCACCTCCGCTTGCGAAAGCCCGATCAATCTGTTAAAATTCTATGACCAATGGTATGCCCCTGAAAATGTGATGCAGCTGCAATACGGCCCCATTGATGTTTACTTTACCAGCCAGGATGAAAACGGCCTGTGGCAAAGCATCACCGACGAAGAAGCACAAGAAAAGTTCGGCAAGAGCGCCGGCGAAGTAAAGAGCGAATATGAAGTGTACGGCCCGAAGCTGATTCTCTCGGACTATTATGCAAACACCTTTGAGATGGAGCCGCGCGCTGTTGACCGCTTGACCGACCTGTACGACTATTGGATGCCTTTTGTAAAAGATACGACTGCCTATCCGATTGACTGTGTTTACATGCAGGATGAGCTGGACACCATTGACAAGTATCGCGTCGATTTTGAAAACTTTGTATCGGAGCAGGAGGCTCTTTGGCTGCGCGACGGCGGCATTACCGACGAAAGCTGGAACGCTTACAAAGAAGCGCTGAACAGCTACGGTTTGGAAGAGCTGCTGCAAACGTACCAAAGCGCTTATGACCGCTATGTGCAAGTATCCGGCGATGCGTCGGCAGACGCACAAAGCGCCGCCTAAACCGGCGCGATTGCCCAAGAAAGAGAGGTATCCCCTTTATGTCGTGTTCCCAAAGTAAGCTGGAACAAGCCCGCGCCTATGAAGCCCGCGAGAGCGCACAGATTCCGGCGCAAAGCCGCCCCCAATTCCACTTAACGCCGTGGGTGGGCTGGATGAACGACCCCAACGGGTTTTGCTATTACAACGGCGCTTATCACTTATTTTATCAATATCACCCCTATGACACCGTTTGGGGGCCGATGCACTGGGGGCACGCTTCCAGCACCGACCTGCTGCACTGGACACATTTGCCCTGCGCGCTTGCACCCGACAGCCCCGCCGACGAAAAGGGCTGTTTTTCCGGCACGGCGCTGCCGCTGGAAGATGGCCGGCTGATGCTGCTTTACACCGGCGTACAGGAAAACGAAAAAGGTGAAGTGCGTCAGCTGCAATGCCTTGCGATTGGCGACGGGGTGGATTTTACAAAAGACAGCCAAAACCCTGTGATCGGTGAAAGCCACCTGCCCGAAGGCGCAAGCGCCGTCGATTTCCGCGACCCGAAAATCTGGTATGAAGACGGGCTTTATCAGTGTGTTGTTTCCACGCGCGACGCAAAAGATCAAGGATGCATTTTGCTGTATCAAAGCGCGGATGCACGCCGCTGGGAATATCGCACCACCTTGGATACCTGCCGCAATGAATACGGCAAAATGTGGGAATGCCCGGACTTTTTCCCGCTGGACGGCCGCCAGCTGTTGCTGGTCAGCCCGCAGGAGATGGCGGGCAGCCCGGACGGTGAGTTTCACCCCGGCTTTGGCACCGTTGCACTCTTAGGCCATTATGACAAAACCACTTTGCGCTTTACGCGTGAAGCGGTGCAGGCAATTGATTACGGCACCGATTTTTATGCGCCGCAAACGGTGCAGGCGCCCGATGGCCGCCGCATCATGATTGGGTGGATGCAAAACTGGGCGACGGTCAACGATACGCCGCGCCGTCAGAAATGGTTCGGCTGCATGACACTGCCGCGCGAACTTTCGGTGCAAAACGGGCGGCTGTATCAGCGCCCTGTGCGGGAATTAGAAAACCTGTGGAAAAGCACGGTTCAGCACCGCGAAACGCTGAACGGCCGCGCGGTGTATGAGGATATGGCCGGGCGCAGCTTTGACTGCACCGTGGTGCTGGACACTGCCGCCAGCCCGGACTGCCGCCGTTTTGCGCTGCACTTCGCCGAAGATGCACGCCACAGCACCCGCATTGAGTGGGATGCTGTGCGCGGTGAATTGGTGTTTGACCGCAGCTTGTGCGGTACGCGCTGTGATATGCCGCACATCCGCCGCGTGAAAATTTCGCCGCAGGACGGCAAGCTCTCTTTGCGGCTGATTCTCGACGGAAACTGTGCTGAGTTTTTCGTCAACGACGGCGCATATGCTTTCAGCGCCATCGTGGACACCCCGCCCGAAGCTGACGGCATTTCCCTGCACAGCGACGGAGCCGCTTTGATTGATGTTACCTATCACGCCCTTTGAGTGTTGTTTGACAGCACAAACAAATTGAATTAAGACAAAAAGCGCATGCGCCTTCCTTTGCGGAAAGCACATGCGCTTTTCTTTTTCCTTCTTTACGGATACAGGCCGACATGCACGACATTGTCGGTTTTTTCCGCCCAGCGCAGCAGCGTGTTTGCCGCTTCGCGCGTAATGGCGGTGTCCTCCGTCATCTGCTCGGTGCATCGCTCAATCGCACATGCACGCGCCTCTAAACGGGACGTGCGCTCGTCCAGCGCGGCCATACGGCCTTCCAACGCCGTCAGTTTGTCATCCAGCTTGTCCAGCTTTTGCAAAATCAGCTGCAAAGCGCCCTGCTCGTCCATGTAGTTCCTCCTTGTTGTTTGAGTTTTCTCTGGCAGCGGTTACGCCTCCGGGGTCTGCTCACCGTTCTGCGGCAGGCACACCGCGATCGCCAGCTCATCGAGCTGTTTTTCGTCCACGCGCTCCGGGCAGCCCGTCATCGGCTCACCCGCGTTTTGCACCTTCGGGAAGGCGATCACGTCGCGGATGGAATCGCGCTTCAGCATCAGCATGACAAGGCGGTCAAAGCCGAAAGCCATGCCGCCGTGGGGCGGCGCACCGTAGCGGTAAGCCTCCGTTAAGAAGCCGAAGCTCTCCTCTGCGCGCTCCGGCGTAAAGCCCAGTGCGGCGAACATGCGGCTTTGCAATGCGGGGTCGTTGATACGAATCGAGCCGCCGCCCACTTCGCAGCCATTGAGCACCATATCGTAAGCCTTGGCACGGCAGTTTGCCGGGTCGCTTTCCAGACGGTCAAGGTCTTCATCCTTAGGCATCGTAAACGGGTGGTGCTTTGCCACATAGCGGCCGTTCTCCTCGTCGTACTCGAACAAGGGGAAATCCGTCACCCACAGGAACGCAAAAGCGTCTTTGTCAATGAGTTCAAATTTCTCGCCGATGGCAAGGCGCACCGCACCGAGGACCGTGCAGGCCTTTTCCCAAGAAGCGTCTGCGGCAATCAACAGCACGTCGCCCTGCTCCATGCCTGCGGCGGCATAAAGCGCCTGCTTTTCTTCCTCTGTGAGGAATTTTTCAAAGCTGGAAGAGCAAGCCTCGCTTGTCCAGCGCGTGTAGGCAAGGCCCTTTGCGCCGTAGGTTTTCGCTACTTCCACCAATTTGTCAATCTCTTTGCGGGTGAGCTTGTCCGCCATGCCTTTCGCAACGAGTGCACGGACGCTGCCGCGGGCCTGCACCGCCGACTGGAACACCACAAAGGTGCTGTCTTTGACGGCTTCGGTCACGTCGCAAAGCTCCAGCCCAAAGCGCATATCGGGCTTATCGGAACCGAAGCGGTTCATTGCCTCGCGGTAGGGCATGCGCAAAAACGGGGTTTGAACGTCTACGCCCAGCACCTCGCGGAACACGCGCTTGACAAGGCCCTCGTTCATCGTCATTACGTCGTCCTCCGTGACGAAGGACATCTCCATATCTACTTGGGTAAACTCCGGCTGGCGGTCGGCGCGCAAGTCCTCGTCGCGGAAGCAGCGCACAATCTGGAAATAGCGGTCAAAGCCGGAGAGCATCAAAATCTGCTTATACAGCTGCGGCGACTGCGGCAGGGCATAAAAGCGCCCCTGCTGAACGCGGCTGGGCACTAAGTAATCGCGCGCGCCTTCGGGCGTCGATTTAATCAGCATCGGCGTTTCGATTTCGTAAAAATGATTTTCTTCATAATAGTCGCGAATCACTTTGCCGATTTTCGAGCGCATCACAATGGGCTCGTGCATGCTCGGACGGCGCAGGTCAAGATAGCGATATTTTAAACGCAGCTGATCGTTGACGTTGATTTCGTCGCGAATTTCAAACGGAGTGGTCTGCGCTTCGCTCAGCACGCGCAGCTCGGTGACAAACAGTTCCACCTCGCCGGTGGGAATCTTATCTGTTTTTGCCTCGCGCTCACGGAGTACGCCTTTTGCCATGACAACGTACTCGGTTTTTAAATGCGATGCTTTTTCAAACACGTCTTTTGCGGTGGAATCATCGAAAATCAACTGCAAAAGCCCGGTGGTATCGCGCAGGTCGGCAAAAATCACGCCGCCCTTGTCGCGGCATTTCGCAATCGAGCCTGCCACTGTCATTTCCGTACCTGCGTCTTGTGCGCGCAGTGCGCCCACGTAGTGCGTGCGGCGCAAATTCCCCATTGTTTCCATGTTGTTCTTCCTTTCACAGCTTTCGTTGCTGTTGCAAAATCTTCCAGACGCCGCACGTTTTCCGGCGGCTTTGGCAAAGTGCCTCGCCTGTTTCACGGCACCGCCGGACGCTTTGCCGTCCGTGTGTCTGCGTATCTTTCAGTATACCGCGTTTTGCCTGTTTTCGCAAGAGTCTTCGTCAGCCTCCCTCTTCGCAAAAACGCCGCATGGCATCCGCATCGCTTAAAATGATTTTGCCGCGCGTCACGCGCACAAGACCCTCGGCGGAAAGCAGCTTGAGCTGGCGGCTCACCACCTCGCGCGCCGTACCGATATGGTGTGCAATTTCTTCATGCGTCAAGGCCAATTCTCCGCCCGCCGAAAGCTCTGCTTCTTCCAGCAAAAATGAACCGATGCGCTGCGCGAGGCTTTGGTTCATCCACTGCTCCATAATCTCCATTAGGTCTGACACACGCTGTGCCAAAAGCTCGGCGGTATAATTGGCCGCCGCCAAATTTTCGCGGCGAAGCTTATCGTAAACCGGCGCGGGAATCAAAAGAAACTCCGTGTCTTCCTGTGCTTCGAGCATGATTTCAAACGATGCACTGCGGAATAAGCAAGAAGCCGAAAACAAGCACATGTCATACGCCAGCAATCGAAACAGCGTCACTTCACGCCCTTGCCGCGACGTGGTATACACGCGCACACGCCCGCTGACAACCGCCACCAGCCCCACACAGCTCTCCTTTGCGTTGAGGCGGCTTTTTGCGGCACAGCGCTGGAGCTGTGCCGCCTGCTGTAAGGCGTCGCGCTGCCCGGCGGTCAAGTCTTGCCAAAAAGGGAAAAATTGTGCAACCTGCATGCTGAATCCTCCGTTTCGTGATAATATCACGTTGTTCTTTTTGCCATTTTGCTATAATACGCACCATCATAAAAAGGATGGTGAAACCATGAAAAAACGAAAAGCAACGGTAGACGCCGGGCGCTGTGTCGCGTGCGGCACTTGTGTCAAAGTGTGTCCGATGGACGCAATCCATGTTATACACGGCACACACGCCGAAGTTTCGTTTGAAGCCTGCGTGGGCTGCGGGAAATGCGCCAAAGAATACCCCGCTGATGTCATTCACATTCAGGAGGTAACGCTGTGAAGCAAAAACAAAAACATTGGTACGATTATCTTTGGGTGACGTCTGCTTTGTATCTCGCCCTCGGTTTTTTTAACATCACATTCGCGTGGCTGGGGCTTTTGTGCTTTTTTATTCCGCTTTTGATGTCGCTGTTCGGCGCCGACAAAGGTTACTGCAACCGCTACTGCGGGCGCGGCCAGCTGTTTTCTTTGCTGGGCAATCGCTTCAAGCTTTCCCGCCGCCTGCCGATGCCCCGCTTTCTTTCTTCCGTGTGGTTTCGCTACGGATTTTTGATATTTTTTCTTGTCATGTTCGGCGCGATGCTCTTTTCCACCTACCTTGTATTCTCCGGCACGCGCGACTTGCAGGAAGCGGTAACGCTGCTTTGGACGTTCCGTCTTCCGTGGCACTTTGCCGCCGCGTTCGAGGGTGTTCCCGCGTGGGCCGCACAGTTTGCTTTCGGCTTTTACAGCGTCATGTTTACCTCCAGCTTTCTGGGCCTTGTGATGATGCTGCTGTTTAAGCCGCGTGCTTGGTGCGCCGTGTGCCCGATGGGAACCATGACACAGGCTGTGTGCAAAGTGAAGCACCGCTCTTAACGGTACTTTTATTATAGCACCCAAAGGCAATCTCCGCATCGTTGGTGCAGGGATTGGAAACTGTCGAAAAACTGCCGCCTGATTCAGAAAGAGCCGGACTGCAAGGGGAAAAAGGCTTGGAAAAGGGGGCTAGCCCTCTTTTCCATTTGAAACAGGGACATCGTTTGTGAAAAAGCAAAGCTTTTTCACAAACTGCAATCCCCGCACCGTTGGTGCGGGGATTGTTCTCTTTTCTTTGTTTTTGGCGCGTTTACACCTGCGGCAGCGTCACACAGCAAACAACGGCTGCGCCGCGCCGAATCAGATACACCGTTGTGCGCGCGCCGTCCGGCAGTTCGGCCGGCAGGTCCACCCCGCCGTGCTGATCGGCGCGGAAAAACAAAAATTGTTTGTGGGCCGTCGTGGCATAAGCATTGCCGTCCGGCACCGTACAGCACAAGGTGTACGGCTCTTCCTCGGAAATGCGGCAAGGCTCACCCCTTAAATAAAGCGTGTAGTCGCCGTGCTCCTCATCAAAGCGCAGCTCGCCCGGCAAGCGCTCCGGCAAGGCGGCCCGGTCCACTTTATCCTGCACAAAAATCGCAAGGCCCACATAGTGCTTACAGAACTCCTCCAGCGTCCAAACGCGCGAGGTATCCGCATCGTCGTAAGCGTCGGAATCCATCATTTCAACGGTCTGCATGCCGTCCGCGTCCGTGTCCATGCCGCGCACACTCACCCAGCGGAAGTGCTCCTCCTGCTTTAACAGCGCCGCACAGGCAAACCCGTTTTTGATTTCCGTCTTCAGTTCTGCCAAAGTGCAGAACACGGGGTAAGCGGTGTAGCCGTAGCAGCCGGCAAAGGCCGCCGCAAACGGAACGCTGACGCCATCGCCCTCCATACAGCCATACGCGGCTTCTTCGGGCAGAACATCATCGCCCCGGCGGTTCATCAGACACACCAGCGCCGCCGCAAGCGACATTTGGCGCGAAAGCGCGGGATCTCTGCGCCGCGCGGCATAACCCGGCGCATGAACATTGCGGCGATACAGCGGCTCGTCCTCCTCCTCGCGGTTGTACGCACCAATGCCGGACACGCTCAAAAGACGCAGACGCGGGCTTTCTCCGCCGCCGTTTGCATGCAGAATGACGCGCACTTGAAACGCCTGCGCAAAGCTTTGCTTCATCACCACAACGCCGCTTTGCACACTTGCCGTGTCATTTTCCGTGCACTTCAAGGGCTTTGCGCACACACTGCTCCACCATGCGCAGTCCAGCCAAGCGCTCCATGTCTCTCCGGCTTTTACACGCATCTGCACCTGAACCGAGGTTCCCACGGGTGTGAAGGCATTCCAGCCCGGAACCAGTGCTTCCCATGCTTCTACCGCAATTTCCGGCGTTTCAAAAATGCCGGTGTAGCAATCCTCTTTCAGCACAAGCGCATTTTCTTCAAAAAGCACATCCTCCAGACACTCAGGCGCAAAATCCTCCGCCTTTGTCCAAAGATACCGCTGTTTGCACATAGTCAGCTTCCTTTCTTTCGCTGCAAAAGTGGTTGTTGTGATACATGATATCCCAAGCCCTTAAAAAAGTCAAGAAAAGCCTTTTTTCGCCTTTTCACACATTGCCCTTTGCCTGCTTATACTGAATGAGAACTGTTTGCAAAGGAGTGAATGGCAATGCCTTTCTTTTTATCCGCCGGCGCGGGCGTCGGCGCAACATTTTTCCTCAGTATATGCGGGGCCGTACTCGCGGTGTTCCTTGGGCGTTCCAAGGCAAGCCCCGCAGCAGGACGCATTTTTTCCGGCTTTGCCTGCGGCGTCATGACCGCGGCACTGGTGTTCAGCCTGCTGATGCCTGCCATTGAAATGAGCACCGCGCAGGGCGTTTTTTCCGTTGTGCCCGCGCTCGGCGGCTTTCTTTTAGGCGGCGTTTTTTTATTGGTTCTCGACTTGTGGCCCGGCGGCAATGAGCACCGCGGCCTTTGTGCGCGCACACGGCTGATGCTGGTGGTCGGCCTTCACAACGTGCCGCAGGGAATGGCGGTTGCCTTGTCTTGCGCCATGGCGGCACAGGCTTCTTCCGGCACGCTTTCCTTTATGAGCGCCACCACTCTGGCCGTGGGCATTGGCGTGCAGAACATTCCCGAAAACATGGCGCTGGCACTGGGCCTTCGCGCAAGCGGCCTTGGCGGGCGCAAAGCCTTTCTTTTCACGGCTGCCACCGCCGCCGTAGAGCCGCTGGCGGGCCTGCTGGCCGTCGGGGCGCTCGGCGCGGCGCAAAATGCACTGCCGTGGTTTTTGGGCTTTGCGGCGGGAGCGATGCTGTACGCCGTCGCCGATGATTTTATGCCGTGCAGCGCAGGCGGACAGCACGAGGGCACCGCCGCGTGTCTATTGGGCTTTGCACTGATGCTGCTGCTCGACGCGGCACTCGGCGGCTGAGCTGCTGCATCCGGATATTTTTTCCAAAAACTGCCATGCTGGAAATATGGGCAAGTTTCCATTATAATAAACATAAAAAGAGTGCAAAGTTTTTCGCATCTTTTGCCAAACCCCCTCAAAATTCCGTAAAAAGGAGGATTTTATGGAAATTGCACCCATTGCCATTACATCTATGCGCCTGCGGCTGGACACCGAACCGCTGGAGGCAGAGCGTCTCGGCGCTGTGGAGTACCGCACGCCGCACGGCAGCGGCATTTTTTTCGTATTTTTAAAAACTGAAAGCGATATGCCCGATATCCAAGCGCTTTGCCCGGTGAAGCTGATGCAGTGTGCCCAGTCGGAAAAGGGCTGGCAGGTCATCTTCCAGCCTGAAGGCACCGCGCCCGCCGACCGCCCGGCGTTTTCGCTTTCCGAAGAAGAGGCGTCAGCGCTTTTCGAGCGCTTTGGAATTACGATCCCCGCGCCGTCGCCCGTTGGCGCCGTGCCGGCAGCATCCTCCGGGGAAGCGGAGAACGACGAGCCGCCGTTTTAAAAATGCTTTTTCCGTTTTGATACTGCGTTATTTTTGCACCGCATCAACATAAAGCGGCTCGCTCTGTGCATCGTCTGTATAAAAAACGTAGACGGGCGACCATACGCCGGCCTCATCACGGCGGTAAGAAATCTCGTGGCTTCGGATGCTTTGCTCTTTCAGCGAAGCGGCGCTCTGCGCCTGTTCCACGGACAAAAGGGTTACCGTTTCGCCGCGCTGAAGCTGCGGCACCCGGCATTCCAGTGCCTTAACGTTGCCATTCTCGTCCATCTCAATGGTCAAACGGTCAAAGCAGTAATGATAAAGGCGCTGTTCCAGCGTTTCGCCCGAAACGTCGAAACACTGTGCTGTCTGCGTGTCAGCGCCGTCCCACTTCCATACGCTTGTGCCGGAAAGACGTTCGGCATAAGCCTCTACGGCCTGCCCCAGGGAAAAACTCTGCTCCAGCGGAATTAAAACCGCGTCCTGCGCCTCTACACGCACCGCATCACTGCGAACGGACAGTTTCCACTCACCCGAAGCGGCGTAAACTTCTTGTCCGGTTTCTTCATAAGCGTCCACCGACACGCCCAGCGCTTTGGCGGTGCGCTCTAACACAACTTTTTCGTCCTCCTGCACGGGTTCGTAGTAGACCGGCAGGGCATCGGGAAGCTCCTCCGACGTTAAACCGGCCGTGGGGTTCATGGAAGCGGCGAGGTCTTCGCCCGCCGCGGCGTCATTGTGCTGCTGTGCGCTCACCATCGAGCGCTCTTTAGGCAGTGCCGCAGGCTGGGGGGCGGCAAACGCCTCGGCCTGCGCCGTTTGCGGCATCGGCTGACTCTGCGCGTCCGCGCCGCTTTGCGGCAAAGAAGGTGTGTTCCACACCTGCCACACCACCGGAATGGCCGCCAGTACCAGCGCCGCCGCGCAGGCAGTGCCCCACATGCGTGAACTGCGCTTTTGACGTGCCAGCCGCAGATACGGCCGCACTGCACGTTCCCCTTCGGCTTTTTTCATCCGCTCCAGCGTTTCGGCGCGAAAAGCTTCGCTTGCCGTTATTTTTTCCGCGGCACTTCGAAAGTCGTTTTCAAACATCGTCCATTCCCCCTTCCAGCATTGTTTTCAGCTGCTTTCGCGCACGTGCCATGCGGCTGAGCACTGTATTTTGCGGCACGTCTAAAATCCGTGCAATTTCAGTGGTGTCATAACCTTGAATGTAATAAAGATAAATTACGGCTCTGTATTTTTGCGAAAGCTGCTGCACCGCTTGCATCACGCCGGTTTCCCGCTCGGTAAAATCCTCTTCGGGGAACGCTTCGTCCAGCGCCTGTGTTTTTCGGTGCCACGCACTGCGAAGCACGCTTTTACAGCGGTTCATCGTCACGCGCAAAAACCACGCCTTTTGATGCTCGGCGCTGTCAAACTCCGGCTTTGTGCGGATAAACGCCAAAAATACCTCCTGCGCCGCATCCTCGGCGTCGGCTCGGTTTTTCAGCATCATAAACGCGGTGCGCAATACTAAGTCGCCGTAACATTGCAATACCTCCTGCGCGTCATAAACGACGTGCTGTACGCTTGACGGCATGGTTATCCTCCCCTTTTCCTCTAATACGTTTTAACATCCCTTTTTATTGCGTGAAATTTCTCTTTTTTTGTCGAAAACAGTTTCATTGTGTTCACGCTTGTCTGCCTTCCCGCCGTGTACACAAATGTCCCTTGAAAGGAGCTCGCGCCATGAAAAAACAGCAAAAAAACCAAAAGGACAAGCACTGGCACGGGCGCATCTATTACAATCCCGATGACTCCCGTGTTTTTGTGCAAAAGCGCCCGGGGCTTTGGGCTTGGACCATCAACTTTGCAAACCCTCGCGCTTGGGCACTGGGCGCCGGAGCGGCGGCAGTGCTTGCGGTTCTTTCTTTTTTCTTTCGGCAGTAAGAATTTCATCTTGTTCATTTCACAAAAAAACCTCCTGTGCGGCTTTTTCTTGCGTACAGGAGGTTTTGTCATATGTGCACGTGCCGTTTGCGTATTCCGGCACACCGTCAAGGCGTTTGCGTCGGATTTTCAGGTTCTTTTTCCGGCTCTTTCTTTGGCATCTTTCCAATGCGCTCCGGCTTTTTGGGCGCCGGCTTTGCCGCAGGGCGCACGGGAAGCGTTTCAAACCAGAAGGTACTGCCCTTGCCGGGCTCACTCGCTACGCCGAAGCCAAACCCATGGCTCACCAAAATCGCTTTGGTAATGGAAAGGCCCAGCCCGGTTCCCACTTTGCCCGCGTCGGCGCGCGAACGGTAGTATTTGTCAAAGATATACGGCAAATCCTCTTTCGGGATGCCTGCGCCGTGGTCTTCCACCTCAACGCGCACCGCGCCGCTTTCCTGCGGAATGGCGCGCAGCGCTAAAAAGCCGTCTTCACCGACATGGTGCAAAGCGTTGGCCAGCAGGTTGTGAATCACGCGCTGGAGGCTGTCCGGGTCGGCATAAACCATGCACTCCTTGTCGGCCTCAATTTGCAGATGACAGCCGCTTTGCTCGCAGATGTTTTCATAGCGGCAGCCCACCTCGTCACACATCTGCGCCAAGTCAAACAGCACTTTATTCGGCTTAATCGTGCCCGACGAATATTTCGAAAGATCCATCACGCTGTTGACAAGCGCTGAAAGCCGGTCGGTTTCATCGACGATGATTTCCAGCTGCTCGTTGCGCTTTTCAGGGTCGTCCCCGTTGATGTCGCGCATCGTTTCGGCGTAGCCCTTAATCAGCGTTAAGGGCGTGCGCAGATCATGGCTGACGTTCGCAATCAAATCGCGCTGAAGCTCGTTGGCACGCGCCACCTCGCCCGCCATGGCGTTGAAGTCCTGCGCCAGCATGCCGATTTCATCGTTTCCGCACGGGGTCACACGCACGTTATAGTTGCCGCGCGCCATCTCACGCGCCGCGTGCGACAGCTGCATCACCGGCCGTGTAAACCAGCGGCTGAACCAATAAGCTCCCGCCACCGCGAACAGCAAAAGCACGGCGGCAATCACCGGCATTTGCAGGCCGATGACCTGCCCGGCCTGTCCGATTCGCTCAAGATCCGTGGAAACAATTACCGTATATCCGCTCTGCGTGCGGCGGCACACCACTTTTTGCCGCTCGGAACCGTTTTCAATGGTAAAATGGTCGTCGCCGAGCTGCTGCGTGCGCACGCGCAGCGCCGCGGAGTTTTTATTGTCCCAAGAGATTTTCTCTCCCCCGAACATCGACTGCTCTACCGGATGAATCAGGCAGGCATTAGAAGCCAAAAAGTGACCGCCGAATACCCATTGTCCCTGCGGGTTTGCCACTTCGATGCACTTGCCTGCCAAAAGGGCTTCATAATCCTTCTCGTAAAAGTGTTCAAGGAAATCCTCGCTGTAGTCTAAGCCGGGCTTTCCGCCTTCCACCTTTCCGGCGGTATCTACCAGCTCTACAAAGGCATCGGCGGTGCGGTTCAAATCGCTGAGAATCCGGTTGTTGTAAAAGAATTCCAGCAGCTGAACATTCAGCACCCACACCAGCGCCAAAAGCAGACCGATAAGCCCCACCATAAACAGCGTCAGCTTCAAGGTGATGGACGGCGTGAGCACCGGGCAGGCGCATGCCTGGCCGTGCGCCTGTTGTTTTCGCTTCACGTTTTTACCTCAGGATCAAATTTGTAGCCGACACCCCACACCGTCACAATGTTGTCGCGGTATTTGCCGAGGTGTCCGCGCAGCATTTTAATGTGTGTATCCACCGTGCGGTCTTCGCCGTAGTAGTCGTAGTTCCACACCTGCTGCAAAATGCGTTCACGGCTGAGGGCAATGCCCTTATTCTGCGTTAAAAAGACAAGCAGATCAAATTCTTTCGGGGTGAGCGGCGCTTCCTCTCCCGCAATCTTTACACTGTGAGAGGCCGTGTCAATCACAAGGTCACCAAACACAATGCTTTCCGGTGTGCTTTGCGCGCGCGGCATCGTGCGCGCCAAAACAGCTTTTACGCGCGCCACCAGCTCACGCGGGCTGAAGGGCTTCACCACATAGTCATCTGCGCCGTTTTCAAGACCCGCCAGCTTGTCATATTCCTCGCCGCGCGCGGTAAGCATAATAACCGGCGTATCAATTTTGCGCTTGCGCATCTCTTTTAGGCACGTCATGCCGTCTACAAACGGCATCATGATGTCCAAAATCACAAGGTCAATGCCGCCGACGGAAAGCGCCGCCAGCGCAGCAGAGCCGTCGGTTGCCTCTTCACAGGTAAACCCGTCATGCTGCAAATGCTCACGAATTAACGCACGGATACGCGGTTCGTCGTCTACAATCAAAATTTTTGCCATATCGAATTCCTCCCGTTGTTGTCCGGTTATGCCCCGCGTGTGCTTCACGGTGCTGGGGATTAAAGCGTTTGTAAAAATATTGCAGAAAAGGGAAAAGCGGCGCGCCGGGGGCGCGCCGCCTTGATATTCCCCTGTAACAGTATCATATCCCAGCGATATGTCGAATTTGTGTAAAAAACACTTCTTTTTTCAAAAGTGTGAAAATTCCTGCGGGCGATTTGTCATTTTCCCGCGCCGCCGAAGCTAAAGCGCACGGTATCGCCTGTGTGCAGGCGGCAGCGGTACTCCTCGTGCACCTTCGAGCCCCAGCTGTCATCGCCGCCGACACCCGTCTGCCCGCCGCTGACGCGCACCACCGTTTTGGTGACGGGAGGCAATGCGTAAGGATGGCGTGCAGCCTCCACCTCGTCCGGCGTATAGGGCAAAACATTTAAATCCACCGCATTTTCCGACTCAGCGCGCAATACAAAACCTGCACCTTCTTCGCCCGTCACGGCGGCCATGCGCACGCCCGTGCGATTTCCGCACTCCTGCGGGTGATGGTACGGCGTCAAATTCTCTTTCGCCTCAAACTGCCACAGGCCCAGCAGTGCCCCGGTCATGCGGTCGCAGTAATTTTCGTGCGGGCCGCGGCCATAGTAGCTGACAGTAGACAGGCTGTGCGGAAGCGTGAACACCATGCCGAACTCCGGTACTTCCACTTCGTCACCATTCCAAGTGAGCGTTGTTTCCACCATGCCGTCGCCGGTTACGCTGTACACTACGGTAACGGTATCCTTTTGCGGGGTGGGCAGCGCGTAAACAACGGTGACATCCGCGCGCAGCTGATCGCCCGATACGCCGCAGCTCAGACACTTCGCATAAGCACCTGCGCTGCGCCAAACGGCCTTTTCAAACGGGTCGGCACAACCCAAATCGTTGTCGGTCGGGGCGCGCCAGAAGTTTAAACGCGGGGCGGCCAATATCAGCTCCTCACCCTTCCACCGGTAAGAAATCATCGCGCCGTTCGTTTTTTGGAACAGCACTTGGAAATTGCCGCCGATGATGCCGATATTGTTGTCGCCTTCGATGACGCGCATCGGGAATAAGCACGGCTGGGGCTGTTTTTTCGTTTCCAGCACGCACTGACCCTGCGCCACAGGAGTTCCGGCGGGTGCCCAGGGCGTGTCATTTTTTAAGCGCACCGTAACGGTAACGGTGTACTCGCCCGGCTCTTCGGGAACCACAAACGGCAGCGGAATCCGCGTTTCTTCGCCGGGCGCCGCCGCACCGCTCATCTCGCGGCTTTCCAGCACGCGGCCCGCTTTGTGCAGCTCAGCGCGCAGCGTGTAAGCGGAAAGGTCGGTGTCCATGCTTTTGTTCACAATACGCACATCGTAGCGCGAGGGCTCTACCACAAAATTTTGATACAGCGCCGCAATTTCAAACAGCTTCGGCGTGGGCTTTCGGTCGGCAAACAGCAGGCCGTTGGCACAGAATGTGCCGTCGTTCGGTCGGTCGCCGAAATCGCCGCCGTAAGCAAGGTACTCCTCGCCCGTGGGTGCTTTTGCCAGCAGGCACTGGTCAATCCAGTCCCACACAAAATGGCCCTGATAGTTCGGATAACGGTCAATCAGTTCCATATATTTATGCACTGCGCCGCACGAGTTGCCCATGGCGTGGGCAAATTCGCACAGGATAAAGGGTTTTGCGCGGCCGTTCGGATTTTTCTCAATAAATTCCTCCACGTTTGCGGCGCTGGTATACATCTGGCTTTCCACGTCGCTCGTTCCGGGGTAGCTGCGGTCTTGGAACACGCCTTCGTAGTGAACGGGACGCGAAGGGTCGCGCTCACGCATCCACTGGCTCATCAAATAGATGTCCTCTCCGCCTGCCGACTCATTGCCGCAGCTCCACATTACGATGCTGGCATGGTTTTTGTCGCGCTCCACCATGCTTTTTGCACGGTCGAGCACCGCGTTTTTCCACTCGGGACGGCTGGCGGGAATGGCGCGGTACATCTCGTTTTTCGAAAGCCAATTCCATGTTCCGTGTGTTTCGAGATTGGTTTCGTCAATCACATACAAGCCGTACTCATCGCACAAGTCGTACCATTCGGTGCGGTTGGGATAATGGCAGGTGCGCACGGCGTTGATATTCGCACGCTTCATCGCCAAAATATCGCTCTTCATGTCCTCTAAGGTGACGCTGCGTCCGCGGCGGCAGTTCCACTCGTGGCGGTTCACGCCTTTGAACACAAGGCGCTTGCCGTTGAGTTTCAGCACGCCGTTTTCAATTGATACGCGGCGAAACCCGGCTTTCAGCTCCGTCTGCTCCACTACGGTGCCGTCATGCGCCAAAATGCGCAAAGCAACGTTGTAAAGGTTCGGCTGTTCCGCACTCCATAAAAGAGGCGTGGGCACGTCAATGCTCAGCGTCATTTCACGCGACTGAATGGGAATTTCCACACAGGAAATGCCGATGTCCATCTGCAAACGGCCCGTCAGCTCGCCCGCAATTTTCACCTCAGCGCGCAAGGTTGCTTCGGTGTTGTCGTCCGAAAGTTCCGGGTGCAAAAACACGTCCGCTAAATGGGTACGCGCCTGCGTTGTCAGCCACACACTGCGGAAAATGCCCGAAAAGCGCCAAAAATCTTGGTCTTCCAGCCAAGACGCGGTGGAATAGCGGAATACCTGCACCGCTAAACGGTTGACTGCGCCGCGCTCAATCGACATTGTAAGGTCAAACGCACTGGGCGTAAAGCTGTCCTCGCTGTAACCGATAAATTTCCCGTTGCAGTAAACGGCGATGGCCGTTTCCGCGCCGTCAAATCGCACATGAATCGGCCCGTCCCATTCGGGCGGCACGGTAAAGTCGCGCACATACGTTCCCACGGGGTTTGCCTGCGGCACTTTGCCCAGTTCCACCGCCTCTACGCCGTCCCACGGGTACTGCGTATTCACATACTGCGGCAGTCCCCATTTTCCGCCGCCTTGCAGCTGAATGGCGCCGGGCACAATAATTTCCTCCCATCCGCTTAAATCGTTATCGCGCGCAGAAGGGTTTGCCGGAGCCTGCGCGGGTGTTTGCGCAAACATAAACTTCCATTTCCCGTCCAGCGTCTGCTCCATAGGCTTTCCGTCGCCGTCGCGCAGCAGCATGCGCGCTGCCGCAGGAAGACGGTTTACGCAGAACACCTCAGGGTCAAACAGCCATTCTAAAGAAAAATCCATACAAGAAATCTCCCTTACTTTTTATCTGTCAAAATGTTTCACATATGAAATTCAAAAGCCCCGCTTTGCTTCGGCTTTCGAAGGCTTTTTTCTGTGCCGATTTCGCTCGGCTGATGCAGGGAATCTGAATCAATTATGACACATCGGACAAGCAAATTCAACGAGAAAAATTTTGTTTTTTGAAAATTTTTATACAAATAAAATCACCCGCCTTTTCTTTGCAGCGCTCACCCCCAAAGGGCCTGCGCCTTTCCTCTTTTTTCAGCAAAACAAAAAAGAGCCTACCTTGCGATAAGCTCTTTTTTGTTTGTTGTTGAGTGCAAAATCTGCTTTCGGCAAACTAGCGCCGAGCGGGGTCAATCTCAATTCGGTAGGTCAGCTTAAACTGTGCTGAAGCCTTGTTCAAAGAGGTCTGTCCCAAAGCATCTTTATTTCTCATGTAGTCCCTGCGATCCTGTGCGGTTCCGAGCGAGGAAACCGGGAATCCGGTGTCCGTCCACAGATCCATAAACGCCGCGTTTGCAGCCGCTTTAAAGGCAAAGCTGCCGTGTTCTTTCGATTGCAGCGTGCCCAGTGTAACGGAAAGCTCCGACGTTTTTGCTTTCAGCGAAGCTTCTGCCAAATTTGCAAACTGATTTCCCTGCTCTTCGGTTTCCGAAGATTTCGTCAGAGCCATATAGAGCAAGGGGCTGGCGCTTGAAAGATCCGTCGTGCTTTGAGCAAGCTGCATACCGCTTGGGCTGGTATCCTTTTGCCAGTCTTTCTGGATAAACCCTGTCACGGTTACCTTTGCCCCATACAAGCCGTTGTTTGTGATGGTATACTCCGGCACACCGTACTGAGCACCGTCCACATCAGCGCGGCCGGCCTGTGTATATGCACCGGAACCGTAGGGCGCACCGTCATCGCGGTTATGATGCTCATACACCGCAAGGAATACTTCTTCCGGAACGGAAACGTTTAAAACGGTCCAATCCTGCAATTCCAAATTGCCGGAAGTGTCTTCCGATTCCACTAAGAACAGCTCTTCATGAACGGTTTTCCCTAAAATGTAGCTGCTGTGCTCGGAATCCACCTGGCTGTCGCCGGGATAGGAAATGACCTGTCGGCCGGGCACCGCGTTGTCCATATCGAGCGAGTATGTCAGTTTCTTGCTCGCAGAGTCCACCTCCTCCTTCAAGCGCATGTCCATCGTCAGAATATGGTCGCCGATAAAGTTGGTTTCTCCGTCGTCATTTTCGCTCACATCGCTGGCAAGGAAGATCGACTGGCCCTCCAAGCCCTGCGGATAAGCGCTCACCGTCATATCGCCTGCTTGATAAACGCCGTCCGCGCTGCCCTGTGCAGTAATACCCGGGCTTGCAACAAGAGCTGCTTTGTTGTTATCCAGCACACCGCCGTTTAAGATAACACTGCCCTTGTTGTTAATTGCACCGCCTTCCATTCGTGTTTGTCCGGTTCCAAGCGCCGCTGTGTTATTGTTATCAATCAGCGATGCACGTTCACCTGTTTTTGAATCAATGTTCAAGTCGAACGTTCCTCCGCTCAAAACCTGAACGAGAGGCGCCGTTACCGAAACGCCGTTGCTTACTTTCTGTGCAGGCGGCACATCTTTGCCTAACAGCGGCTCAGAGTGGCCATTCACAACAACGCTTCCTTCAATCGTCAACTGGCCATTCTCCTCCACGCGGAACAGCGGGCCATCGGTAAAGCTTGGAACTTTATAATAAGTTCCGCTGCCGCCGTTGTTATCCGGCTGCACATAGCGCCGAATTTCCAAATGCACGTTGTTGCTCGGAAGAACTACCACGCCGCCATCATAACTGTATCCGGTGGGATAGATGAAAGACACACCGTCGATAGGAATCGTGTTTACCACATAGAGCACCTTTGCCGAAAGACCGCGCATGCGTTCAAACGCCATTTGCAAAGTTTTCACCGCAGTTTCCGGATATTGACCGTTGTTCGTGTCCACTCCGTTTTCCGGGTCAATGTACACAGCCTGCGGAACGCGCAGCCAGAGTGTGTTTTCACCCGTTCCGAGGAAGTCTTCTTCGCTCGTATTCGGTGCAATTAGCTCGTTCATAAGCGTGAAGTAGCGCGAAAGTTCCGAGGTCAGCATATAATAGCTGATTTCATCCTGCGGAATCGTGTTAGAAGTGGAATACGGATACTTCACCATGCGTCGATTGTGATACGCATCGCGCACCAGCAATTCAAAGGCACCCGCTACCGGGCTTCCGTAGGCGCTGATACCGAGCCAGCGACTTGTTTGGCGAGAGATTCTATCCTCCTCGGTATCGCCGTTTCGGCCGTTGCCCTCTAAGAATACATTGCCTTCAAAATAGACGTTGTGGCTAATGGTGATTTCGCCGTTTTGGTAAACGTCGCTTCCTCCAATGATTCCCTTTCCGCTTTCATTTTCACCCAGTTTCAAATTTACAAATTGTGTATTCAGCAACACCACTTTTCCACGTTTTTCTTTTTCGAAGCCTTGATCCGTGCCGGAAGAAAGAATTTCAATCCCTGCACTAGAGCCCTCCACAACACCGTTCGTCCCTGGCAGGATCTTTGTTTTCAGATTGTTGTTTACGTTATTTGTAAACAACGTGTTTCCGGCCTGGTAGCTGCGGTCACCCAGCTGATGTCTTTTCAGCTCACCCGCTAAGAACTGCGCTGAACCGATATCATCTACGCGCACGAGAGGTGCTTTTGCTGCAATGCCTGGTGCAGACTGTCCCGGATAGGTCGATTCCGTTGCGTTGGAGTGACCGTCCAAGTACACACCGTTCAACTGAAGCTGTCCCTTGACAATAAACAGTTCCTTCAAATTCGTTTCGGCATCATAGTTTTCCGGAATCTCAGCATCAGAGGTTTTGACATAACGCTTAAAATACAGCTGGCTTTGAATTTGCTTCTCATTATCTGAGTGGTGAATTCCAACGGTAGTATCAAAGCCCGTTTCCTCCGCTCCCTCGTAATAGATAGAGATGTATTTTTTCGTCATACCCTGCTGAACGCTGCCGTTTGTAATCGCAAGCAATGTTCCATCGGGAACTTCAATCGGGTTCATAACGAATACCAACACACCCGGTACAGAGCCCGCATCTTGAAACATATCATAAATATGTCCGATCGTTTTGATTGCCTTTTCCGGCGTTTTGCCGTCGTTTTTATCATCGCCGTTGTCCGGGTCAAGATACAAAATATTGCGCAGGTTCAAAACAATTGCATTATTTTTCTGTCCCGGATTGCTCACGTTTCCAGGCAAAACTTCATACAAAGCCGTAATGGAGGTAGAGAACGTAAACAGCTTCAGCATCTCTTCGGTTACTTCGGTATCATCGGTCCACTGAACCACAGGCTTTAAGTTATAGTCGCCCTGGAGGCCAATTGCCACAGATTGCGTAGGCGCAAAGGTTTTATCCACCAAAATCGGGGTATCGTAGCCTTGCTGTCCGCCGAGATAAATTTCTCCGCCGATGTTCACCTTATTTTGCAGCGTCAGCTTTGCGGCCTCTTTGGCATCTTCTTTCCCCGTCAAATAGATGCTCGAGCCGGTAATTGCCGTACAGGTAATATCAATGATACCACTATCCATGAGCATCTCACCGCCGGCTTCTACACGAACACCGCCGCCCTTTGTGTTAATAGGTTCCATCAAAGAGGGATCGGCAGCACTCGGGCGGGAACCCGCAACATTGTTTCGCTCCAAACCGGCGCCCTCAGTCAAAACCAGCTTTGAGCCACTGCCCACGACAACCAATGTTTCACCGTTGTTGTCTGTACTGTCCACTTCACGCCGGCCGCGCAGGATAATGTTTTTAAGGGTCGTCGTTCCGGTGCTTTCTCGTATCTTAATCAGGGAATCATAACAGTAACTGCCGGCTTTATGCAGGCCGTTACCCATACAAAGCGCCCAGCCGGTGTAGCGGCACATGTAAGCTGCTCCGTCAAATGAGAATACAAAGTTGCTCGCGTCCTCGTTCTTCGTGTAAACTCCTGTTGTGTCTGTTACCTGGCCTTCATACAAATCATTGTAAACCGTTCCCGTTGCATAAACAACATAATGATTTCTATGGCTTGCATGCTCCGCCGGGTCTTCCCCCTCATAACACAGCGCCTGGCCTATGGCCTTTGCCGCGTCAAACGTCTGTACGGGATTGTCGGTGTTTCGTCCCAAGGTGTTTTGCGGAACCGACAAATCCACAGAATCCGGGTCGGTTCCCTGATCGCCGTTGACAAACACCGCTTTCATTTGAACCAGACATTTCTGCTCATTCATTTGTCCGAGCTGCGTCGTCACCTGTATGTTCTCACGTCCGCGGTCGAGCACCATTCCCGCGGCATGCGCATGGAAATTGTGCAGATAAGCCGTCGCGTCCAAAATGACGTCGCCGTCCGGAATTACCACGAGGTTGCCGGCAGGCGTTGCTCCGGTGCCGGTGTAAATTTCGTACAAACGGTTCGTTTGGCGCAGCTGGTCGGTAAGGACAATCTGACGTCCCGGCTGCAAATAGAACGGGTCGTCTGCCACACACGCGCTGCCCTGAAGGTTCAAACGCGTTGTACGGAAGTTGCTCACAAAGATGGGGCAGTACTCCGCTTTCCAGCCCGTAGGCTCACCTTCTGTCGGAATCGGAGCCACCGACTCGTTGCCGCGAATGGTTCCGCCCGAAAGCGTTACCGTTCCGTTCAAAAGCGCAAACGCCGAGCCGTAGCGGGCAGTGTTATTCGTAATGCTGCCGCCGGACATCGTAAAGGTACAGCCTTGATAGACGCCGCTGCTTTCGTTACCGCCATTCGAGCCCTGCGAACCGACCGTGATGATATTTTCCACGTCACCGAAATTCTTTTTTGCCGGTGTTTCATCAATGCCCAAACGGTTGGTGTTCCCGGTAATTTTACCGCCGGAAAGCGTCATTGCACTGCCGGAACCGGAAAGGCAAATGACGCCCACGCTGGTCCTTTGATTGTCAGCGGAACCGGCGTAAGAATTTCCCGGTATCGTCCAAAGCGGCCCTTGCAGGGTATTGCCGGAAAACTCACCGCCGGACATGTCGAACGTTGCGCCGTCTGCCACCGCCAAAATTGCTGTCGCATTCGATTGCACATAATTGCGGCGATATTTGATATCCAGCAAATTATTGCGAATGGCGCCTTCTCTCATTTCAAGCGCCGCCTTAGTTCCGTTAACGCTGATAATGGACGTATGCTCAATATAACTGTAGCTCGAGCTATCGTGGTAGTAATTCTTCACGCTGAAATCCTCGATCACAGCGCCGTCTAGCGTGACTTTGCCCGAAGTAATATTCAAAGCAAAACCGCCCACTTGCCAGCCGTCTGACAAACTGGTGCTGCCGGCAATGTTGGTGCTCATGTCATAATCGAGGTTGTGCAAGACGACATTCTCGCCCAGCTGTACCTCTCGTGAGAGCTCCCCGGTATCGACGTATACCATCGAGAAGTTGTACTGGTTGTAACCCGCGCCGCTCAGTGCAAATTTACCGCCGCTTCCTCCGTTGTCAATGGTGATGTTTTCAAACACCACCGGCGCAGCGGCCTCCTCTGCCGTAATGGCTTTGCCGTTGGCGGCAGCTGTGCTGTAAGCACCCGCGCTTACCGTAATCAACGGCATCGTATAAATGATACCGTCCATTCGGCGAACGCTCGGCTTCCATTTTTCTCCGGTTGCACTTGTTAAAACGCCGCCCGCTTCAAAGCTCCACGTTTTATCGTGGTTTTGAATCGTGAGGTTATCCGGAATGATAATATTGCTGCCGTTGCCGTAACCTTCAATTGTGGTTAAGATTTCTTTCGCACGTGTGAAGGTGCGTACCGCCTTTTGCGGCGTAGAGCCGTCGTTTGTGTCATTGCCGTTGGTGCTGAGGTATACGTTCCACTGTCGGTCAAGCACAATATTGGGCTTCATCGCTTTCAGGTCTACGTCGGCCGCCTCACCCTCAGCGGCAAGCTTTGTAAAGCAGTCGAGATAGATGCTTGCATCCGCGACGGTGCCGCCGGGCGCGACCACAATTTGGCCCATGTAATTCGCCGCTAAATGCAGCTGATAGCGTCCTGTGTCCGCTGTGGATGCAATCGGCGCGGTCAAAGTAATATTTCCCGTAGTGCCGTCAGCAACATTTTTGCCCAGCAGCCAGATGGGGCCTTTCACCTCGGCTGTACCGTCGAGCTCCATCTCCCATGCTTTCACAGAGGCGCCCTGGCCGTAAATTGACGTATTCACCGCCTGATTTCCCACTTTGGGCAAGCTGACATTCCCCTGTAAAACCACCTTACGCGCACTAATCAGCGGATAGTTCGAATAAGACGAACTATTCAGTGTACTTGTTGTCTGCTCCACACCGGCATTATCCTTAAAGATCACCGTAGAAATGGGAGTTACATCATCGGGGTCGACGTTAACGGAGGAGTCCATACTACTGTAAAAACAAATTGCTCCGTAATAGCCATAGCCTTTGAGTTTGGCATTGCCGCTCAGAACAATTGTTTGGTCGTCCCCCATCATATAACGGTCTTTGATGGTTTGTTCCGTGGCAGCGCTCCCACTGATATACTGTTCAACTCGAATCGGGGAGAAACCGGTCGTATTGGAACTGTGTCCAATCGAAGCATTGTCCGTCAAGTGAATGGTAAACGGGGTCGTTTTATCCCAACTTTTGTTAATGCTGTTGTTATTGTTAAAGTAATACATATACAACTCTACGCCGTAGCTGTAGTTGGACGACACAATGGAGGCATTGTCACGCATAACAACGCCGTAAGTTTCAGGCTTTCCAACGTCCGTCGCCACAGGAGCAGACAATCCGGTAAACGAAACTGCTCCTTTCAATTGAGCGTTCGCATTCATTTCCAGATAAAGCTGTCCGCCGATCCATGACAACGTACCGCTGACGTTGATTACAGGCGCATCTTCACCACCCTGACGCCCCATTATAATGCTCATAGACCCCTTTTGGTATCCTGTCGACTGATAAGTACTGTCCGGTACCCAGCTGCCGGTAATTTGAGCTTCGTCGTATAAGCTGATTTTAGCGGCCGTTTGAGGGCCATATTCGAACCAGAAAGAGTTGCCGGAATTGGCCCGTGCATGGCTTTTTCCTTCCAGAGTCATTTCAAACAGGCCGGGAATCCTGTCGTTGTCATAAGCATTATAGGTGTAAATAACATATTTATAGCCATCCATCAGGGCGTTATCTTTTAAATGGACCTTGATATTCCTTCGGTAATAGCGGTAAATACCATAACTTCCGCGTATGATACTGTCGCCCTGCATGGTAATGCTTGCATGATCAGCTGTTACATGGAAAATAACATCATATCCGCTGCTCGCAGATGTATTCCCAAGGTAAGCATTCCCCTTCAGCAAAGCGCTGGAGTGATCCGACGCAAAGGAAACCGCGCCCCAGTAGCTGCCGTAACGTTTGCTGTAAGAGCTGATTTGCACGCCGTATTTTTCATCATTTTCTGCGTCTGTCTGAGCGGGGGTAAAGCTTTGATCCACTTCGAGTGAACCGCCGTACAAGGAAACGTTCGGGCCGTAGCTTTCATAAATGCGCGCACCGTCGCCTACTTTTAAAAGCCCACCTGATTTGACATAAAAACTCACGGAGGTTTCCAGCGCGTTTGTCAAAGCCGCACTGTTTCCGTCTACACGCAAATTTGTCACGTTTACAACTGCGCCGTCTTCCAAATAAAACAGCGGCAAGTTATTGCTGGCAAAGCGCTTTGCCGCCGCACGCTCCGGTGTTCGGCTTTGCGACTTTTCGTACTCCTGATACGTTTCGCTGACGACACTTTGCGGCAGGCTCAGCGTAATTTCTTTTCCCCCTGCATCTTTTTCCAGTGTAACCGGACCGCACATCCAAATAATGGGCTGAAAGCCGGTCGTCTTCTGGGTTTCCATGGGCGGCTTTTGCTGATACTGCTCCATCAGCTGTGCGGCTTTTTCCCATGTTTTCACCGCCTCCTTCGGAGAAAGGCCCGTGTTGGTATCTTTGCCGTTCATACCGTCCAGATACACACCTTCACCGATCAAAGCCAAATTTGTCAAAGTTTCGTCGCTTACATCGGCCACGGCGCCAAGCTGCGTGCGAACCGGCGTGCCGGTCAGCGTAATGTAATCGCTCCATGCTTCGCCTTCTTTGCTGCTTTGGCTTGCATCCGTTAATTTCGGGTAAGAATACGGTTTTGCCACCGCTTCATAACCGCCCTGCTGTGCCTCGTTTTTGCTCAAGCCGCCGATTTCCAGCTTATCCACGTTGCCGGGTTTGAAAATCACGTTGCCGGCGTTAAAATTCTGCTCATTAATGGTAAGGTGCAAGGGCGAGGCGCTGCTGCCCGCAGCGAGCAGGGTAATGGTTCCGTTCGGATGATTCAAATAAATTGCGCTTTGACCCTCTTCGTCCGGCGTAAATTTGACTTTCGCCATATCCAGTGCCAAGGTGCCATTATAATCTCCGGTGGTGGGCAGTATGCGGATACTGTCAGTGCCGAGGAACGTGCCCTGTAAAAGATAAACTGCGGCATTGTAGAGATTACTTACATACAAATTCTGTCCGCGCGTATTCGGGGCGTTGGCCGTTACCGTATTGTTCCACTCACTGGTGAAGTCAAAGTAATACAAGTTTTTTGTACTGTACGGGTTCATATATACGCCGCCGCCGTAAGAGGAGGCCGTATTATCTTGAATCTTGGTTTTTCCCGGAGCGCTTTCCGTAATCGTATACGTATAACCGTCCCTGGATACGTAAGTAAGGTAAATGCCGCCGCCGTTATTTGCAGTATTTTTTGTGAAAACGGAATCTTCTACAATTACCTGCCGTTGTGCATAACCGCTGCTAGCGTAGCCTGTATGCCAGCCGCCGCCGTTTCCGCTGACAGCAGTATTCTCCGTGACAGTCAGGTTTTTCGCCCAATGAAAACTTCCGTAAATGCCGCCGCCGTCAGCTGCTTGATTTCCTCGAACCGTCACGTTCAGCAATCGTGCCGCATCAGACGCATAGCCGCCTGTACTTCCCTGAAAATCAATGCCGCCGCCATATGCAATGGTATTGCCGCGTGCTCTTGTTTTTACGGCATTATCCAGCACCTGAACGTTTTCCAAAAGCACCACTGGATTATTAGTATGGTCGGAAAGCCCGTAACTAAAGCTTAAACCGCCTCCATAAAAATAAACATATCTTGCCTGAACCGTTCCGTAATCTTCGCTCAGGCTGTTATTTTTTACGGTTAAATTGCGTATAACGATATTAGGCACAACGCTTGGTGCGCCCACATGCATTCCGGCACCGAAAAAATAGCATTCATAGCTGGTTTGATAATTATACAAATTTTTGAGTCTGTTTTCGGAAATCTCTCCGCCCTCTATGAGCAGGCTTGAAACGCTATAGGTGCCAATACCAATTCCATAAACATACAAATATTGCCCAAGATTGAGATCCGGCTGATCATCCACCAGATTCCCGCTGACCGTTCCGCTGTGCATGATAAAGGAAGGCTGCTTGGTGTCTGATGTACGATCGTTGCGAATGCTGATACCGACACCCAGTACATTATTATACTTTATGCCTCTGCGTCTTCTCAAACAGTTGCCGCTGACAACGCACAGCGAGTTATCAGCACCTTTCGTACCCATTTCAAATTCGCCGTAATGCGTTTGCACACCCGCGCCGCCCATATGGTCCGTGTAATCACTCGGTGTGTAGCAGTCGATGGTATTTCCCGTAATCGCCCCGGCTTTCATGGCGAACTTTGTCACTTTCTCGCCGGTTTTCCACTGATAGCCATCCACTAATACACCCGCACCAACACCAGCGTAATTGTCTCGAATCTTGCCGCCGTTCATGGTGAACTGCGCGCCCTGGAACAGGCTCACGCCTGCGCCCGTATAGTTATTCTTATTTCCGTAAATATCACCGGCGTCCATCGTCATGGTGACATCTTGGCCGCAAAGCAGCACGCCGCGGGAAAACCCGTGAATTGCGCCCGTCCAGCTGCTGTCCAGCGTAACGGTCGCAGCTGTTGTCGTTTGCCTTGACACGTTGGAAGACCAATGGAACGCCGTTTTTACACCCGCGACAATCGCAACGCCGGGGTAAGTTTTATACAGGTTTGCGGCTGCGACTAAATCCTCCTCTACTTCACTTGTGCCGAACAATTCTGCGTTGCTTGTTAAAGTTAAGCTGCCGCCGTCTACCACGTTGATGACGTTTGTTTTGAGCACGCTCACATCGCTGGTGATTGAATCACTATCCGGCAAAGAACGCCCGATGCGCACGCCTTCGCCCAGCGTCAGGCTTCCGCCTGCGCCGACACGCAGAAGATACTCCGGGCGCGTGTGCAGTTTACCGGTCGCGCCGTCAGCTGCATCGTCATGCGCCATGATGACAGGGCGCACTTCCTGCCCGTTGTAATCCTCCCAATGATATTGGCTCCAGTTCCAATTCTGCGCATCGTTAATTTCAACCGTACTGCAAATCAAAATTAAGCCCGGCAAAGGATAGTTATCATCAATATCTGTCGGGTTTGCACCACCTTCATAGGCTTGCGTGCGCTTTTCAATCATATCCGGTACGTTTTCCTGCAAGAGCGCCAACGCGCGGTCCACCGTCTTTACCGGGAACTCGCAGGTAATACCGTCGTAGCTGTCATCACCGCGCTCAGGGTCAACATAGATAGCGCTGTAATCCTTTGCGGCCGTCAGAACAAGCGTATGCTCCTGGTCGGCTGTCACGCTCTGCTCCAAGCTCCAAATCACTTGGTTTTGGCCGCCTTCCGTACTCGGGGTGGTGTTCGCTTTATCCAGTGCAAAGTTAGGCGCCAGCGCCTTACCGGCCGCAGCCTTATCCCCCTTAAATACAGTATTTACCAATTCCTCCGTGGCCTGCACTAAGGGTGTGCCGCTGAAATGAGGCGCAAAAGCAATACCACTGGCGTAAATGGTTGCACTGACGCCAGTTTGGCTGTTCACCATGATGGGGTTCGGTTTTTCCCCGGCCGCAGCATGAAAGGCTACCTGAATATAAGAACCGCCAATGACAGATGCGCGGTCATTCAAAGTAACCGTTGAGCCAACGCCCACTGTTAAGAGGTTACCGACACGGTTTGTCGTTTCGGTCGCGTAGCCCTGCAGGGTCACGTTTTGAATGCTGAGGTTATAACCGTCCGCTGCATTGAGAATCGGCAAGCCTTGGTCCCAGTTCATCAAATCCACCGGCACACCGCTGATCAAGTCACTGTGCAGCTGAAAAGTATTTGTACCTTCATCGTAAGGAAGATACTTTTCAAGTATAACAGTATTCGCTGTACTCTTGTTAATTTCCAGCGTTCTCATACAAACAATACGCGTGGTATTATTCTTTTTTGCCATTTCAATGGCCATTGTCAAAGTCTTCAGCGGAGCGCTGGGCGCAAGGCCTGTACGGTCGACGTCAGAACCTGCGGGGTAAGTACTGCCGTTAATGGTCAGCTGTCCGCCCGGGTTCCAATAAATCACCACGCCGGAAGCACGAACTGCGTACAGCGAAGCAGACGCCGAGGTTTTCCCGCCGTCTTGCACCGCCATTCTTGCCATTCTTCGAGCTCGGGCAGGCGCTTGCTGCGCTTGCGCCTGCTGCTGCGCCATTACTTCATATTCCCACTCGCTTGCTGTTTCTCCCGTTACGGTGAAGCTTTTTGCATATTCCTGCATTTTTGCTTCATCTGCATAAGGAGCCTGTACCAGCTCCAGCTGGTCGATTTCACGGTCTGACTCTTTAAACTGAAGGGCATAACCCATTCCTACCGGGGCAAAAGACTCGCCCAAACGAATGACAGGAGTTTCATATTTTTGCGCAGCCAAAGAAGCCGCTGCGTTCCATACTCGCGCACTTTCCTGCTGGTAAAAATCCAGCACAAATCCGCCGTATGCGGAAACATTGCTTTGCAATACCATTGTACCGCCGTAGAGCCATACCAACGTTTTGGCGGCATCCTGCATATTAGCAGGGTCAATGGCACGCGGCGTCATCACCGTATTGTTCACGGAGAGTGTACCGCCGGTTAAGTAAAACAGCATATCGCTGTCGTAGTTTCTGCCTTCCCACGCCTTCAAAATAGCCATATTCGTGTTAATGTCTACTTGTTGGCCTGTTTTAATTTCAAGCGGATTCATCATGTAAATCGTCACTTGATCCATGGTGATGCCCAGCTCTGCGGAAAGCTCACGCGCACGCTGCATTGCCGCGTCAAAGCTCTTAACAGGCGCAAGCGGACTGCGGCCGGTGTTGGCATCATCACCCGCGGGTACATAATTGGAGGACAGCGCAAACGCTGCTAAATCTTTAAAAAACCGGGTAATCGGGGAAAACAGCCACGAAAGCCATTCCAAAACGCCCGCAAAGAAGCCTTTTTCCTGCTCAGGCTCCAGCGTATCTGCCGCGTGTGCGGTCTGCACAGGGCTCAAGTTGTCCAAAACCTGTCCGGCCTGCTCGACAAGCCCCGCTTCCGGCGCCGCTTCATGCACCGGCTGAGGTGCAGGCTCCGCTGCGGCATCGGTTCCCGGCACTTGTGCGGCTTCCGGTGTGCTGCTGGGGGCAGGCGTGCTCACAGCAGCACTGCCGGGCGCAGGAACGCTCTCCGGTGTGCTGCTGGGCGCAGGCGTGCTCACAGACGTGCTGCCGGAGGCAGGAACACTCTCCAACGTACTGCCGGATGCAGGAACACTCTCCGACGTACTGCCGGAAGCAGAACCGCTCTCCGACGTACTGCCGGATGCAGGAACACTCTCCGACGTATCGCCGGACACAGGAACACTCTCCGACGTACTGCCGGATGCAGGAACACTCTCCGACGTACCGCCGGACACAGGAACACTCTCCGACGTACTGCCGGACGCAGAACCGCTCTCCGACGTACCGCCGGACACAGGAACACTCTGCGATGCAGCGTCGGACGCAGAGGCGCTCTGTGAAGCAGACGCACTCTCACCGGTGCTTTCGCTCTCGCTCACACTTTCACTTGTGCTGCTGCTTGTACTGTCGCTTTCTGCTTTGTGAGTTTCAAGATAAGAAGGGTCTACGTCATAACCCTCTCCCGGGTTCCAGTAAATATAAGGTAAAACTTCTTCTTTTTCTTCCTCTTCATCGGACGGCACCGAACGATCGGAACTTGCCGCCTGATTCACCGAAACGGTTTCCTCGACACGGTTTCCTGTTGTGTCCGTTGCTTGCACCAACGGCAAGTCAAGATCGACACGCTGTGTTTTGTCGTCTGTATTTTGCACAAGCGGCAAATCCAAATCTACACGCTCTTCACTGCTTGCAGTGGGTGTGCTCTCACTTGCAGCAGGCGCACTTGCGCTGCTCGCAGCGGGAGCGCTCTCACTTGCAGCAGACGCACTTGTGCTGTTTGCAGCGGGAGCGCTCTCACTTGCCGCCGGCGTGCTTGTGCTGTCTGCCGCAGGGGCGCTGTCGCTTGCAGCGGGAGCGCTTTCACTTGCAGGTGCCGCAGTTTCCGTTTCCTGCGTTTGCGTCGTTTCATTGTTAATTACAATATTTTCAGGCAGATTTTCCCCGCTCTGCAGTTGCTCGGCAGTGAGAATCTGCTCTTGTCCGTTTTCATCTGTTACAACAATTTGCCCTTGCGTTTGAGCCGTTGATGCGGCTGAATTTGCAAAGACACTAACGGGCAATTGCGCCGTTAAAAGTATTGTCAGCACCATGGCCGCAAGCCGTGTGCGCAGCTTCATTCTAGTTTCCCCCCTGCTTTATTTTTTTCCGATTCTTTTTTTCATCATAGAGAATTTTGCAAATAATGAGTGCCGCCAAGAGCAGCAAAAGGCTGCCCACAGCTAAGAAAATCCAGTACGACGGCACACCTGTTTGGGGCAGCCCGCCACCGTTTGGGCGTGAATTCGGTACGCTTGCCGGTGGGTTGGCGCCGCTTGTGCCCGGTTCGCTCGGGCTGGGAGTTGAGCTGCTGGCACTATCTTCGTACTGCATGGTAACACGAACAACAATCACTTGTTCGCGCTTTTCGTTGAGTTCAATGGTATAATCGGCACGGCCTTCTACAATAAGAAATCCATTTTTAGAAAGACGATGTCTGAGCTCTCCATTTCCTTCGTACAAAGCCCTTGTGTCCGCAACGCTCACGCCCTGCGCACCGCCGATAATCACATTGTTGAAATAATCTGCGGGAATTTGGGTTTCCCAAATTCCGTTCTCATTGGTTCGGCCAACATAAACGTACTCTTTTGCGTTATGGTCGTAATGCTCAATCGAAACACCGCTTAAAGGCTGGTTTTTCGGGTCGTACACCTCATAACGGAGCGGAAACATATAGTCTACTGTGACACCCGCCCAAATTTCAGTATCTCCTGTTGCTCCACCTAAGTTTCCGTTATTTTCCTGCGCAAAAGCACTTACAGCCATGCATAAGATTAACAAAAAGGAGAGTGCCGCAGCAACTAACCTTTTTTTCATTTTTTTGCTCATAGCCACTCTCCTGTTCCTGCGAGTTTTCACAAATTGTTTGATTCAAAGCTTTTTTAAAACGGAAAATCATTCTTTTGTTGCACAAAAAGCAGTGCATTTCCTTGCTTTCAGAAACGCCCTGCGGGTTTAAACATCATTTTTTACAATTAAAACAGCGCTTTGTGCAGCCTTTCCAATAGGCTCCTGTGTGTCGGGCTTGTAGAATTCCCACATCACCCGGCAAGGATACCAACCCTCTTTCAAGCGCGTATCGAGCTTCACATACTCCAAATAATGTCCCGGATCAATCAGCCCGGACTGATAAAGCACTTCACCCGTCGCACTGCGTACAACGCTGACGCGCACGCTGTTTTCGTTTTCGGGCAGGTTTTGAATACGCACTTCACATTCGCCATTTGCCTGCGCATACATTTCTTCGGCAATTTTTACGCCGGAAAGGCTGGCATCGAGCTGCTGACCGCCGTCGTCTGTTTCCAGCACGGTGGGGATTCTATCCTGCTGCGACTGAAACCGGTGAATGACCTGCGCCATTCCCGCGCCAAACGCAAATGCCGCAAAAAACAGCAGCAATGCAACAGCAGCCCATAGCCATTTTTTCTCTGTATGCATCATATTTTATTGATAGAACTGTCCGTCTGTAACGTGCAGCTTTAAATCGGCTTTAATTTGTGCAATCGGGTCGGGCGATTCAGAGAGTGAATAGGTCGTAAAAAGAGCGGTTGCATCATAGTCGCCCGCCGCAAGGGTTTTGTTCAGTTCGATAAACTCGACGTAGTAGCCGGGGTCAATCACGCCCGATTCATACAAAACATCGCCTGTTGCATCTTCGGTAATCGTTACTTGGAAGGAATAGTTATTTGCCTTATCGTTTTCAATACCGATACGTCCCTTTTTACCGTTGTATTCAAAAATCGGTTCAGCGGCAATGCCAAGCAAAACCTGGCCTTCCTTTACTTTTTCGTTTAAGATATCCTGCTGCTCCGCCGGTGTTTTGCCTGCCAGCAAACCGCCCAATGCCTCTGATTCTTTTTCCAACGGGCTTTTTGCATTATAGACTAAAAAATACCACAATACGCCGCCCACAAGGCCCAGCAAAAGCACAATGATTAAAATCAGTGCAATGACTGCTTTTCGGCTTTTTTTCTCGGGCTTCGGCTCATCCGGCTTTTCTTTCTTTTGCTTTTTTCGCGTTTTAACCGGGCTGCTTTCTTCCGGCTCCTGCGCCGCTTGTTGTACCGCGTTCAATTCTTCCAGCTGTGCTGCAAGGCTGTCTAAATCCGTCATTTTGATCTCCTTTTGTTTTGTGCTGTCTGTGCCTGCCCCGCAAAACTACGGATTCGTTCCCGACGGGACGGCTTGAATTTTCCATGTAATTTTTGCCGCTTTGACAGATTCCTCCGGCTTACTATACATACTCCGTGTACCGCCTGCTTCTACACCCAAAGCAAGCTCTTGTTGAAAAGGCTCTAAACTGGCGCCGCCTGCAGTCCATCCGTACTCTTCCGCCGGGGGAGCGCCGATTTCGATTCCTTCTGCCATTTCAAACCCGCCGTCAACGCTTTTAGAAAACAGTTTTCCACCCAAAGAAAGCCGATAATTTTTAAAGGCCTCCTGTGTTTCTGCGGGCTTCTCTGCTATGGGAACCCATGGAACGCCGTCTGCACCTGTGGCCGTGCTTTCAGAGGAAATGGTACCCGTAACCTTTACGCCAATTCCCACACGCTCCGGGTTCTCAGCGTCTTCTTGGCCCTCCTTGACGTTAGTGGAATAATTCTTAATCACCAAAGTGGGCGAACCTTCCACAACAAGCGTGTACTGATTGCCTTCTACCGATTCCACTTTCACATTGGGCACCAAGATATTGCCGTTCTCTGTCGACAGCGCCTCTTGATTCTGGGTGTCGGCCGTTCCGTTGACAACAAACCCGATAACGGCCGGAACCGTTACCGAAATACGCTCCTGTGACGGGCGCGGAACCACGGAAACCCATACATCCGTACCAGCGGTTTGTGAAGTATATGCCGCCGCGCTCACCCAAGAAACAGCGGCGAAAGCCAGCCCAAACATCACACTGGACAGGCGAACCCGTATTTTTCTCTTATGCAAACAAAGCCCCCCTTTCGAAAAGCTTTCATTGTGCTTATCAGCAAAGCACCATTCATGGAAAGATGCGCCCTCGTGCAGACACATCTTTCATAGAGGATACAAGCCGCGCTTTAAAAAAGGGCGGCTTGTATCTATGTTTTTATTCTGTTTCGCCGCCTTCCGGCGGGCGGCAGATGCCTTCACTCAGCATTGTATGTGCTGTGTAAAATCGTCACCGATCAGGGGCCATCAGGAACAGTACGCTGCGTGCTGACCTTCCAAACAATGGTACCAACTTTTGCGGAGTTTTCGGCAGTCTGATAGTCGCCGCGAGTACCGCCGACTTCCACGCCAAACTTAGCCTCTACAGAAGTCGGAACTTTTGCCAACTTCGTGGTATCATCCAAATTGCTACCATTCGCAACATTTTCAGGTGCTTTCAAATCGATGGGCGTAGCCATACCAAAGCTTCCATCCTCGTTCATAGCAGTAAACTGTTGATTATTAACGCTCAAACGATACTTCTTCAAATCTTGAGTAGCCGTTTCGCTGGGTTTAGTAGCGATGTGAGTCCAAGAACTTCCCGTTTCATTTTTGATGGAGCCGCTCAATTTAACTGCCAAACCACGATAATCGCTATCATCCGAACTGTAGTAAGTAGAGTAATTGTCAAAGGTCAAAGCAGAATCACCCGTAGTTGTGAGGTCATAAGTGCTTCCTGCACCACCACCGCCTTGCACATTCTCTACTTTTACGTTGGGCAGCAACAAACCACCATTCGCTGCAGTAACTGCCTTTGCACCTTCTGTTGCGTCAACACTACCATTGACTACGAAAGCAAACAGCGTGGGAACGGTTACCTTAATGCGCATATCGGGGTTATCCACCGCAACACCGGCCCATACTTCCGTGCCATTGTCCGTAGGTACTGCGCCGCCCACAGTAGAATTAGCGGGAGGAGCAGCCGCAAAAGCGCTTACGCTCATAGATGCTGCCATAGCCATTGCAGCAGCAACGCTTACAAGTTTCATCTTTTTGTTCATGCTTTTCGTCTCCTTTTCTTCCCTTATTGTAAGGAATTTTTTTGTTAAAATTTATGTCAACCCCGCCGGACAGGGAAAACACCAAAGAAAATAATTGAAGCGCCTACTTTCTATTTCCACACCCTTTTAGATTTTTCGTTTTCGCCGCCTGCTTTTCTGCAAGCATAATATGGATTATGTTCAGTGCACCTTGAAAAAAGAATAAAAACTCGTTTTATCTTTAATTCGATGTAAAAAAGGGCAAAAAAAAACAGGCGTTTTTTGGTGAAACCCTGTTAAAAAACTGGTAATTTAAAACAATATTCAAAGAAAACTATGTCTTAATTATGAAATTTTTTTCGTGAAAAATGAATTTTTTTATTGACAAGAAAACATTCCCTTTGTTAGAATGAAGAAAACAGTCGCCTGCTGTTTTTATTTTTAAAGTATTTGTCCCCATAAAAAAGTGGCGAAATGTCGTTGTTTTTCGCCTTTGAAACATAATCCATATTATGTTCATCCCACGCCTTTTTTGTTTGCGAAACTTTGCGAAAATTTAAGGCGTGTTTTGATTGTAATAATTTTAGTATTATATAGTGGCTTTTCTTTATTTATGATGCAGTAAATAAGGAATAAAGCCACTTTCTTTTTCTAAGAAATTAAACCCAGCCTTGAAACTTGGTCAAAACATTCGCGGAATGTGGTTAACATATAGATGCGTGTTGTTTCGATGCTGGAATGGCCAAGAAGGTCAGCCAAGCGGGCAATATCGTGTTGTGCGGCATAAAATGTGCGCGCAAACAAGTGACGTAAATTATGCGGAAACACTTTTGAAGCATCTACGCCTGCCGCAAGGCTGAGGCGTTTCATTAAGCGCCAAATTTTTGTGCGGTTCATCGGCGCACCTGTTTCATCCGTAAACACTGCCCCGCGCTTTACTGCCTTTTCCCGAATGAACTGCAGGAGCATTACCTTCAGCTTTTCGGGAATTAAAATCACACGCTGCTTATTTTTGCATTCTACTACCGCGCGGCCGCGCTTTACCGCTTCAACGGTAATATGTGCAAGCTCCGACACACGAATTCCCGTTCCGCAAATCGTTTGAAGCATCAAATAAAGCTGTCGTTTGCCGTCCTTTTTTGCTGTTTGCAAAAGCTTTTGATACTCTTGTTTCGTCAGCTCCTCTTTTTCGTCGCAGAAAATGCGCCGCTGCACCTTAATCGGCTGTACCCGACAGTCTTCCCTGCGAAGATAACGCAAAAAATGATTCACAGCTGCCAGCATCGAGTTAACGCTCGCTGTGCGGTACTCCGCTTTGAGCTGCTCTTTATAATTCATTACCAACTCTTTTGTGAGAGATTTTCCGTGGCAGAACGCTAAAAACTTTTGGCAGTCACGCTGATACTTTTCTATCGTATTTGTGCTTTTTTCTTGTTCTTGCAAATGCTTTAAAAAGCTTTGCAGATGTCCTTTTCCCGGTTTTGAAATCGGCTTCATTTTGATACATCCTTCCTTTGACAGCACTTTTTATCCTATCGATGAAGGCTTTTGGAAAACGACCGATCTTTTTTCGCACAATCGTTTTCTTGCTTTTGCTGTAAAGGTTTTTCCTGTTTGCAAAAGCGAAAGATCGCTTGCCGTTTTCACAAAGCCCAAAAAGCGGTACCGCCTTTATAATACACTATAAAGAAAGGTAAATTCAACCATTTTCTTTTTGAAAAAACGCAAAGTTTTATTTGACTTCTTGCAAAAAAGGCTCTAACATATGCCTGTAATCGGGCAGTTTTTTCAGGCGCATAGTGCCGGAAATCCCCTTTGCCTGTCAAAAGGAGAAAAATCTCATGGAAACGCATGCATCTGCTTTACAAAAAACATGGCAAAAGCGCATTTTAGCTTTATGCCGGCTTTCATATGCGCTTTCTTATCTTTGCCGCACCAATCTTTCGATTGCATTGCCGGAAATGACCGCCCGGCTGCATTGGACAGCGGCAAAGGCAGGCGTCATCGGCAGCGCTTTTTTATTAGTTACGGCATTGGACACTTCGTCAACGGTATCTTGGGCGACCGCCTGCCGGTAAAGAAGTTCATGCTGCTGGGACTGACGGGAACTGCATTTTGTAATTTGCTGATTGGCTTTTTTCCGTACTATCCCGTTATTTTAGTGGTTTGGCTGGTAAATGGGATATTCCTTTCCACACTGTGGGGTCCCGTGGTTCGTGCGGCAGCAATTTGGTATGCCCCGCATGAACGAAATATCCCGGCGATGCTGGTTTCGGCGTCGTCTTTGGGCGGTTCTCTTCTTTCTTGGGCGGGGCTGGGCTTTGTCGTGGAGCACACTGGCTGGCAGGGGGCGTTTTTCTTTCCCGGTGCGGTGACGCTTGCCTTCACTGTTTGGTTTTTTCTGCGTATGAATGATGCCCCCGAAAGAATGGGCTTTCCCAACTATGAGCGCTTTGCCCCAAAGGCTGCGCAGCCGCAGGACTCCGCGGCACAAAATATCACCCTTTGGAGTTTTGAACTGGGGGTTTTTTCTTGCCTATTCGGTGCCAAAAACAATCCCGTTTTGCCGATTTCGGCAAAACGGGATTGTTTGCTGTTTAACGCATTTCATCACACTGATTCAGTTTCAAATGCCGCTACTCTAATCACCCAATTTTGGCCATAAGAAAACGGCTCCATTTTAACGAATAAGCGCTCGTTCGCAAGATCCTGCGTATATTCAACAGGCGTTTTGCTGTCCAGCCAATAAGCGTTTTTCAGCTTTTGCGTTACATGCTCAAAGCAGCTGTACCCTTTCTTTGCGCCGGGCAGCACATTGTGGTCACCGCTTGTGGAAAGATCGTGAATAAACGCATAACGCTTATTGCCGTTTTCCAGCATAAAGTCTTTTCCAAAGCCCTCTGCTTCTCCCGGCACGGCATCGAATAACGCAGGCTCATTGCGCTTGACCCATTGTCCGATGGCTTCCAAATAGCCCTGATGCAGAAGCGGCTGGCTTGCGTCCAAACGCGTAAAAATTCCTAACAGAAAATTTCCGCCCACGCGCCGGCAGGCCGTATACGCTTCTAAAATTTGGCGCATAGACTTAATGTCAATATCCTGTGCAATCCCCCAATGCCAGCATAAGGTATAGCACATTTCACCCATGTACTCTTTTTCTCCCGGCTGAGTTTTGCCGCTGCACCAACCTTTTGGCGTGCCCTGTTCAAAGGTAACACAGTCAATTTCGGGGTGGGTAAAAGCGCCCTGCGCATGAAGGCCGGTATTGTTTACAATAATTGCCTCGGGCTGGCTTTGACGAATCACTTTGTAAAGTGCGTCATCCTCCCACAGCTGCGCCGGCTTGCTCCAGTTTCCGTCAAACCAAAAACCGCCAATCGGGCCGTAGTTTTCGCACAAGATACGCACGGAGTCCCGCAAGTATTGCTGATACCTGCCAAAATCGTTTTCAAAATCGGGATGGTGCCAATCAAGCGTCGTGTGATAAAAAAAGGGCACGATGTCGTTTCGGCGGCAGGCGTCCACGAACTCACGAACTAAGTCGCGGCCGTTCGGCGTATGCATGACGTCGTAATCGGAAAGCCCGCGCGTATCATACAGCGAAAACCCATCGTGATGCCGCGTTGTAAACGTAACGTATTTTGCGCCGCAGCTTTTCGCCGCCGGCGCAATTTTTTCCGCGTCAAAGCTGCTGTAATCACAGCTTAACGCTTTCTTTTCGTACTCCTTCGGGTCAATGCGGCACAGCTCATATGCCCATTCTCCGCTTTCGTACTGTACATAAGGCCCATAGTGAACAAACAATCCAAACCCCAGCTGTTGAAAAGCTCTGATGCGTTTTTCCATCCGTTTTTACTCCCTATGTCATTTTGTCACGTTAACTGCTTCGCAATCGATAAAAGAATTTCCTATCTTAATGCGCAGCCTGCGTTTTACTCTTCGATGCCCATTGTCGGCTGCGCAGCAAACGTTGCCAAATAGTTTTGATAATTCTTATGAAAATCAAATGTGCCGATGATTCCGCAAACGCCAACGATAATGAGCCACCAGCCGCTGATTTGTCCCGTTGCAAGCAATGAGAAAATCACATTGATGAGAGAATAAATTAAGAGCAGTACAGCACACACGCGGTTTTGCGCAAGGTGTATGCCAAGCGAAAGCCCCAAAATAATTGCCACATCAATGATAATAAAATAATTTTGCATGAGCACGCCAAGCAATAACGTGGCTCCGGCGCAAATATAGCCTAAAATTGCCGCTGCTCGAATGTTTCCCTTATCCTTTTTGCTGGCACACTGCGCGTAAAATTGTTTTTTGAAAGCTGTTCCATCTTTGTTCTTCTCCTTTTTCATGTTTTATTTATTTTATTTGAAACGACTGTTTCAAATAACTATCTTTCATTTTATTTGGGAAAAATATCCATGTTAATTATATCAAAAAAGATTGAGCAACACAATCTTTTTTTCTTTTTTCGGAAACATAAAAGCATTCTTCCATCTGGACTGCTTGTTCGGCCTTGTGTTATAATCAGCTCAAAGAAACCGTACAGAAATATATGTGAGGTGAGCGCTGCCATGAAAAAATTAACCGCTTTGATTTTTTCGCTGATTCTCTGTATTTTATTGATTGGATGCTCCAAAACCGTTTCACTCCAGCTGCCTTTTGAAGCTTCTGAAATTGCATCCGTTGAAATATTTCATTTCATCGACCCAACCGACGCTGAGAAAAAAGTAATTACACGGCAAGATGATATCAACGATGTCTTCAGCGTATTTCAAGGGCTTTCCTTAAAAGAGCAAAAAGCTGAGCCTGCGGCCGGCGCTGCCTGTACAGGGTTTCGGTTTTTGCTTTCCGACGGCACCACCTACGAGATTTTATATTGGTCTGTGGCGGTTAAATCGGGAAGAATCTGCACCAGTGAAACGGAAGAGAGCCTTTTTACCTCTGCCGATATTGAAGCAAATTGGAACCAGTATGATTATGAAGCCGTGCCCGCCGCAGAAAGCGAGCTGCCGCTCTTGTCATAATTTCTTTGATTGCAGCGCCTAAAAAATGATTTACAACGCTTTCGTAAAACAAATAATCCTGTTGGCTTCCAGAAAATTCATTGCCCTGTGAAAATAAAAACTTTCTGTATCATCAAGCTCACAATCACTGGCAAATTCTGAACATCCGCGCTCTTTTGCCCATATTTCACACGCGGTCAACAATTCTTTTGCATAACCGCGGACGCGATAAGCTTCTTTCACAAAAATCCCTTCTAACTATCCAACCGATGTTGTTTTCGTATTTTCTACATAGTCATGCCGCAGCTGGCACTGCGCAAATCCAACGGGAATCTCTTTTTCATACTTTAAAAAGAAGCGCGTTTCCGGCTTAGCCATGATATATGAAAATTCTGCTTTTATCTCCTTCTCAGAATGATGTTTCCACATCTGTACTGCTAAATTCGCCAATATCTTTAAATCATTTTGTTCAGCCACTCACACCATTTTTATCATTCCTTATCAAATTGTCAAATCTCTTAAACAACAAAATCAGATATATCGGTGTTAATTTCCGGCCTCCTGCCGTGCAAGATAGGGGCTGTTCAGCCCGTTCACTAAATCAATAAAATAGTCGGCCGCTTCCCCTGTCATTTCTATGACGTGCAATGTATCGTCCTTGCCGTCGTGGTAGCGGACAAAGTACAGCTTCCCGTCAACCAAACAAAAATGATCACCTCGAAACGTCACAAAATGGGTGTCATTGCTTTGCCGATAAAAAAAGATGTTATAAATCGTTCGGTTCGATTCATCAATGGGTTCCGACTCTCGCTTTTCGCCCACTAGGCGCTCCAGCGCATCAAACGGGTCATTCCTGGCGCCGTCGATGTGCCCCATGAGCGCGTCAAACATTTCGGGGTTCATATCCCCAATTGCGTAAACCTCGGCCCGCTCCGTTCCGGCAATGCCGTCCGGGGTCACTTCGCAGTAATAAGTAAAGTTTGCCGGGTCGGCGTAATAGGCCTGCGCTTCGTCCCATTGAGAATCTAAGCAGTAGAGTGTGCCGTTTGTACTGCCGCCTGTGCTCGGCGCATGCAGGCACTCAAACCCGCTGATGTACACTTGATACAAAGTGTCATTGTTGATGTCATATTCCTTGTCGGTGTACTCCAAATTGACAGGATGCAATTCATCCGAATAAAACCCGGTTCGATAGGTTTTCCCCTCTGCACGGACGGTTTCGGGCACCTCTTGGGGCAAAGCAAAAAACAAACGTCCCGGCAAACAAGCCGTCAGCACAGCACACAACAGCACCGTTAACACCGCAGTTATGACTTTAAAAAAACGGGTGTGTTTTGTTCGGAACACTTTCCCACTTCACCCTTTCATGTCAGAATTTTGCTTTATTATAACATGTTTAAAACCTTTAGGCACTATTTCTTTTTAAACGGCGCGATAAAAAGCACCGCTGTCAGCAGCACATAAAAGCCGTATAAAAAGTATGTTACGCCATTTCCCCACGGGAAAGACAACTCCGGGTGGAGAAAGGCCAAAAGAAGAAATCCGACTGCCGCAATTAACATGAGCGCGGCAATCACACGCGAAGTTCTTTTCTTCATGTGACGTTCTCCCTGTGCTGTTCCAGATAATGAAATATCTTTTTATCATAGCTTGCTTTTTTGTAAAAAGCCGATGCCAAGCATGACAATCCCGATACAAATGATGACAGTGCGGATGGGGGAGTTTTCGGAAAATAAACAAGACACAACCAAGCCGCCGCCCGCGCCGGTCAAAAAGTCGATCAAGGATTTGTCATGTTTTATTTTCCCCAGCATGCGTTCTGCATCCATTGCTTGTACTATTTTGTCATCCTCCTTTAAAAGTTGATCGAGCGAAATTTCAAACCGATTGCTGATTTCTATTAAAATTTTAAAATCGGGATAACTTTTCTCGTTTTCCCAGTTGGAAACCGTTTGGCAAGTGACATAAAACAGCTCCCCGAATTTTTCTTGTGTCAATTGATGTTCCTTGCGGATAGCGGATATTTGATTGCCGATATTCATTCCAGCCCCCTCCTTTGCGGTGTAACTGCTTTTCTTGTGCCCATTATAACAAATGAGTCCGCCGAAAGGAAAGCAATTACTCTTTTGCACAGCACCTTTTCCGGTGCGCAAAGATGATTTGACAGCATTACTGCTTCGCTGTTTCCCAAAAATGTTGAAAATAAAACCGCTCCACCTTGTGCGTTGATATACACAAGGTGGAGCGGTTTTATTAAAAAGTTCGGAGCTGCAAGGAAAGATACCACCAAAATTTTAATCTTTTCATCAATCCCAAGGCCCTTTAAAACCAATCATCGTTCTTGGTAAGCTTTGCATTCTTTTACTTCATCGGGATCTTCGTAAGTTCCATAGTACTCACAATGCCATTTATAGCCATTTGTTTCAGTCGGATCAATATACTTGCACTTTTTACACTTGCAATAATATTCCGCCATTACTAAATACTCCTTTTTTTGTTAATTAGTCATTGACTCGTACGCTTTTTTGACGCAGTCTATCGCTTCTTGGAAGCGATGTTCCGCGTAGTCCCGTTTTCGCGCATTTCTTTCCAATGCAAATCCGGTAAAGAAAAATAAATCAAAGGAAATTTCATCCATATATTGTCCGCCAACCAAATGAATGCGATAATTTTCACTCTTGCTTTCAATGGTAAACCCTGGGCACGATTTTTGCACCATTTTCCCTACCAAACTGATAACACCGCCCATTTTTCGTGCTGCATTGGAAGTTTTAAACTCATCCCGCCGCACAGTTACATTTAAACCTTGTTCTGTACAGCAACCCAAACAAACTTGCATAAATCGATTTATCAATTCATCTAATGTTAACTCTCCGCAGCGTGAAAAAGACAATGTTCCTTGCTCGGGATATTTTGCCACATCTACCATATAAACAGTCCTCCTTTTAAGATAAAGAACACCCCTGCAGTCCATTATTAAAATACCATAGTATTTTTATATTGTCAAGCAAAGAGATACAATAGTATTGTAATATTTTAATTTTGGAGTGCTAAATGCTAAACACAAGAATCAAAGAACTTCGCACTGCCCGAAATCTTAGCCAGGTAGAAATGGCTAAGCGATTGGGTGTTACAAAGCAAAGTGTTTCAAATTGGGAAAATAATAATATTCAACCGTCGGTTGATATGTTGGTGATGATTGCGCGGCTTTTCTCAGTATCTACAGACTATCTTTTATGTTTGGACAATCGTCAAGTGTTGGACGTCACCGGTCTTTCTGTCGAGCACGTAGCGCATATCCAGCAGGTTGTGGATGACATCCGCGGCAGAAATGAACCGCAAAGTTAAAAAATATCCTATTTACCACATAAAAAACCGGAACTTTTGAAGCGGCCGCAGCTCCAAAGTTCCGGTTTTTTATTTTTCTAGCAGCATTTCAGATGCTTTTTTAGATTGCCGTAATTTCTTTTGCAATTTCAGCGGCATCTTTATCAGAAGTATCTATCTTTATCGTATTCAAATTTTGATAGAGCGCAATACGTTTGATACTGCGTTCAATTACATCAGAGAAACGAATCCCTCCAGCAACATCTTTTTGCAAACGCTGAATCAGTTTTTCTTTCGAACAAAGCAAAGAGATCGTAATCACGCGGCAATTCTCCGTATTCAAACGGGAAAGGATTGTATCGATAATAGATTGCTCATGCATTACCCAACAGAAAATAATATTTTCATAAGCAGTACACTTCAAAAAATTATTTAAAATAGTACAGATATTTTCTAAGACCATTTCTTTTGTTTCTTCGGTCACTTGGAAGGGATGGGCATCCCAACACCAATCCCCATCTAAAAATACGCTGTTTTCTAATTGCATTTTTAGTGTTTGGCTTACGGTAGTTTTCCCCACTCCCATGGTACCGCCTATTAAATATAACTTTTTCATACTTTACTCCAAATGAAACGGTTAATTCTCTTAGCATGAGAATTTTTAAATCGCTTTTTATATGATTGCTTTTGAATCTTAATCGTTTCACAAACCGCCAACAATAAGTAGACTATAAGAATTCCAATCATGTTAAGAATAATATCATCTATGTCAAAACTTTCAACAAATACAGTGAATACCAATCCAAGCACCAGCACTTTTTTAAGAGCCGCCGCATAAATCCGCCCCGGAGGGACTCTCCCCGGTTATGCCGTGTCGCATCGCTGCGGGGACTTCCGCCGCTTGCACTGCTCTGCGGCACTGCTCAATGCTCCGCATACCCGTGACCCGCATCAGCGAGCCGATAGAATTCGAGCCTCTAAATAACATCCAAACAATAAAACCCCCGACGAAAGGGCGGTGTGCATAAAACAGTTTTAGTCCCGGCAGCTAATCCTGCCGGGACTGTTCTTTTCAAACTTTCAGTAATGTGATAAAATGGATGAAACAATTAGACAAACTTGAATATAACGGAGGCGTTGAAAATGAAAAATCCAGAAGAAACCATTGGAAAAATGATAGACAAATCTGGCACTAGTTTTGTCTCTTATGTAGATGAAGATGGGTATCCTATCACAAAAGCAATGCTAAAACCAAGAAAAAGAAACGGCATTAAGGAAATTTGGTTTTCTACAAACACTTCGTCAGATAAAGTAAGATATTTCAGAAAGAATAATAAGGCTAGCATTTATTTTATTGATAAGCGTTATTTTAGGGGTGTAAGTTTAATTGGTACTATTGAGGTATTGGAGACTACTGAAGCAAAAGAGATGATTTGGCAGACTGGTGATGAAATGTTCTATAAAGAAGGGGTTTCGGACCCTGATTATTGTGTTCTGAAATTCACAGCTCACAAAGGAAGATATTATAGCAATTTTAAATCTGAGAATTTTGACATATAGACTTAGATATCTGGAGTAAGGAGCAATAAGATAAATTTAAATTTGTCGAACTGATAAGGGCGCACTTCTATACACCTATCGGTGTGTTGTGCGATCTGCGGTTTTGCACCACACCAAAAGCCTCCCTTGTGTAAAGGGAGGTGGCATGGCGAAGCCATGACGGAGGGATTGTAATGCAGTCAAAACATAATAAGCAGTTGGTTCCGTTGGCAAAGCAACTACGAAAAGAAATGACCAAAGAGGAACGGCATCTATGGTATGACTTTTTACGAACCTATCCTGTTCGTTTTTCCAGACAAAAAGTGCTTGGAAAATACATTGCTGATTTTTATAGTGCGGAAGCCAGACTGGTGATTGAACTGGATGGTTCTCAGCACTATGAAAATGATAACATGGAAAAGGATGCTGAACGAACCGACTATCTGAAAGGATATGGATTGAAGGTGATTCGAATACCCAATAATGAAGTCAGCAGGAACTTTCGTGGAGTCTGCGAGTACATCGATGCTGCGGTAAGACAATCCCTCAGTCAGCTTCGCTGACAGCTCCCTTTGCACAAGGGAGCCTTTCTATAACCGATACACATCGCAAAAAATCCGACCTATGATCGTAACCATAGGTCGGATTTAACTGTTTTACGGACACCTGCCTAATGTCGAAGGTTTCTTGTTTTGCTGCACTTTCAATCGAGCGCGTTAAGAAAAACCTACCTGCGGCAGTTTTTAAAGGCTTTTCTGAAAACAAAGAAATGCGCCGATTTTTCGCAAGGTTTGAGGGGATGCAAGGCAAAAAGCACAGGAATCCTTTGTGGATTCCGAGCATTTTTAACGCAGCAAAGACCGCTCCTTGTAGAAAAAGCGGAAAATTTCGACTTTTCAAAAAAGCTTCTTGTCCGAGTGTCCCTGCGAGATAAATGCAAGCCGCCAGGCGCAGCATGAATCCATCCCGGAGGGGAAAAGACAATGAAAAAATCCCGACCATTCAGTCGGGATTTTTTTGGTGCACTTTCAGGGACTCTACCCGGTTGTGCCGTGTCGCATTGCCGCACGGACTTTCGCCGCACGGCACTGCTCTGCGGCACTGCCCAATGCTCCGCTTCGCTTTCTCCGCCACTGGCGGCGCTC
>DWWA01000056.1 GCA_019119935.1 Candidatus Ruthenibacterium merdavium | reverse complement strand
TAACCTTTGTGTACCGCTATGTTTCATAAGGGAACCTCCTATCTGTCAATTGCTATTTTTAGCAAGTTGTCATATATATTAACGGGCTGAAGAAGGCTGAAAAGGGCACTTCCTTACGAAGTGTCCCTCTTCGGACGGCTTTTTCTTTTTGGTGGGGCATCAGGGACTTGAACTCTGTGACAATCACGCTATAAAGCCATTTTTCGGCCTTCCTGTGCTTTTACTGTGCTTTTGATGTGTTTTTTTACAGCTCACAGGCGTTCAAAGCGTGTGCCGCTTCCATCAATTTCTTTGCCCTCAGCTCGGCATAAATGTCCATTGTGGTGGAGAGCTGCGCATGGCCTAGCAGCCCCTGCGCGGTCTTTTCGGGGATACCCGCTTCAAAGCACAGTGTGGCAAAAGCGTGGCGCAGCTGGTGGGGTGTTACGGTTAGCCCCGTCTGTTTGTGGTAACGCTCCACAAGGCAGCGGAACGCTTTATGTGTCATAGGTGCGGCGCCGCCGAACACAAAGCCCTCATCCGCGCCCCGGTACTGCTCCAGCACTTCCCGCAAGCGGTCAAGATAAATCACGTCACGCTTGCCCGCTTCCGTTCTGCCACGGAACACATGACGCTTTCCGTTGATTGTGAGCTTTTTCTCCATTAGTCCATCCGGGCGCACATACGGCTTTTTCTTTGCCATGGCCATTCACCCTTTTTGCTGGGCTTCATATTCGAGCATTTCCCGCAGCCATTGCGGCCGGAAGTCGCCGATCGGCAGCAGCTCCCCGTTACGGTATTCTGCCACCAGCACAAAGCCGTTATTATTGTCGAAGAATTTTGCTTCATCGCAGTAGGGCAGAATTTTGAACACATCCGCAAAGCGGGTGGAAAAACGCCGCTCCACGTCCTTTGCGGGGATATTGTGCCCCCCTCTGGCCACGCGATTGTGGATGCGCTGGCGGCTGTCCTCTACACTGTCCAGCCCCACATAGTACAGCCGGACATAATAGCCGCTTTCCTTTGCCCGCTTTGCAAGGCGTTTAGGATAGCCACCGGAGAGGGTGCTTTCCTGCGTGAAGGTGACACCACCGGCCATGCATCGCTCAATCAGCTCCACCGCCTTCTTGCCGCCCTCATATTCATCGCCGCCCATTTCAGCGGTGATTTTATCGGGGTCAATGACAATCCCTAAATCGGTGCGTTCCGCTTTGAGCGAACCCGTCAAGCTGCTTTTTCCTGTGCCGTTCACGCCCCCGATGATGGTGTACAACTTCATGTTACTGCCCTTCTTTCGCTTCCTGCCCTTCCCCGCTTTGGGGAGGGGTGTCTTTATGCCAGGGAATCCGCTTCATTATCCTCAAAGCGGGTATATTCCGGGATGTAGGTGAGGTGTTCAGCGTGTTTTGCTAGGTCATCCTTCCCCGCTTCATTCAGCTGGTTGTAGTTTTCTATAATGCTATCAAGGCGTGTGTCATTTTCGGTATTTTTGTTCTCCACCTCAAGCAATTCTACCAGACTAACATCTAGTGCTTCTGTTATTCTTGCAAAAAGTTGCAAGTCCATTTTATCGCTATCACGCTTTACCGCAGAATATAGCGTTGTGTATGGGATACCTGCTTTAATAGCTAATTTCCGAAGGCTCATTCCTCGTTTTGCACAAATAAGCCCGACCTGCCTACCAATACCCATGCAATCCCCCCTATCGTTATTTTCATTTTATCACAAATAAACGCAAACACAAATATTTTTATTAACATTTACGTATTTTTAAATATAATTAAATTTATGTACTCAACTGCGTATGTATTGGAGGTAAAAAATGAGAATTGACCGTATTAAGCTAATTTCAGAAATGGCCATCCAAGAAATTAAAGTGGGTGAACTTTCTGAAAAGGCCGGAGTATCCCGCGTCACAATTTCTGCTATGAGAAGCGGCAAGTCTTGCACAAAGAATTCTGCCATTCATGTAGCCCGCGCCCTGGGCGTTGACGTTGAGGAGCTGCTTGAGCAGCCGAGAAAGGAGCAGGAACAATGACCGAACAACAAATGCCGGAAATGCCGGGTTTCGTCTATATGGGGGAAATCGAAACACCACGAGGAGAGTTGTCCATTAAGCTCCAGCGTGAAGCACGCGAACGAAAAGCCAGTAGACAAGTTACAAACGAGTTAATCAGGGCAACCATTTAACAGCCCAAGAACGAACAAAACCCCCGCCGTAAACCGTTTTAGGTTGATACGGTGGGGGTTTTGCAGAAGAAAGGAAATGCTGGCCGAAAAAGTCACACGGCTTTGCTTGCGGTTTAAGGTTTTCCGCGCCGATTATACCAAACAGCACACACAAAGTCAAGGCACAGGACACCCACAAAAATGGTAAAACCTTCCTGTGCCCCTACTGTGCTTTTACTGTGCCCGTTTTCGTTCCTTTAGCTTCCGTAAAGTACGGGCATAGAAAACAGAAAAACCGCGTAACATAGCCATTTTATAGGCCGCTACGCGGTTTTCTTTTTGGTGGGGCATCAGGGACTTGAACCCGGGACCCGCCGGTTATGAGCCGGATGCTCTGACCAACTGAGCTAATGCCCCATACACACAACGTGCGTATGGTACATTATACCCTAATTTTGTTTTCGTTGCAAGTATTTTTTATCCCTCTTCCTCCGCCAAAGGAATGGTAAAGGAAAAGCAGGAACCCTTTCCTTTTTCACTTGTAACAGACACTGCTCCGCCATGCGCTTCGGCCATCCATTTCACCATGGCAAGGCCAAGCCCTGCGCCTTCCACTTTTCGGGAAGCGTCCTCCTGCCAAAAGCGTTTCCACACATTTTCAAGATGCTCTTTTTCGATACCGATACCGTCATCTTCAACACGGCACACGGCAAACCCATTTTCACGCGCAAGAGAAAGACAGATATGTCCGTTTTCCTTTCCGTATTTCACCGCATTTTCCAGTAAATTGATCAGCATGCGCATGAGCATCGTTTCGTCGCCCTGCACCGTTACATCCGGCTCAATTTCCTGAACAATTTTAATGCCGCGTTCTTCGGCAAATTCCTGTTGCTGTTCTCCGACAATCTCAGACAGCTCGCTGAGGTTCACACGCTCCAAATGCAGTTTCTTTCGGCTTTGTTCGGCGCGCGCCAAGGTAAGCAGCTGCGAAATCAAGCCCGCCATTTTTTCTGCTTGCTTTTGAATGGTAACAAGCGCTTCGCGGTGCGGCTCGTCACACTCGGTCCTCAGCGCATCCTCACACTGAGAAAGAATTACCGCCACGGGGGTGCGCAGCTCGTGCGAAGCATCGGCAGTAAACTGCTTTTCCCGTTCAAACGCCGCCTGAATTCGTTCAAACATAGAATCGAACTCGTTGGCAAGCGTATAAATTTCATCTTTTCCCTTGCCGAGCCCAATCCGGCGGGAAAGGTCATCGCCTTCTCCGATTTCTCTCGCTGTCTGCGTAATTTGACGCACCGGAAGAAACGCCCGGCGCGTGATCCAATAACCGCCCAGCGCCGCCGTAAGCACAAAAAACGGAAAAACAATGACGGCAAACTGCAAAAAACTGCCGACGGCCGCACTTACTTGGTCGGCCTCCGCGATGCTTCGCACCCAAATTTCGCCGTATCCGCTCACCCAGATTTTTTCATCGTACCAATAAAATATCCCGTTCTGCGTCTTTTTCTCACGCAGGCTTTTGTGCTCGAAAACGTCAGAGTTGTCAAACAACCGCGGCACGCTGCCGTAAAGCGGAACGCCCTGGGAATCGTAGAGAGAAAGGTAAACGCCGTCTTGAAAGCCTTCTAAATCTTTATCAATTTCGAGCTCGTTATCCTTCCACTCGACATCACGCTGCACTTGTTCCACCACATCGGTGATACGAAACTTGATGTTTTCCAGCGCAGAATACTCACTGCTGTAAACTAAAATTCCCAGAGCCAGCACGCTCAGCAGCGTCATAAACAAAGTAAACCAAAGGGTTACCTTCAGGCGAATGGTCCAACGTTTCATTCCTGCACCCTCAATACATAGCCCAGCCCTCGAACGGTATGAATCAGCTTCGGAGAATATCCGTCGTCTAATTTCTTCCTCAAGTAGCGAATGTACACGTCTACGACATTGGAACCGCCTTCATAGTCATAATTCCAGATATGGCGGCTGATTTTATCACGCGAGAGCACGACGCCCGCATTGCGGATGAGATATTCCAGCATCATAAATTCTTTGCCCGAAAGCTCAATGGCCGTTTCTCCGCGTTTTACCGTGCGTGCGGCGCAATCCACCGTTAAGTCAGCCACCGTAAATACCTCACTCACACTTTTGCTTGCCCGGCGCACCATCACACGCAAACGTGCCAGCAATTCATCAAACGCAAAGGGTTTGACCAGGTAATCGTCCGCTCCGCTGTCAAGCCCTGCCACACGGTCTTCAATGCCGTCCTTTGCCGTCAGCAGCAAAACCGGGGTTCTGTCCCCTTTTTCCCGCATTCGGCGCAGAAGTTCCAGCCCGCTGATTCCCGGCAGCATAATGTCCAGCACCACCGCATCATATTCGGCACAAGCGAGATAGTCCTGCGCCAGCGAGCCGTCGTCACAAGCGTCAACCGTATAATGCGCTTCCGTCAAACGCTTTTTCAGCATACGGTTTAATTCCGGCTCATCTTCCACCACTAAAATTCTCACGGCAATTCCTCCTTTTCCCTCATTTTACTTTCTGAACATTAAAATAGCATGAAAGCCGATGCAAAGCACCGGCTTTCCTCCTAAAAAATGTCGACGCTTTACCCCAAGTATGCCTTCAGCAGCTTGAGTGTATTTTCCATGCCCTTGACATGGCTGCGCTCATAGCCGTGGGACGCATACACGCCCGCGCCGATCAAGCCATGGCGCACATCGTGGCCGGCACGCAGACCGGCCTCGGCATCGGAACCGTAAAACGGATAGACATCCACGGCAAAATCAACATTTTCCCGCTTTGCCGCTTCAATTAAGCCTGACACCACGTCGTAGTGATACGGGCCGCCGGAGTCCTTCGCGCAGATAGACACCTGCGTTTCGCGGCAGGCCAGCCCTTCGCCCACGCAGCCCATATCGACACTGAGCACCTCTGATACGCCCTCCGGAAAAGAAGCTGAACCGCCGTGACCCACCTCTTCAAACACGGTGATATGGCAATGCACCGGACGCTTTGTTTTTGCCCCTTGACTAAGATGGCGCGCATAGCCCAGCAAAATGGCCACGCTGAGCTTATCGTCCAAAAAGCGGCTTTTGATATAACCGCTGGCTGTCACACGGGTGCGGGGGTCAAAGCACACGATATCGCCGGTCATGATGCCCAGCTTTTCCGTTTCGGCTTTTGTGTAGGCTTCTTCATCGAGCACCACTTCTAAATTGTCCCAGCTGCGCTCTGTCTTGTTGTATTCTCCGTTGACATGTACGGAAGCATTTTTCATTTGCAGTGTGCCTTCCAGCATTTTTTCGCTGCGCGTTACCACATACACGTTTTCCGTTTCGGCATTATTGGCGTTCATGCCGCCGAGCGGACTTACACGCAAACGCCCATTGTCTTTCACCTGCGCCACCATGGCACCCAAAGTATCCAGATGCGCTTCCAGCAAAATCCCGTTGCTGCTCTCGGACGGCTCACCTTCGCTCAGGCGCACCAGCACCCCGCCCTTGTTCGTGTACTGCGGCGCAAACCCCAGCGCTTCAAAGGCATGATACACCAATGCTGCTGCATGGCGGGTATAGCCCGTCGGGCTGTCAGCCGCTAAAACAGCTTTCATTTGTTCGAGCATATACTGGGTTTCTTCATTGTGTGTGACATAACTCATGATTTTAAACATCCCTTCTGAGTGAAAAATCTTTTTTAACGCTCTGCTACGGAAATCAGATAACGGTAAATCTGTGGTTTATACTTTTCGTAAAGACCTAAGTGTTCATACAACTCTTTGTAATATTGAAAGAGCGTCGCTTTTGTTTTAATCACATTCACGACATCCATCTGTGTATGCGTAATGCTTTTTTCATTATTGATATAGTAATAAACGGGGTATTCCAGCGCAGCAAAGCGTTCGGCGTAGCGAATATACTCCAAATTAAACAAAAAGTCCTCGCTCCAAGACAAATCGGTGTTGCATCGAATATCGTGTTTGCGGATGATATCGGCGCGGTACAATTTATTCCACAAAACGCCATAGTAAAAGCTTGCCGGTTCCTCCATTAAATGACGGGCAAATTCATTTTTGCTCATCACGGATGTTTCCGGCAAAAACGCATAGGTTCGCTGACGTTCGCCGCGCACACGGCAATATGCGGCAATCACCAAATCACAGTCATCATGTTCTGCTTTTTCCACCATGCGCAGCACGGCGTCCTGCGCCAAATAATCGTCGCTGTCGGCAAATTGCAAATACTTTCCCTTTGCCGCTCGGATGGCGTCGTTGCGCGCGGCAGAAACGCCTTCATTTTGTTTGTCAATAACGCGGATACGCTCGTCAATGCGGGCATACATTCGGCAAATTTCACCGGAGGTATCACGACTTCCGTCGTTGACCAGCAGAATTTCTAAGTTTTCATAGCTTTGACGGCGCACACTTTCAATGCAGCGCGCCAAGTCTGTGGCGGAGTTATAGACGGGAACAATGACAGAAACAAGCGGCAGCATAAATTTCAGCACTCCTTTTCAAACTTCGATCACACACCGGATCAGTTTAATGCCGTTTTGAAAACCAAAAGCACCGAGGAGCAGCCCGCTTGTTTGCAGCAAGCAAAGAGAGCTGCCGTTTTGTGACGACTGACGGTCAAGTTTAAAGCCCCTGTGTTTTCAGTTCGCAAACCATTTTGACATAGCAATCCACAATATCGAACACTGCTCCGCCGCGTTTGAGCGGTCTGCGGCGAAAGTCCACTTCATCCATGTGAGAAACGCCGCGCCCGCCCACGCCGCGCCACACTTCCTGAAAGCCTGTCCAGCGGGCAGACTCCGGCGTCACCATGCCGTCATTTTCCCCCTCAAACAGACCGATCACGATATTGGGCCATCCCATCCATAAATCGCTGCGCCAAGAGCGCATCGCCCCGGCATAGCTTCGATAAACAACACCTTCGGCATCCGGGTTTGACTCGTTGAATGCCTGCGCCCATTTCGTTGTAAATTGAAAGCATGCCGCACAAAAGTCGGGGTGTTTATCGCCAATCAAGCGACACCATCCGTTCACAAACAAGCCCGCCATACGAAACAACACCTTCGGCAGCCGCGCCAGCACGTCCATCGTCTTTGAGCCTCTGTTCGGCGTAGAAATCATGGTAATCGACGCAATTGACTGTCCCATCCCCAGCGAAGAAGCCAGATAACGCGCTTCCAGGCCGCCCTTTGAGTGTGCAATGATATTCACTTTTTCGCATCCCGTTTGTTCGAGAATTTCGCTTACACGGTGTTTCAGCGCATCGGCATTTTTCTCCACGGTTGCCCAGCTGTCCTGACCGCCGAAAAAAACGGCGGCACCATGGGCTTTGAGTGCTTTGGGAATGCGCCCCCAATAGCTGATGCCTTTTACATCCCGAAACCCTGTTCCGTGAACCAATAAGATAGGATAGCGTGTTTCACAATCCAGCTCTTTCATCGTCTTCCTCCGCTTTGCGCCGCCGGAAAAATATCCCTGTCAATGTCTGCGCATTAAAGCGTAGCTTTCTCTAAACTTTTCGCACCGTTCCACAAACGGCTGTAGATACCGCCTTGTTGTAACAGCTCCTCATGCGTGCCTTCTTCCTCAATGCCGTGCTCACCCAGCACCAAAATACGGTCGGAATTTTGAATCGTTGTCAATCGGTGCGCAATGGTCAGCGTGGTACGCCCTTTTGCCAAACGCGACAAGCTTTCTCCCACAAGCAGCTCGCTTTCGTTATCGAGTGCGCTGGTGGCCTCGTCCAAAATGAGAATCGGCGGATTTTTCAAAAAGACGCGGGCAATGGAAATACGCTGTTTTTGGCCCCCGGACAGCTTCACGCCGCGCTCGCCCACATAGGTGTCATAGCCGTCATGCAGCGCACTGATAAACTCGTGCGCACCGGCCAGACGCGCGGCTTCTTCCACTTCCCTGCGCGTTGCGTCGGGCTTTCCGTAAGCGATATTTTCAAACACCGTGCCGCTGAATAAATACACATCCTGCTGTACAATGCCGATGGCCCCGCGCAGGCTTTTCAGCGTTACATGGCGCGTATCTTTTCCGTCAATCAGAATGCGTCCGGAAGTCGGGTCATAAAAACGGGGAATCAAGTTCGTGAGCGTTGTTTTTCCGCCGCCGGAAGGACCGACAAGCGCTACACGCTCGCCCGCGCGAATCGTTAAGCACAAATCCTCTAACACGCGGTTGTGGTCGTCCGGATACTCAAAAGAAACGTGGTCGAGTTTAATTTCGCCCTTCACGGTTCCCAGCGGCACAGCGTCCGGCTCGTCGAAAATTTCCACGTCGGCATCCATAATTTCAAAAAAACGCTCAATTCCCGTCATGCCGCGCTGGAACTGCTCGGCAAATTCCACAATGCGGCGAATGGTCGTCAAAAGCGTTGTGACATAGAGCATATATGCCACAAGGTCGCCGGGAAGAATGCTGCCGTTCATCATAAACAGCGAACCTGCCACAAGCACGACCAAGTACATCACGCCGTCAAACGCGCGCGTGACCGTGTGGAATGCCGCCATCCAGTGGTAAGTGTCCTTTTTGATATTCAAAAAGCGTCCGTTGTCGCGCTCAAATTTTTCTTTTTCCATTTCCTCGCCCGAAAACGCTTTGACCACGCGCGTTCCGAGCAAGCTGTCCTCAATGCGCGCATTCAGCTCACCGATTTGCTGGCGCTGGCTGCGGAACGTGCGGCGGACAAAGGTGTTGAGCTTGACGCTGATGAGCAGCATCGGCGGAATAAACACAAAAATAATCAGCGTTAAGATGATATTGATGCGCGCCAAAATGATAAACGAAATCACACCTTTTAAGCCCGCGATGAAAAATTCCTCCGGACAGTGGTGGGAAAACTCCGTTACGTCAAATAAGTCGTTTGTAATGCGGCCCATAATCTGGCCGACTTTCGTATTGGCAAAGTAGTTGTTCGACAGCTTTTGCAAATGGGCAAACGCATCTCGCCGCATGTTCGTTTCAATGCGCGCACCCATGACATGGCCGGTGTTGGACATAAAATAGTTCGCCACAGCGTCGATAATGCGCAGCACCAAGTACAGCGCGCCGATGCGCAGCACAAGCGACAGGGTAAGGCTTTCCAAATTTTCTGCGCCGAGGTTCGTGACAGTGCGCATCAGCATCGGCAAAACGAGCTCGCACACGGTGGTGAGCGCCGCGCAGAACAAATCAAAAATTAAAATACCGCGATACTGCGTTAAGTACGGCCAAAAACGCCGAATGAGCGTTGCCGTAGACTGGGTTCCTTCTCTTTTCACAAATAATCTCCTTTAAGCCTTTAAGCCGAAAAACCGGCTTGCTCTCTTTTTCTATTGATTTTTTAATTGACAGACAGCTCATTCAGCAGGCGCTGACGCTCGTCCCACAGCTTTTGCGACAAATCGACATAGTAACGGTGCGGGTTTTCAAAGCGCTTTACTTCATCCCACAAGGTTTCTACCTGCTCGGCACAATGGCGGCGGATTTCCTCCAGCGGCGGCGTTTGATACACACGCTTGCCGTTCACATAAATGGGTACATTCAGCTGTTTTAAATGAATTCCGGTAAAGGTGCGCTTTTTCCACGTCTGCACCGGGTCAAACAAGGTCAGACCCTTGGAAGCATCCAAGGTTTCGTCGTACATGGTCATTAAGTCGGCCATTGCCTTTCCCGTTTCATTGTCGTAAATACGATACAGATTTTTTAAATGCGGAATCGTGATTTTCTCCGCCGTTTCGCTGATTTTAATTTTCGGCTCATAGTGCTCGCCGCTGCGCACAGCCGCCAGCTTGTAAACGCCGCCGAACACCGGGCTCGATTTGGAAGTAATCAAATTTTCACCGATGCCGAAGCTGTCCAGCTTTGCACCCTGCACCAGCAGATCGCGCACAATGTACTCATCCAAAGAATTGGATGCACAAATGCCGCAGTCGGGATAGCCCGCCTCGTCCAGCATTTTGCGCACTTTTTTAGAGAGATAGGCAATATCGCCCGAGTCGATGCGCACTCCTTTCGGACGAATGCCCATTGGCGCCAAAACCTCATTAAACACGCGAATGGCGTTGGGAACACCGCTTTTCAGCACGTTGTAGGTGTCTACCAAAAGCGTACAGTTGTCGGGATACAGCTTTGCATAACGGGCAAACGCTTCATACTCGCTGGGGAACATCTGCACCCAGCTGTGCGCCATCGTTCCCAGCGCAGGGATGCCGAACTGACGATCTGCCAAAACGCACGCCGTTCCCACTACGCCGCCGATATACGCGGCGCGCGCGCCGAGCACCGCGCCGTCATAGCCTTGGGCGCGGCGGCTGCCGAACTCCATTACGGGCAGCCCTTTTGCTGCGCGCACTATGCGGTTGGTTTTCGTACAAATTAGGCTCTGATGGTTAAACGTGACGAGCAGCAAGGTTTCAATCAACTGTGCTTCAATCGCCGGGCCTTCCACAATGACAAGCGGCTCCATGGGGAACACAGGCGTTCCTTCCTCAACCGCCCAAATATTGCAGTGAAACTCAAAATGGCGCAGATAGTCTAAAAAGGCTTCAGAAAAGCAGTTTTTACTGCGCAAATATTCGATGTCTTCTTCAGTAAAGTGCAGGTTATCAATAATTTCGCAAAACTGAGCAAGCCCTGCCGCAATGGCAAAGCCGCCGTCATCCGGCACCTTGCGGAAAAACATATCGAACACGCCGATTTGCTCCTCATAGCCTTCTTCAAAATAGCCTGCCGCCATCGTCATTTCATAAAAATCCATCAAAAGGGTTAAATTGCGTGCTTGATTCACATCCGTCATTGTCTATCATCCTTTTCTTGCGTTGCACTGTTAAAGCAATGTTTCATTTTTTACTGCTGCGGGGGGAAATCGTCAAAGCGCTCTTGTGATGCACGGCGCTTTTGGCGGCGCAGCTGTGCTTTTCGGGCGCGTTCCATGCGTACGGCAATTATCGTGTAGCCCATAAAGAAAATTGCCGTCAGCACAATCACCACTTTGACATAGGTTCCGCCTAAAAATTCGCCCGTCTTGCCCACCAAAAATAAAAACGTATTGCGCTCAATATCTTCAGCGGCGAGCAGTTCCACAGTTCCGATTTCTCTGCCCTCCAGCGTCAAAGTGACACTGCCCACCGAGTCGCCTGCTTTTACAGGGGCATACACCGCTTCCGGAACGTCAAACGTCGTTGTCAGGGCATCGTCGCTGTCGTTGGGCAAAATGGTTTTCAAATCGCTGGCCGGAACAAGCTGAAGCCGGTCGCTTTCGCTGGACCATTCCACACGAACCTCCGTAATGGGTGTCGTGGTGTCCAGCGTGGGCCGAACCGAAAAGCCGGAAAAGATCCAATCGTAAATTGCCGCGGTGTCATGGAAGCTGTAAGCATAACCGTCTTCCGCAGGGTCATAAGGGCAGCCCAATACCACGCCGATAAAGCTTTCACCGCGCTCGTTGACAGCCGCTGAAACAAAGTTTCGTCCCGCCGCAAAGGTAGACCCTGTTTTCACACCCTTGATGTACGGGCGGTAAACTCCCGCATTGGGCGAAAGCATTAAATTCGTATTTTGAATATAGTACGCGGCATTCGGGTTTTGCTCGGGAAACTGCGGATAGTTGTGCGCGCTGTTGTCTGTCATGGGCATCCAGTGCATGCGCGTACCGCATACTGTGCGGAAAATTTCATGTTTCCAGCACTCCTGCGCAATCAGTGCCACATCGTGCGCGGTACTCCAGTTGCCGCCTTCTTGGTCCACAAGGCCGTTGGCGGAAGCAAACTGTGTGTTTGTGCATCCTAAGTCCTTGGCGCGCTGGTTCATCAGCGCGTAAAAGTTTTGCATGTTGCCGCCCGAAAGGTAATAACCCACTGCTTCTGCGGCTTCGTTTGCGCTGGGCAGCATCATGGCATACAGCATATTTAAAGCGCTTACACTTTCTCCCGGCCGAATATCAGCATTCGACGAAGACGGGTCAATAATGCTGCCTACATACAAGCTGCGTTCGGCGGTAATCATGGTGTTTTCCAAATCCTCTACATTTTCCATCAGCAAAAGCGCAGTCATCAGCTTTGTTAAGCTGGCGATACTGCGCGGAGTGTCGGCATCTTTTTCATAAACCACAAGGCCGGTGTCCAAATTGATAAAATATGCCTCCGCCGCTGTGATGGAAATTTCCGCCGGCAAATCGTACCCCTGCGCTGCGGCACGCACAGGCAAGCCAATAACGCAGAGGGTCAACAGCACAATACAGCAAAATTTCTTCATTGTTTTATCCTATTCTCTCAAAAATGAAATATCGTCAAAGGTTGGGTGCACCGGGCATGTCCGCTTTGCACGCCGCACCGGTTTCTTTCAAAGGCTGCGTGTTTTTATCTTATCATTTTCCTTTGCCGTAATTACGGTTATTATATCAGATTTCACATAAAATTCAAAGTTTCCTCTTGCAAAATTCCACATTGTAAAAATAGCGTTTGCAGTCTTTTTTCAAAACAAAAAATTTTTCTTGTAAAATATTGACACAGACAAATATTTTCGGAGTTTTTCTTTCAAAATATGCGTTTTGTTGGATAAATTTTTATTAAGGGGTTTTTTGTCTTCCCGAATATCCCCTGCCTTTCGGGAAACAGAGAACCAGCGGCAAAACGGCGCAGTGCGCCGAACGCCATTACTTTACGAATTGGAGGAAGCCTTTGTGAAAGCTTATCGACGCAAACCCTCTTCCCGCCCTCCTCTCACCGTGGGATTGATTACAAAAAATGAAGAAAAAAACATTGAGAACTGTTTAAAAGCGCTGCTTGCGCTGAAAGAAGCCATCGGCGCACAGATTTTGGTTGGGGATACCGGTTCTACCGACCGTACGATTGAAATTGCCGAGCGCTACGCGGACGAAGTGTTTCATGTTGAATGGACAAACGATTTTGCAGCTGCGCGCAATGCGGTGATGGACCGCGGCACGGGCGAATGGTATTTATCGGTAGACGCCGACGAATGGCTGGACGACCCGAAAGAACTGATTGAGTTTTTTCAAAGCGGAAGATACCGCGATTTTGCATCCGCATCTGTGACAATCAATAACATCAGCTACGCGCCCGGCGAAAAAAATAATGAAAAAGATAACCCTTTCAGCACCATTCGCATGTGTCAGCTGATCAAAGAAAACCGCTTTGAAGGAAAAATTCACGAGTCGCTGACGTGTGTCATTCCCTATGAAGATTTGCACAATACCGTGTTCACACATTACGGATATTTTTACAAAGGTCCGGCAGGCGAAAAAAAGCATAAGGAGCGCACCAAGCGCAATCATGATTTGTTAATTCAAGAACTGGAACGCGACCCTCTGGACTTGCGCATTAACTGCCTCACGCTGGATTCCAGCCTATCGCCCGTGGAAAGCTTATCGCTGGCGAACCGTGTAAAAACTATTTTGCAGGAAAACCCCAAAGCATGGGAAGAGCATAAAAAGCATCCATTTGGGGTGTCGTATATCGGCAGCCTCATTGATAAAGCCACAGACGTGTGGTATGCCAATAACGACTTTGACTCTATCCTCGAAATGGGAGAAAAAATGCGCGAGTCTTACAGTCAGTCGCTTTTTCTTCCCGCCATTCTGCGCAAAATGCTGTTTGCACGAGCCGCAAAACGCGAAGTATCGGAACTGATGCCTCTGCTCAAAAGCTATTTTGAAGCATTGGAGTACAATCGCACGCACGAAAAAGGACATCCTGAAAAAATGTTCGGCATTATAACAGGTACAAGCACGAGTGATATCTTTACTTGTATTTTCCAAGTGTGTGATTCTTTCAACAACATTGTAAAAGCGCAAGACAGTATTGATGAAAGTGTATCGGAAGCGATTACCCCGCAGGACGTTTGCTTCGCTCTTTCTAAAATTGATATTGAGGCGTTAAGTCCCGCCCATTTTTCCACTCTTTTGGGATTACTGCTGCGCACTTACGAAAACACCTGCGACGTTATGCCGTTTTTACAGCAATGTCAGTCTTTCGAATATATTGCTGAAAAAAAGGCCGTGCTCGATGAATTTTGGTCGGCGCAATTTTCAAATGAAAACACGGCACAGCAGGCTGCTATCGAAAAGCTGCAGACAGCCAACTGCTACTCTCTGTTGCTGCTTCAGCTGTTCCTGCGGGCCAAAACGTCGAACAGCGCACAGCTCGAGGAGGACTTTTTGCGTTTGTGCCGAGCAATTCAAACTGCCAAAATCGATAATCCCACATTTTATATGCATTCTGTGGCAATGGTGTGCTTCCGCCTGGGTATTTCACTGCCTGAAAACATCATCGTCTACGTGAATGAAACACTTTACGGCGCTGCCTGTCTATGTGTGCAAAATTCAAAACACGCATTTTCGTCCGTATTTTCTTATCTGGAAAGCACAGACAGCAATAAAACCGTTCCTCAGCTGTACTGGGAAGTATTCCTTCTTTATAATCTTTTTCAAAAAAATCTCTTGCAAAATCATGTGCTTGTAGATGAAAATGAAGACTTGCCGACAGCAGATGAGCTTTCCCATTTATTTGAGCGCTTTATCTATCTTTCAGACATGCTGCTGCAAAGCATCTTCTCTTCTGCGCTTTTAAACTCGGAAGACGATGCAGTATGTGCCCTGCCCCAGTTTTCTCGTTTTTGCCGGTTCATGGTACGCGCTGCCGAAGAATTAGAGCGCGGAAATTTTGTCCAAAGCCTGCGCCTTGCGAAAAAAGCACTTCAGCAAGACGTACGCATGAAAAATCTGGTAAAGTGGTTTTGCGGACGAAGTGAATTCTCTTCCCTGAGTGTGGCGCCTTCTGAACCGAAGGTAGCGGCTAACGTACCACCTGCCGTACCAGCTAAAGCGGCTGTACAAAACCCGGAGTTTGCCGCGCTTGCCGCGCAGTTCCGCCCGAAAATCGAGGCGCTGATCAACGACGGGCACACGCAGGAATGTCTGCCCATGCTGCGCCAATACCTTACTCTTTGTCCGGATGACAAAGAAATGTCCGCACTTTTGCGCAAGCTCACTCAGCCCGAACCTGCACCCGCGCAACCTCTTTCCCAAAACCCGGAGTTTGCTGCACTTGCCGCACAGTTCCGCCCGAAAATCGAGGCGCTGATCAACAGCGGTCATACAGAGCAATGTCTGCCGCTTTTAAAGCAATACCTCACGCTTTGTCCTGACGATGAGGAAATGAAAAAACTGCTTGATTCTCTTGAACAAGCCTAAAGCATTTCTAAAGCCAAAAATGGGTGAATTCCCGGTGGTTGTACAAATTTGCAAAACAGGCAGTATACAGCCCTTGGCCTAAAGGCGTAACATAAAAAGGAAGGCTGTGATGAAGGAATTCATCACAGCCTTCCTTTTATGCTTTTTTCGCTTCCACGGATGCTGCCATCATTTTATCCAGTACCATTGTCATAATTTCAGAAGCCTGCTCGCCTTTTAAAATTTTAACAGAGAGGTACGGGCGCCCCGACGCATTCACCAAAAGCCGCCTTCCCATCTCTTGCAGCAATGGTTTTAAAACATCGACGCTCAAGCGGTCAGAATACAAAATAAGCGTGTCGCCTTTTTGCGTAATCTCATAAATTCCCAGCTTTGCGGCGGTCATACGCACACGGCTGATGTCAATCAATCCCGTTACACTCTTCGGCACATCGCCGTAACGATCAATCAACTCATCCAGAACATCGGAGGCATCTTCCGCACTGTTGATTGCCGCAATGCGTTTATACGCTTCAATACGCCCGGCAGGGTCGGGAATATATTTCTCCGGGATATACGCGTCCACGGTAATATCAATTAAACAATCGCTCTTATCCGTCTGCGGCGTTTCTCCCTTTGCCTCTGCAATCGCCTGATTGAGCATTTTCACATAGGTTTCGTAACCGACGGCCGCCATATGTCCGTGCTGACTCTGCCCCAGCAAATTCCCCGCTCCGCGAATCTGCAAATCGCGCATGGCAATGCGGAAGCCTGAACCAAAGCTCGTGAACTCACGAATGGCAGAAAGGCGTTTATTCGCCACATCGGTAAGCACTTTATCGCGCCGGAACGTAAAATAAGCATACGCTTTTCGGCCCGAACGCCCGACGCGCCCGCGCAGCTGATAAAGCTGTGCAAGGCCCATATAGTCGGCATCCTCAATTACCAGCGTGTTGCAGTTGCGCACGTCAACGCCGGTTTCAATCAATGTCGTGCAAACTAAGATATCAATTTCTCCGTCGAGCAGCTTTTGCCATACTTCCGACAAGGCATCTTCGTCCATGCGTCCATGCGCCGTGGCAATTCGCGCACCCGGCAGCAGCTGACCCAGCTGAGCAGCGGTGCTGTCCAGCGTATCAATCCGGTTGTGAATATAGTACGCCTGACCGCCGCGGTCCAGCTCACGGCGCAGCGCCTGCGCAATAATCCCCGCGTCATGCTCCAAGACATAGGTTTCCACCGGGCGGCGCTCAAACGGCGGCTCTTCAATGGTGGACATATCACGAAGCCCGCTCATCGCCATACTCAGCGTTCTCGGAATGGGCGTTGCCGAAAGCGTGAGCATATCGACGCCGATAAAATTCTCTTTCAGCTTCTCTTTATGTTTCACACCGAAACGCTGCTCTTCGTCGATGATGACAAGGCCCAAATCTTTAAAATGCACGCTTTTTTGCAAAAGCTTGTGCGTTCCAACCACCAAATCAACCGTACCGTCGGCCAGTCCTTTCAGCACCGCCTTTTGCTGCGCGGCGGTCGTAAAGCGCGAGAGCAAGCTGACTTTTGCCGGAAATGCTTCCATACGCGCCAACGCCGTTTGGTAATGCTGCCACGCCAAAATAGTGGTAGGCACCAAAATGGCGCACTGCTTTCCGCCCATAATGCACTTAAACGCAGCGCGCAGCGCAACTTCTGTTTTGCCGACACCTACATCGCCGCACAAAAGGCGGTCCATGGGATGCGGCTGCTCCATATCACGTTTAATTTCCGCCGCACTCGTCAGCTGGTCATCCGTTTCCTCATATTCAAAGCGTGTTTCAAAGTCGCGCTGCCACTCGTTATCTTCGGGAAATGCAAAACCTTTCGCCTGCTGGCGGCGTGCGTACAGTTCAATTAACTCTTTCGCCATATCCTGCGCCGCTTTGCGAACGCGGGTTTTTGTTTTTTCCCATGTACCGCTGCCAAGGCGCGACAGCTTCACACGTTCCCCATCGCCGGGGGCTGTGTAGCGGCTGAGTGCATCGAGCTGTGTAACGGGGACATAAAGAGTATCGCCTTTTTCGTAGTTGATTTTCAAATAGTCTTTCACAACGCCCTGCAAATCCAGCCGCTGGATTCCCACATACACGCCGATACCGTGGCTTTGATGCACCACGTAATCGCCCGGGGCAATGTCAGACAAACTTGCCAGCCCTTTATTTTTCTTTTTGCGTTTTCCCTCGCTGCTCTGGGCATGGCGGCGGCTTGTCAATACGGCAAAATGTGCAAAGGGGTAATCCGCGCCCGCGTTCAAATGACCCGGCATCACAGCAACGCTCCCCGGCGCAATGCGGCTGGGCGCCTCGGTATGCGCCATTGCCCGCAGACCCGCGGCGGTTAAATCGCGCGCCAGCGCCTGCGCAGCACGCTCTGTTCCTGCCATAATTGCCACAGAGTACTTACGCTCTAACAAGGGTGAAACATCCTCAAGCAGCGCCGATACTTCACCCGACCACGGCGGAATGGCGTGTGCGGGCATGGAAATCGTAGCAGACAGGTGCTCCTCATTCATACTGCGGGCAAAATTTTCGCACAAGACAGCGCCGTACTTTTCGGCATCATACCAAAAGTTTTCCGTCGTTTCATAAAATCGGTCTAACCCGCCGCATAAAATACCTGCTTCGGAAAGACCTTTCCATTCTTCTCCAAAACGATATTCAAGCGCACGCGCCGCCTCGCGCACGGCGCTGGGCTCGTTGAAAAATACAATCGGCTCTTGCGGATATTCCAGCAGCGTAGCGGGGTGTTCATAACGAATGCCCAAATATTTATCCATTGTTCCGGGCATTGTTCCGGCATCCAGCTGTTTGAGATCACTTTCCAGCGCCTGCTCCAGTGCGCGGCGCTGTTTCGGAGTTGCCTGTTCCAATGCTTGGCGCAATAAAGCCGCCGCGTCCTCTGTGCAGCCGAACAGCACTTCACGCGCCGGGGAAAGATAAATTTTGTCCACCGCATCCTCTCGGCGCTGACTGGACAAGTCAAAAGTATGAATGGTGTCAATACAGTCGCCCCAAAACTCCAAGCGGCAGGGCTTAGGCATATCGGGCGCAAAGATATCCACAATGCCCCCGCGCACCGAAAACTGTCCGGGCCCTTCTACCTGAAAGCGGCGGTGATATCCTGCGGCATAAAGCTGTTTTGTTAAATTCTCTACTGAAATTTCCGTGTCGGGCTTGAGTGTCATGGTATTTTCGCAAAACTCGCGCCGAGGCATCGTATATTGCAGCGCAGCTTCCACACCCGCACATACAATGCGCGTGCGCTGTCCCACCAGATTTCCGAGCACCGACAATCTGCGATATTCATACTCATGGTTCAAACCTTCCACAGGGCGCAAAACAAAATCGCGCGAGGGGAACACCTCGGAGCTTTGCCCAAACACCGCGCAGTCGGCGGCAAATCGGGTTGCGTCTGCTTCGCCGGCACACAGAACAACAGCAGGCCGCCCTGTTTCCTCGCACAGTGCACAAAGCACCTGCGCACGGGCCGTGGGCGGCAAACCGAACAGCGCCACGGCACGCCTGCCGGGCGTTTTGAGCTGAGAGGCCAGCTTTTCGTATTCTTTTGTCTGTTGGATACTATTTGTGAACATAAATATTGTCCCTTTTAAATCATACAGTAAAAGGCTGTCATTCCGAGGGCACTCATTTCAAGCACAAGCATGAGCGACGCGAGTACCACCGGCCCTTCGTGATAAAAACGGCCGTCCAGCGAAGTGGTGGCACGCAAATGGCGCGCTCCGCTGACAATGCTGAGCACACCGAACACCAGCGTAGCCCCCGGTACTGCCACAAACAAAATCACTGCCGATAAAGATACCATCAAATCAGCAAAGGCTTCGTCAATCGGCGGATTCATCCCGGCAAAAAACACATACAGCATTGTAAATACAAGCCATAAGGGAACTGCAAAGGTCTGGTGGAGGGAGCGCACAAAATCCGTCTGCGCATATCGCTCTTTTGTGTCCCAAAGGAAGCATCGAAGCGATTCAAAAACAAACACAGCACTGAAAATCGCACCTAAAGGTGCAACAAGCCCAGCCCAATCCGATGCGGCAATGCAAACGCCGAATGTTAAAAGCATCAACACACCGCTGCATGCCCACAGGAACATCTTTGTTGCTTTTTTTCCAATCATTTTTCTTTCACCCATTGTAGCGGCTTTGTGCCAGTTCAAATTGGTCGTTCATCATCAGTTCCACTGCGGCGGCAACGTCCGGCCAACGTGCAGCAATCGCGTCTGTGTCCTGCTGGGAAAAACGCGAAAGCACCCAATCGGCCAAATCGTATTCCGGATGGGGCTTTTTCCCTACGCCGATTTTCACGCGCGGAAAATCCTGCCCGATCACGGAAATCAAGCTTTTAATTCCGTTGTGGCCTCCTGCCGAACCTGTCTTGCGCAAACGGAGCTTGCCCGGCTCCAGTGAAATATCATCAAACAGTACAATCACATTTTCACAAGACAATTTATAAAAATCAACGGCTTTTTTTACGGCTTGACCGGAAAGGTTCATAAAAGTCTGCGGTTTCATCAGCATTACTTTTTTACCTGCGGCGGTGCCCGTTCCGGTCAGAGCATCAAATTTAGAACGCACCACGGAAATTCCCCACTTTTCTGCGCAGAAATCCACTGCCTCGAAACCCGCGTTGTGCCGCGTATGTTCATATTGTTTTCCCGGATTGCCCAAACCGACAATCAAATATTCGACTGCACTGTTTTTTTGAAACCACATTTGCTTGCTCCTATGTTATTTTTTCTTTTTCTCTTTATATGCCTGAAGCTTTTTTTCCGCCCAGCCGTCTTTATTTTCCTGCCTTGCACGGGCAACGGCCAAAGCATCCGCGGGAACATCTTTTGTGATGGTACTGCCGGCGGCTGTATAAGCGCCGTCTCCCAAAGTGACGGGCGCCACCAAATTGCTGTTGCAGCCCACAAAACAGTAGTCGCCTACCTTCGTGCGGTTTTTGTTTTCGCCATCGTAATTTACAGTAACAACGCCGCAGCCAAAATTGCAGCCCTTTCCGACGTCGCTGTCGCCGATATAAGTCAAATGCGAAACGCTTGTTTTTTCTCCGATGGTGGAGTTCTTGACTTCCACAAAATCTCCGATATGTACTTGCTCCCCGATATGGCTTTGCGGCCGAATATGGCTGAACGGCCCAATGCTTGTGCCCGCTTCCACTACACTGTCATATACCTGCGAGGCGTTTACTGTGCAGCCTTTTCCGATGCGGCTGTTAGAAATCAGCGTATTGGGGCCAATGCTGCATTCCGGACCAATTTCGGTCTTTCCTTTCAAAATCACGCCCGGCAGAATGGTTGCACCCGGCGCAATGACGACTTCGGGCTCAATGATAACGCCATCCAGAAGTTCAAATACAACGCCTGCCGCCATATGACGCGCAAGAATTTCCTCTTGCTGCTTGGTTTTTTCTGTATAAGCTTTTGCTGCTTCTACTCCAGTTAAAATTCCCATGATGGCTCATCCTTTCGCTTTGTTGATTTTGGTTGGCTTACGCATCAGCGCGTAATCTTTTCTCGTAAATTCTCAGCCTGTTTTTGCCGATATTGCATACTTCTTTATTGTATTGCTTTGAAAGCAATTTTGCAAGTTTTGCGCCTAAATCCGACAAAACTTCTTTTTTCTCGTACGGGCAACATCCAAAATATAAAAGCAACGCGCCTCCTGCATTTTCTGCAAGAGAACGCGCTGCTTTCAGGCTATCTTTCGGCTCGCCGTCCCGGAAGGACGGTTTTCTCCGAATCAATATTTCGTATTGCCGTGCTCTTCAAAGCTGTCAAAAGCATTTGCGAGAGAAGCCGAGGGCAAGTCCATATTCATCATGTCGTCCTCTCCGCCGTTTTGAAGCTCAAACTTCGAAACCAAGTTTTTCAGCATGCTCGCCTGTCCGGAAAGCTCTTCGCTGGCCGCTGCGCTTTCCTCTGCGGTCGCGCTGTTCGTCTGCACCACGCTGGAAATCTGGTCGATACCCTGCGTGACCTGTGCAACAGCGGTCGCCTGCTCGCTGGTTTCTGTCGTGATGTGGCTGACGAGTGCCGCCGCCTCTTCCGATTTTTCCACCGTCTGCTCCAGCTTTCTTGCCGTTTCCTGTGCAAGCAGGTTGCCGCGTTCTACGGCGCTCATCGCATGCTCAATCAAAACGGCCGTATTCTTGCTGGCCTCTGCCGATTTGCTTGCCAAGTTGCGTACTTCGTCGGCCACAACCGCAAAGCCTTTTCCGGCAACGCCTGCACGCGCCGCCTCTACGGCTGCATTCAGGGCAAGAATATTCGTCTGGAAGGCAATGTCTTCAATACTCTTAATAATTTTGCTGATTTCATTGGAGCTTTGATGAATTTCATCCATGGCTTGCAGCATTTCGCCCATCTTCTGGTTGCTTTCGTTTACCAATGCGCCGGCCGCCTTGTTGTGCTCATTTGCCTGACG
>DWWA01000055.1 GCA_019119935.1 Candidatus Ruthenibacterium merdavium | reverse complement strand
AAAAATCTGTTCTTTGTAACAAAGATGAATAATGTGGCGGGCATTTCAACAACAAATGCGCAGAAGTCCAGCGATATGTTTATGAAATGCCAATATCTCAATGAAATGACCGAAAACCGCGGTGTGATTTTTGCCACAGGCACGCCCGTCAGCAACAGCATGGCAGAGCTGTATACCATGCAGCGGTATTTGCAATACAGCACATTGCAGGAAAAAGGTCTTGCTCATTTTGACAGCTGGGCGGCAGATTTCGGAGAAACGACTACCGGCTTTGAGCTTTCTGCTACGGGTAAGGGATTCGTTACACGCACCCGTTTTTCAAAGTTCTATAATTTGCCGGAGCTGATGAACCTTTTCAAGGAAGTCGCGGATATTAAAACAGCGGATGAGCTGAACCTGCCCCGACCGCATGCAGAGTATATTAATGTAGTTGCGAAACCTACGGAGCATCAAAAGGAATTGATGGAAAGCATTTCACAGCGGGCAACAGAAATTAAACAAGGCAGTGTTGATCCAACCGTGGATAATATGCTGAAAATCACATCGGATGGGCGAAAGCTTGGACTGGATCAGCGTTTGATTGACCCTTATCTCCCCGATGAGCCAAACAGTAAAGTAAATCTCTGCGTTGATAATATTTTTGATATTTGGCAAAAATATGCGGACACAAAGGCTGCACAGCTGGTGTTCTGTGATACATCCACCCCAAAGCCGAAAAACGACGATTTACCATTTACGGATATTTATACCGATGTGAAAAAGAAGCTCATACAAAAAGGGATTCCTGAGAAGGAAATCGCGTTTATTCATGATGCGAAAACCGACCAGCAGAAGAAAGTCCTTTTTAAAAATGTTCGTGCCGGAAATGTGCGTGTTCTAATCGGCTCTACGCAAAAGATGGGTGCAGGCACAAATGTTCAAAAACGATTGATTGCATTGCACGATTTGGACTGCCCTTGGCGTCCCGGTGATTTGGAACAGCGCGCCGGACGTATCCTGCGGCAAGGAAATGATAATAAAGAGGTTTTGATTTACCGCTATGTCACGGATGCTACTTTTGATGCCTACTTATGGCAGACGATTGAAAATAAGCAGAAATACATCAGTCAGATTATGACAAGTAAGTCGCCTGTCCGTTCATACGAGGATACCGATGATCTGACATTAAGTTATGCTGAGGTTAAGGCGCTGTGCAGCGGCAATCCGTATATTAAAGAAAAAATGGAACTGGATGTGAAAGTAGCAAAACTCCGTTCGTTGAAATCCAGCCATGACAGCTTAATTTATCGGTTACAGGATGACGTTACAAAGCACTTCCCGTCTAAGCTGCAAGAACTTCAAGTACAAAAACAAAATTTAGCAAACGATATTCAGCGCGGAGTAAGCGATGAATTTTCAATTATGCTTGATGGAAAGCGATACACAGAGCGAGCAGCAGCCGGAAAAGCATTGCTGGAGCTTCTGCCAAAAATGCGAAAGCAGCTTCCGGCGGCGGTCGGAGAATATCAGTCTTTTTCTCTTGTATTGGACACAGATTTTCTTCGGGACAGCTTTGTTCTGAAAATAAAAGGCAGCGGAACCTACCATACAGAGCTTGGAGCTGACGGCGTCGGAAATATGCTGCGTTTGGAAAACAAGCTGAACAGTCTGCCCAAAGAGCTGGAGAAGGCAGAACAGGCAATCTGTGATACACAAATGCAGATGAACCGTGCGCAGGCAGAATTACAAAAACCCTTTGAAAAAGCAGAGGAGCTGAAGGCCGCACAGGAGCGCTTAACAGTGCTGAACATGCTGCTTTCGCAGGATGCAAAAACTCCTGAGCAACAGCCGGCACAGTCTGCTTACGAGCGAGAAGTAATGGAATATTAAATAAAAATGAAGGAGTTCCATATGAGGAAAGAATACGTAATAGGCGGCATTGAATATCTTGCCCCTTCCGGCATAGCAGTGGAGTTTATTGAGTACAGTGATCCGGAACAGTTTATAAAAGATGCAAAAGAAAATACATTCTATGGCGTTCCGTATTCGTTGATTCTGTACCGAGACGAACAAGGAAAAACCATCCCACAGGACTTTCTCACCGAACTTGCCCAACCGCCGCAAGGCTTCCGCATCGAAGATACTCCTTGCGCTGATTATCGATTGCTCGAAAAGCTGTGCGATGAGTTTGAACACTTCATTGAAGCCCAAACATATGATGAGCGAGACCTATGGAATGGTAGTATCGTTGCCCACATGGGAAAAATACGTGAGCTTTATAATTCTCTACCTAGAAAGCCTTTTGGAATCACTGAAGCCCTAATTGATGGCTATGAACAAGACATAGAGAAAAACTTGAAAATAGAGCAGAAATGTTTAACGGATCTGAACATGCTGCTTTCGCAGGATGCAAAAACTCCTGAGCAAAAGCCGGCACAGTCTGCTTACGAGCGAGAAGTAATGGAATATTAAAAGAAAAGAGGAACAATTATGAAAATCATTTGCGTAGCAAACCAAAAAGGCGGCGTGGGAAAAACAACCACCGTTATGAATATGGCGGCAGGGCTTGTGCGAAAGGGAAAAAAGATTTTGTGCATCGACTTTGACCCGCAGGGTAATTTATCCGATTATCTCGGACATCAGGCGGATGGGATTTCTGATATCAGTGAGTTGATGCTTTCGGAATCTCGTATGCAAAGCTATGACCTGACGGGCATCATCCGAAAAAACAGTGAAGGAATCGACTATATTCCCTCCTCTATTGCACTGGCAAGCGCCGATATGTTTTTAGCGCAGGCCATGTGCCGTGAACAGGTTTTAAAGCGGATTTTGAAGCACGAGCTGTTCCAAGAATATGAGTACATTTTTGTGGACTGCCAGCCCAGCTTGGGAATTTTGCTGACTAACGCACTGGCGGCCAGCGATGAGGTTCTCATTCCTGTACAGGCACAGAAATTTTCGATGGACGGCGTCAATTACTTAATGCAGGCGATTGGAATGGTACAGCAGGCGTTAAACCCCGGTTTGAGAATCCGGGGAATTTTGCTGACCATGTTTGACGGCACAAATATGGCAAAAGCAGTCCGTGAAGCATTAGAGGAATGTTACGGAGAAATGGTTTTTACAACACAGATCCGACGCAGCGTGGAAGCAACGGAAAGCACCTATGCCCAGCAAAGCCTGATTTCTCAGAGCAGAAGTAAATTAGGGGCTGAATATACAAATGCTGTGGAGGAGCTTCTAGCGAGGGAAGAAAATGAGCAAAAACTTTAATTTTAAAAGACCGACAGATTTCTCAGCAGCGAGCGGTTCCGCCGGAGAAGAACTGGCAAAGATGCTGGGAGTGACTGCTGCCGAAACATCAGCGGAAACAAAACCGCCTCAAATCGAAATGCTCAATCTTGACTTTCTCGATCATCATCCGCTGCAACACTGTTACAGCATGGATGAAGAGGAATTGGAATGGCTGACGGAAAATATCCGGGAACACGGTGTGATGGAGCCAATTCATGTTCTGAAAAAAGAAAACGGCAGGTATACCATTCTTGCCGGACATCGAAGATCAGAAGCTTCCCGCCGTGCAGGGCTTTTGCAAATTCCTGCGATTGT
>DWWA01000054.1 GCA_019119935.1 Candidatus Ruthenibacterium merdavium | reverse complement strand
GCGCCGTCCTCTCCCTGACGCCGGAGCAGGCCGCCCGCCTGGCCCAGAAAGTGAACGCCCAAAAGATAGGGGAACATGAAGCGGAGATTGAAAAAATCAAAAATGTGTTCCTGGCTATCCTGCGGGATATTAAGAAAGACATTGACAACGGGGAACAGCCGGGAGAAGCTGTGACCGCCGCTATGTTCCAAGCCATGCGGGACGCACTGACGGAGCAGAAACAAAGACCGCTTTCCATTGACGATGTAGCGGCGATGGTTGCCGGACAGATTGGACAGCTTGCGCCGATGGACGAAGAAACTGCCGACCTGTTCCAGCAGTTGGCGAAGAAGATGATTGAGCAGGCGGGAAAAGAAACTGATTGAGATGAAATTTCCTATGTCATAGGTAAAAAAGGATAAATTTTTGTTTATGGAGGTGTCTTATTGAAACATACTATTGGCTGTTCCGCTATATGGACTGTTATGATTTTATTCATCCTTGTTTTAGTACCGTGTACAGCTTTCGCATATAATATGCCGGATTTTGATACAATTAACGAACAGCTCGAAGCAGATGTCAAGGCGTTTCATATTCCAGGAATGGCAGTGATTGTGGTCAATAAAGACGAAGTATTATTTGCCGAAGCTTATGGTAATTGCGAGAGTATTGATACGCCTTTTATCATAGGCTCTATGAGCAAATCTTTTACGGCATTGGCAATCATGCAGCTTGTTGAGCAAGGCAAGATTGATTTGGACACACCAATTTCAGACTACATTGATGTGTCGCTATATCTAAAGAACGCTTTGGATGGCAACAGGATTACAGTTAGACAGTTGCTTAATCATACAAGTGGGCTTGGTACTTACCAAAGATTTGGGTCCGCAAAAATTACCGACAGCTATGGTAAATATGAATATGCAAATGTAAATTACGGTTTGCTCGGAAAGATTATAGAATCAGTAAGCGGTAAAAGTTATTCAGATTATGTAGAGCAGTATATCTTTTCTCCACTTGACATGGAGCATTCATCAGCTACATTCGATAACAGTAAGGCTGACGGGCTTATTGCCGGATATAGAAATTATTTCGGCATACCTATCGCAGGAGAACCCGACTATCCCGATGACCGTTCATGGTCAACCGTCCCTGCTGGATACATAAGTTCTTGTGCCTCGGACATGGGAAATTATTTGCAAATGTATCTGAATAACGGCAGCGGCATTATCAGCCAGGACAGCCTTGACACTATGTTTTATGATAATGTGCCGCAAGATGAAAACAATCTGTATTTCTATGGAATGGGTTGGGTCTTATCCAATGACTTTGATGAACCAGTTTTCAATCATTCTGGATTAGTCGAAAATTACACATCTAATATGTTTATTTTTCCAGAAAGCGGAATTGGTATCGCAGTTTTGGTGAACATGAACGACTATCTTGTGGGCAACAATCTAATTAACAATATTATAATGCATCTTCTTGGAAAAGAAATGACAGAAGCTTCAGGTAATCTTTACATCAATTACCATACACTGCTCAATCTGTGCTATCTTTTGGTAATATTAGTTGCTGTATTCCCGATACTCTTTATTAGGAGATGGAGAAAAAAGAACCATACAAAGAAACAAATTGTTATAGATATTTTTACACATGTCATTTTGCCTATAATCCTATTACTTTTGCCCTATTTAGTGGGGGTTCCTCTTTGGGTAGTGTGGTACTTTGTGAAAGATCTGTTCTTTGTTTTAGTTGTAAGTGCGTTCTTGCTGCTTAGCACTGGGATATATAAAGCTTTTGTAGTATTGGGATCGAAAAGTACTGAAGATTAATTTGAAGGATAATATCAAAGTTAATCATTGCTGTCATTTCACATAAATGCGCCGCCGTTGACCGTCCCGTCTGTCTTTGCTGATGGGCAATCAAGGCGGGAAAGCCCTAAAATGGCTTCCCGCCCATTTCAATTTTGAGAGAAAAACGCTCCAAAATCAGAAAGAGAGCGGCCAAGCACTTTGAGGGATTGGCCGCCTTGTCCACCCATCCAGCGGGGCGGCGGTCAAGGCCGGGTGTAACCCCCTTCATTTCAGCCTTGACGGTTGCCCGCTGTCCTGTTACTTTTCCGGGAGTGTAGCCACAACTTCGGGACACTTTGTCCACAAGTCGGAGCGTAGGACGAGGGACGGGGGCTTTCATATACGCCCAGTCTGCTGTTGAAACCAGACCTGTGCTTACGGCTCCACGCCACACAAGCACAGCCCTGTTTTCCTGCCGCTTCAAATGCCTTTGCCCTCCCCGGCGGCAACCTCATTTTCACGGCAACGCCGACAGAGCGTATAACACACTACACTTTGCTCCGCAAAGTCGTGTGCCAAATGGGGGCGTTGCCCCCTTTGGAAACCCCGGACAACAAAACGGGCTGAATATCTCGCACTTTCCCGGTGCTCGATACTCAGCCTTTATTTGTTGTCAGCAGCCCCCGTTTCGTGGTCTGCGTGTAGTTCCTTGTAAACTGACCTAAAACGAACTAAAAATATGTCGTGCTGAAGACCGGCAGTTTGCGGGCTTTAATGCCAAGTGCAAAAGGGCTGATAAGGGGAGCAGAATCACAATGCGCAGCTTAAGGCGGCACGGCACCATCTGCGTTTTGCCGCTTAGGGGCACAGCATGCCGAAATTTTATTGAATATGTTCCAAAAAGCACAGCCGATCTGTTGAGGGTCGGCTGTGCTTTTTCGTTTCACTGGGATTGCGCAGAACAGCACGAATGTGGTTCGAATTGTTTTTTAAAACACCGAGAAGAAAAAATGACGCAAAGTTTCTGTTTCCTGTTTGGCGCGTGTCAGCTCAAAGATAAAATCCGGTGCACTTGGGGCCTGTGCATAAACGGAAAGCCCTTTTAAATTAAGCGCAAGAGAAGCAACCGTTTCCCGCTTAATGAAAAATTCCATGATGTGGCGGTTATCCTCCATAATGCTGCACGCGTGCAAAGCAAACGAGCGGGCATGCTCCCAGTCGTTTCGGACGGCGCAGATGTGAGCCTGATCCAGCGCAGCGATGATGTTATGCGTAACCGTATCAATATGAATTTGTGCGGCCACAGCTAAAAGGCCGAGAAGGACTAAAATTAACACGGCACATCGGATGCGTTTCATGAAACATTCTCCTTCGGAATCAGCAGCGTTTCGTGCGCATCATTGCAAAGCAAGAGCAGCGTTTGCGCAACCGTATAACCATGTGCCGCACAAACGCCTTTCGCCCATTCTTGTGTGACGCCGAACGCCTTTAAATTCACTGATACATAAGAACCGTCAGTGATAATCGGGAGTGAAGGCTGACTGGCCTGCGGACGATCAAAGCCAAACGCCCGGTTGCTGGGCGTGCTGGACTCAAACGTTCGGCAAACGCTGATGGTTCCGTTTGTTTCGATCATCGCAAAGGCCACTTCGGAAAGTTCAAAAATATCTTTTCCGCGCAGTGCCTCCATTAAGTCGTCTACAGAAAAACGCAAGTCTCTCAGCGTTTGCTGATCAATTTTTCCGCGGCGGATAATGACCCGCGGATGGCCGGAAATCCACCCGGCGGCGCGAGGACTGCGGAAGCTGAGTGCGGAAATGAGAATTTCTAAAGCGACAATGCACAGAACAGGAACAATAGAGCCGGTAATCGGCAGTTCGGGAGATTCAATCGAAATGGAGGCTAAATTGGAAATCAGAATCGTAGAAACGAGTTCGGAGGGCTGAAGCTGCCCTAACTGCTTTTTTCCCATCAGGCGCATGGTGAACATGATGACCCCATAGGTGATGACAGTGCGCAAAAGAAGAATCCACATAACGACACCCCCGAGAAGGAAAAGCTGATTTCATTATGGGTGAAACGGTTTAGTTTCATACAAAGCGGGCCAAAATGAAAACACGGAGGTGTTGCGCATGGCACAGCGTTTGAAAGAAAGCTTAGTGGAAAACAAGCTCCTTTTAAAAGATGTTTTTGGGGATGCCATTGATTTTTATACAAAAGATATCGAAATCGGCAGGGTTTCTTGCTGTATTTGCATGTTTGAGGGCTTATCAAGCATTGAGCGATTATGGGTGATGATGCTGGACACGCTTTCCAGACCGGGACAGCTCATTCCTCAAAATGACCCGCAGGCACTATTTGATTATCTAATGAAGCACAGTGCAATTCCGCTGGAGCATCGAAGCGTGCTGACCGTAGAAGACGCAAGAGGACAGCTGACGGCAGGAACAACCGTGATTTTGATTGACGGTTTAGACAAAGGGCTGGTGCTTTCCACGCAGATGATGCAGTTTCGTTCTGTGTCAGAGCCGAGCGGAGAAAACAATGTGCGCGGTTCGCGGGAGGGGTATACCGATTTGCTGAGAATCAACATCAGCTTAGTTCGGCGGCTTGTGCGCACCGACGGATTGATGGTGCAGACAATGATATTTGGCGAGCGCACACAAACCGAAGCGGCATTGCTTTATGACCGCAACTTGGTTGACCCGGCACTGCTCGACTTGGTCAAGCGCCGCCTGTCGCAAATTGAAATTCCGTTTTTATTTGACAGCGGCTATTTATCAGCCTTTTTGCAAAAAAGCCGGTTTTCCTTTTTTCAATCGGTGGGTTACACAGAGCGGCCCGATACAAGCGCGGCGAAAATCTGCGAGGGAAAAATCATCCTTTTAGTGAACGGAAGCCCGTTTGCTTTAATTGTTCCTTACTTTTTCAATGAAAACTTTCAGAGCATGGATGATTATTCCGAGAAAGCCTATTTTTCGTCCATGATTCGCGTTTTGAAATATGCGGCGTTTTTTATTGCCGTGATGCTTCCCGGTTTGTTTGTGTCCGTAGCAAACTTTACGCCGGAATTTCTCCCGTCGGAACTGCTTTACAAAACGGCCGCGGCGGAAAGCGCGACGCCGCTTCCGCTGTTTGCAGAAGCGATTTTTGTCAATTTTCTTTTGGAAATTGTCCGCGAGGCAGGTCTTCGTCTGCCCAGAGCCATCGGTCACTCGGTCAGTTTAGTGGCGGCGCTCATTTTAGGAGATGCAGCTGTATCTGCCGGGCTTTTGGGAACACCTGTTGTCGTGGTGGCGGCATTAACCGCTATTTGCACCTACGTTGTGCCGAATTTGTATGAGCCGGTTACCGTGCTGCGTCTGCTGTTCATCGCCGCAGGAGGAGTTCTGGGGCCCATTGGTGTGATTGCGCTGTTTTTATATCTAATTTTTAATTTGTGCAGCATGAATGCGTTCGGCATTCCTTTCACCGCGCCGATGGCACCGCCGTCAAAAGCCTTTTTCCGCGATGCGTTTATCCGAAAAAGCTGGCGTGTTTTAGCACGTTCTGCCTTTACGATTCACGATTTGCAAAAAACAGAGGTGGAAGAATGAAACAACAAATTCGCACACAAGGCCTTTGCGTGATCCTGTTTGTGCTTCTTTCGACAGACCTTGTCATTCGCCCTTTTTCTCAGCGCGCGGGCGTGCGCGCGCAAGTGTATGTTCCGGCCGCTTTTCTGGCAGGGCTCTTAGTGCTGGCGCTGACCTATCCGCTGGTGCGCGCAATGGATCAATCTCCTGTGCGAGAACGGCTCAAGGCGTGCTGGACACACAGTGTTTGGGCGGCGCCCTTTGCTTTTGTATTTGCGTTCGGTGCCGTGCAGGCATTGATGCGCGGAAGCATTTTTTTGCAGTATATCAGCGACGAATCGGCGCCCAAGTGGATTTCCGCCGCGCTGATGCTGGCAATCGCGTGGTATGCAATGCGCTGCGGTGTGGAAACACTTTTGCGGGTTTGCGGAATTTTATTTTGGCTGTTTTGCATTTCCGTAGTGCTGCTGCTCATCTCCAATGTTCAGGAAATGCGCTTTTATCATTTGGCACTCCGGCCGTTTTCTGCAAGTGAGGTTTTTTCGGCCGCTTTCAAAGGAGTTTCTGTTTCAGCGCAAATTCCGCTCTTTTTATGGTTTTCTGCGTCCGGGACGCGGCGTGCACAAAAAGGGTATTCGGCCGCGATTCTCGCCGCTATGGTGCTCGCTGCGGTATTCAGTACGGTCAGCGAAATGGTTCTCGGCACGCAGGCGCAAATGCAGAATCAAACCGTCTATGCGCTTTCTCGTTTGGGAAGCATTTCTGTGATGCAGCGTTTGGACGCCATGCACTGCGCGGTCTGGATGATGATGGAAATCACAAAGGTATGTGCTTTTGCGGTAGGGCTTCGCTCGGCATTACAGTTTTTTTTGCCGCAGTGGAACACAGAACGTTTATGTGCCGGTGCACTCTCGCTGCTTGTGGTGATGTTTTTGCTTTGCTACGGCCTTCAGGATCTTCAGCGCCAATGGGTGGAAACGGCGCTGTCTGCGGCAGTGCTTGTCTTAGCGGCGTATCAAATTCAGCGCCAAAGGAGGAAGGCGAATGAAAGCAATCACGGCGCTTAAAGGTGCTTTGTGTGCCGCAGCTGTTTTTTTCTTGTGCGGCTGTATGCAAAGTACGGGGCTCGGGGAACGGGCGATTGTAAAAGCGATTTATGTTGATTTTGACAAGGGGAGTTATGAAGCCGTGCTCACCGTAATGGACTGCAAGCCCTCGGCCGATGCCGGAGCCGCAGAAAACCAAGCACAGCTTTACCGCGGGAGGGGAAAGACTGTGGGGCAGGCACTCAGCCAAGCGGAAAATGAGCAGAGTAAAAAAGCGTTTTACGGACAAAATGACCTGTTATTTTTAGGAAAGGGCATTTTAAAAAATGATATTACTTCCTGCCTGTCCTATTTTGCACAAGAAAACGCCGTGCGCCCTAATTTAATGATTTTTGCCGTGGAAGAAGATGCGGACGAATGGATGGAGCAAAAAGATCAAATGGATGAAATCGTAGAGCAAAGCGGGCTGCTGGGGGTAAAAACGCAGGGCGGACAGGAGGTTTCCACAGGCTTATATGAATTTTTTCGTCAAGAGGGGCAGGGCGTTTCGGGATGGATACCGATGCTAACATTGCATGAGAACGGCCTGCAAACGATTGAGTCACTGGCGGTTGTAGACCACGGACAGCAAACAGCCGTGCTGAAAGAGGAGGAAACGCTGCTCGCACTTTGCTTTGGAGGAAAGAGCAGTGAGCTGATTTATAACGGTGAGCTGGACAACGCGCCGCTTTCCTTTACAGCGCGCGGCGTGCGCACTGTGTATGAGACCGACGGAACAGCCGACGCGCCGTCGCTGAAAGTAATGGTAGAAGGCGAGTTTCAGGAGATCAGCATTGACGGGGAAACGCTGTACGGAGAAAAAGCAAAACAGGCGGCCGCGCGCATCAATGATTTTTTGCAGGAAAGCGCAAAAGACCTCGAGAAAAAAACGTTTGCACGAGGAAATGACATTTTTGCGTTTTCATGGTGGATGGCACAGCAAGATGCGCAAAGTGTGCTGAACGCAAAAGAAAACGGCAGGCTTTACAAAGAGCAAACCGTATCTTATCAATTTCATCTCAGCGCTCCAAAAGCTTAATGGGGTGCCTGTTGATGAAAAAATATGCACAATAAGCCCTGTGTTTTCAGACGTTTTTACAAAAATCAAGACAAAAAAAGCTTTTTCACTTTAAAGCGTTGACAATTCTTGGAGGCGATGCTATAATACCACTCAAACACAACGATATGGAAGAGTAAAAAGAATTTCCCTTTTCAGAGAGGTGTTGGGTGCTGCGAAACACTGAGGGGGTCTTTTGAAAATCACCATGGAGTGGCTGCAAGAACATGAACTTAGTAAATGCAGACGGGTACTCCCGTAACAGAGTTAGGATGTGTTGGCATCCAAAGGGCATCCCACGCGGGGTGAAAAAGAGTGGTACCGCGGAAGGTTAAACAAGGCATATTTAACACTTTCGTCTCTTTGCTTTTATCCGATTTATTTGGATTGCAAAGATGACGGAAGTGTTTTTTGTTTTTACACAAAAAAGCGGTTTATGCCACACACGAAGGCAACAGGGTTGGGAGGTATCGTATGCATAAGGATGCACAAAAGACAATGACGGGTGCAAGAATTGTCATTGAAACATTGATTGAACAGCAAGTGACGGATGTTTTCGGATATCCGGGCGGACAAGTTTTGAATATTTATGATGAACTGTATCTCGCAAAGGACAGGATTCGCCACATCCTTACTGCGCATGAACAGGGCGCGGCACACGCCGCTGACGGTTACTCCCGCGCAACGGGGAAAGTGGGCGTGGTGATTGCAACGTCCGGCCCGGGCGCAACAAACCTCGTCACGGGGCTTGCCACCGCCATGCTGGACTCCATTCCCATGGTGGCAATTACCGGAAACGTACCCACTTCTTTAATCGGCAAGGACAGTTTTCAGGAAATCAATATTACCGGTATCACATTGCCGATTACCAAGCATAACTATTTCGTAACAGACATCAACGAGCTTGCCGATACGATTCGCGAGGCGTTTCAAATTGCGAAATCCGGCCGTCCGGGCCCGGTTTTGATTGACATTCCGAAAGACGTTCAAGTGGCGCGGTGTGAGTTTTGCTATAAAGGGGTGGTTCCGTTTGTGGAACAGCATGAAGCCTCTGATGAAGAAATTGACCGTGCCGTAGAACTGCTGAATGAATGTGAACGCCCGTATATTTATATTGGCGGCGGTGCGGCGGGCGCGGCCATGACAAAGGACATCATTGCACTGGCAGAAAAGATTGACGGCTATGTCGGATGTACGTTTATGGGCCTTTCCGCCATGTCAAACTCCTACGAGCGCTTTTTGGGCATGCAGGGCATGCACGGTGCTTACGCTTCCTCAATGGCGAATAAAGAAGCGGATTTGATTATCGGCGTTGGTGTGCGCTTCAGTGACCGCGCAACGGGCAATGTTCAGAAATATGCGCAAAACGCGAAAATCATCCAACTGGATACCGACTTGTCCGAAATCAATAAAAACGTAAAAGTGGATATCGGCATCATCGGTGACATTGTTTCGTCGTTCTCGCGCATTTTAAACCGCTGCGAGCCGAAAAAGCGTCCGGAGTGGACGGCGATGATCAATGAGTTCAAAGCGAAAGGCCAAGAGGTGCGCCGCCAAGAGGAAGAAGCCGCCGGCGATGCCTTAACGCCGAAAAAGATTTTTGACGTAATCAACGAGGTGAAAGATGCGGACACCGTGATTGCAACCGACGTTGGCCAGCATCAAATGTGGACAGCACAGTATGTCACCTTTGAGAGAACGCGGCGCTTCGCCTCCAGCGGCGGCCTTGGAACCATGGGGTACGGGCTGGGCGGTGCGATCGGCGCGCAAATCGGCAGCGGTGACCGCACGGTGCTCATTACCGGCGACGGCAGCTTTGGCATGAATTTGAACGAGCTCGCCACCGCAGTTTCGTACCGCACCCCTGTGGTGATTGTGATTTTAAACAACGGCGTGCTCGGTATGGTGCGCCAGTGGCAGACACTGTTTTATGAAAAACGCTATTCCAACACGGTGCTGGAAAGAAAAACCGATTTTGTCAAGCTGGCCGAGGCGTTCGGCCTGCCCGGTGTGCGTGTAACAACGCAGGAAGAGTTCCGCAAGGCGTTTGAAACGGCCATGAAGCACGACGGTCCGTACTTAATTGATACCATCATTGATAAAGATGAGTTTGTTTTGCCGATGCTTCCTCCGGGCGGCTCGATTGACGACATCATTATTTCTAAGGAGGTGAGCGTGTGAATCGCTTTGTGATTGCGGCTTATGTCGAAAATAAATACGGTGTGTTGACGAGAGTGTCGGGCCTGTTTATGCGCAAGGGGTTCAACATCGATTCGCTCACCGTAGGGGAAACAGATGACCCTGCTTACTCACGTATTACCATTACGCACCGCGGGGATGATTATGCGAAAGAACAGCTGATTAACCAGCTGAAAAAGCTCTACAATGTCAAAAACGTTGTACTGCTGGAGCATGACAAAACCGTTGAGCGGGAGTTGATGCTGGTGAAGGTGAAAAACTCGCCGGAAAACCGCAGTGAGGTAATGGCTGCCGCACAAGTGTATCGGGCAAAAATTATTGATTACAACCCGAAAACGCTGTGTGTGGAAGTAACGGGCGAGCCAAGCAAAATTGATGCTTTTATTGAAGTGGTAAAGCCGCTGGGCATCATTGAAATGTGCAGGACGGGTGTTGTGGCTTTGGAAAGAAACCGCAGCATTACGGAATAAATTTTAAAATTAGAAGGGGAAATGGAACATGCAGAACATTTACTATCAGCAAGATTGTAACCTTGCAAAACTGAACGGAAAAACCGTTGCCATTATCGGTTACGGCTCTCAGGGTCACGCACACGCACTGAACCTGAAAGAATCCGGTGTAGATGTGATTGTAGGTTTGTATGAGGGAAGTAAAAGCTGGGCGAAGGCAGAGAAAGCGGGCTTGAAAGTCATGACTGCTGCCGACGCTGCGAAAAACGCCGACCTCATCATGATTTTGATTAACGATGAGAAACAGGCCGCTCTGTACAAAGAGAGCATTGAACCGAATTTGACCGAGGGCAAAACGCTCGCTTTTGCACACGGCTTCAATATTCATTTCGGCTGCATTAAGCCTCCGAAGAATGTCAACGTGATCATGGTGGCTCCTAAGGGCCCCGGCCACACCGTGCGCAGCGAGTATCAGGCTGGCAAAGGCGTGCCCTGCCTCGTAGCCATTGAGCAGGATGCAACCGGCGATGCGCTGGAAATTGCCTTGGCTTATGCGCTCGGCATTGGCGGTGCGCGCGCAGGCGTTCTGGAAACTACCTTCCGCACTGAAACAGAAACCGACCTCTTTGGTGAGCAGGCAGTTCTGTGCGGCGGCGTTTGCGCTTTGATGCAGGCAGGCTTTGAAACGCTGGTCGAGGCAGGCTATGACGCACGCAACGCTTACTTTGAGTGCATCCACGAGATGAAGCTCATCGTTGACTTGATCTATCAAAGCGGTTTCGAGGGAATGCGCTATTCCATTTCCAACACCGCTGAGTACGGCGATTACATCACCGGCCCGAAGATCATCACCGATGAAACCAAGAAGGCCATGAAGAAGATCCTGTCCGACATCCAGGACGGCACTTTCGCAAAAGACTTCCTTTTGGATATGTCTGACGCCGGTTCTCAGGTACACTTCAACGCAATGCGCAAAATTGCGGCAGAGCACCCCTCTGAAACCGTGGGCAGAGAGATCAGAAAGCTGTACAGCTGGAGCGACGAGGATAAGCTCATCAACAACTAAAAGGCGGTATGGATCATGGTGAAGGAAAATATTGTTGAAGGATTTCACAATGCGCCGCACCGTTCGCTTTATCACGCTTTGGGCATGACAAAAGAGGAGCAGGCAAGGCCGCTGATTGGAATTGTCAGCTCTTACAATGAAATTGTACCCGGCCATATGAACCTCGATAAAATTGTCGAGGCCGTGAAGCTGGGCGTGGCAATGGCGGGGGGAACACCGATTGTGTTCCCCGCCATTGCGGTGTGTGACGGCATTGCCATGGGGCATACGGGCATGAAATATTCCCTGATTACGCGTGACATTATCGCTGATTCGACAGAGGCGATGGTGCGTGCGCATGGGTTTGACGGACTTGTTATGGTTCCGAACTGTGACAAAAACGTTCCCGGCCTTCTGATGGCGGCGGCGCGCTTGAACATTCCCACGATTTTTGTCAGCGGCGGGCCGATGCTGGCAGGCCGTGTAGACGGAAAGAAAACAAGCCTTTCGAGCATGTTTGAAGCTGTGGGTGCGTATAAAGCCGGAAAGATTGACGAAAAGCAGCTGACAGTGTGCGAAGAGAACACCTGTCCGACCTGCGGATCTTGTTCGGGTATGTACACCGCGAACTCGATGAACTGCTTAACGGAAGTGCTCGGCATGGGCTTGCGCGGCAACGGTACGATTCCGGCGGTTTATTCCGCCCGCATCGAGCTGGCAAAGCACGCAGGTATGCAGGTGATGGAACTTGTGAAAAAGAACATTTGCCCGCGTGATATTATGACAAGTGCCGCGATTCGCAACGCATTGACGGCCGATATGGCGCTGGGCTGTTCCACGAACAGCATGCTTCATCTGCCCGCGATTGCCAATGAATGCGGTGTCGAGTGGAATCTCGATTTGGCAAATGAGATCAGCGAAAAAACGCCCAACTTGTGCCACTTAGCGCCCGCAGGGCACACCTATATGGAAGACCTCAACGAGGCAGGCGGCGTATACGCTGTGCTGAAAGAAATTTCCAAGCTCGGCTTGCTTGATACAAGCGCAATGACCTGCACGGGAAGAACACTGGGCGAGAATATTGCGGACGCAGTGAACCGCGACCCCGAAGTGATTCGCCCCGTGGAAAATCCGTACAGCAAAACAGGCGGTATTGCCGTTTTGCGCGGCAATTTAGCGCCGGACGGCTGTGTGGTAAAGCGCAGCGCAGTGGCGCCGGAAATGCTTGTGCATGAAGGCCCCGCGAAAGTGTTTGAAAGCGAAGAGGAAGCCATTGCGGCCATCTACGGCGGCAAGATTGAAAAGGGCGACGTTGTGGTAATCCGCTACGAAGGCCCGTCGGGCGGCCCGGGAATGCGCGAAATGCTTTCCCCGACGTCTGCAATTGCCGGTATGGGGCTGGATAAAGATGTCGCGCTCATTACGGACGGACGCTTCTCCGGGGCGACCCGAGGCGCGTCCATTGGGCATGTATCGCCCGAGGCAGTGCGCGGCGGCTTGATTGCCTATGTGCAAAACGGTGACCGGATTGCTATTAATATTCCCGAATATTCCATTGAATTGAAAGTGGAAGAGTCGGAACTGCAAAAGCGACGCGAAACAATGCCCATTCAGAAGAAAACGGGCTTAAAAGGTTGTTTGGCCCGTTATGCGGCGCAGGTTTCTTCGGCAGACCGCGGCGCGGTAATCAATGAATTTTAAAGTATATTTTTATATCGGGCAGGTAACGGCTGCGGCGATATAAAGAAAAGCGGCGTCCCGCATGCGCTTTTGCGCATGCGGGACATGCATCAAGAGGAACGGTGTTTCCGTTTGTTGGGCTTAAAGGGATGAAAGTATGAAAGAATTGCGTGGTATGGAGCTTGCGTGTGCGCTGTCGTCACTCGCAGTTTTCCGCAATGTGTTAAACTCTGCGCCGATGCAGGCGCTTTTGCGTTTTTTAACCTGCAATGGAGAAGTGCGGGAGAAAATTTCGCTGTTTGGGGATTTTGTGTTTTCTCTGGCAGAAGATCAAAATGATTTTTCCGCCTTTTTACAGCGAGCGGTTTTTGAAGATGAAAATGTGTATGTGAAAGCCGCGGCGCGCCACGAAACGGCGCCGCCGTCGCTTGCGGAAAATGCGCGGCATGAACTGCAAGTGTTTACGCATTTGAGCACACTGACACCGGCACAGCTTTGTGCCGCTATCCGTTATGATGGATTTTTGCCGCAATTTGAAAATCATTTTGTAGATTTTGAGAAAGAATATCAGCTGCGTTTACAGCAGATTGACCGCTATGGATATGGGGTGTTTTCGTCTGCGGCCATGTTTTATGTGGCCGACGGAAAGATTCTTCCCGTGCGCCGGGCTGCGCAGCAGGAAATAGAAAACTTTGTCGGCTATGAAGAAGAACGCCGAAAAGTATTTGACAACACAAAGGCGCTTTGCGAGGGGCGGCCTGCCGCGAACGTTCTGCTTTTCGGCGATGCAGGCACGGGTAAATCCTCCACGGTGAAAGCGTGCGTTAAGCGCTTTTTCGATCAGGGCGTTCGCTTGATTGAACTGCGCAAAGATCAGCTTTTAAGTCTTTCTTCCGTGATGGAAAAAGTGGCAGATAACCCGCTTAAATTTATCATTTTTATTGATGACCTTTCGTTTAATAAAAATGACGATTCGTTCAGCATGCTGAAAGCTGCCTTGGAAGGCTCCGTCGCAACAAAAGTGCCGAATGCGGTGATTTATGCCACCAGCAACCGCCGCCATATTGTAAAGGAAAGCTTTTCCGACCGTGAGAGCGGCGATGATATCCACCGTGCCGACACAACGCAGGAATTGATGTCGCTTTCGGATCGCTTTGGCTTAACCGTATATTTTGCAAAGCCGGATAAGCAGCTGTATTTGCAGATTGTGCATTGCCTTGCAAGAAAGAACGGCCTTGAAATTGACCCGGAATTTTTGGAGCAAAAGGCAGAGGAATTTGCTTTGCGAAAAGGCAGCCGTTCGCCTCGTGCGGCAGAACAGCTGATTCAAAGCTTGATGAAGTGAGGGCAGGAAAGATGAGCAAGGAAAAACGACTGACACTGGACCATGTTTATAAAGCGAATTATATTTTGCGCAGTGTGGTGCGTCAAACCGATGTTTTATATGCGCCGAAATTAAAGCCGGGAACAGAGCTTTATCTGAAAACGGAAAATTTGCAGGTAACAGGTTCGTTTAAAGTGCGCGGTGCGTACTACAAAATGTCACAGCTGACGCAGGAAGAGCGCGAACGCGGCGTAATTGCCTGTTCGGCGGGAAACCATGCGCAGGGCGTTGCCTTGGCTGCACAGAAAAACGGCATTAAGGCAGTGATTTGTCTGCCGGACGGCGCGCCGATTTCCAAAGTAGAGGCAACGCGAAGCTACGGGGCAGAAATTTGCCTTGTAGAGGGTGTCTATGATGACGCTTATCAAAAGGCGCAGCAGCTGCGCGATGAAAAAGGATACACTTTTATTCATCCGTTTGATGACCCTGATGTCATTGCGGGTCAGGGAACCATTGCACTTGAACTGGCCGAGCAAGTGCCCGACATGGATGCCGTCATCGTTCCTATCGGCGGCGGCGGACTGATTTCCGGCATTGCCTATACCTTGAAAAATCTAAATCCAAATGTTAAAATTTACGGTGTACAGGCTTCCGGCGCGCCGTCTATGCTGAATTCCATTCATGATGCGCATATCGAAACACTGGATTCGGTGTTTACGATTGCCGACGGCATTGCGGTCAAACAGCCCGGTTCGATTACTTACGAAATTTGCTCGAAGTATGTTGATGAGATTGTCACTGTGACGGACGATGAAATCTCTGCGGCAATTTTGGCCTTGATGGAGCAGCATAAGCTGGTGACAGAGGGGGCCGGCGCGGTTGCGGTTGCGGCGGCCATGTTCGGAAAAATGGACTTGACGGGCAAAAAGACGGTGTGTCTGCTTTCGGGCGGAAACATTGATGTAACCATTTTGTCCCGTGTGATTACGCGCGGCCTTTTGATGTCGGGAAGAAGCTGTCAGCTGAATATTGAACTCGTGGATAAACCGGGCCAGCTGATGAAGGTGTCGCGCATTATCGCCGAGCAGGGAGGAAACGTTACGGCGGTTCACCATGAACACTCGAACGAGGGCTCAGATGTGAACGGTTGCTACTTGCGCCTGACGCTGGAAACAAAGAACTTTGAGCATATTGAAAAAATTAAAAACGCATTGAAAGAAGTAGGCATCAAGATTATTTGATGTTTGAAACAAAGAAAGAGGGGACTCATGATGAAAAAGATTACCACGAAAGACGCACCCGGCGCGATTGGCCCGTATTCTCAAGCCGTTGCACACGGGGGAATGGTGTACACATCCGGACAAATTGCCCTTGATCCTGTTGAGGGAGTTATGGTTGGGCAAGATGTGAAAACACAGACAGAACGTGTGATGAAAAACTTGGATGCGGTGCTGAAAGCGGCGGGCAGCTCCTTTGATCATGTTGTAAAAACAACTTGCTTTTTGGCAGACATGAATGACTTTGCCGCTTTTAACGAGGTGTACGGCTCGTATATCACCAGCGCCCCTGCGCGCAGCTGTGTAGCAGTGAAAGACTTGCCGAAAGGTGCTTTGGTGGAAGTGGAAGTGATTGCCGTCATCGACTAAAAAGGAAAGGAGAGGTTGAAGTGCAAAATACACAAAAGTATACAAGACAGTTTTTTCCGGTAAAGAATCCCACAAGGCGCTGGGCAGACAAAACCTATATTGAAAAAGCGCCTACTTGGTGCTCTGTCGACTTGCGCGACGGCAACCAGTCGCTCATTATCCCGATGAGCCTGGAGGAAAAGCTCGACTTTTTCCGCTTGCTCGTTAAAGTAGGTTTTAAAGAAATTGAAGTTGGCTTTCCGGCGGCTTCGGAAACGGAATATACATTCCTGCGCACCTTGATTGAGCAAAATATGATTCCGGACGATGTGACCGTGCAGGTGCTGACTCAAAGCCGTGAGCATATCATCCGCAAAACGTTTGAAGCGCTGAAAGGCTGTAAAAATGCCATTGTGCACTTGTATAACTCAACCTCTCTGGCACAGCGCGAACAGGTCTTCCGAAAATCCAAAGAGGAAATTATTCAGATTGCCGTCGAAGGGGCGAAGCTGTTTGAAAAAATTGCCGCCGAAACCGGCACGGCTTACCGCTATGAGTATTCGCCGGAGTCCTTTACAGGAACAGAACCGGAGTTTGCGCTGGAAATCTGCAACGCAGTATTGGATGTGTGGAAACCGACCCCGGACCGCAAGGCGATTATTAACCTGCCCGTTACCGTGGAACTCTCCTCGCCGCATGTTTACGCCGACCAAGTCGAGTACATGTGCGACCATTTGAAGTACCGCGATGCGCTGGAAGTTTCTCTGCATCCGCACAATGACCGCGGCTGTGCCGTGGCAGACTCCGAGTTGGGCCTGTTGGCGGGCGCTGACCGCATTGAGGGAACGCTGTTCGGCAACGGCGAGCGCACGGGCAATGTGGATATCATCACCTTGGCGCTGAATATGTATGCACAGGGCGTTGAACCGAACCTTGACTTTTCCAACATGCCGGAAATTACCGCATTGTATGAGCGCGTTACGAGAATGCAAGTGTATGACCGCCAGCCGTATGCGGGTAAACTCGTGTTTGCGGCATTCTCGGGCTCGCATCAGGATGCGATTGCAAAAGGCATGAAATGGCGCGAAGAGAAGAAATGCGACGTATGGACAGTGCCGTATCTGCCCATTGACCCCAAAGATGTTGGGCGTGAATATGAAACGGATGTTATCCGCATCAACTCCCAGTCCGGCAAAGGCGGTATCGGCTATTTGCTGGAGCATCAATTTGGCTATGTCCTCCCGGCACAAATGCGCGAAGATGTGGGCTACACCGTAAAAAGTGTTTCGGACCATGCGCACGCGGAGCTTTCTCCGCAAGAGGTGCTGGAGGTCTTCACCAAAAACTATGTGAACATCAACCATCACATTAAACTGCTGGATTACCATTTTGTCCGCACGCCGGAGATTTATGTCACGCTGGCGGTTGAGGTGGACGGGCAGCCGAAGGCGCTCACTGCTTCGGGCAATGGCCGTTTGGATGCCGTCAGCAATGCAGTGAAAAAAGAGCTGGGTATCTCGTTTTCGGAGCTGACCTACGAGGAGCACGCTTTGACGAGGGGTTCTTCTGCGCAGGCGATTACTTATGTCAGCATTACCATGGACAACGGCAAAAAGGTTTGGGGTGCCGGTATCCATGATGATATTATTGCTTCGTCGATCAACGCGCTGTTCTCGGCGTTGAACCGAAGCATCGGAGGGGGAAAATAAAGTTATGGGAATGACAATGACGCAAAAAATTCTGGCGGCGCACGCCGGGCTGGACAAGGTGGAAGCCGGGCAGCTCATCAGTGCAAAGCTGGATCTCGTTTTGGGCAACGACATTACGACACCCGTTGCCGTGAATGAGTTTCACAAAGCCGGTTTTGACAAAATCTTTGATAAGGATAAAGTGGCGATTGTTCTCGACCACTTTGTTCCCAACAAAGACATCAAGGCTGCTGAGCAGTCGAAGCAGTGCCGCGAGTTTGCCTGCCAGCATTGCGTGAGCCATTTTTACGATGTGGGCAAAATGGGCATTGAACACGCTTTGCTGCCGGAGCAGGGCGTTGTCACGGCAGGTGACTGCATCATCGGTGCCGACAGCCATACTTGTACGTACGGTGCGCTCGGCGCATTTTCTACGGGCGTGGGCAGTACAGATATGGCCGCCGGTATGGCAACGGGAACGGCATGGTTTAAAGTACCTTCTGCACTGCGCTTTGAATTGAAGGGTAAGCTGCGCCCGGAGTGCAGCGGTAAGGATGTCATCCTTTCCGTTATCGGACAGATCGGCGTGGACGGCGCACTTTATAAGAGCATGGAGTTTACCGGCGAGGGCGTTGCCGCTTTAAGCATGGACGACCGTCTTTGCATTTGCAATATGGCGATTGAAGCCGGTGCGAAAAACGGCATTTTCCCGGTGGATGACGTCACAATGACTTATCTCAAAGGCCGCAGTGAAAGGACGCCCGTCGTTTATCAGGCAGACGAGGATGCTGTTTACGAAAAGACGATTGAAATCGATCTTTCTACGTTGGAGCCGACTGTGGCATGCCCGCATTTGCCGGAGAACACCCGCCCCGCAAAAGAGCTGAAAGATATTAAGATTGATCAGGTTGTCATCGGCAGCTGTACCAATGGCCGCATGGAGGACATGGAAACGGCTTATCGTATTTTGAAAGGCAAAAAAATTGCCGACGGCGTGCGCTGCATCGTCATTCCCGCTACCATGCAGATTATGCGTGACTGTGTAGAAAAGGGCATTGTAACGGCATTGATTGATGCCGGTGCAGTTGTTTCCACGCCGACCTGCGGCCCGTGCCTTGGCGGTTATATGGGCATTTTGGCGGCAGGCGAGCGCTGTGTTGCCACAACAAACCGTAACTTTGTGGGCCGCATGGGACATGTGGATAGTGAAATTTACCTTGCAAGCCCCGCAACCGCCGCCGCCAGTGCATTGACCGGCTACATTACCGCACCGCAGGAGGGAAAAGTATGAACACGCAAGGCAAAGTTTTTAAATATCCCGACAACGTGGACACCGATGTTATCATCCCGGCACGTTATCTGAACACTTCCAGCGCGCAGGAGCTGGCAAAGCACTGTATGGAAGACATCGACAAGGAGTTTGTAAAAAAAGTACAGCCCGGCGATGTAATCGTGGCCGGATGGAACTTCGGCTGCGGTTCTTCGCGTGAGCATGCTCCGCTGGTGTTGAAAACCTGTCAGACAGGCTGTGTCATTGCGAAAAGCTTTGCGCGTATTTTCTACCGCAACGCTATCAATATCGGTATGCCCATTTTGGAGTGTCCCGAAGCGGCAGACGAAATTTCTGCGGGTGATGAGGTGAAAGTCGATTTTTCCACCGGTGAAATTTTTGACTTGACTACCGGAAAAACCTATCGCGCACAGCCTTTCCCTGAGTTTATTCAAAACATCATTGCAAAAGGCGGCCTGCTGGCCTCGCTGAAGGAGGAAGCATAATGGAAAAAAAGATTACTGTGCTTCCCGGTGACGGTATCGGTCCCGAGATTGTGGCTCAGGCAGTCAAAGTTTTAGATTGTGTCGCTGAGAAGTTCGGACATACCTTTACTTACACTTATGCTGACATTGGCGGCTGTTCGATTGACCGCCACGGTGTACCCATCACAAAGGAAGCAATGCAAACGTGCAAAGATGCAGACAGCGTGCTTCTTGGCGCGGTGGGCGGCCCGAAATGGGACAGCTGTGCGCCGGAAATCCGCCCGGAGAAGGCGCTTTTGGCAGTGCGAAAAGAATTGGGCTTGTTCGCAAATCTGCGCCCCACGAAGCTTTTTCCGCAGCTGTCGGATGCATCCCCGCTCAAGCAGGAAATTGTCGGGCAGGGCATTGACCTTTTGATTGTGCGCGAGCTGACGGGCGGCGTTTATTTCGGCGAGCACACCACCACCGAAAAAAACGGTGAGCTTTGTGCGGTGGATATTATGCCTTATTCGGAAAGTGAAATCGAGCGCATTGGCCGTGTGGCGTTTGAAACGGCGAGAAAGCGCGGCGGAAAGCTCGCTTCGGTAGATAAAGCGAACGTGCTCGATACTTCGCGTTTGTGGCGCAAGACCATGCACCGTTTGGCAGAGGAATATCAGGATGTGACATACAGCGATATCTTGGTGGACAACACTGCCATGCAGCTGATTAAAAACCCGACCCAGTTTGATGTACTGGTGACGGAAAACATGTTTGGCGATATTCTTTCCGATGAGGCGTCCATGCTGACGGGCTCCATCGGCATGATGCCGTCGGCGTCGCTCTCCTCCGGAACGCTCGGTATGTACGAGCCGATTCATGGCTCTGCGCCTGACATTGCGGAGCAGGATATTGCAAACCCCCTTGGCACGATCCTTTCTGCGGCAATGATGCTGCGCTATTCTTTTGATATGCCGAAAGAGGCGGATGCCATTGAAGCAGCAGTAAACCGCGTGCTGGACGACGGCTATCGCACAGGCGATATTATGCAGGACGGCTGTCAGCAGGTAGGGTGCAGCAAAATGGGCGATTTGGTTGCCCAGCGCATTGCTTGAGGACGCTGTTTCCGGTGAAAATAGAAAAACGGGCAGGACGGCCGAAGTGAAGTGCCGTTCTGTCCGTTTTTTGTGAGAAAAGAAGCGGAAAACACTTTTGCAAAACCCTTGCCAGCGGTACAAGGGTGTGGTATACTTCTAGCTGTATTGTATCCCTGCTTGACGGGGAATAATAACAGGAGGAATTGAATATGAAAGAACGAAACTTGACACGAAAGTCCACTCAAATGGTGTATATTGCGCTGTTTACGGCAATTATCATTGCCATGAGCGCTATCCCATTCCTCGGTTACATCCCGCTCGGGGTGATTCGGGCGACCACCTTGCACATTCCTGTCATACTGGGGTCGATCCTGCTTGGGCCGTCGTCGGGGGCCTTCTTGGGCTTTGTATTCGGCATGACGAGCTTGTTGTCTAACACCTTTACCCCGAATATTACATCCTTTGTATTTTCGCCGTTTTATTCTTTGGGGGATGCGCAAGGCAACGTATTGAGCCTGGTAATTTGCTTTGTGCCGCGTATTTTAGTGGGAATTATTCCTTATTTTGTGTTCTGCGGCTTGGCAAAAATCCTCCGCGGGAAACGTCCGTTTGCGCTGGGCTGTGCAGGTTTTGTAGGTTCTATGATGAATACCTTGCTGGTGATGGGCATGATTTTCTTATTTTTCGGAAAAGAATATGCCGCGGCAAAAGAAATTCCGTTTGAAGCACTGCTTGGAACCATCGCTACGGTTATCTTTACCAACGGAATTGCAGAAGCGGCAGTGGCCGCATTTGTTTGCGTGGCCGCCGGAACCATTCTGTTGCAGGTGAAAAAACGCACTGCATGACGCAAGGCGGCAGTGAACATCAAGCGCGAAAGAAGGAAAATCAATGATACTTGCCTTAGACATCGGAAATACCAATATCGTGGTGGGCTGTTTGCAGTCGAGCAAAGAAATCTGTTTTGCGGAGCGCCTTTCTACCGATACGAAAAAGACAACAACGGAATATGCAATTCACCTAAAAAACTTGCTGGAGATTGAGCAGGTTTCTTTGGATGATTTGGAGGGCGTGATTATTTCGTCTGTTGTACCTCCGCTGACAAATCGAATTCAAGAGGCGGCTTTTAAAGTTACGGGAAAGCGCGCACTCGTTGTGGGGCCGGGTGTAAAAAACGGCTTACATATTCAGATGGATAACCCTGCGCAAGTCGGCAGTGATTTGATTGTTGATGCGGTGGCTGCTATTGCGGAATATCAAGTGCCGCTGATGGTGGTCGATATGGGAACGGCAACGACGATTTCGGTGATTGACTGCGACAAAAACTATATCGGCGGGATGATTTTGCCGGGAATTGATACGGCGCTGGAGTCGCTGGTGTCCCGCACTTCGCAGCTGCCTAAAATCAGTTTGGACCCGCCTAAACGCTTAATCGGAAAAAATACGATTGAGTGCATGAAAAGCGGCGTTATCCACGGAAATGCTGCATGTATTGACGGTATGATTGAACGTATTGAGCAGGAGATGGGGCAGAAGCTGACGGTCATTGCCACAGGCGGCCTGGCAGGCGCGATTGCGCCGCACTGCCGAAATGAAGTGATTGTCGATGATGCCTTGCTCTTGAAAGGGCTTTACCTGATTTATAAAAAGAATCGATGAAGCGGGCGAGTGCTTTCGCTGAAAAAGAAGGGAAGGCAGTGCCTTCCCTTCTTTGATGTCGGAATCTGTATCAATAACAATGCTTGTTTGCAGCAGAAAGGCGGAAGAGAAATGTTACAGGGAAAAACGGTTGTCTTGGCGGTAACGGGCGGCATTGCCGCATATAAAATTGCAACACTGGCGAGCATGCTTCGCAAGCAAAAAGCCAATGTCGAAGTGCTGATGACAAAAAATGCAACGAATTTCATTACCCCGATTACGTTTGAAAGCTTGACGGGCAATAAATGTATGGTCGATACGTTTGACCGAAATTTTGAATTTCATGTCGAACATGTGGCGCTGGCAAAAAAAGCAGACATTGTTTTGGTAGCGCCTGCAACGGCAAATGTCATTGGAAAGCTTGCCGGGGGCATCGCTGACGATATGCTGACAACCACGGTTTTGGCTTGCAAGTGTCCTAAACTGATTGCTCCGGCGATGAACACGCAAATGTGGGAAAACCCGATTGTTCAGGATAATTTGAAAAAATTAGAACGTTTCGGGCATGTCATTGTGCCTCCTGCAACGGGATATTTGGCGTGCGGTGATACCGGCGCGGGAAAAATGAAGGAGCCGGAAACATTGCTCGAGTATCTTCTTCTTTGGATGGCTGAACCGAAAGACATGTCCGGCCGCCATGTGCTTGTAACGGCAGGCCCGACGCAAGAACCGCTGGACCCGGTGCGCTTTTTAACCAATCACTCTACCGGAAAAATGGGCTATGCGCTGGCACGTCATTGCGCCCGCCGCGGGGCAAAGGTAACGCTCATTTCCGGCCCGACGCAGCAGCGTGCACCGATTGGTGTCGATGTTATTCCGGTGCAGACAGCGCGGCAAATGTTTGATGCGGTTTGTTCTCATTTTGAGAAGACCGATATTGTCATCAAAGCCGCAGCAGTGGCAGACTATCGACCGGCAGTTGTGGCGGATGAAAAAATTAAGAAAAAGCCGGGGGAGCACTCCTTGGTTTTGGAGCGCACAGATGATATTTTAGCATGGCTCGGCCAGCATAAGCGCCCAGACCAATTTTTGTGTGGCTTTGCCATGGAAACACAGAATTTATTGGAAAATGCCAGAGAGAAGCTTCAGCGAAAAAATGCCGACTTGATTGTTGCGAACAGCATTCGGCAGGAAGGTGCCGGATTTGGGGGGGACACGAATATCGTCACTCTCGTTGGGCATGGATATGAACGTGCGCTGGAATGTATGTCTAAGGAAGATGCGGCGCGCGAAATTGTAAATGAGATTCTTCGTTTGCAAAAGCTATAACTTCGGATTAAAAATCCCTTTTGCAGGCACATAAAAAAGAACAAGTCCGGGCGAAACTATTCGTCCGGACTTGTTCTTTTTGCCAGAAGATCCTGTAATTCCTTCATAAAGCTGTCCACATCGGAAAACTCACGATACACCGATGCAAAGCGAACATAGGCAACATCATCAATATTTTTTAGCTCATTTAAAGCGAGCTCACCGATATACGTTGTCGTAATTTCCTTGTCATAAGAACTGAACAGCTTTTGTTCAATATTGTCAATTGCGGTTTCCAAAGTTTCCAAAGAAACAGGCCGCTTTTCGCAGGCGCGCATCAGCCCGTTGAGAAGTTTTTCCCGGTGAAACGGTTCTCGGGAAGCGTCTTTTTTAATCACCATCAAAGGAACTGTTTCCACTACCTCGTAGGTGGTAAAGCGTTTTTGGCAGGCAAGACATTCCCGTCGGCGGCGAATTCGTTCACCGTCGTCAGCGGGGCGTGAGTCAATCACCTTTGATTCTGTGTCGCCGCAATACGGACATCTCATAATGGTTCAGCTCCTTTATCTTGTTTGAAAATTTGTTGTAAGAATGACAGCCCCGCAGACAGTTCGGGCGAGTCGGTGAAACCGGTACGGTAAACCTCTAAAATTGCTGTAATGTTTTTATTCCATGCACGCAGTTTTTCGGCAAGGGCAGAAAAATTTTCTGCGCCTGTACCTGGAACCGTGCAGTCACAAGTTTCTGTAAAATCGCTTAAATGCAGATGTTCCACGTTTGTTCCCATTGCTTCCAACATTGCAAGGGGAGAAACTTCGGCGCGGCGCGCTTGCTTGACATCCAGCACGAAGCCGACATCCCCGCGTGTCAATTCCCGAAGGCGTGTGACTGCGTTTGTGGAGCAGCAGGCACAGCGTACAACGTTTTCCTGTAAAAAATCCACTCCAAAACCGCGGGCCATCTCCCGCAAGCGGAGATAATGCTCGGCATAACGCTCGAAAGGAAAATTAATGCCTTTATGCATGCCGTGAAACACAAAACGCGGAATATGAAGCATTTGACAAAAAGAAAAATAACGGCGATAAAGAGTGTAGCCGTCTTCAATTCGAGTGGGATAGTCCGTAGCAAAGAAAAACGTTTCCATGCCGCTGGTAAAAGGATGAAGCGCCGAAATATGCATATTATTCTGCCGCAGACAAAGGCCGATTCGATTGGCGTATTCCGATGAAAGCTCGCAAAAGGTATTTAAAAACACTTCGACGCATGAAACGCCTAAATTGCTTAAACAGGAAAGCCCTTGCAGGGTTTCTTCCGGATAAAAGCAAGCAGTAGAAACACCGCACTTCATAGACAGCCTCCTTATAAAAACAGGTGTCAACATGTTTATTAAACCATAAAATGGAATATTTTTCAATTCAATCAAGGAGAAAAATGAATTTATTTTCGTTTCTTTTCAAAACAGAGAAGCTCCTGTGCTTTTCTTGGAAGCATCGAGATGCAAATGAAGGCAAATAGCGTATGAATCAACGTCAGTTTTGCACCTTGAAAGCCGCCGTCTTGATCATAAAACAAGTTCGGTTGTTTACCCGGAGAGTGCTTTTACAGCATAGGCACGAAGAACAGGCCACAGCAATTAAGATTCTGAGCCATTATTGCTATTCTCTGAAACATTACTCTCGAAAGCCGCTGCAAATTCAGGAATTTTGATGGTGCTGATAATTCTTGTCGAGGTGATTTTCCCATATAAATATTCATTTTCACTGCCTAGAAGTTTTGCCACAGTTTCGGCACAAAATACACAGCCTACCCCGGCAAACAAGGCTGAAAGGAATGCAGTTCCCGCAATTTCCAGCGAACCGCTGTCTAAAAAACTGGCAGCGTCTAAAAACGACATGGCATAGTAGGGTGCAGGCAGTACGAGCCCATATAAAAGCGCATATCTTGCGCAGCATGCCCAAAGCTTTGGACGCCCTCCAAGCCGGTCTACTAAGCGCAGATGCAAAAACAGTTTTCCGGCGGTATATCCGCGGCACAGCCATTGAAAAAAGCCGAAATAAACTAAAACAGAACAAGACATGATGATCGGCTTGAGCCACTGCATTTGACGCAAAACAGGGAAAACTTCGGTGCCGACCGACTCTATTGCAACATAAAAAACAATCAGAGCCAGCCAATCAATCACCGCTGCAAAAACTCGACGCAAAAAAGGCACTTTCTGTCCTTTTTGATAGGCGCGCATGTCCAGCTCTTCTCGAGAGGGAAGGAAAAAACAAAAAATGGGGGTGCATAAGTATCCGAGCCATGCTCCAAAGGTGTTATCCAGCAAGTCGGTAACGTCAAAAAGGCGATAAGGCCGGGGATAAATCCCGTAAAGACCGGAAAGCTGTGTGAGCTCAAAAAACAAGCTCATCAAAAATCCGAGCAGAACGGTGAGCCCCATTTTACATTTAAAGTAATAGCGCAGATATACCCCAAGAGGAAACAGCATGCAGACATTGAACAGAATTTCCCGCATGGCAGGACTGAAAAAAAGGCGGATGTAGGAGTCGATATCACGGAAAGAAAGATGATTATTCCGCCAGAAAGAGATTAAGCCGGACCCGGGGACCAAATTGTACCGCGCAGAAGTCATCGCTGCCACGGACTCACGCGATGGCAGGGGCAAAATCACTAGGAAGTAAGCCGTTAAGCAATATAAAATAAACGAATAAAGAATGGCGGAACGCAGCAAGGGAATAGCCCCAAACGTTTTGTATTGAAAAATTAAATAAGGAATTGTGAAAATAAAGGCTAAAATCGGAAACACGAAAAAAGCAGTTCCGATCACATTTAAGTATAGACTCAAAAATAACACCTGCTTTCTCTGATGGACAAGGTGTAAGACAGCTTAATGTGGCAAAAGAAACCTTTTTTATTGTACTGCAAAGAGGAAAAATGAGCAAGACTGTATAAAGTATTTTCTTGCGGTCAAGCATAAAACGAGGACAAATGCTTTATAAAAAGGCTGTTCTTTCAAAGGCGTTTTGCAAAAAATAAATTCCCGATTTTTGCAAAATGCACCTAAGATACGAGAGAAAGGATGAGAGCAATGTCGAAGAAGAGTGAGAAAACGAAAGAGCCTGAGAATATCAGTGAACAAGAGATGGAAAAGGAGTATATGTTGGAAACCGGCAGCGTTTTGAAAACCAAAGGCAGACATGCCATCCATTGCTTGACGGTGATTGGACAAATTGAGGGTCATTCTCTTGCCCCGCAGGATCAAAAAACAACGCGTTATGAGCATGTGATTCCACAGTTGGTATCCATTGAAGAAGATCCCAACATTGAGGGTCTTTTGGTGATTCTAAACACGGTGGGCGGCGATGTCGAAGCCGGTCTTGCGCTTGCCGAGCTCATCAGCGGACTGCATAAACCGACGGCAACCTTGGTGCTTGGCGGCGGACACTCCATAGGAATTCCGCTGGCCGTAGCCGCAAAGCGAAGCTTTATTGTACCCACCGCGACGATGACAGTGCATCCCGTACGCCACGCGGGCCTTGTTTTGGGCGTGCCGCAGACCATGCGTTACTTTGAACAAATGCAGCAGCGTATTACCGGATTTGTCACGCGCCATTCACACATCAGTGCGGCGCGTTTTACAGAGCTGATGATGCACACGGGTGAGCTGGTGATGGATGTGGGCAGTGTTTTGGACGGAGAAAGCGCGGTACAGGAAGGTTTGATTGATGAATTGGGAGGTTTGAGTGATGCGATGCGGTTTCTCTATCAGAGCATTGAATCACAAGGAAAATGACAAAATTCATCAGTTTTTTAATTTAAGGATTGTTTCCGATGAAATTTGGTGGTATTATAAAAAATAATGTCCATCTTTTCACAGCGGGAAATCGCAGGACGTGAAGTGAAAAAGCTGTCCTTTTGCTTGTGCAGCGCTGATGAAATATGCAGTTTCAGAAAAGATGAACCGTGTCGAAGGGAAAAACAGCGTTATCTCTTCGGCACCCGATATTTTACGGCAGCCGCAAAGCGGATCACCGGGAAAAGGGGCTTGTAAAACAGGAATGGCAACAAAAAAGCAAACAGGCAAGAAAAGTGCGCAGAGCAGCACAAAGAAAAAAACGACAAAACAAACCGCTGTAAAGCCGGCAGCAGACTTGGCGCCGGAGTGGAGTATTTTCATTTTCGGCGTCGCTGTTGTTGTTTTAGCGCTGGTTTTCGTAAAGGGAGCTTCCGTTTGGGCTTGGGTTCGCTCTAACGTAATTTTCGGCATTTTTGGTGTCGGAGCCTATGTGCTCGGCCCAATTTTGATCTATTTAGCTTTAAGAGTGGTTGTGGGGCTTCCTATTATTAAAAAATCCATTAAATTCCTGATTTCCGTATTATTATTGTGCGGAATTTTTTTCGTCTTTTCAAAAAGCGAGCCTTCGAGTAATTTTTTTGAAGGAATTGCACAGCTGCATGCGCAGGCTGCAAGTGTTTCTTGGCCGATGAGCAGCGGCGTATTGGGCGCTGTACTTGGCTGGAGCTTAACAGCGCTGTGCGGCCGCCCTGCAGCCAATATCCTCTTGGTTTTGATGACAATTCTGTGGGTTATGGTTCTGACACAAACCACACCTGCACAGCTTTACCATTTTTTAGCGCGTCATGCGCAGAACGCGCGGGATATCCACACCATTCAATCGGCAGCACGCGCAGATAAGCGTGCACAGGAGAGCGTAGAACGAGCGGAGCGCGCCGCGCAAATTCGGCAGGAGCGGAAAGCGCAGCAGGAGAGCGGAATGGACGCGCAAGCGTTTGCCGGTGCCATGGCAAAGAAAAAGCGAAAAAATGCGGTGATTGATATTGCATTGGACGATGGACCCTCGCCGTCGGCCATCACAAACCATGGGCAGGAAAAACCGGTCATCGGGCCGGGAGGAACCTTTGGCATGTTTGCTGCGGGCGGACAAGATGTCACTCCGGTTCCCGTACCGCCCCGGCAGGCAAGCTCGCCCGCAGTACCGGAGGTTGCAAAGCCCGCTCCGGTCGAGTTAACGGCGACGCCGGAACCTGTCAATGCGCCTATTGAGCCTCAAAAAAGTATGCCTGCCCAAACGTTGGAATCAACGCCCAGTCGTGCGCTGGAAACGCTTGTTAAGCAGGCGGTTGATGCGGAAGAGGAAAAACTGGCGCAGGAAAACAGCCAAAATGTGACAGAACCTGCGCGAGAGGATGCGGATGACTACGTTTATCCGCCGCTGAATTTGTTCCAAAAAGCGGAGCCGGTCGATACGCAGAATATGCAGGAAGAATTGATGCATAATGCGGATCTTTTGGTGAAAACCTTGGAAAGCTTTGGCGTTAAGACAAAGCCGCTTGGCATCAGCAGCGGCCCTTCCGTGACTCGTTACGAGCTTCAGCCGCTCGCGGGTGTAAAGATCAGCCGCATTACAGGGCTTGCCGATGATATCGCCCTGAATTTGGCCACGGGTGGTGTGCGTATTGAAGCGCCGATTCCCGGCAAAGCAGCGGTTGGTATTGAAATTCCAAATAAAACCAGAACAACTGTTACTTTGCGGAGCATTTTGGAGGCGCCCAGCTTTGCCAAAAGCAAAGCGCCGTTGACCTTTGCCGTGGGTAAAGATATCGCAGGTAACTGTCAAGTAGGAAACCTTGCCAAGATGCCGCACTTGCTGATTGCGGGAACAACCGGTTCGGGTAAGTCGGTCTGCACCAACTCCATCATCATGAGTATGCTCTACCGCTGTTCCCCGCAGGTACTGCGCATGATTTTGATTGATCCGAAAATGGTGGAGTTTGCGCAGTATAATGGAATTCCGCATCTTTTGATGCCTGTTGTTACAGAGCCCCGTAAGGCGGCGGGCGCGCTCGGTGCCGCCGTAGCCGAAATGGAAAAGCGCTATCATCTGCTTGCAGAGAACGGTGTTCCTAATATTGAGGAATACAACGCTTTGGCAAAAGAAAATGCAACATTGGAGCCGCTGCCCTATATTGTTATTGTAATTGACGAGCTGGCTGATTTGATGATGGTAGCCGGAAAAGAAGTGGAGGACTACATCTGCCGTATTGCGCAAAAGGCGCGCGCGGCAGGCATGCACTTAATTATTGCAACGCAGCGTCCTTCGGTTGATGTCATTACGGGCTTGATCAAAGCAAATATTCCATCGCGCATTGGCTTAACAGTAATGAGTCAGATTGACAGCCGCACGATTTTGGACACCGGCGGCGCAGAAAAACTGCTTGGCAACGGCGATATGCTGTATATGCCTGTCGGTGTGAATAAGCCGGTTCGTATTCAAGGTACGTTTGTGCGTTCGAGCGAAATTCGCGACGTTATCGAATTCATTAAGAAGCATGCCAACACGAATTATAACGAAGAAATGATTGCGGAAATGGATAAGTGCGCCGTGAAAGAGAGTGTTTCGAGCGGCTCATCGGACGAGGACGACGATGAAGATCCGATGTATGAGAGTGCCGTGGAAGCGGTTATTGATGCCGGGCAAGCGTCTGTCAGCTTGGTGCAGCGGCGCTGCAAACTGGGCTATGCAAGAGCCGCGCGCTTGATTGATGAAATGGAGCGCGATATGATTGTAGGCCCTTATGAGGGCGCAAAGCCGCGTAAAGTATTGATTACTCGTCAAGATTGGATTGAAATGCGCATGAATCGTGAGGCGCAGGAAACGTAAGCGCAGAGAAACAGAAAAGGTAGTGTGTATGGGATTTGAGTTTTTGCCTCTTTGCCGCGCCGATATGACCGAACGCGGCTGGCAGGAAGTAGATTTTGTTCTCGTCACGGGCGACGCCTATGTGGATCACCCCAGTTTTGGTGCGGCGATTATCAGCCGCGTGTTGGAACATGAGGGCTATCGTGTGGGCATTATCAGTCAGCCGGACTATTCTTCCTGCGAAAGCATGAAAGAATACGGAAAACCGAAATACGGCTTTTTCATCGGCGGCGGCAACGTTGACAGCATGGTGGCGCATTATACGGTTGCAAAAGTTCGGCGCAAGCAGGACGAATATACGCCGGGCGGTGTAGCAGGAAAGCGGCCGGACCGCTGTGCAACCGTTTATACCAAAATGGCGAAAGAAGCTTATCCGGACGTTCCGGTTATTTTAGGCGGCTTGGAAGCAAGCCTGCGCCGTTTCGCGCATTACGATTACTGGACAGACAGTGTTATGCCGAGTATTGCCGAGGCGAGCGGCGCCGATTTGATTAGTTTCGGCATGGGCGAACATCAAACGGTGGAAATTGCGCGCCGCTTGTTTTCCGGCGAACCCATCGAAACCATTCGAGATGTTGCCGGGACATGCTACCTTTGCAGTTTTGAAGAACTTCCTTCCGAATACGAAGAGTGCGCTTCGTATGCAAAAGTCAAGGCGGATAAAACGGCTTATGCAAAGGCGTGCCGAATTCAGATGGATCAGCAAGACCCGGTTTCCGGCAAAATCGTCGTGCAAAAGCAGACAGAGCGCTATCTTGTGCAAAATATTCCGGCAAAGCCTTTAACACGGCGGGAGCTAGATGCTGTTTACGCACTGCCGTTTACCAGACGTTACCATCCTTCCTATGAAGCAATGGGAGGCATTCCTGCCATTGAAGAAGTTGAGTTTTCCATTGCACACAACCGCGGCTGCTTCGGCGGATGCAATTTTTGCGCCATTGCAATGCATCAGGGCAGAAGAGTTACCAGTCGAAGCGAGGAAAGCGTGGTGCGCGAGGCGGAGAAGTTGACACAGATGCCGGGATTTAAAGGCTATATTCACGATGTTGGCGGCCCGACGGCAAATTTCCGCCTGCCCAGCTGCAAAAAGCAGGGAAGAGAGGGAATGTGCATGGGAGGCAAGCATTGCCTTGCACCGAAGGCTTGCCCGGAATTATTGGTAGATCATTCCGATTATCTAAAAATTTTACGTCGTCTTCGCGCTCTGCCAAAGGTGAAAAAAGTTTTTATTCGAAGCGGCATTCGATATGACTATTTGATGGAAGACCGCGATGAAAGCTTTTTCCGAGAGCTCGTTGAGCATCACGTCAGCGGCCAGCTGAAAGTGGCGCCCGAACACTGTGCACCTAATACACTGAAATACATGGGAAAACCGCCTGTCGAAGTGTTTAATCGTTTTTCGAAACGCTTTTACGAGCTTTCTAAAAAGGCCGGCAAAAAGCAGTATTTAGTGCCGTACCTGATGAGCAGTCATCCGGGAAGTACGTTGAAAGATGCTGTCATTTTGGCAGAATATCTTTATCGCCACCGCATGAAGCCTGAGCAGGTGCAGGACTTTTACCCCACACCGGGTACGGTTTCTACCTGCATGTTTTATACCGGGCTCGACCCTTATACGCTCAAACCGGTTTACGTTGCAAAAGACCGCGAGGAAAAGGCGATGCAGCGCGCACTGCTGCAGTATTATGAGCCCAAGAACGCACAGCGCGTCTACCAAGCGTTAAAGCTGACGCATCGAGAGGATTTAATTCCGCTTTTGATTCCTGCGCAGGTGCGTATGAAAAAGCGTGAAAAAACGATTGAAATTCATTTGCCGTCTTACCAAGAGCAAGTGGAGAATGCGCAGCGGAGGAAGCGAGGTGTTCAGCCATGCCGCGCAAGAAATACCGCCGCCAGACATTCAAAGAAGAAAAAGCGCTTTTAAATAAGCTTTGGCGTTTGCGTAAGCGCAGTTCGCCTGTTTTGGCCGGAATTGTTTTAATTGTTTCGACAATTTTATGCCTGGGGGAATATTGCGGCTGGCCGGTGCCGTCATGGAGCGATGTGTTCCGTGAAACAAACCTTTGGCCGACATCTTATGCGCTCGAAAGCAGTGAAGGGGCTGTTACGCGCATCCATTTTATCGATGTGGGGCAAGCAGATGCCACTTTGTTGGAAGATAACGGACACTTTGCATTGATTGACGCGGGGCTCGCAGCAGACAGCGAAGAATTGCTCTATTACCTAAGAAATGCAGGCGTGCAGGAGCTGGACTATTTGGTCATGACTCATCCGCACGCAGACCATATCGGCGCAATGGAGGATATTCTCACTTCATTTGATGTGGAAACCTTTTTGCTGCCGATGCTTCCAGAGGAATCGGACCAATCGGCACAGGTGAAAGAAATCCTGAAAACAGCACAGCAGGAACAAGTGCCGATGCGAACGATGCAGGCAGGAGAGGTGTACCATGTGGGACAGGCTGCTGTGCATGTTTTGCAGGCCAGTGTGGTAGATGACAATCTTAACAATTTGTCGCCTGTTTTAAAGTTTGCGGCTTCGGACGTTTCGTGCTTATTTACCGGCGATGGGGAAAGCCCTGTTGAGAATCTGGCGCTGGAAACAGGCCTCGATTTATCCGCTGATCTTTTTCAAGCGGGTCATCACGGCTCATATACTTCCAACAGCAGGGCGTTTGTTTCTTCGATAAAGCCGAAGGCTGTTGTTGTCAGCTGCGGAAAGGATAATGACTATGGACATCCGCACGAGGCAGCTTTACGCGCGTTTGAATCGGTGAGTGCAAGCGTTTACCGAACCGACTTGCAAGGCAATATAATTGCTTATGTGGATGCGCAGGGTGCGCTGCAATTTGCGAGTGAAAATGCCACCGGCCTTGCAGCGTGAGTGCTGTCTTGAAAAGGAACGAAGTTTTTTAGAGGAAATCTTGATTTTTGCAAGATTCGTGATATAATAAACACTGTATTGAAAGTTTTGGAGGTTTCATTAATGGGCATTTTTGAAATTATCGGCGGCGTTTTGCTGATTCTTTGCTGCATTGGTTTGATTTTCTTAGTATTGAGCCAGGAATCCAAGGGCCGTGGCTTGTCCGGCGTGATTGGCGGCGGCGAAATGGTGGAAGATAACCGCGGACGCATGGGTAGTTCCGTACTGGCTAAGTACACGAAATATGCCGGTATTGCCTTCTTTGTATTGGCGGTACTTGTGAGTGTGTTCAGCATTTATTTAGCGTAATGTTTTAAACCCGCCCGGCGCTTGCAGGGCGGGTTTCTTATTTAAAAATGATTATATTCATGCGGCGTCTCTTTACGGATTGCGCGCAGGAAATGAAGGAGGGGGAAACATGAGTTTAAAAACAAAGGTGATTCAACAGCTTTCAGAAGGCGAAAAAAGTCTGAAAATGCTCAAAAATCATTTGGGTAATCCTAAAAAAGTAGCACATATTTTGGATGATCTTGAAAAAAAGAAGAAAGTGCTCAAAAAGGATGGAAAGTATTATTTAACTGATTTGTATCATGGTGTACAAGCGATAGTTGTAAAACTGGGCCGCGGCTTTGCTTTTGCAAAAGCACTTGAAACGCAGGAAGAGTTTTTTATCCCGGGGCGTTTTTTGCAAGGGGCAATGCCGGGCGATACGCTTTCCCTTCATGTTTCCAAGAATACCCGCTCAGGAGGAAGCAGGGAGGGAAAAGTGCTTGCTGTCATCAAAGAACGAAGAGAGTTTACCGGAATTTTGCGGGAAGAGTATGGCAGAATTGTATTTATTCCGGATGACTGCCCCCAAGTGCCTATTTTCTTGAAAAAGAACGGCCTTGGCGAGGCACTTTGCGGAGAAAAAGTAGCCGTGGAATTAGTCGAACGCGGTTCGGCTTACGAAGATCACCGCGCAGTTGTAACCGTCCGCTTTGGGTGTGCCCAAAGTGCCGCACACTGCGCGCGTGCATTGCTTTACGCACAAGGAATTGAACCGCGTTTCCCGCAGCCGGTGAAGGAAGAAGCAAAAGCGCTGCAATCGGCGCAAGTAACGGAAAAAGAGATACAAGGCCGCCTTGATTTGCGCGACAGTGTGATTTTTACCATAGACGGGTTTGATACAAAGGACATTGACGATGCCGTCAGCGCACAGCGAACGCCGTATGGCTACCGACTTGGTGTGCACATTGCGGATGTCAGCCATTATGTGAAACCGCACAGTGCTTTAGACGAAGAGGCGATGAAACGCGGAACATCTGTTTATTATGCAGACAGCGTGATTCCTATGCTGCCCAAACAGTTATCCAACGGAATTTGCAGCTTAAACCCACAGGAAGACAGGCTCGCTTTTTCCTGCTTGATGGATTTAGACCACGCTGGGCGTGTAACCAATGCGGTTTTGAAAAAAACCGTGATCCGCTCGCGCCTAAAGGGTGTATATGAGGAAATCAATCGCCTGTTTGACAAAACAGCGCGCCCGGAAGAAAAAGAAAAATACCGTGAAGTAGAAAGCGACCTTGAAGTGCTGTATGAAATTTATGAAAAACTTGCGGCTTTGCATACGGCGCGCGGCGCAATGGATTTTGAATCGGAAGAGGCAAAATTTGTGCTCGACGAAAAGGGCGTTTGCACCGGGGTGAAAAAACGAGTGCGCGGCGTTGCAGAGCGCATGATTGAAGAGTTTATGGTGCTTGCGAATGAAAGTGTCGCTGTCATTGCGCGCCGCGCGCAGCTGCCCTTTGTATATCGCACCCATTCTGCGCCGCAGTCAAAGCGTGTGGATGCGCTGTCCGATTTGCTTATTTCCTGCGGTTTGGAGGTCCCGTTTCAAGAGGAACCGAGTGCGTGGGAGTTGGCCCAGCTTTTGGAGCAAACGCGCCACACCAGTTTGGAGCGGGTGGTTCACACCAATGTGCTGCGCACGATGGCGAAGGCAAAGTATGAGCCGAATCCTACCGGACACTATGGGTTATCCCTTGCAGACTATACGCATTTTACCTCCCCGATTCGGCGCTATCCGGACCTTGCAATTCATCGCATTTTATCAGCGTATGTGAAAGGCGCTTCCTTAGAAAGTTTACAGCGGAAGTTTTCTGCCTTTGTGCAGGAGGCATCTATCCAATCCAGCGAACGCGAACAAGCGGCAATGAATGCCGAACGCGATATTTCCGACTGCTATAAGGCTGAGGCAATGAAGCCTCATGTTGGAGAGTGCTTTGAGGGCGTTGTTTCCGGCGTAACGCATTATGGGCTGTATGTGCAGCTGGAGAATACGGTGGAAGGGCTTTTGCGCAGCGATGCTTTAAGTGAGCATGCCTTAACGTTAACCGAGGGAATTTCTTTGTCAGATCCTTTGACCGGGCAAGTGTGGCGATTGGGCGATACGCTTCGTGTGCAGCTGGCCGCTGCGGATATTCCTTCGGGCAATATTGATTTTGTGCTTACACAAAATGACGTTGTGGACGATGCCTTGTCCGAATAATGCGGGAGAATGCCGCATAGAAATAGAGCGAGGTGATCGGTATGATTTTTGTACAAACACTCGCGCTGTTTTTGGCGGTAATCAGTTTGATTGCCGTATTAGCCGTTTTGAAGAAAACGAAACATCCGTTTCGCACAGCGGCCACACAAGCTACATTGGGCTTGGGTGCATTTGCTGCTGTGAATCTCTTGGCGGGGTACACGGGTGTAACGCTTTCGCTGAATTATTTTACGTCATTTGTCGCTGTTGTGCTTGGCGCACCAGGCGTTATCTGTATGCTGGTGGTAAGGGTTCTGATGCTTGCATAATATGTGATAAATGAAGGATATCGGTTTTGCAATGAAAGCACGGTCAGAAATTTTTGCTGGATTTCTGGCCGTGTTTTTGTTTTAACCGGTAAAAATAGAGTTGCAAGAATCCTCCAAAAAAGAAAAGCTGTTGCAGAAATAACGCTGAAAAGTGTCTTTAAAATGTGTTTTTGTTGCGCTTTTTTGTAACAATAGAAGCAAAAAAATATTTTTTCTTACTTTAACACTTGAACTTGAGAAAAGAAGCGTTTATAATTTTTATGTTAAGAGGTAATTTTTAGGGCGCTTGTAAAAACAAAGGAATCCATCAATTTTTCGTAGGAACTGCAGGAATACAGGGGCAAAAGTGCAGAAATCCGTTGCAGATTTCGAGCGTTTTTAAGCACCAGATATCATTTTCCGCGGAAAAAGATGAAAATTTTGATTTTTTACAGGCAAGCGCTTAACTGAAGATTACAGCCTAGGCTTGACACAGAAAGGGGAAAGTATCATTATGTTCAAAAACGAGTATTTGCAGCGTGTTTACGCTCAGGTGGAGCAGCGCAACCCCGGCGAAAAGGAATTTTTGCAGGCAGTAAGGGAAGTGCTGGAAAGCCTGGAAGTGGTAGTAGAAAAGCACCCGGAGTACGAAAAGGCCGGCTTGCTGGAGCGATTGGTTGAGCCGGAGCGCTTTATTCAGTTCCGCGTGCCTTGGGTAGATGATGCAGGCAATGTGCATGTAAACCGCGGTTTCCGCGTGCAGTTTAATAGTGCAATCGGCCCTTATAAAGGCGGTTTGCGTCTGCATCCCTCCGTTTGTGCATCTGTGGTAAAGTTTTTGGGCTTTGAACAAATCTTCAAAAACAGCTTGACGGGCCTGCCCATGGGCGGCGGTAAAGGCGGCAGCGATTTTGACCCTAAGGGTAAGTCTGATATGGAGATCATGCGCTTTTGCCAGAGCTTTATGACGGAGCTGTCCAAACATATTGGTCAGTTTACAGACGTGCCGGCTGGTGATATCGGTGTCGGCGGACGTGAAATCGGTTATATGTTCGGCCAGTATAAGCGCCTGCGCAATGAGTACAGCGGTGTTTTAACCGGAAAGGGCCTTGCATTCGGCGGAAGCTTGGTGCGTACTGAGGCAACTGGATACGGCTTGTGCTACTTCACCGAAGAAGCAATGAATTGCATGCGCAAAGATAGCTTTAAGGGAAAAACGGTCGTTATTTCCGGCTCCGGCAACGTTGCTATTTTCGCTACGGAAAAAGCAGTGCAGCTCGGTGCTAAGGTTGTGGCGCTGAGCGATTCCGCTGGATATATCTATGATAAGGACGGCATCCGCTTAGACATTGTGAAGGATATTAAGCTGGAGCGCCGCGCACGCATCTCTGAGTATGTAAAAGAGGTTCCCACAGCGGAGTATCACGAAGGCTGCTCCGGCATTTGGACGATTCCCTGCGACATTGCTCTGCCGTGCGCTACCCAGAACGAGTTGGATGAGGCAAGTGCAAAAACGTTGGTTGCCAATGGCTGTAAGGTGGTATGTGAAGGTGCAAATATGCCTTCTACGCCGGAAGCTGTGGAATATTTCCTTGCTAACGGTGTTCTGTACGGCCCGGCTAAGGCAGCTAATGCGGGCGGGGTAGCAACATCCGGTTTGGAGATGAGCCAGAATTCTCTGCGTCTGTCATGGACCTTTGAAGAGGTAGACGAGCGCTTGAAAGATATTATGAAAAATATCTTCCACAACGCTTATGAAGCCTCGAAAGAGTGCGGTGCTGAAGGTAATCTGTTGATTGGCGCGAACGTAGCCGGTTTCCAGAAAGTTGCTGAGGCGATGATGGCAGAAGGCATTGCGTACTAATTCGAATACGGAATAAACACAAAGAGGCGGGCAGCTTTGTGCTGCCCGTCTTTTCTGCTGTGGAGTAAGGGGAACTTGCTGGGTGTTTCAGAAAAGATAAATCATAGGACTGTGGAAAGGAAAGAAAAAGAGAATGGCTAAAAACACAAGAGTATATCAGCCGGTTGCTGCAAAACTTGGCTTTGCAATTGATGAAACAAGCGGTGTGCTCTACGGTACAAAAGAAGGGTATGAGGTGCTGATTTATGCGTCGGATGTATCCCATCCGACGATCGTAAAAATAGCAGTTGCTGTCCGAGGGCCGCAGCTGACACCGGAGCAGCTGAAACAGGCAGCCGCAGATATGCCGGATGCTGCAAAGATCGAACAGCAAAATAATTGCATTATTGTCTACCCCAAAAACGTATTATTGGCGGCAAAGCTGGCAGAAAGAGTGGAGGGGGCGCTCCATTCCACAATTGCATTTTTGCAGCAAAATAACTTTGCTGCTTGTTGTCAAGTGTGCGGCAAAGAAGGTGTGATGTCGCCCGTTAATGTTGCAGATCGGTATTTATGTGTATGTGATGACTGCTTTGCCAATTTGCAGCAGGAACTGGAAGCTGCAACCCATGCGGCGGCAGCTAAAAAGGAAAATGCCGTTGCGGGCTTTGTCGGGGCGCTCGTAGGCTCTTTAATCGGTGCTCTTTGCATTGTAGTTGTAAGCCAGCTTGGATATGTTGCAGCTATTTCCGGCTTGGTGATGGCGATTTGTACGCTGAAAGGATACGCTCTTTTGGGAGGGAAGTTAACAACAAAAGGAATTGTGATTTCTGTTATACTTATGCTGTTTATGACTTATGTCGCCGACAGGCTGGATTGGGCCATCTTAGTTGCCAGAGAATTTGACGAAGATCTTTTCATCAGCTATCAAGCCATTCCGGAACTGTTACAAGCCGAAGTGATTGAAGCTGCCAATTACTATGGAAACTTAGCGCTTGTTTATGTGTTTTTGTTAGTGGGTGCAGTTCCGACGATTTTGGTGACAGCGCGTTCGCAAGGCGCACCGTCTGCCTACAAAATGGCCGGAAATTCCAGCACAACGGTTCTGTAAGCTTTTAGATGAAAGCGATAAGTGCTCGCCGTTAATGTGAAAGAAGGCGAGAGAAAGAGGAAAAAATCTTCGGCAGTTTATGCAAAACGCACCTAATAAAAAGAAACGATGAAAAATCCCTCCTGATGCAGTTGAATTTTTGGCATCAGGGGGGATTTTCTGTAAAAAAGCAAAATAAAGGCAAGAAGTACGCTTGCTATAAAAAAACGGTAAAATCAATTTTTTAGGTCAGTGGAAAATGGGGCAAGTCAAAACAACCGAACAATCAGACAGGAGCAGGGTGTTGTGAAGCATGACAGCGCCCTTTACTGGTTGTTGAGGAAAGCGGATTTGATTGCGGTCTGATTCAGATCATTACAGGAGACGCTGCGCTTTCCTTGTCATGGATTGCGCCGGCGACCCTTTTGTAACCTTACTGTACTTTTCTGAAAGTATCAAGTATAATGCAGTCGACAAAAATGAGAATTTAAGGAGAGAAACGCTTTGTCTGAAATACAAATTGCATGGTTAGAATTGATAACAGTTGGAGGTCTTGGTATCATATTAGTTTTGCTCGGAGTTATTCTCAATATTACTGTAAAAAGGCAGAGTCAATTGTGTACAGAGCAGACGGACGGCATTGTTAAAGGATATGGATTTCCGGGAGACGGAAAAATGTATCCGATCGTTGAGTACTTTGTGAATGGGAGTTGTTACAAAACAAAGAAAAAATTTTGTGGAATTAAAATAACAAAAATATTCGGATTACACATATCCGTAAAATCAGAAGCTTATGAAGACGAAAAAGGCTGGCGGCATGTGAAAACCGGGCCTATTGCAAATTTACGTGAACTTGCAGAGCAGTTGTGGCCCATCGGCAGCAAAATGGCAGTTTATTATAATCCCAATCATCCTAAAAAGTGTTATGTTGAAAGACCAATCTTAAAAAGCTTTGCCTGTGAAATGTTCATCATAATGGGTATGGTAATGATACTTTTGAGTGTATTAGTATTCTTTTTGATACGGTTATAATCGATAAAAGCAAATGATAGAGAGGAAAATCGCGGTTTGCCAAACTTTCCGTTATGGTGTCAACCTCTCCCCAACTTTCAAAACGGAATACCCGGCACTCATCGGCGCTGCCACCGAGAAGGAAATCACAAACGTTTTCCTGATTTTCTTTTGCCCCAAATGAGGCGATATATCATCACTCTATCGAGATTCGCCGGGGAAATATTGATTTTAATAGTATGATACCCCCGGCAAAGCCGGGGGTATCTCTTGTTTCTTTTATTAACGATCAGCCCAAATTTGCAGCGCCGATGATACCGGCATCGTTACCGAGCTTTGCAATCAGTACAGGGGGAATGAAAATGCGTTTTCCGGCAAAGGCATATTTTTCAGCATAGGCATTGAGGGGATCAGTCAATACCTTTCCTTGTCCGCAAATACCGCCGGAGAGCAAAACCATTTCCGGGCGGAAAATATTGATGAAGTTTGTCACCATTTCGCCCAGCCATTCAATGTATTGATCTACAACAGCTTTTGCGGTTTCATCGCCCTGTTTCATCGCTTCAAAAGGAATCAGGCCATTCATTTCGCCCTCTTTTTCTCTCATAGAAGCCAAAAGGGAATCGGGGTGTGCATCTGCTGCACGGTTGGCTTCTCGAATTAAGCCGGTTGCACTGCCGTAGCATTCAATACAGCCGCGGCGGCCGCAAGTGCAAAGCTCTCCGCCTGCGATTAAGGTGGTGTGGCCCAGCTCTGCGCCGCCGACGCCGCCCTCCATCACTTTTCCGTCTAAAATAACGCCGCCGCCGACACCGGTTCCAAGCGTGAGAAGCACAGCATTCTGACAGCCCTTTGCAGTTCCGGCCACTACTTCGCCGAGTGCGGCACAGTTGGCATCATTCGAGATGTAAACAGGAAGCGAGATATATTTTTTAATCTCATCCGCTAAAGGCACATAGTTCCAGTTCAAATTATTCGAGTAAACAACAACGCCTTTTTGGGGATCAATGGTTCCGGGGCTTCCGATACCGACGGAGATACAGTCTTCTGTGGAAATTCCGGCCTGTGCCATTGCATCCAAAGCCGCCATAGCCATATCTTTGGCAATCTCTTCCCAGGGACGGCCAGCGAGTGTTTTTCGCTTGGCAATTCCTACAATTTCGTTGCTTTCATCCACAACACCGGCTTTGATGCCCGTGCCGCCCAAATCAATGCCGATGCGATAACGCTGTTTTTCAAGCCGCGTGAACACGGCAACGGCATTGCCGCTGACGGTATAGCTGCCGCTGTCTGCGCCGATGAAGATGCTGTCGCCTTTTTTCGCTTGAATACAGGTTCCGCCTTGCTTTACCTCAGCTTCTCCCGAAAGGAACAGGAGAGAGTGGAAAGAGGTGCCGTCCGTTTCAAGGGTTGTTTCTCCATTGATTTCCAAACGGTCAACCGTGAAGTATTTGCACTGTCCCAGATGTGTGCCGAAGTCATAGTCGCTTTTTGCAGGGCGCAGAGAAGTGACTTCGCAGGCTTTTTCCACATGAAGTTCTCTCGGCTTGCCGTCTGCGCCGGTTCTGCCGTAGTCATAAACGCGGTAGGTAACATTGCTGGACTGCTGAATTTCTGCAATTACAAGGCCTGCACCGATGGCGTGAATGGTACCGGCTTCAATGAAGAAAACGTCACCGGGTTTGACATCAACACGATGCAGTTTATCACACAGCGTGTTGTTCTCGATGGCCTCGCGGAATTCCTCTGCGGAAATTTCATGCTCAAAGCCGTAGTAAAGCCCTGCACCGGGCTGAGCTTCCACCACATACCACATTTCTGTTTTTCCGTATTGATTTTCATGTGCCTTTGCATAAGCATTATCGGGATGAACCTGAATCGACAAATCCTTTGCGGCATCAATCAGCTTAATCAAAATGGGGAATTCTTCAAAACGAGCGGGAGCATTGCCCAAAGCTTCAGGATGCTGTGCCAAATAGTCTGCCAGCGTTTTGCCGTCATATTCGCCGCTGGAAATCACGCTCGGGCCATCAGGATGACAGCTCAGCTCCCATGTTTCGGCAAGAACATCGCCGTCATAATTCTTTCCGTAGGAGGTCTTTAAGGTGTTGCCGCCCCATAAATAGTCTTTGCAAGCAGGTGTCAGTTTGAAAATCATATCATCTCTCCTCTTTGCCGTTTTTTAGGGTGTTTCTAAAAAGCAAAGAAATCCACAGATTCTGCGAAAGAAAAGCGCAGATGCAAAACGAAAGGCGCAGGAAAATCCGCAGGGAAGTTTGAGCGTCTTTTATCAGCAAATGCGTTTGTTTCGGCAAAATGAAGGTTTTTACTTTTCAAAAAATCCCTAAAGGAAATTTCAGGATTCTCTCCTTCGTTTCACGCTATGGCTTTATTATAGACAAATACAAAAAAGCGTTCAATAGAATTTTGAAAAAAATAGAAAAATGACGCAAAAGTTTGGAAAAAAAGCGAAAGAATTTTCTTGAATACAAGCTTTGAGCTGTGTTTTTAGATTGACAGAAACAATCAATAAGTTTACAATAATTGTAGAAACAATTATTGCGTTTGGCGATAATAGGGCACAGCGGCGGCGGATGAGTGAAAAGTCCGCGGCCGAAAGAGCGTGCCCTTTCTTGCTGCGCAAAAATGTGCTGTGGGGTGAAAAAGAAAGGTGATTCGACGAATTTATCGCTATATGGGTAAGTGGAAAGCTTATGCTTGGGGCGCTGTTGCGTGCGTGATGGCTGAAGCAATCTTCGAGCTTTTGGTTCCGATGGTTATGGCGGATATGGTCGACTACGGCGTTGCCAATCAAGATATGCCGTACATTTTGCAAAAAGGCGCTGTGATGCTGGTGTGTGCCTTGTGCGCGCTGGTGTTAGGTGTTGCTAGCTCTTGGTTCAGCGCCCGCGCAGGGCAGGGCTTGGGCGCACAGCTGCGTGAAGAACAGTATCGAAAACTGCAGGCATTTTCCTTTTCTAACATTGACCGCTTTCGAGTGCCGTCGCTGATTACAAGAATGACGGGCGATATTGCCAACATTCAAAACACTTTTTCTTCCGGAATCCGTCCGGGCGTTCGCGGGCCGGTGATGATTGTTGTAGCAACCGGCGTTGCTTTTCACATTAACGGAAAGCTGGCCTTTGTCTTTTTTGTTGCGCTTCCTATTTTGGCGGTGCTCTTATTTTCTATCATTACGCGTGTGCGCCCGCTGTACAGCAAAATGCAAATTGCGATTGATACAGTTAACCGTGTCATCCGAGAGAATTTAGCCGCCATTCGTGTTGTGAAAGCTTATGTGCGCGGCGAGTACGAACAAGAAAAGTTTGAAGAGGGAAATCAGGAGCTTTTGGTTCGTTCGGAAAAGGCGTTTCGACTGTCTGCCATGAACATGCCTGCTTTGCAGCTTGTGATGTACGCAACCATTTTGGGCATTTTGTGGTTTGGCGGAAATTTAATTCAAAGCGGAGAAATGCAGATTGGAGAGCTCACCAGTTTTTTGAGCTATGTTCTGCAAATTCTCAACTCTTTAATGATGATTTCCTCGGTATTTATGCTGATTTCGCGTTCTGTGACCTCGGCGGTGCGTGTATGTGAGGTTTTGGATGAGGTTCCCGATATTCAAGACACAAAGGCCGACAGTCACGTTGTTACAAAAGGCGATGTGGAATTCCGAGATGTCTGGTTTAAATATGAATCGGGCGCTCAGGAGTATGTTTTAAAGAACATCAGCCTTCATATTCAGCCGGGTCAGACCGTCGGTATTATCGGTCAGACGGGCAGCTCTAAGTCGACACTGGTACAGCTGATACCGCGGCTTTATGAAGCCACAAAGGGTACTGTATTGGTCGACGGCATCCCCGTCCAGGAATATCACCAAGCACATTTGCGCGATGCCATCGGAATGGTGCTTCAAAAGAATCTTCTGTTTACCGGCACGGTGCGTGAGAATTTGCAGTGGGGTAATCAAAACGCTTCGGATGATGAAATTTTGTGGGCGTGCCGAGTTGCAGGCGTAGATGAATTTTTGAATCGGCTGCCGAAAGGGCTGGATACGTTCTTAGAGCAGGGTGGCGTGAATGTTTCGGGAGGGCAGAAACAGCGCCTTTGCATTGCGCGCGCACTCTTAAAGCGGCCTAAAATTTTGATTTTAGATGATTCCACCAGCGCGGTGGATACTGTAACCGAAGCGGGCATCCGACAGCGAATGAATCAGGATTTGCCCGATATGACGAAAATTATCATTGCCCAAAGAGTTTCTTCGGTACAGCATGCGGATCAGATTTTTGTGTTGTCAGATGGAAATCTGCACGCGTGCGGAACACATGAACAGCTTTTGGAAGAGTGCGAGGTATACCGAGAAATTTGTGAATCGCAAAAGCAGGGAGGGATCGAAGGTGAAAAGTAAAAGACCCCAGGATACCCGCCGTGCGCTTCAGCGTGTACTTCGCTATATGGGCGCTTATAAGTGGACGATGGCGGTTGTGGCCGTTTTGGTCGTTGTAAGCGCCGGAGCCAACATCATGGGTACTTACCTGTTTAAGCCGCTGATCAATCGCTATATTTTGCCCGGTGACATGAAGGGACTTGCCGGGGCGCTGGTGTTAATGGGGGGCATGTACTTATTGGGTGCCGCCGCCACCTACGGGTACTCACAGCTGATGGTGCATGTAGCACAGAAAATTGTGGGAAGAATCCGAAGCGATTTGTTTCGCTGCACGCAAAAATTGCCGCTCACTTATTTTGACAGCCATACGCACGGCGATTTGATGAGCCACTTCACAAATGATGTTGACACATTGCAGGAAGCGCTGAATAACAGCTTCAGTATGATTATTCAAAGCTTCTTTACTCTCGTTGGAACCATTTCTATGATGATGGTGCTCAATGTACCGCTCTCGATGATTGTTGTAGCGTTTTTGGGCTTCATGTTCTTTTTGATCCGCCAAAACGGAAAGAAAAGCCGCCGCTATTTCCGCGAACAGCAGGAAGAACTTGCCGATTTGAATGGTTTCATTGAGGAGATGGTGAGCGGACAAAAGGTAGAAAAAGTCTTCAACCATGAGCAGCAGAATTTTGAAATATTTTGCAAGAAAAACGAAGCGCTGCGTGTTTCAGCCTGTAATGCTTTGACGCACTCCGGTTTGATGGTGCCTGCCATTGTCAGCCTGTCTTATGTCAACTATGCAGTATCTGCCTGCGTGGGCGGTCTGTTTGCGATTTTAGGCTGGTTTGATTTGGGCAGCCTTGCTTCTTATCTTGTTTATGTGCGTCAAAGTGCTTTGCCGCTGAATCAATTTACACAGCAAATTAACTTTTTGCTGGCAGCTTTGGCAGGCGCGGAGCGTATTTTTGAAATGATGGATGCCCCGGCGGAGCCGGACGAAGGGCAAGTGACCCTTTGCCGAGCAGAAGAGAAGGCGGACGGAGGATTACAGGAAAGCACGGCACAAAACGGTATATGGGCTTGGAAGGTGCCGAGCAAAGAAGGCGCAGCGCTGGTTCCGGTTCGCGGAGAAGTGCGCTTTGAACACGTCGATTTTGGCTATCTGCCGGGTAAGCCGATTTTGAAAGACATCAGTATGTATGCAAAGCGGGGACAAAAAATTGCGTTTGTCGGTTCAACCGGGGCAGGAAAGACGACGATTATTAACTTGCTTGGGCGTTTTTATGAAATTGAAAAAGGGCGCATCACTTATGACGGAATTGATATCCGTGACATTCGAAAAGCGGATTTGCGGCGCTCGTTTTCGATGGTTATTCAAGACACCCAGCTTTTTACAGGGACAATTGCGGATAATATTCGATATGGGCGGCTGGATGCCACGATGGATGAGATTAAACAGGCAGCAAAAACCGCCAATGCGGACTCCTTTATCCGCCGCCTGCCGAAAGGCTATGAAACAGTTGTAGATGCGGACGGCGGAAATCTCTCACAAGGACAGCGTCAGCTGCTTGCCATTGCACGCGCGGCCGTTGCGCGCCCGCCGGTGCTCATCTTAGATGAGGCAACCAGTTCTGTTGATACAAGAACAGAACGATTGATTGAAAAGGCCATGGACGTGCTGATGGAAAATCGAACTGTGCTTGTCATTGCACATCGCTTGTCAACTATTCGCAATGCAACGGCTATTATGGTACTGGAGAAGGGGAATATTATAGAACGCGGAAATCACGAAGAGCTGGTACAGCAAAAGGGAAGATATTACAGCCTTTACACTGGTCAATTTGAATTGGAGTGAATGACATTGAAAAAAAGTCAGCTGCGAGAAATGATGTACGCTGTCGAAAACGCCAGAAGAAAAATGATGAAACCCTATTTTGTCAAGCTGGGTTTAACAGTAGGGCAGGGACAGCCGCGCGCTTTATATCACTTATATCATCATGAGCCGATGACACAGCGCGAGTTGGCAGATGCATGCTATTTGGACGCGGCCACAATGTCGCGCACATTAGACCGTTTGACCCAGGCCGGATTGCTGCGCCGCGAAGCAAAGCCGGGCTGTCGGCGCTCGTATCACATTGTTTTAACGCAGGAAGGCCGCGAAAAAGCAAAAGAAGTCATCGAGGGTTTTCGGGTGATGGACGAAGCCATTTGCAAAGACCTTTCCCCGAAAGAGTTAGAGCATATCTTGGCAGTTTTATCACAAATTGAAGAAAATTTGGAGCAAGCCGAGCAGATGATGCGGGCAATGGGAAAAGAAAAAGAGCAATCTGATTCTGGCTCAAATGAATGACAGTTTTTTGTACTGACTAAAAAGAAAAGAGGAACCTTTTAAAGCTGATTTACAGTTCAAAAGGTTCCTCTTTTTAATGGATGGCTAAAAAAGAACTCAATCGTTTCTAACGCGATAGCCGAGCGTCATCAAACTATCACCCAAGTGGACATTTTCCACAGTAATTCCTTCGTAATCAACAGAAAGGTCGTAATGACTGAAATTCCAAAAGCCCTTAATACCCATGCCTACCAGTTTCGGCGCAAGCTGCATTGCGCTTTGACGGGGAATACAAAGCACCGCAACATCAGGGACAACCCCGCCGCATACCGCGGATAAATCGCGGATATCGCTGATGGGGATATCGCCGGGGAGCTTTTTCCCAATCTCATCGGGATTGCAGTCGAAGGCTGCCATCAAATGATAGCCGCGCGCTTCTGCTGTTAAATAGCCGAAAATCGCACGTCCTAAACGGCCGGTTCCGATTAAAATGGTGTTCAGTTTGCCGTCGTGGAAGAGAAGGTGATTGATTTCTTCCCAGAGAACGTCGATTTGATAGCCAATCCCTTGCTGTCCAAAGCCGCCGAAGCAGTTGAAATCTTGGCGAACTTGAGAAGCGGTTGTTCCCATCATTCTGGCCAATTCACTGGATGAAATTTTTGTCACGCCATTTTTTTTCATATCGGAAATGTAGCGATAATATTTCGGCAAACGGCGAATGACGGGAAGGGATGCTTTGTTTTGTGTCGACATGTTTTGTTCCACCTTTTTATTTCGGTATCATAAAGCAGCGATGGTACGCATGACGTAATCGCCAAATTCATTGCAGGTACAGCCGGTGTCGCGCCCTGTTACAGTCAAAGCTTTTTCCTCAAACATGCAGATATCAAGCGCGCGCTCCAATTTGTTTGCTTCCTCTTGATATCCGATATGAGAAAGCAGCATTACGCTGGCACGCAGCATACTGCAAGGGTCGGCATATTGTGCACGGCCTTCCTGAACCATACGGGGGGCAGAGCCATGGATTGCCTCAAACATGGCATAGCGCTTTCCGATGTTGCCGCTGCCCGCTGTGCCGACGCCGCCCTGGAACTCTGCCGCCTCGTCGGTAATGATATCGCCGTACAAATTGGGCAGTACAAATACCGAGAAATCTTTGCGGCGTTTTTCGTCCACCAGCTTTGCTGTCATGATGTCAATATACCAATCATCGGTTGTAATATCAGGGTAACGCTTTGCAACCTCTTGGCAAAGGCGCAAAAACTTACCGTCGGTTTCTTTTACGATATTTGCTTTTGTGACGATGGAAACCCGCTTTTTTCCGTTGCGGTTTGCATAGTCATAAGCAAGCTCCGCAATGCGCTGTGTTCCGTCGGTTGTCGTAACGGTGAAGTCAATCGAAATGCCGTCCTCCGTTTCAAAGCCGCAGCTGCCGAGGGTATAGGCGCCTTCGGTGTTTTCGCGGAAAAACGTCCAGTCAATGCCCTGTTCGGGAACTTTGACAGGGCGCACGTTGGCGAACAAATCAAGCTCTTTGCGCATCGCGACGTTGGCGCTTTCAATGTTGGGCCATTCATCGCCGGCACGAGGCGTTGTGGTAGGACCTTTTAAAATAACGTGGCAAGCCTTTAACTCCTGCAATACATCGTCGGGAATTGCCTTTAAATGGGCAGCACGGTTCTCAATGGTTAAACCGTCAATTTCGCGGAAAGCAACCTTGCCTTGGGCCACGGCATCTTTCAGCAAGAAGGCGAGTACACGCTGTGCCTCTTTTGTAATGGTCGGGCCGATGCCGTCACCGCCGCAAATGCCGATGATAATTTGATTCAAAGATTGATAATCTACAAAGTCACCCTGTTCGCGCATCGCGGTAACACGCTTTTTCTGTGCTTCAATCAGGGCGGCAAACTTTTCCTGTGCCTGCGGAATATTGTACATGGGTCGTTCCTCCGTTTACATTTAATAAGAGTTCGCGATACAACAGCAATTATTGGTTTGTTTGCTCACGGGTGTAATTGAGCAGACCTCCGGCGCGAATGACAGCCGCCTGACGGGGGCTGATATCGCATTTCAAGGAAATGACGGTGCCGGCTGTCCGGTTGGTCATAATAACGCAGCCCGTTTCCAACCCGCTGAGTACCCCGGTTAAGCGCAGTTCATCGGAAAGCGAAATTTTGTCATAGTCTTCGGGATTATCAAATTCCAGCGGCAAAATACCGGCGTTTACGAGGTTCGCTTTGTGAATACGCGCAAAGTTTTTAGCAATGACAGCGCGAATTCCGAGATAAAGCGGAACCAGCGCAGCATGTTCACGCGAAGAGCCTTGTCCGTAATTGGTGCCGCCGACAATAAAGCCGCCCTCTGCCGCCATGGCGCGCTCGGGGAATTCCTTGTCGCATACCTCAAAGCAATACTGTGAAAGATGAGGAATATTGGAGCGATAGGGGAGAATTTTGCTTCCCGCCGGCATGATGTGGTCTGTGGTGATATTGTCGCCCACTTTTAAAAGGCAAGGCAAAGAGATTTCGTCTGCCAAAGGTGCAGCCTGAGGAAGCGGTTTGATATTCGGGCCGCGCAAAACCTCCACTTGTTCGTACTCGGATTCAGAGGCGGGCAGGTCAATCATATTGTCGTTAATGGGGAAGTGCTCGACGGGCGCAAGCTCCGGAACGGGAGGCAATGTGCGCGGGTCGGTGATATAGCCTGTCAAGCAGCTGGCCGCAGCTGTTTCCGGGCTTACAAGATAAACCCCTGCGTCTGCGGTTCCGCTTCTGCCCTCAAAGTTGCGGTTAAAGGTACGAAGAGATACACCTTCAGAATTGGGACTTTGTCCCATACCGATGCACGGGCCGCAGGCCGATTCCAAAATACGTGCGCCTGCCTGAAGCAAATCAGTGAGCGCGCCGTTTTCGCTCAGCATAGAAAGCACTTGGCGGCTGCCCGGCGCAATGGATAAGCTGACTTCCGGGTGAACTGTGCGGCCTTTCAGCATAGCGGCTACGGCCATCAGGTCGGTATAGCTGGAGTTGGTACAGCTTCCGATGCACACTTGGTCAACCTTTGTCATCGCAAGCTGCTTCACCGGTTTCACATTATCCGGGCTGTGCGGGCAAGCGGCCAGAGGCTCTAAAGAAGAAAGATCAATTTCAATCGTTTCATCATAAACCGCGTCGTCATCGCTGGAAAGGGGAATCCAATCCTGCTCGCGGCCTTGCGCTTTCAGGAAGGCTTTTGTCACTTCATCAGACGGAAAAATCGAAGTGGTTGCCCCAAGTTCAGCACCCATATTAGTGATGGTGGCACGCTGAGGAACGCTCAGTGTAGAAACACCTTCTCCGCCGTATTCGATGATTTTTCCAACGCCGCCTTTTACGGTCATACGGCGCAGCACTTCCAGAATGATATCTTTTGCGCTGACACCGGGCGTGAGCGCCCCGGTGAGGCGAACCAAGACCATTTTCGGGTAGGGGATATAATACGCTCCGCCGCCCATCGCAACGGCAACATCTAAACCGCCTGCTCCCATTGCTAAACAGCCGATACCGCCTGCCGTGGGGGTATGGCTGTCCGAGCCAATCAGCGTTTTTCCCGGGCAGGCAAAACGCTCCAGATGAACCTGATGGCAAATGCCGTTGCCGGGGCGAGAATAACGCACGCCGATTTTTTTTGCAACTGTGCGGATGAAGCGATGATCGTCGGCGTTCATGAATCCGTTTTGCAGAGTGTTGTGGTCGATATAAGCCACACTCAGCTCAGTTTTGACACGGGGAATTCCCATGGCTTCGTACTCTAGGTACGCCATGGTTCCTGTTGCATCCTGCGTCAAAGTTTGATCGATACGCAACCCTACTTCGTTTCCGACACTCGGTGTGCCGTCTACAAGGTGTGCCGCTAAAATTTTCTGTGCTATTGTCTTTCCCATAAAAAACAACCCCTCTCTGCGCAGACTGGGCTCAATGCCTGCGTCATTGTTGTTACTATAATAATATATTACTTTTAAAAACGCTTGTCAATCTGTCACGGCGGGATGTTGAACGGCGGGAAAGGGCTGTTTTTAGATACACTAAAGGCTGTGTCGCCTAAGAAAAGTACGACACAGCCTTAAAATAAACCGCGTTACAACGATGAACGGTCTTGTTTTTGAGTGCATTCACTACATCCGGTGCATCCTCCCGAACAGGTACACGAAGTGTGGTGTGAACTGCACGAGCCGGCACAAGAACACCCAATGCATTTGACGCCGCTTTTTTTGGCGCGGATGATATATCTTACGGCAGCTCCGAGCAAAATGGCGATCAGTGCAACAAGAAGAAAATCTAACATGATAAGCAACTCCTTTTTCTACTCAGTGATAAAACATCACAACCGCCGTATTTTTTCCAAAAAAATCGGTTTAAAAGGTTAAGATGCGTGAACCTTTTGATGTAAAGAATATTCGGTATTCATCTGACGGTTGGTGCGAATGATCAGCGAAGCGATTACGGCCACAATAACGGCGACGACAAGCAAACCGGGGAGGAACCCAACCCCAACAGCACCTGTGGTAAGCAATGTGCCGATCTGGTAAACGAGGAATGACAAAACGTATGCGGTGCTCAGCTGAAGGCCGATTCCGGCAAACAGCCATTTTCGGCTTTGCATTTCCGAATTCATTGCGCCAATAGCAGCAAAGCAAGGGGGAGTGTACAAATTGAACATGAGGTAAGCAAGAGCGGCCACAGCGGAAAGCCCCATCACGGCGGCCACTTCATTGGCGCCTCCCGTCAGTACTTTTTCTTCGACATCAATAAAATTAGAAATGCCATACACAACAGCGAGCGTGCCGACGACGTTCTCCTTTGCAATAAAGCCGGTAACAGCGGCGGCGGCAAGCTGCCAAGTGCCAAAACCGAGGGGAATTAAAATTAAAGCGAACGGAGATGCAATTGTGGCAAGAATCGATGTGCTTTCTGCCCCCTCTTCTACCAGCTGGAGGCTCCAGTTAAACGACTGCATAATTTGTACAACCGCATTGCAAACTAAAATGATTGTGCCTGCTTTAATGATAAACGCCTTTGCGCGAGAGAGCATAGAAAAAACAGCGCGCTTTAAGCTGGGCAATTTATATTCCGGAAGCTCCATGATGAAGAAGGACTTGCGGTACTTATGACCCGTGATTTTTAAAACCAGCAGGGAACTAAGCAAAATTAAAACAATGCCGACAAAATACATCAAAGTGCCAACCCAAGAGGCATCGTTGAAAAACACGCCTGCAAACAATGCAATAACAGGAAGCTTTGCGCCACAGGGCATAAACGGAGTGAGCATTGCAGTGGTGCGGCGTTCACGCTCATTGCGAATGGTACGGCAGGCCATAACGCCGGGAATGGCACAGCCGGTACCAATAATCATGGGGATGATAGATTTTCCGGAAAGCCCCACACGTTTGAAAAATGGGTCCATCACAACAGCTACGCGTGCCATATAGCCGCAATCTTCCAAAAGCGCAATCAGGAAGTACATTACCATCACAAGCGGCAGAAAACCGACAACAGCGCTAACACCGCCGATGATACCTTCTACCAGCAGCGACTGTAAGAACGGAGAAGCACCCTGTGTAAGAGTGCCAACCCACTCTTTGAAGGCATCAATCCAGCCTACTAAGAAATCGGCAATAAACGGGCCGACAGTTGATTGAGAAATATCAAACACCAGCCACATAATTACGGCAAAGATAGGAATTCCAAGCCATCGATTTGCAACAATTGCGTCAATTTTATCCTGCTTTGTGTGTTGTGAGGTCTGCACCTTGCGGGTTTCCACTTGAGAAACAAGGCCATTCACAAATGCAAAGCGCTTTCGATCCGCTTGCTCAACAGCGGCCTTATCGTGAAAATCAATTTCATCTTGAATATAAGGCGCGGTTTGCTCTTTGCCTTGCAGACAGGCGGCTGCCTGCACTGCTTCAGCGAGACCTTGATGCGCCGAAGAAGTGGATATTGTTTCTACAACCGGGCAGCCCAATTTTTCACTAAGCAGGGAAGCATCAATCTTAGTTTCTTTTTTCTGGTTAATATCGCTTTTATTTAATGCTACCACAACGGGTACGCCCAGTTCAAGCAGCTGTGTTGTGAAAAACAGGCTGCGGCTGAGATTGGTGGCGTCGACAATGTTGATAATGGCATCCGGACGCTCGTTTTTTACATAAGCGCTGGTAATGCTTTCTTCCGAAGTAAAGGGCGACATCGAATAGGCGCCGGGCAAGTCCACTGCAATCAGCCCTTCGCGATCACCGCAGAATGCCTTTTTGATGGGGCTCTCTTTTTTGTCGACCGTAACGCCGGCCCAGTTGCCAACCCGTTCTGTGCGCCCTGTTAAAGCGTTGTACATTGTGGTTTTTCCACTGTTTGGATTGCCTGCGAGTGCAATTCTCATACCAATCATCCTCTTTCTCACAAGTATCTGTTATTTATACCAATCATTCATTTTAAAACGATTAGCGTACATGAACTGGGGTTAGTTTAAACTAACCTATGCTTTTGAAGAAGCCTCTGCTTGGGAGTGCAGAAGCCTTAAACGATAATCGCCTGCGCAAGACTTTCGTCAATGTTGTAACGTCCGTCTTTTACGCAAATAACATAGCCTTTATGCAAGTGAGAAACGACAGTAATCGGTTCCCCGCTGTAACAACCCAGTGTAAATAAGAATTCATTTAACTCTTCGTCATCAGTAAAAATATCCTTCACAAGATATTCTTGCCCGACAGTAGCTTGTGTCAAGTTCATAGATTTCCTCCGTATGCGCTCTTAACTTTAATCAAATTCGGTGGTTATCTTTTGCTAACTGTAGATAAAATACCATAGCGTCAAATTTTTGTCAATAGTTGGAAATTTTTTTCTGCGCTTTCTTTGTTAGCTAGAGCTAACATTGCGGCTTTGAAAATGAAATTGACATTGCGTTGTGCTTATGATAGAATCTAAAAAATTTACAATTTTGGTCTGCAAGCAAGTGTTGGTTGGGTGAAAAGAAAGGGTGAAAATAAATGGGACGTATTTATCATTCGGTGGAAGAGCTTGTGGGACGCACCCCCTTATTGAAGTTGACACGGCTCGGTCAAAAGCTGGGATTGGAGGCTAAGATCTTAGCAAAGTTAGAGTATTTTAACCCCGCGGGATCTGTGAAGGATCGTGTAGCAAAGCAAATGATGCAAGATGCACGGGAAGAAGGCTGTTGGCCCGAAGGAACCGTAATTGTGGAACCGACTTCAGGCAACACAGGAATCGGGCTTGCTTCACTTGGTGCCGCAAATGGATATCGCGTCATTCTCGTAATGCCGGAAACGATGTCGCAGGAGCGGCGCAGCTTAATGAAGGCTTACGGGGCAGAATTGGTTTTAACTCCGGGAGAAAAGGGAATGAAGGGTGCGATTGAACGGGCAAATGAACTGCTTGGGGAAATTCCCGGTGCAGTTTTGGCAGGCCAATTTGAGAACCCTTCCAACCCGAAGGCGCATAGAACTTCAACCGGGCCTGAAATCTATGAGGATACTGAGGGTCAGGTTGATATCTTTGTAGCAGGTGTGGGAACGGGTGGAACGATTACAGGTGCAGGCGGTTATTTAAAGGAAAAACTCCCCAACTTAAAAGTTGTGGCTGCTGAGCCGAAGGATTCCCCTGTGTTATCAGGCGGACAGCCGGGTCCGCACAAAATTCAAGGTATCGGAGCGGGGTTTGTTCCGAAAGTCCTGAACACAAGTGTTTATGACGAAGTGATGTGTGTAGACCATCAGGAAGCCTATGCGATGGCTGCTTTGGCAGCAAGAACAGAAGGGATTCTAGTCGGCGTTTCTTCAGGTGCAGCCCTTTGGGCGGCAGTCAAACAAGCACAAAATCCGGATAATGAGGGAAAAACAATTGTTGTTTTATTGCCGGATACAGGCGAGCGTTATCTTTCCTGCGGCCTTTTTGACGTATAATATAAAGAGTGTGCGAAAACAGTCCAAAGGCAGAACAGACTTAAGCGCTGCCTTTGGACTGTATGCAAACACAAGGAATTTTCAAAAGGAAAATTCACATAGTTTTTATAAGTATTTGACTTTTTGATACTTAAATGGTATAATAAGGCAAATATGCGGGTATGGCGGAATTGGCAGACGCACTAGACTTAGGATCTAGCGGAGTGATCCATGCAGGTTCGACCCCTGTTACCCGCACCAGAGGTCACGCCACTTTTGTGGCGTGATTTTTTGGATATAACTTTTTTGTTGCGGAATAAGCTTGATGTGAGTGGAATTTTGTGCATGCCTTTTGCGGTTTGGCATGCAGGGGTTCAAAGAAAATCATTGGGAAAAGGGGGCAGTTATATTTGCAGGTAAATTTGTTTTTCAGCAACTCTGTCGAGAAAGCATTAAATGATATTTATTATAATGTCAGAACCGGGCGCGGGAAGGAAGCGTTTGCTTTACTGGAAAAGGCTTCTGCGGCTGGCGATGGGGACGCAAGCTGTGTGTTGGCGCGTTGTTTGTCCGGTGCAAAGTATGTATGGGACGGACATGGTTTTCCTGTAGACCATAAGCGTGCGTCAGAGCTGTTAAAACTTTCTGTTCAGCAAGAAAGTGCATTGGGTGTCTTAATGAGTTTGCGCAGTGGTGAGCTGAGTCCGGAACTTGAAAAAGACATGCCGTTTTCTGACTTGATGCAAGCTTTTGATATTGTACGGCAAAAGGCCGAAATGGGCGATCCTTTGTGCCAATACGCTCTTGGGAATGTTTATTTTTGGGGCGATTATCTGCGGATTGAGGGAAAGTCAGAGGAAAGCTTTTCTTCTGAGGACGAATACCAAGCATACTTAAAAGAACAAACAGAAAAGTGTGAGCAATGGTTTTGGCAGGCTTTTATGGGCGGTGTTCACTTTGCCGGCAATAATCTGCACAGCTTTTATGCAAACGGAAAAGAAAACTTGATTGCTCCCCAGCCGGACAAGGCAGCTACAATTTGGAAGACCGGCGCCGAGTGTGGTTATCCCATTCATCAATTTATGTATGCCGAAGATTTGCAGAATAAAGGCAATTTAAAAGAAGCTTCAGAATGGTATAAAAAGGCTGCCGATGGTGGTGAAATTGGCGCGTGGTTTCGCTTAGGCTGTATGTATAATGAAGGAAGCGAAGCTGTTCCGGCAGATCTTGCGGCGGCTGCGAGCTGTTATGAGAAAGAACTCCAACGCAATTTTTATCCCGAGGCCGCTGTGGCTTTGACGCTTCTTGCTTACCGTGGAAATGCTCAGCAAGTGGATCCGTCTTTTGTCTTTCAGTGGGCGAAAGCGGCTTATGACCAAGGAGAGCAGGAAGTTCGCCCCTATTTGGTTTATGCCTATTTACAGGGGGTTGGCACAACGGTAAGCTGTGAAAAGGCTTACGAGCTGTTTTGCGAGTTAAGTGAAGAGCAGCGAAATGATCCGAAAATGCTGTACACATACGGTTTGATGTGTCTGCAAGGAAATGGTGTGGAGCAAGATATCAAAAAAGGTGTTGAGTGCCTGAAGCAGGCAGAAGCGGAATATCCGCCCGCAAAACAGGAGTTAACTCACTATAAGCGTACATTGTTCGGAAAATGGGTTAGAAAAGACTAAAAGAAGTTTTATCCTTTATGAGGTATACTGTCTGCTGCGTTAAAATATGCGCAAAACCGCAAAGGTTTTTTGCGATTTTCGCCGGACAGCTCCCTTTTTCGAAATTCTGTACGTTTTTTCTTCGGCAAAGAAAATCAGCATTCAATATAGAATCAGCAAAAAAGGCGGAGAAACCCGTAAATCAGGGTTCGTCCGCCTTTTTGCTTTGGTAAAACTCAGTGAGGCTCATGATGGGAATGTGCGGCATGATGGTGTTCTCGCTCGCGAATATGCTCCAAGGCTTTTGTTAAGATATCCTTGACATGTGCATCATCTAAAGAGTAAAAAACGTTTTTTCCATCTTTTCGGCACCGAATCAATTTAGCGGTGCGCAGCGCACGCAATTGATGCGACACTGCGGAAGGAGTCATGTTGAGAAGAGCCGCTAAATCACCGACACAAAGCTCATCGCATTCTTCTAACGCCCATAAAAGCTGAATTCGTGTTCCATCTCCCATCACTTTGAAAAAATCGGATAAATCATAAAGAAGCGCTGTTTGCGGCATGGATCGGCGCAGTGCATCCAAATGCTCATAACTCAAAGAAAAGACCTCCTAAACAGCATTTGAAAAAGCGGCAAATAGCGCGCTTTTACTGGTATAATGAAAGAGCACAATATGGGAATAAAGAACATTCTGCTTGAATGTTCGACTTTATGAAAAGATTTCTGAAAAGTTAATTTTTATAAAGAACGCAGGGGGGTTGCAATTTCTCGGTCGCTTTGGACAGAGCTTTTTTAAAAGCTTTGTTTTGCAGCGCCGGATATGGCACACGCATTTGCTGCATTCATTTTCATAAATATTTCTATATAACAGTATAGCTTTTAAAAAGCAAGTTTGTCAATTATTTTGTGAAAAGTATTGACATTTGAACACTTATTCAAGTATAATACAAGTAAAGATTGAACAGTTGTTCAAATATCGGAAAAGAGGGATTGCCATGAAAAAGGTATTGAAAATGCAGGATTTAGATTGTGCGAATTGTGCCGCCAAAATGGAGGATGCCATTCGTAAAATTGACGGGGTAGAGCAGGTAAGCATCAGTTTTTTAGCGCAAAAAATGACGCTTCACGCCCCCGAAGAGCGTATGGAAGAAATTTTAGACGCTGCACAAAAGGCTTGCCGTAAGATTGAGCCGGATTGCTGTATCTTGCGCTAACTGAGCAAAGAGCAGAGGTTGATGAGAGTTTTTCCGAAAGAACTGAGATTTTTGTGTTTTCACAAATAGGAATGCTGCGGCGTGGGAATATTCGGAACGTATATTAAATCCTGTGCGTTTTGCTTTTTGGTTCTTTGCTTGCCGCAGAAAATAGTTTTATTGCTCTGGGGAACGCTCTTACAAAAACTGCTCAGCAGGAAGGAGAACACACAATGAAATCGCTGACAAAAAAACAGCAGAAAATGCTGTGGCGCATCATTGCGGCAGGGGTCATTCTGATAGTGCTTGCCCTCATTTCGCCTCAAGGCTGGTTGGCTTTCGCGCTTTACATGATTCCTTATTTGCTGATTGGGTTTGACGTTCTTTTAAAAGCGGCCCGGAATATTTGTAACGGGCAAGTTTTTGATGAAAATTTTCTAATGTCACTGGCAACGTTGGGCGCTTTGGCAACCGGAGAATATGCTGAAGCGGTGTTTGTAATGCTGTTTTATCAAGTGGGAGAGCTGTTCCAAAGCTACGCGGTTGATCGCTCGCGCCGCTCAATTGCCAAAATGATGGAAATTCGGCCGGATTACGCTCATATAGAACGTGATGGGAAGTTAATTAAAGTTGACCCGGAAGAGCTCTGCGTTGGAGATGAGATTGTTGTACAGCCGGGAGAACGCGTTCCGCTGGATGGCAAAGTGCTGGAAGGGGAAAGCCTGCTTGACACAGCGGCTTTGACAGGAGAAAGCATGCCGCGTGCAATTCGGCCGGGGGAACATGTGCTTAGCGGCTGTATTAATCAGACCGGTGTGCTGCGTGTAGAAGTAGAGAAAGAGTTCGAGGATTCCACTGTTTCTAAAATTTTAGAATTGGTTGAAAATGCGGGAAGCAAAAAAGCAAAAGCAGAACATTTTATCACGAAATTTGCACGGTGGTATACGCCGGCTGTTGTAATTTTGGCACTGCTGCTTGCTCTGATCCCGCCCATCTTTGTGGGCGGCTGGGCCGACTGGCTGCGCCCCGCACTTATTTTCTTAGTTATTTCGTGTCCGTGCGCCCTTGTAATTAGCGTTCCGCTCAGTTTCTTTGGAGGAATTGGGGGAGCCTCGAAACAGGGAATTTTGGTCAAGGGCGGAAACTATTTAGAGGTTTTGGCCAAAACAAAAACAGTTGTAATGGATAAAACCGGAACGTTAACAGAGGGGCGTTTTTCTGTACAGCAAATTTCATCCGTTGACGTTTCTCAAGAGGTGCTTTTGGAATGGGCAGCTTTAGCGGAGAGCTATTCTACCCATCCGATTGCGATTTGCTTGCGTGAAGCGTGGAACGGCGAAAAAAGTGCTCAAAAGCGCGTTGCTCAAGTGGAAGAATATTCCGGAAAAGGAGTAAAAGCAGAGATCGACGGCAAAAAAGTTTACGTCGGAAATCTTTCTTTAATGGAACAGCTGGGTATTTCTGTTCCGGATAAAACATTGCAGGGAACGGCGGTTTATGTAGCAGTTGACGGTCAGTATCAGGGCTGTATTACAGTTGCCGATACTGTTAAAGCTTCTGCGGTACAGGCGATTCATTCCTTGAAGAAGTTAGGCGTTCAGCGTGTCGTTATGCTTACGGGAGATCGTGCGGATATTGCCCAAAATGTCGCCCGGACTGTTGGAGTGGATGACTATTTTGCGCAGCTTCTTCCCGGAGATAAAGTTCTTCGTGTGGAACAGCTGATTGAAAGCAGTCAGGCAGGCAGCACGGCATTCGTTGGTGACGGAATCAATGATGCACCTGTTCTGTCGCGGGCTGATGTGGGAATTGCTATGGGTGCAATTGGTTCAGATGCAGCAATTGAAGCGGCAGATGTTGTTTTAATGGATGATGATCTGCGCAAACTGCCTCAGGCAATCAAAATTGCCCGTAAAACCTTGCGCATTGTACAGCAAAATATTATATTCGCACTGGGCGTTAAGGGAATTATGCTTGTGATGGGCGCCTTTGGCGTAGCCACGATGTGGGAAGCGGTTTTTGCCGATGTCGGCGTATCGGTAATTGCAATTTTAAACGCGATGCGTGCATTAAATTCTGACCAGTCTGTTTGAAAAAATGGGTTTTCATTGATGTAAAGAGCAGGGAAGGCTTCTTCGACATTAGTCGAAGAAGCCTTCCCTGCTCTTTATCAATTATTCTTTTGGCATTGAGGGCAGATTCCTTCAAAAAGGATACGATGCCTTTGAATGTGAAATCCGGGCTCTTTGCTTGCGGCTTCGTCCAATTGTTTGCAGTAGGCCATCGGAAAATCCATGACAGCGCCGCATACAGAACAGGCAAAATGATAGTGCGGCTGCAGCTTCCAATCGTATCGGTTGATTCCATGCATTTTTACCATGGAAATTTGATGGTCCTGCACAAGAACATCAAGATTTCGATATACTGTGCCGCGGCTGATTTTGTCATTGATGCTCCGCGCTTCCAAGTAAATTTGATCGGCAGAAGGGTGATCGGAATGCTGGTGCACCAAATCCAAAATCATTTGTCGCTGTTTGGAATCTCTGCGCTGTTTCAAGAGTTTCCCACTTCCTTTCCTATTAACCACACAGAAAAAGACGGGACGCGCAGCAAAACGGATAGGCCAGACACGCAAAGAGTGAAGTTTTTTGCGAAAGCTTGAAATCAGCCGCTTTTGTCAGGAAAGGGAGATACGCCGCATAAAATCCTCAAGACATACAATGACTTTAAAATGTTTTATCTTGCGCATGCCCACTGAAATGCTGTACAAAAGGTTGACGCTGGCTTTGCACTGATAATCGAAGTTTGATTACAGAAAAAGCGCGCTTTTTCTTGAAGGTGGCACGGTTAACTGGATACAAAATATTAGATTTATAGTGTATCAGAAAGTGTCGCTTCAATCAAGCCCTTATGATCCAGTTTTGCAAGCTCTTTTACTTGCTCCAAGCAAAGTCCCGCGGCTTCTGTAAAGCGCTCGCCATATTCAGGATCTGCCAGATAGCAATGAACTGCATGGCGATAGCGAATATTTTTCGTTACGGAAGCCATGTCGTTTGCAGTATTGTCAATCAAAATTTGCTTTTTCTCCTCTGTCAGAACGCGCCACAAATCTCCGCCTGCCCGGAAGCAGTCATCCGTGGGATCATCTTTCGGGTCATAACGCCACATTGCACCTTCCAACGCCAAAGGCGGTTCAGCAACTTCCGGCTGTGCAGTCCAGTAGCCTGCGCTGTTCGGGGAGTAAGCCGGTGTTCCGCCATAGTTGCCGTCTACGCGCATTGCGCCATCGCGATGATATTGATTGACTTCGCATTTCGCGCGGTTTACAGGAATTAAGTTGTGGTTTACTCCAAGGCGATAGCGCTGAGCGTCGCCATAGGCAAAAAGGCGCCCTTGCAGGAATCGGTCAGGGCTGAAGCCGATTCCGGGAACAACGTGTGCCGGTGTGAAAGCAGACTGCTCCACCTCTGCAAAATAGTTTTCGGGATTGCGGTTCAGCTCAAGCTCACCAACTTCAATCAGCGGAAATTCCGCATGACGCCAAATTTTGGTGATATCAAACGGGTTTTCATAGTGTTTATTTGCTTGTTCTTCGGTCATGATCTGTACATACATCGTCCATTTGGGGTATTCACCGCGCTCAATGGCATCATACAAATCCTTTCCGTGGAACTCACGGTCCATACCGTTAATTTTTGCGGCTTCTTCATTGCTCAAGTTTTTGATGCCCTGTTGTGTTTTAAAGTGGAATTTGCACCAAACACGTTCATTTTTCTCGTTGTAGAAAGAGAAGGTGTGTTCACCAAAGAAGTGCATGTGGCGGAACGAAGCGGGAATTCCGCGATCCGACATCACGATTGTAATTTGATGGAAACATTCAGGCAGCAGCGTCCAAAAATCCCAGTTGTTCTGTGCCGAGCGGCGGCCCGTCCGAGGATCTCTTTTTACGGCGCGGTTCAAATCGGAAAAATTATGTACATCGCGAATGAAGAAGGTGGGCGTGTTGTTTCCGACTAAATCCCAGTTTCCTTCTTTCGTATAGAACTTAACCGCAACGCCTCGAATATCGCGCTCACAGTCGGCTGCGCCGCGCTCGCCGGCAACCGTAGAAAACCGGATAAAAACTTCTGTTTTTTCTCCGGGCTGAAGCACTTGTGCCTTGGTATAGCGAGAAATATCATGTGTTACGGTAAATGTTCCGTAAGCGCCCCAGCCTTTGGCGTGCATGCGGCGCTCGGGAATGACTTCACGGTTGAAGTGCGCCATTTTTTCCATCAGCCAAACATCCTGCATCACAACAGGGCCGCGCGGGCCGGCTGTAATAGAGTTTTCATTATCGGCAATGGGGGCGCCTACTTCGTTTGTGAGCTTCTTGTAATTTTCCATAAAAAATCCCTTCTTTCTTTTTATTTTTGACGTTCCAAACATCTTAACAAGTGATTTCTGAAAAAAGAAATCCGCAGATTTTTGCAGCGAACAGAAATTCGTAGGAAGAAAGCTCAAGTATCTTTGAAAGCCTGGGAGCATTTTTCATACAGAGGCTGCCGCTGAGTGAATCAAAAGGGGATTTTCTTTCGCTTTCAGACTGCTTTATGGTTTAGAAACGTCGATGGTAAAGCTGCATAGCAGCATTGCCTTTTTGTGAAATGGTTTAAGTGGGAACGGTGTATAAAATAATTAAAAGCATGATGTACATACACGTTTTCGGAAGCATCAGCATTCCCACTTTTGGCTGACGGTTCGCGAATAGTACAACGGGAAGATAAAAGGCAAAACTAAGCAGAATGAACAGCCATGCCCATTCAACCCCTTGAACCAACGTGCGCTGTAAGTAAAGGCGCGCCGCAATAATCAGTCCCATCGAAAAAAAGGGAATATTTCGTATGATTCCCCAGCGGACGGGTGGTTGCGGAGAAGTCCATTGATTTTGAGGTACAAAACATAGGAGGACGCGAAGAACTGCCAAAAGATAAAATACGAAGACCCAAAGGCCGTGAAAGGGTTCCAGCACGGCATCACTCCAATGCCATAGCAATAGATAAAAAACAGTCATAGTAACAGAAGTAATCTGCTTGCCATAGCCGAGCCATTTTGTAAGAGATTTCTCTCGCCGGGTAAGGATTAAAAGAATCCGGGGAATGAGGTGAAAGCTATCTCCGAAAATTAAAACAACCCCGGCAAGCGCACCAACCAGATATCCTTTGGCAAGCATTGCACAAGAAAGTGCAAGCCCGCCGACAAGATATGTAATATCGAAAACGGCCTCTATCATGCCGAAAACACGCTTCATTTTATCACCTCCATATATTATAGGATAAACAATAATAGGATTCATTACTGATAAAATACCATTTTTTACTGATATCGTCAATAGATTTTAAAAAGATTTTGTGTTTTTTCAATAAAAGGAAAAGCTGTATAAAAGCTTTTAAAAGATTTAAATTCAATGATTTTCGACAAGAGGCAGTGTCTGCTGTGCTAAGGGTGTGCGGAATCCACAAAGTATTTTTGTTTTTTGCTATCTATGGCAGCGGCTTTTCATAAAAATTTAGAAACTTGCGCTTTTCAGAAATACCGAAGAAACAATATAAAGGCACGCACTGCTATATGATTACAAACTTGTAAGGATAAAGACAGGCAGACACGTTTGGTGTAATTGGGTACATGGGTTTGAAAGAGAACTCTCTACTACTTTATGTCTTACTTTCAAAAAAAGTGCGAGAGGCCGGCTTTGGTCGGTTGACAGGATCGCTGAGGTGTGATATAACAAAGCCAAAATTTCAATGAAAGGGCGCGATAATCAATGACGGAACGCAAAAAAATGTTATCTGGGCAATTATATGACTGCGGCGATCCGGAACTTTTAAATCAATGGCATGACGCGAAAGATCTTGTGCGCGATTATAATGCGCTGGATTCAAGAAATGCAGCGGAAAAGAAGGCGATTTTGAAGCAGCTTTTGGGCGGCTTCGGAGAAAATTTGTGGATTACACCGCCTTTCTTTGTGGATTACGGGAACAATATCTATTTCGGCAATCATTGTGAGGTCAATATGAATTGTACCTTTTTAGACAGCGGACGGATTACAATTGGAGATCATGCGTTGATTGCGCCGAATGTGCAAATTTATACAGCCTATCACCCCTGTCACGCGCGCGACCGTTTTGGTGAAGCAAAAGCACACGGCTCTTTTGAATTTTGCAAAACTTTGGCTGCGCCCGTGACGATTGGCAACCATGTTTGGATTGGCGGGGGTGTGATTATTCTGCCGGGTGTTACCATTGGAGATAATGTCGTGATCGGCGCGGGAAGTGTGGTTACAAAAGATATTCCCTCTGATAGCGTAGCATACGGCAATCCCTGCCGTGTTGTGAAGAAGAATGTACCGGATGAGTTCCGTGGGGAGTGCGAGTAATACCCCAGTAGGACAATAAAGGAAGGAATTTGCTTTGTTGCGGATAAAATACTTGACTTTCGCAATCGTTTGGGTGTATAGTAAAACACAGCAAAACGAAGGGAGAATGAAAGAGAATGAAGGCAAAAGAAAGCATTTCTTTTCCGATGGATTTTGAAACGTATTACTCGCAATACTGTGCATGCGTCCGGCGTGCTGTAAAGGCAGACCGTGAAGATCGCTTAGCAAAAACCTCGAAAGGGCGCCGCTTTGCCGAGCAATTTTTGCTGTTTGTAGGAATGGCGGCGCTGGCATTTTTTATCGGCAAGGAACTGGTAGACAGTTTTGGATCCACGCATCCTGCAACATGGGCCGCCGTGATTGGTATGGTGATATTGATTTTGCTGCCGTTTTTGAATGAAGTGTTCGGTTGGTCACGCAATCTCCGCTTGAGAAATCAGCTGGAGCAGGCCCGGCAGCGAATCGCCGAGAAAAATTTCAACGGAATCCGTGTGGATTTTTTTGCAGATCGTGCGGAGATTTATGTGCAGAAGCTGCAAGGGGAGAAGGGGGAGCTGCTGCGCAGTGCACCGATTTCTCCGTATATCCGAGTGGAACATAATGAGGATAATTTGCTGTGCTTTTTTACACGCGCATCAAAGGATGTTTTTGTTGTAGATTTGTCGCGTGTTGATCCGGATCAGGCAAGCCGTCTGCTGGATTATGTCAAACAGCGTTTTTATTTTCGCGAAGAAGAAACTTCTCAAAATTCTTCCGCAAGCGTTTAAGTAAGTTGAATTATAATAAAAAAACGTGGACGTTCATCGTCCACGTTTTTTGTTGCAAATATTTCATGAAAACAAAAGGAAAAGGCACTCAGCGTCTATGCTTCATTTTAGCGTCGTAGCTGGTAATGGCTCTTTCATATACATTAAGAATTGCCTCAATGAATTCCTTTTTGCCGTATTTTTGAGTGAAAGCGGTGACACGATCTCTTCGCTCCTGGCGCTCCTTTGGATCAAGATCTGCCTGCTCACGCAGGAGCTCTGCCAGCTGCTCAGGTGTTTCAAAAATATCTCCGTTTTCTTTGCAGGAAATTTGATTTTTATTGTAGATATCGAGCCGCTGAAGGACATATAAACCGCTTGCCATTGCTTCAAGCATTGAAATGGAGTTGATCTCCGAAAGCGAAGCAGTTGTAAACACGTCACATGCGTGATAGTACGGCGGCAAAAGACTGTGCTCAATTTTTCCGAGAAGCCGCACTTGACGATCCATTCCGTTTTCATGGATTTGTCGCAAAAGTGCTTGTTTTTCAGGCCCATCGCCAATAATAAAGAGCTTAAATCGTTCGTTACCCTTAAAGTGTGCAGTTAACCAGTCAATCAGGACGTCCAATGATTTTTCGCGCCCAAGACGCCCAACAAAACACATGGCAACATCATCCGGTTTAATACCAAGCTTTTCGCGGATTTCATCCACGCTCTTGCTGTCCACATTCTTTGGCAAAAAATCAGAAAGGTCAACAGCGTTGGGAATAATATTAATATGGTGTTCAACACCGCATCTTCTCAAAAACTCGAGCACTTTTAAAGAGGGTCCGATAATTTCAGTAGCCTTGCTCGCAATGGAGCGGATATACATATGCGCGGCCGGTTTCACCATGTTTTGGCCCCACTTGTGCGGAGCAACATAAAACAAGTAGTCATCATACATGGTATGGAGTGTATAAACCATCGGCTTTTTCAGCTTGCGCGCGACAAACTGTCCGAAAATTCCCATGGAAAATTCAGTGTGAATATGCAGAATATCGGGGTCAAACTCTTTTAAAATACGAAGGCGCTGGAGATTTAACGGGTTGGAAACCCCGTATCCGTAAATGCGTTTTAAAGGGATGGCAGGGCAGTAGAGCACGCCGTTTTTTACATAATGGCAAAGGGCTTTTGGATTGGTAGTGACAATCATTACCTCGTGTCCCTGCTCTTCCAGCGCTTGTTTCAGCATATCGATATGAGTCACAACGCCACTGATGAACGGAAAGTAGCATTCCGAAAAAATAGCAACGCGCATGTTGGATTCCTTTCTCTTGCCAAGCGCAGATCATGCGCCGGATATTTTGGTTCGGCTTTTGTAGATAAGTATAGCAGATTATATGACAAAAGGAAAGAATAAAATGATTGGAAAGAAGGAAAAACAGGCCCGCTCATCAAGGAATTTTGTAAAAATTGAACGCGGCATAAACACCCCAAAAAGTTGTTTGCCAAGATGACTGTTTTGTTATATAATAAAAACGCATAAACTTTTTTGTAAAGGTTTACATGTGGGTGCAATTAAACGTTAAGCGTCAGCAGAGAAAAGCGATTCATGCACTGAAAATGTGCACTTGCTGATGCGGCCAAAGCTTAAAAAACCTGCCTATCGGCGGAAAGGATGCTTGGAAATGACACAGTTCAGCGTTTCACTGGATAAAATTGTAAAAGAACTTAAACTGGAGGTTTTGTATACTCCAACAGAATTAGAGAAAATTCCTATTTACACAGAGGAAGTCAATCGCCCGGGTTTGCTGTTGTCCGGGTATGAAAATTACTTTGAGCCGAATCGAATTCAAGTAATCGGAAACATGGAGAAAGGCTTTTTAAGCATTATGGAGCCCGCCGAGCGTGAGGCCAGCCTCCATCGTCTTTTTTCCAAATGTCCGCCGGCCATTATTATTACACGCAATTTGGAAATGTTTGAAGAAACGCAGAAATTGGCGCAAGAGTTTAAAGTGCCTGTCTTGCGCAGCGCCACTAACACTTCAAGCTTGATGAGCGGCTTGATTTCCTACTTGAGCGTTGAGCTTGCGCCGCGTATTACGCGCCACGGCGTTTTGGTGGAAGTGTACGGCGAGGGAATTTTAATTTTGGGCGAAAGCGGTGTCGGAAAAAGCGAAACAGCTGTTGAGCTTGTCAAGCGCGGCCATCGTTTGATTGCCGACGATGCGGTAGAGCTTCGCCGTGTATCTGACCGCAGCATTGTCGGAACTGCGCCGGAAAACATCCGTCACTTTATTGAGCTGCGTGGTGTCGGCATTATCAACGTTGCGCGTATTTTCGGCTCCGGTGCTGTAAAAATGAGCGAAAAAATCGATCTTGTTGTGGAACTGGAGCCGTGGGATAAAACAAAGAATTATAACCGCACGGGATTGGAAACGGACACCATGGATATTTTGGGCCTGATGATTCCCAGCACAGTAATTCCTGTCATGCCGGGCCGAAACTTGGCCGTTATTTTAGAAGCGGCAGCAATGAACAACAGACAAAAGAAGATGGGCTACAATGCCGCAAAAGAGCTGCTTGCCCAGCTTGGGCTCGATGCCGACATGGTATAATATCTTTGGCGCCGTGGGGTAAAGTGCCGTCAAAGCACGAATAATGAGAAGGGATTTTACATAATGATACATATTGCCGCAGATCTTCATACACATACCATTGCCTCTACACATGCGTTCAGCACCATTACGGAAATGGCGCACGAAGCCGCACGCCTTGGCATGTATGCATTCGCTGTCACTGACCACGGCCCTAAAATGCCGGACAGCCCGCATATTTGGCATTTCACCAGCTTGCGTCGGCTGCCCGATCAGATGGAAGGCGTTTGGGTTTTGAAGGGAATTGAGGCCAATGTATGTACGTTGGAAGGCAAAATGGATGTCAGCGACGACGAGCTGCGCGATATGGGCTTGGATTGGGTGATTGCCTCGATTCATCCGCCCACATTGGTGCCATCGTTAAGTGTGGAACAGGCCACACATTTGTGGCTTCAGGTTGCAAAAAATCCGTATGTTGATATGATTGGCCATTGTGAAACGCCGCGCTATACGTTTGATTTTGACGCCGTTGTGCGCGAATTTGCACGAGAAGGAAAAGTAGTGGAACTGAATGCAAATTCGAGTGCGGTGCGTCCCGGCGGCGAAGAGAATATGAAAAAGCTGCTGGCTGCCTGCAAAAAGCATGACGCTTATATTGCATTGAATTCGGATGCACATTTTTCGGCGGCGCTCGGGCGTGTGGAAAGTGTAATTCCCTTGGTAGAAGAAATGGAATATCCCAAAGAATTGCTTGTAAATGCCGATCAGAAGAATTTGCTGCGCTTTTTGCAACAAAAAAAGAAACCTATCGCACAGCACATGCGCTGAGACTGCGAACTGTCAGCCGTGTGCAATTCGCAAAATTAAGCAGAACAACGGAGATTAAGATCTATGAACCCATACGAACAAGTTTATCAGGCAATGGCTCAGCAGGGAATCAAAGCGTATTTGCAGGAGCCTTTATGCCGGTGGACGACGTTTCAAATCGGCGGGCCTGCGGCGCTTTTTTGTGTGCCGAATTCGACGGAGCAGTTAATGCAGGCCGCCGCGCTTTGCCGTGAGGCAAACATTCGCATTTATTGGCTTGGAAAAGGCTCTAACGTGCTTTTTTCAGACGACGGTTTTGACGGCGCTGTGATTTTGATTGCACAGGGAATCAGTGAAGTGTCTGCACAGGACAATGTCCTGCATGCGGGTGCGGGCGCTTCGATGGAGCAGGTTTGTCTGTGCGCGCTGGATAACGGACTGACTGGTTTGGAATTTGCTTACGGGATTCCCGGAAGTGTCGGCGGAGCGGTATACATGAACGCCGGCGCTTACGGCGGAGAAGTAAAGGATGTTTTGAAGTGTGCCACCTTTTTAAACGAAAAAGGGGAAGTGAAAACATTACAGGCAGCCGACCTGCAGCTCGGATACCGAACCTCTATTTTTGAAACAAACCCTTGGTGCATTCTTTCGGCGGAGTTTCAGCTTTCGCCGGGCAATAAAAAAGAAATTGTCGATACCATGGAAACGCTTGCGCAAAAGCGCCACGAGAAACAGCCGCTCGAGATGCCGAGTGCAGGCAGTACCTTCAAGCGTCCGCAGGGAGCATTTGCCGGTGCGCTGATTGAGCAGTGCGGGCTGCGCGGTTTTTCCGTAGGCGGAGCAGCGATCAGTCAAAAGCATTGCGGATTTGTGGTGAATACGGGCGGGGCAACGTGCCAAGACGTGATTGCCTTGACCGACCGAGTGATTGAAATTGTGAAAGAGCAAACAGGATACACGCTTGAAAGAGAAATTCGAGTAGTGAAGTGAAATATTATTTTTGCGGCAGAAAAAACGGATGGTGTGCGGGAATCCACGCTTAATGGAAAGGGAAGTAAAAATGGGGAAAACAAATCTTTTGATTGTGACAGGTCTTTCCGGTGCGGGAAAGTCACTGGCCGTCAATGCGCTGGAAGATATCGGATTTTACTGTATGGATAACATTCCGGCATCCCTTTTAGGAAAATTGATGGAGTTTGCACTGCAGGGCGGAAAGCGTCCTTCGACAAAGCTGGCCGTGGTTTTAGACAGCCGCGGGGTTTCCTCTGCACAGGATATGAAAAATGCACTGGCCGAGCTGGAACGTTTGGAAATTCAATGCAGAATTTTGTTTTTGGATGCCAACCAAGACGCTTTGGAGCGGCGTTATAAAGAAACCAGACGGCGTCACCCTATCTGCATGATGAAAGAATGTTCGCTGGAACAGGCGCTCAAGGAAGAACGTCAAATATTAGCTCCGATGTATGAGGCTGCGAGCTATCGGATTGATACCACTTTGCTGACAACGGCACAGCTCAAAGAGCGCGTGATCGGATTGTTTGAAGCAAAAGGCTCGGATGCAATGGTACTCACAGTGATGTCGTTTGGATTTAAGTACGGCATGCCGCGCGAAGCTGACGTGATGTTTGACGTGCGATGTCTGCCAAATCCCTACTACGTTCCTGAGCTGAAAGGAAAAACAGGCTTAGAATCAGTGGTTTCTGATTATGTCTTAAAATTCGATGTGGCAAAGGGCTTGCTGGAGCGCTTGAAAGACTTGCTTTCTTATTCTTTGCCTTTGTATGTGAAGGAAGGAAAAAGTCAGCTGACCGTCGCCATCGGCTGTACCGGCGGGAAACATCGTTCGGTAACTTTTGCAAAAGAAATTGCACAATATCTTCAGGAGTGCGGGTATCGCGTGCAGGTTCAGCACAGGGATATCCAAAAGCATACATAATGGAAGAAAAAAATCAAATCAGTTTTTCGCAAACGGTGAAAAAGGAAATTTTATCGGCTGAAATTTTGTCGCCGTGCTGTGTACATGCGGCGGCGTATGGGATGGCTTGTTTTGCAAGGACATTTGATGAAAGAGGCTTGATTCTTCACACAGAAACGACAGCCGTTGCGCAGTTGGCAAAAAAGTTGTTTTCCGCTTTGGGTGTAAATGGCAAGATTTATGTCAGGGGAACAGCCGACTCTCGCATTTATGAGTTTGCCGTAAAAAATGCGCAAGATATTGCCTGCATGCTCGAACAATTCGGCCATGCGCAAAAATTGCCCTCTTTGCGGATTAACAGTAAAAATTTTGTGTGTGAACATTGCGTCGGAAGCTTTACTGCCGGCGCATTTTTGGCTTGCGGGACGATGACTAATCCGCAAAAAGAATATAATCTTGAATTTGTCAGCGGGCGCTATCACTTAGTGCAGGATTTTGGAGCGTTGCTGAAAGGGCGCGGATTTTCTCCGAAATACGCCCTGCGGAAGGGAAATCATGTGCTTTATTTTAAAGCCAGCGAGCAGATTGAGGATATGCTCACTTATATGGGCGCTTCCGGTGCGGCACTGGAGATTATGAACCTTAAAGTGTTTAAAGATATCCGCAATAAGGCCAACCGCATCACAAACTGTGAAACAGCAAATATTGACAAAACGGTTCAGGCCAGCGGCGCGGCATTGGCGGCGATTGAATATCTCAAAAGCAATCATGCGCTCGAAGGGCTGCCGCAGGCTTTGCAGGAAGCGGCAAGGCTGCGGGAAGAATTTCCCGATGTGTCACTCAAAGAACTCGCGGACAAATTTACCCCGCCGCTGAGCAAATCCGGCATTTCGCATCGCATGAAAAAGCTGGAGCAAGCGGCCCAAAATTTAAAAGAAAGGAAGAACAATGACTGAACGACAATTTACCCATTTGCATTTGCATACCGAGTACAGCCTGCTGGATGGCGCGTGCCGAATCAATCGCTTGATGGAACGCGTGAAAGAGCTGGGGCAAACGTCTGTTGCAATTACCGACCACGGCGTGATGTACGGTGTTGTCGATTTTTACAAAGCGGCAAAAAAAGCCGGGGTTCATCCCATTATCGGCTGTGAAGTATACGTTGCAACAAGAACCCGTTTTGACAAAGTAAACCGCATGGACGGCTCTTACCATTTAGTGCTTTTGTGTGAGAACGAAACGGGCTATCGAAACTTAATCAAACTGGTGTCCGCTGGTTTTACGGAAGGCTTTTATTCAAAACCCCGTATTGACAAAGAACTGCTGGAAAAGCACCATGAGGGCTTGATTGCACTCTCTGCCTGTTTGGCAGGCGAGATTCCGAGAGCGTTGGCAAGCGGAGATTTTGAAAAAGCGAAAGAAACTGCGCTTTATTATCAAAATTTGTTTGGCCCGGATCGGTTTTACTTGGAAATTCAGGACCACGGGCTGGAAGAGCAAAAGCTTGTACTGCCGATGATTGTGCGGCTTTCGCGTGAAACGGGAATTCCTTTGGTGGCAACGAATGACGCGCATTATCTGACCAAAGAAGATGCCAAGATGCAGCGTGTTCTCATTTGTATCCAGACGAACAAAAGCGTCTATGACGATGATATTTTAGAGTTTGGAACAGAGGAATTTTACGTCAAAAGCACCGATGAAATGTACGAGCTGTTCTCCCTTTGGCCACAGGCGTGCGAAAATACCAATAAAATTGCACAGATGTGTCAATTTGACTTTGAATTCGGCGTAACGAAGCTGCCGAGCTTTGATGTGCCGGATGGCATGGAAAACCGGCAATATTTTGAACAGCTGTGCCAAGAGGGGCTAAAGCGCCATTACGGAGAAAACCCGACGACGGAGATTCAAAAAAGGCTGGCGTATGAGATTGATGTCATTGACCGCATGGGTTTTACAAACTACTATCTCATTGTGTGGGATTTCATCCGATATGCAAAAAGCAAAGGCATTCCGGTTGGCCCGGGACGAGGCTCGGGCGCGGGAAGCTTAGCGGCTTACTGCATCGGCATTACAAATATTGACCCGATGAAGTATCAGCTTCTCTTTGAACGCTTTTTGAACCCGGAACGTATTTCTATGCCGGACTTTGACGTCGATTTTTGCTATGAGCGGCGCCAGGAAGTGATTGATTATGTCATTGAAAAATACGGGGCCGACCACGTTGCGCAGATTGTGACCTTTGGTACCATGGCCGCGCGCGGCGCAATACGAGATGTTGGGCGCGTTTTAGGAATTCCGTATCAAACCGTCGATGAAGTTGCGAAAATGGTTCCGATGGAACTGAAAATGACGCTCGAAAAAGCGCTCAATACTTCCAAGGACTTAAAAAGCCGCTGTGACAACGACCCGCAGATTCGCGAGCTGATTGAAACAGCACAAAAAATTGAAGGGATGCCGCGTCACGCATCGACCCATGCAGCCGGCGTTGTAATTACGCCGAGGGAAATCAGCGATTATGTGCCGCTCGCAACCAATGACGGCAATCCTGTGACGCAATTTCCGATGACGACAATTGAAGAACTGGGTCTTTTAAAGATGGATGTGCGAATCGTTCGTTGGCGAAACACTTTGGAAACAAAAACAAGCCAACGGAGCCGCCGAACCTCTTTTGGGGGTTGGTGTGCTTAACTGTTTGTTTGATAAGAGCGGTGCAATTCCGCTTGCGGGGCAAATGTCGATGCCCTACCCCTTGAACTCCGACCTGCCGGTTTCGGCTTAAAACGAACCGGTAGGAAGCTCGGTAAAGTCGGCGCACTGCGCCGGAGGTCCTGTGAAACACGGTATGCCTACTCACCGGGAACCGCCGTAAGAAAACACCTGAAAGGGCACAAATGTGCCGCTGATGATTCAGCTTCGCCGCAAGGGTTTGTCCATTGCCCAAGCGGTGCTCCAATATGCGGAGCGTTCTGCTTCCTTCGACAGTGGAAAAAAGAATGTGCTTCAGGGTAAAGGCGGGGGCTGTCCTGTGATAATAAAAAGGATAAAACAAACGGAACGATTGAAGCCCAAACAAAGCAAAACAAGCGTTTAAGCGCCGCTTTGAGCAGGCAGGAAATGGCCTGCGAATTTGGGTGGCAGCAGCCCGTAGTACCGATGATGCTGTTGAAAGACAAGCGGAGGGAAGGGGCATAGTCGCAAACCGTACCCTTGGATGCAGGCGTGAAGAGCGCAGGCATGAGGCTCTTTTGGCCTGTGGCCAAGGGCGCAAGTACGTTTGCGATGGAACGCCGTGTGCGGTGAAAGCCGCATGCACGGTGTGAAGGAGGGGAAAAAAAGCACTGACCGAATGACTGCGAACTTTCTGACTTTCACAAAGTCTCTGCAAGCGTCATGTCGAAGATGCTTTTGACCTATTCCTATTTTCTCGGTCTGCGAACCTTAACGGTGATTCGCGATGCCGAAAAAATGATCCAGAAGCAATCCCCTGATTTTTCGATGGATCGCATTTCCTACGAGGACAGCGCGGTTTTTGAAATGCTGAACCGCGGTGAAACACAGGGTGTTTTTCAAATGGAGTCTGCGGGAATGACACAGGCTTTTGTCAATCTTCGCGGCCGAAGCGTTGAGGATATCATCGCCATTATTTCGCTTTACCGCCCCGGGCCGATGGAGTCGATTCCCACTTATATTGCAAACCGACACCATCCGGAGGGTGTCAAATATAAAACTCCGCAGTTAGAACATATTTTAAACGTGACAAACGGCTGTATTGTCTATCAGGAACAGGTCATGCAGATTTGCCGCGACTTGGCAGGCTTTTCTTACGGACAAGCTGACCTTGTGCGCCGTGCAATGTCAAAAAAGAAGCATGAAGTGATGGAGCAGGAACGCCAGCACTTTATTTTCGGCAATAAAGAGCCTGGGAAAGAGTGTCCGGGCTGTCTTGCCAACGGGATTCCGCGTGAAATTGCCGAAGAAATTTATGATGAGATGCTCAGCTTTGCTTCGTATGCGTTTAATAAAGCGCACGCCGCGGCGTATGCTGTGGTTGCTTATCAAACGGCCTATTTAAAATGTCATTATCCCAAGGAGTTTATGGCGGCGCTTTTAACCAGTGTGCTTGATAATACCACAAAGATTATCGAATATACCGGAGAATGCCACCGCATGGGTATTGGACTGCTTGCGCCGGATATCAATGAAAGCGAGCTTGGCTTTACCGTGCAGCAGGGCAAAATCCGGTTTGGGCTTTTGGCGCTTAAAAATGTAGGCCGCTCTTTGATTGAAGCGGTGCTCCAAGAGCGAAATGCAGGCGGCAAATATAAAAATTTGTACAATTTCTGCAAGCGGACACACGGAATGGAAATGAACCGCCGCGCGCTGGAAAGCATGATTAAGTCGGGTGCGTTTGACTGCATTGAGGCAAAACGGCGGGCTATGATGGAAGCGCTGGAGAATATTTTGAAAAGCGTGGAAGCTGACGCAAAAAAGAATTTAGCAGGACAGCTCGATCTCTTTGCGGCTTTCAGCCAGGAGAGCGAAGAAGAAACCTTTGAAGATTACCGGATTCCCGATTGTACGGAATATCCGCCGGAAGTTTTGCTTCAGCAGGAAAAGGAAGTCAGCGGGCTGTATCTTTCCGGACATCCGCTCGACCGTTACCGCGATTCCATTGCACAAATGCGTGCAACGCCAATCTCTATGCTCAATGCCGAAGATGCGCATGAATACGATAATCAGGAAGTAATGCTGTTTTGCACCATTGTCAAAATGAAAACCATGAACACTCGTTCCGGGGCAACAATGGCCTTTTTAACGGTTGAAGATTTAAGCGGTACCATTGAAGTTTTGGTGTTTTCGGGGGTTTTACAGCGCTTTGGCGAATGGGTAAAAGAAAATGCCGTTGCTGTGATTAAGGGGCGTTTTTCTTTTCGGGAAAATGAAGGCGGCAAGGTAGTGGCCGAAGAAGTTTTTGATATGGATCAATATATCAAACAGGAAGGAAAGCTGGCAGGAAACAATAGTCCAAAAAATAAGTTGTGGCTGAAACTTCCGTCCATGAAAAGTGAAATTTTTGACGATGTACGAAACCTACTCAGCATCTTTCAAGGCGACATGCCGGTGTACTTTTATTTTGAGGATACGGGCAAAAAAGGCTGTGCACCGCGTGCCATGTGGTGCGTTCCCAATGAAATTTTGTACAGTGAGCTGGAAAGAGTGCTCGGAAAGGGCAATGTAATTGTGCAATAATTCTTGCGAATTGGGCTTGAATTTTATGCAACAAAACTTTATAATAGAAACATGTTTGAGGCTTATTGATGCACGCGACAAGGAGGACAAAACAATATGGAAAACAAAATTAAAACAATCGGTGTACTGACCTCTGGCGGCGACGCTCCCGGTATGAATGCCGCTATTCGTGCGGTGGTACGCGCTGCGATCAGCCGCGGCTATGCGGTGAAGGGCGTTCGCCATGGTTATAATGGTTTGATGACAGGCGATATCATCGACATGAACTTGCGCAGTGTTTCCGAGATTATTCACCGCGGCGGTACAATTTTGTATACTGCTCGCTGCTTGGAGTTCAAAACTTTAGAGGGTCAGCAAAAAGGCGCTGAGATGTGCCGTGAGCATGGCATTGACGCGCTGGTTGTTATTGGCGGCGACGGTTCGTTCTGCGGTGCACGCGCACTGTCTGCACAGGGAATTCCCTGCATCGGCATTCCCGGCACCATCGACAACGATATCGCCTGCAGTGACTACACCATTGGTTACGACACAGCCATGAATACCGCTGTTGAAATGATCGACAAGCTGCGCGATACCACACAAAGCCATGACCGCTGCAGCGTTGTAGAGGTGATGGGCCGCAATGCCGGCTATATCGCTTTGAACACCGGTATCGCAGTAGGTGCTCTGTGCACATTGATTCCTGAAGTTCCTTACGATTTGGAGCGTGACGTAATTTCCCGCATGACGAAAACGCAGAAAACCGGCAAGCGTCACTTCATTATTTTGATTGCGGAAGGCGTGGGCCATGCAGGCGACTTGGCAAATGAGATTCAGTCCCGCACCGGTATTGATTCCCGTGCGACGGTTCTCGGACACGTTCAGCGCGGCGGTTCGCCTTCTCTGCGTGACCGCGTAACAGCAAGCCTGATGGGTTATCATGCTGTTGATCTTATCAGCAAGGGTATCTTCAATCGTGTCGTTGCGACTCGTGCGGAGAGCATTGTCGACTATGATGTTAACACTGCGCTGTCGATGCACAAAACCATCGATACCTCTTTGCTCGATGTTGCTGCTGCGATCTCGATCTAAGTCAGGATAGCAATTTTCGTTTTTCCAGGGCGTTTTTGAAAACAAAGAAAAACAGATTTTTGCTGAAAAAATGAGCCAAAATAAAAAGCAAGGCAGAACCAGCTTTTGGTTTCTGCCTTGCTTTTTGCTTATACTCTTTTTTATTGAAGCATGAAACGATGATCATCTTAAAACATCTTTTGCTTCCGGATGTTTTTCAAACCATTTTTTTGCGTAAGAGCAAGTTGCTACGGCTTTGCGGCCATCTGCACGCAGTACCTCAACCGTTTGTTCCATCAAAGTTCCTGCGACGCCTTGTCCGCGCAGAACATCGTTGACAAAGGTGTGGTCGATGTTTACGGTGTTTTCGTCGTTTTCAAGCGCCGGAAACGTGATTTCTGCAAGCATTTCGCCGTTTTGAACATAGGTGATGCGGTTTTTTTCTTTGACAAATGACATCGTTGTATCCCCCTTTTTATCTGGCATTAAAATATCCGTTTTAGAGATATTTTAATGAAAAAAAGAGATAAAAACCGTGACAAAAGCACATTAAAGCAATTATCCGTGAGGAAACTCTTCCTTGCTATGCAGGTGGTGGTTTACTGTTTTTCTGCTTTCCCATACACCGTCGGGTGTTGCAGCTGCCTCCTGCTGCGTGTAAAACATCTCCGGCCGCAGAGAAATTCCGTTCATAGCTTCTAAACGGCGTCGCGCGTTATTGGTAAGGGATGCACTGCCGTCCTGTCCATTGAAGTTTTGGCGCGGAGTGCCGTATGCTTGTGTGTTTCGTTCGGGCTGTGTGCGCACGTCGGTTCTGCCGTGTACATCATTCGGTTTGTGCGGCATGTCATGATTGACAAAATGTTTTAAACTGCTCATAAATCCACCTCCACACATTATCATGTCCTAATACATTGCGATTATTCCTTTTTAAAAGACTGCGTGCTTGATAAAAGAGATCAATTCCTTCTAATAATTTTAGCGTTTAAAAAAACGGTACGCTGTTTTGCGAAAAGAGGTAATTTTTTCACTTTGGGAATTAAGAGGTATTTTATGTAAAAAAGAAATCGATTTCAAGCGCAAAGATGCTTGTATTTTCTGTATGAATTGAATATACTAAAAAGGTATGAAGAATTTGTCGATCAATTATTAGGAATGCAAAGAAAGCAATGTTGAAGCGGTAAAGTTCAACAACGTCGCACAGAATTGAAAGAGCAAGGAGATTGAAATCTATGGCAAAAAACGCGATTGTCGGCCAGAGCGGCGGCCCAACAGCCGTCATCAATTCAAGCTTAGCTGGAGTGTACGAAGCGGCAAAGCGGCGAGGAATTGATAAGGTCTATGGAATGAAACACGGCGTACAGGGCCTTTTGAACCGGGACGTGATTGATTTAAGCGAAGCAATCAATGGCGAATTGGACATTGAGCTGTTAAAGCGCACTCCGTCCTCTTTCTTGGGCTCCTGCCGCTATAAACTTCCGAATGCCGACGAGCAGCCTGAAGTATATGAAAACTTATTCAACATCTTGCAAGAGATGGAAATCGCTTGGTTTTTCTATATCGGCGGCAATGACAGCATGGACACGATCAGCAAGCTGTCGGATTACGGGAGAAAAACCGGAAGCTCTATTCGTTTTATCGGCGTACCGAAAACCATTGATAATGACTTAGAGGGAACCGACCATACACCCGGGTTTGGTTCTGCGGCGAAGTATATCGGAACGACCATCAAAGAAATTGTGCGTGACAGCTTGGTATATGACATGCGAAGCGTAACCATTGTTGAAATTATGGGCCGCAATGCAGGCTGGCTGACCGCCGCCGCCGCGTTGGCAAAGTCGGATGACTGTGAGGGTGCCGATCTTCTGTATTTGCCGGAAGTTGACTTTGACCCCGACCGCTTTGTGGAAAAAGTAAAGCAGCTTCAAGAGAAGAAAGGGAATATTGTCATTGCCGTCAGCGAAGGAATTCGCACGCGCGACGGCGTGTATGTGTGTGAATTACAGGAAGCCCTGGGGCCTCAAGATGCGTTTGGACATAAAATTTTGACGGGGACAGCGCGTTATCTGGCATCTTTGCTCTCTCAGCGCTTGGGCATTAAAGCACGCGCGATTGAGCTTTCCACTTTGCAGCGCTGCTCCAGCCATATGGTGAGCCGAATGGATATTACGGAAGCTTATCAGGTGGGCGGCGCAGCGGTATGCGCCGCAGAGGAAGGCCGCACCGGCGAAATGGTTGGACTTTCTCGCATTTCGGAAAACCCCTATCAATGCATTACCGAGCTGCATGATATTCACCAAATTGCCAATCAAGAGAAAAAAGTTCCCCGCGATTGGATTAATAAGGAAGGAGACGGCGTTACCGAAGAAATGCTGTCCTATTTGCGCCCGTTAATTCAGGCGGAGCTTAGCCCCGTTTATGTCAGCGGATTACCCCGCCATATTGTTTTAACGTAAACGTAAAAAAGCAGAGTTTTCAGGTGCTATGAAGCGTCTGGAAACTCTGCTTTTCTTTTTATTATAATTGCCGGTTTATTTCCGGCAAAAGCAATTTATACCTCCGGGCAGAGCTCTTCGAGCACTTCCGGCGTCAGCTTGCGAATCATCGCTTTTGCAAGTTCGATTGCCGCATCCACGTCTGCTGCGGCGGCATAACCGTAATGCGTGTGCGCATAACGAACGGGAATGCCGAGAACCACCGTCGGAATCCCATAATTCGACAAGTGGATTGCACCGCCGTTCGTGCCGCCGCCGGTTCTGACAGCGCATTGGTGGGTAATACCGCATTCTTCGGCAACTTTTTTGGCAAATGCGACAAAGCCGGGATGTGCCACCATGCTGCCATCGCGGAAACGAATCTGCACGCCCTTTTTCAAAGCGCCTTGCGCTTCGTCCTTCGACATAAAGGTATCATCAGCGGGCGTACCTTCCAAACAAATGGCAAGCGCCGGTTTGACACGCTGAGATGTAATTTTTGCACCGCGCAGGCCGACCTCTTCCTGTGTGGAAAATGCGCCCACTACGTCAACGTGCAGCGAATCATCAGAAAGGCCGCGCAGCACTTCAATCACGCCGGAGCAGCCCAAGCGGCAGTCAAACGCTTTTCCCATGAGCAGGCCGGTTTTTTCCTGATAGGTACAGGCAACTTCGGGAGAAACAGGCAGGCCCAAGTCTAAGCCCAAAACATTGACCGCATCTTCTTTGCTGCAAACGCCTGCGTCAAGATAAATGCTGTCCATCTGAAGCGGCGCATTCTTTTCGGCGGCACTCATGAAGTGGGGGGGCTTTGAAGTGGAAACAGCGCGAACCATTTCGCCGCGCACATTTTTAATCAAAAACGTATGCGCCGGAATATTGTGCTCTACCCATCCGCCAAGCGGCACAATTTTCAGCAGGCCATTCGGCAAAATGCTTTGCACCATGAAACCGACTTCGTCCATGTGCGCATCCAACATGACAATCGGCCGATTGCCGGTATTCTGAGGAAGGGAAGTATACACGTTTTGCATTCCGTCGCGCTTAGGAGAAAAGCTGGCGGCTTCTTTTTCAATCAAAGCGGCCACATCATGCTCAAAGCCGGAAGGACCGAAAGCGTCGGAAATCTCAAAGGCAAGTTTTAAATCAGGCATCAATCGTACATCCTCTCTGTTGGCTGAATATGCAAAAACGATTCGTTTTTGCATATTCAGCCTGTTTTTATCCAATAGGGATATCCGGTAAAGATATCCTATGAAGCAATGGGAATCAATCAAGTTGGCTCAGCCAAAGGTCAGCACATGCATCACTCGGCATACGCCAGTCGCCCCGTGGTGAAAGCGCAACCGTTCCGACTTTGGGGCCGTCGGGCAAACAGCTTCGTTTGAATTGCTGTGCGAAGAAACGGCGATAGAAGTTTTTCAGCCATTTTAAAAGAGCGGCATCTTCGTATTGGCCTTTGAAGGCACATTTTGCAAGATACAGAATCTTTTCAGGCTCAAATGCCCACCGAATAGCATAGTACAAAAAGAAATCATGCAGTTCATACGGGCCGACAAGCTCCTCTGTTTTTTGGCTGATTTCTCCGTCTTTTGCAGGGAGCAGTTCGGGGCTCACCGGAGTGTCAAGAATATCCTGCAAAACTGCTTGCAAGTCGCCGCCGCTTTGCTTTGCAACGGTGTCTACAAGATGGCGCACCAAAGTTTTAGGAACAGAGGCATTGACGCCATACATGCTCATGTGGTCGCCGTTATAAGTCGCCCAGCCCAGTGCCAGCTCAGATAAATCTCCGGTGCCAATGACAAGCCCGCCCGTCTGGTTGGCAAGATTCATCAAAACCAAAGTTCGCACACGGGCCTGCGTATTTTCATAAGTGACGTCCAGCACGCTTTCATCGTGTCCGATATCTGCAAAATTACTGCGCACTGTTTGCGCAATGTTCACTTCGCGCAGCGTGACTCCTAACGCTTCACACAAGCGATATGCATTGTTTTTCGTGCGGGAGGTTGTCCCAAAGCAAGGCATTGTTACCGCCGTGATTTTTTCCAGAGGAAGCCCTGCAAGCGAAAAGGCACGCGTGACCACCAAAAGTGCGAGCGTGCTGTCTAAGCCGCCCGAAATCCCAACAACTGCGCCGGTGCTTTTTGTGTGCAAAAGTCTTTTTTTCAAACCCTGTGCCTGCATCTCTAAAATCGCTTCACAGCGCTCAAAACGCTCCGATTCGTTTTGAGGAACGAAAGGAGCAGGGGAAATTGTGCGGCGCAGGGGAGCACTTGTGTCTTTCGTATGAAAGGGGATTACCGTATATTTGCCGCTGTCATTTGCGGGGAAGCTGGTGTTTTTGCTTCGCTCCCATGCAAGACGCTCCACATCAATTTCTACAGCAATATCTTCATTGGCAAACGGCTTTGACTGTGCAAGCATCGTTCCGTTTTCTGCAATGAGATGATGTCCTGCAAAAACCAAGTCGGTTGTGGATTCACCCTCTCCGGCATCGGCATAGAGGTATCCGCAAAGCAGACGTGCGGATTGACCGCTTACTAAATCTTTTCGGTAAGACGCTTTTCCAATCAGCTCATCGCTGGCGGAAAGATTGAGTAAAATAGTTGCGCCGGCCAGAGCGTGGGAAACACCCGGCGAAACAGGTGCCCATAAATCTTCACAGATTTCTACGGCGATTTTGAGGCAAGGGTGCTCTAGGCAAGCAAATAAGAGCTTTGTCCCGAAAGGCACACCTTGGCCCAGCAGTTCAATCACGCCCGTATCTTTGGGAGCAGCGCAGAAATGACGCTGTTCGTAAAACTCGTTATAATTGGGCAAATGCGTTTTCGGCACAACACCGAGGATTTTTCCGCTTTGCGCCACGACGGCGCAGTTATAGAGCTTTCCCTCATACAGAAGCGGCGCACCGACGGCAAAAAGAACGGATAAATCTGCTGTCTTTTTTAAGATGACTTCCAGAGCATCCAAAACGCCGCGCAACAAAGCCGGCTGAAAAAATAAGTCCTCACATGTGTAACCGGTGACGCACAATTCCGGCAGACATAAAACCTCCACGCCTTGCTCGGCCGCTCTTTGAACCGCCTTGACAATCTGCTCGGCGTTGTAATGGCAATCAGCTACGCGAATCGGTACGCAGCTGCACCCACATGATACAAAACCGTGGTTCATATCGAATCCCTCACTTAACGAAACATTCCGCTGTGGAAAATGAAAGGGCACTTAAAGAATGCCAAACTCCGTTTTCCACTCTGAATAATTAGTATAGCACACACGCCAAACAATGAGCAATACAAAAACTGACAGCAAAGCTTGCTTGCAAGCAAAAAGGAGAGTATAGTATAATAAATTTTGCAAACACTGCGGTTTGCATATTATATGGATAACGAAAAAGAGGTTTCTATGCTGGAACTGGTTTTACCTGATTTTGATGCCCAAAAGATTGCACAAAGCGGTCAGTGTTTCCGAATGACCTGCCGCCCCGAAGACACAGTTTGTGTCAATGCCTTTGGGAAAATCCTTCTGATTCAGAAAAAAGAGGAGAATCAATGGTGTTTTTCCTGCACGCAAGAGGAATTTGATACAATATGGAAAAACTATTTTGATTTGGATTTTGACTATGCGAATTACCGTGCTTTATGTTTGCCGGAAGACTCGTTTTTGAAAGAGTCACTTGAAGCGGGAATGGGAATTCGGATTCTGCGTCAAGATCCATGGGAGATGCTTGTTTCTTTTATTATTTCACAGCGAAAAAGCATTCCTGCAATTTCTAAGGCAATCGAATTGCTGTGTCAAAATTTCGGCGAGCCGTTTTATGTCGGTGAAGAAGTGTATTATGCGTTTCCCACGCCGCAGGCCATTGCTGCGCTGAACGAAGCGGATTTGCGGGCATGCGGCCTTGGGTACCGTGCGCCCTATGTACTGCACGCCGCCGAGGTGTTTATGAACACACCGGCATTATGGGGAAACACACTTTCTCTGCAAGAGCTTCGCGCGGCTTTGATGCAGATTCACGGCGTAGGGATTAAAGTAGCAGAATGTGTTGCGCTGTTTGGATATCACCGCTTAGAAGCATTTCCCATTGACGTGTGGATTCAGCGCGTGATGGAACATGTTTATTCCGGCGCATTTCCAAAGCAGTATCAAAGTGCCGCCGGCGTGCTCCAGCAGTATCTTTTTTGCTATGCAAGAGAACAAAAATTGGCGGTAAAATAAGGGCGTGTCTGCGCTTATGGTTAAGGAATGAGAATGTCCGATTCCTCAAGCCAATGCTGCGCAATTTGGTGCGCTGTTCCATCGGCAATTAAGCTTTGCAGGGCGCGGTCAACTTCATTTGCCAGCATTTCGTCTTCAGGGCGAAATCCGACGGCATATAAGTCGTCGCCAAAATCAAACGCGGTGAAATAGGCAAAGGCTTCGCTTTGGTCCATTTGATATTTGGCATATGTTTGGTCAACGACAAACACATCAAGCGTTCCGTTTGCAAGCATTTCAAGCCCCGACGCACAAGTGTCTAATGGGATTAAATTGGGTAAAAGGCTTTCATAGTCTTCGACGCTTTGAAACATTTCCCATGCACTGCTGCCTTCTTCTGCGCCGATTCGGCAAAAGAGCAGGGCAGACATATCCGTGACCCATACGTTCTGCGAAGCCAGAACAGAGAGTTTTGTAATCAGATAAGGCTGAGAAAAACACACGGTCTTTTCGTGTTCGGGGGTTAGGGAAAATGCACTCCAGATACAGTCAATTTCACCTTGTGCAAGAAGCGTTTCCTTTTGATGCCAGTTATCAATTATTTTAAATTCGGGCTCGATGTTCAAAGTTTCACAAACGGCTTTTGCAAGTTCAATGTCCATACCTGTGAGTGCGCCGTTCTCATCTGAAAATGTCATCGGAGGAAAACTGCTGCGCACCCCAATTGTAAGCGTGCCTTTTTCTTGCACAGTTTGCCAAGATGGATCGGAAGGGATGAGCTCTTCTTTGAGAGAGGTTTCCTCTGCGGCAGGCACATTGGGCATAATAGGAACTGTATATGGGTGCAGTACGCCGAACGCCGAGAGCACGGCAACTGTCAGCAGGATGCTAAAAATTGTTTTTTTCAAAGCGGATTCCTCCCGGATTGCCTGTGATAAAAGAAGCAACGGATTTCTTTTATTGTAACGGTTTAAAGTGGGGAAATCAACGTTTTTGTTTTGAATCAGGAAGGGTGGAGTTAACATCATGGCAAAAGATAAATTGAAAACCATTTACGTTTGTACAAACTGTGGAGAAACGGCGCTCCGCTGGGTGGGACGATGTCCCTCGTGCGGGGAATGGAATACGATGACAGAAGATGTTGTGCGGGAAGAAAAGAAAACTGCCGGACGCACCGTGTCAAAAAGCTTGCTTCAAGCACAAACGCAAATACTGCCGCTTGCACAAGTGAGCGCGGTGGAAGAAAAAAGCCGTATTGTAACGAAGATCAGCGAGCTGGATCGTGTGCTGGGCGGCGGAATTGTTTTAGGAAGTGTGGTGTTGCTGGGCGGTGAGCCGGGTGCGGGTAAGTCGACACTGCTTCTGCAGTTGTGCGGCGCTGTAAGCCCGAAACTGAACGTGCTTTATGTCACGGGCGAAGAGTCGGTGCGTCAAATCAAACTGCGAGCTCTGCGCTTAGGGATTCATGAAGAAAATATTACTCTGGCCGCCGAAACGGATGTGGACGCAATCTGTGCGCTGATTGAAACACAGCGGCCCGGTTTGGTTGTCATTGACTCCATCCAGACCATTTATTCGCCCGACATTACTTCGTCTGCCGGCAGTGTTTCCCAGGTGAAAGAATGTTCGGTGCGCTTGATGAACCTTGCCAAGCAAAATGAAATTCCAACTTTTATCGTAGGCCATGTCAATAAAGACGGTGCGATTGCAGGCCCCAAAGTGATGGAGCATATCGTGGATACCGTTTTATATTTTGAGGGAGATAAAACCCTTCCTTACCGCGTGCTGCGTGCTGCAAAAAACCGCTACGGTTCCACAAACGAAATCGGAATGTTCGATATGACCGGAAACGGCCTGCGTGTCATTGAAAACCCGTCGCAAATTCTATTGGAAGGGCGTCCCGTCGGCGTTTCCGGAAACTGCGTGTCATGTACCGTAGAAGGCTCGCGTCCAATTTTATCCGAGGTGCAGGCGCTCGTGAGCAAAACGGCATTCGGAACGCCCCGAAGAGCCGCAGCCGGATTTGATTTTAACCGTACGAATTTGCTCCTTGCTGTTTTGGAAAAACGTGCAGGCTATTTTTTAGGAAATTTAGACGTTTATATCAATATCGTCGGCGGACTCGATTTGGATGATACCGCATGCGACTTAGCGGTATGCCTTGCGGTTGTTTCCGGTATGACCGACCGACCTGTACCCGATGACTTAATTGCAGTAGGGGAAGTAGGACTTGGCGGGGAAGTGAGAAATGTACCGAATTTGGAGCAGCGTTTGAAAGAAGCACAGAGAATGGGCTTTGTCCGCGCAATGATTCCTGCACATGGGATCAAGCAGCTGAACACAGAGGATTTTCCGCAAATGGAATTGATTCCGATTCATGACATTCGGCAGGCAGTAACCCTTTTATAAGAAAGCAATGATTGTTATTTTAATAACAATCACACCAAAGAAGAGTTGTTTGTCTGAATCCAACTATACTGCGTAAATCACACATACTAAACAAATTAAGTAACATATTGAATTGTCAATACCGGATGCTGACTTATCAATTTCTGTTGTTGTCCGTTACGGCATTTCGGCTTCACCTAAAATAGCTGTAGTAGTTTTGCCGCAGAGCTTGTCTGCTTCATATCGAGATCAGTTTATATACCTCTGCGGCGCTGCCAACACTTTTTAACCTTTATATTAATGATTAGGTGTTAAATATTGGTGTAGGATTTTTAAATGGCAATGCTGTGATGTATAAAGCTTTCAGAAAATATTTGCCACTGTGGATGCTTTCCCGAAACCCGCAGTACAGAATTTATGATTTTTTCGTTATAAGGATTTTAGACCATATTTGGAGTCCCCTATATTTCGCTAAATTTTAATTTAGCGAAATTATGTATTTCACGAAAAGGAGGCTTTTGAAGCTGTGAGCACCTATCTTGACCCGCGCTCGCCCAATAAACACGGCGATTATAAAGACTGTCCTCCGCTTGTTGTTCGGTTTCTCTATGACAGCGAAACGATACGCGGCCTTTCGCCGCGCACGGTGAACGGATATTATATTGACCTGCGCACGTTTTTTCGCTTTATGAAACAATATCGAGGCTTATCCGGTACGAAAAGCTTTGAAGAAATTCCGCTTGATGATATTGACATTGAATTTATTCAAAGCATTACCACTTCTGAGATTTATGAGTTTTTGCATTTCGTGACCCGAGAGCGCGAAAATTCGCCCTCTGCACGCGCGCGAAAACTTTCCAGCTTAAAAGGTTTTTTTAAATACCTATGCAATAAGATGAAGCTGCTGAGCGTCAATCCAACGGATGATATCGACACGCCGGCCAAGCGAAAAAGCTTGCCGAAATATCTTTCTTTGGAAGAAGGAATCAGTTTGTTAAAAAATATACAATCTGATTTCTATGAAAGAGATTACTGTATTTTGATTTTATTTCTCAACTGCGGAATGCGTTTATCCGAGCTTGTCAACATCAACGTGACAGACTTAAATGATGATGAAACCATCCGCATTGTAGGAAAAGGCAATAAAGAACGCCTTGTTTACTTAAACAAGGCGTGTAACGATGCGCTCTCTTCCCTCTTGGCTGCCCGGCGAGCAATGCCGAATTTAAAAGATAAGAATGCGCTTTTTGTTTCTCAAAAAACCGGAAAGCGTATTTCTGTGCGGCGTGTCCAGCAAATTGTAGAGCGCTGTCTGCAAAGTGCCGGTCTTGCCGGAAAAGGATACTCGGTACATAAATTGCGTCATACGGCTGCGACCATGATGTATCAGCATGGGCATGTTGACATGCTGGCACTGAAAGAAATTTTAGGCCATGCCCATGTATCCACCACGGAAATTTATACCCATCTCGGTGACAGCAAGCTGAAAGAAGCGGCACAGGCTTCCCCTTTTGCCGATGTACACTTTGAGCCTTCAAAGAAAAACGGGCAAAAAGACGAAGGCTGAAAGCGTTTGCAGACAAGCTGCGGCAATCAATACACCGGTTGTCCGAAAAAAGGATCGAAATAAATTTCGGCTGTTTTGTACCAAATGATACGTTTGTCCTAAAATGGCCACGCGAAACAGCGTTTGACTGCACAAACAAGCCTGACGTGAAAAGAAAAACGTCACAATCACTTCTAAAAAAGACGGAATTAAAAATACAATGGCGTGCAAAAATAGCCCTTTCATCCCGGATTGCTCATACAAAAGCGCAAACACACTGCCTGCGGCAATTCCTTTTGCCAAAAGAACGCTTAGAATCAACGGTGTGCCCAATGCGCTTGTGCCTAAAAGCAGGATCACCGCTTGTACGAATAAAACGGAAACCAGCTTTTCGGAAAAAGCCATCCACAATTCTCCGCTTTGGCATTTTAGAAAATATTGATTTAAAAATACGGAAAGATAAGTATTGGGAATTTGTGCCGCTTTGGTAAAGAGCAGTCCGCCGGTAATCATTCCCGACAGAAGGAAGATAGCTTGCCAGCCTCCCCCTTCTGTAAATGAAATCGGTGTTTCTCGCTCGATATGAAGTTTTGGACGATGAAATGTACGAAAAAGCGGTTTTTTCACTCTCATGTTTTCCCTTCTTTCTTTGTTTTTAGGCATTGCAGTAAAATTTGTTGTGCTGACTTTCTGACATCCTTGCTTTTATGCCCCCAGCAGACAACCAAAGCGTTTTTAAAAAATAAAGTCAGCTTTTCAGCTTCGATGCATGCTCAGCGGCCAGCATACCAAGGTAGCCGCCAACGGCGCCGAAGCAAAGCACTGCCGCAGCTTTATAAAGCATCACTACGTTTAAAGTCATGCCGTTGCTGAAAAAAGAGATTCCCAGTAAGATGAGATTGCATACCGTCGCAAACAGAATTCCCAAAAGAAGCCCTTTTTGCTTTTCCAAAAAACCGAATAAAAAGCTTGCCGCTAACAAGCATACGCCCGCCGCTGTGGTAGCAAGCGGAGAAACGAGCTTCATCGGAAAATCGGCATTGCACAAAAATACAGAGAATGCCGCCATCATGCCGCACAGCAGCGCACAAAACACCGCTGTGCTGATGAATGCATGAAGCACAAACCCTGTTCCCTGTTTTTTCTGAAGCATTGTCCTTTGTTTCATAGAAAACACCCCCTGCGTGATAGTAAACTATACGCAGAGGGTGTTTTTATTATGTCTTTATTTTTTAGAGTCTTTTTTGCTGTCGGCAGGAGCGGTGCCGTCCATGTTCAGCTTCTCAACGCTTTGGATTGCCCAGCGCTTCATGCGGACTTTCACGCGGTCAGAGCCGGTTTCCAAAACAAAAGTATCCTCTTTAATGCTGGCTACACGGCCAACCAAGCCGCCAATCGTTGTGATGCCGTCGCCCACTTCGATTGAATTGCGCATTTCCTGAGCTTTTTTCTCTTTCTTGTTCTGAGGGCGAATCATCAGAAAATACAATACGACCACCATCAAAACTAAAGGGATGATCGAGGTAACTAAACCCAGTGTGCTGTTTGTGTCCATTCTATTGCCTCCTGTTTTGGGGCAGTTGAAAAAAGGATTTCCTTACTGCCCTCATTTTAAAACGCTCTTTCATGATATCAAATTTTGTGCAAACTTGCAAGAGGAAAGCGCTATAAAGACATGTTTTTCGGCTGATTTTTTAACCTTGCTTTTAAATCCGAGTGTCTAAGCGCGTGACATACGTCTGATAGAACTCTTCATAGGTGCCCTCATCCAGCGCGGCGCGAATTTTTTCCATCAGTGTATTGTAGAAATGCAGATTGTGCATCACAGCCAAACGCATTCCCAGCATTTCGTCGGCTTTAAATAAGTGACGCAAGTACGCTTTGGAGAAGTTTCGGCAGCATTCACAGTCGCAATTTTCATCCAGCGGGCTGTCATCCAGTTCGTATTTGGCGTTTTTAATATTGACAATTCCGTTCCAAGTAAATAAGTGGCCGTGGCGGGCATTTCGGCTCGGCATGACACAGTCGAACAGATCTATCCCGCGATACACCGCCTCTAAAATATTGCCCGGCGTGCCGACTCCCATGAGGTATCGAATTTTATCGGCAGGCATGTGCGGCTCGACCAAGGAAATCACACGGTACATTTCCTCTTTCGGCTCACCCACGGCCAAGCCACCGATGGCATAACCGTCCAAATCCAGCGCCGCAATTTCTTTCATGTGCTCGACGCGCAAATCATCATAACAGCAGCCCTGATTGATTCCAAAAAGCATCTGATGCGGGTTAACTGCAAGATTTTCACGTTTTAAGCGATCCAGTTCCGATTTGCAGCGCTTGAGCCAACGCACCGTGCGAGCGCAGGAGTCTTTCGTATACTGATATTCCGAAGGGTTTTCGATACATTCGTCAAATGCCATCGCAATGGTAGAACCGAGGTTTGCCTGAATCTGCATGCTCTCTTCCGGGCCCATGAAGATGCGTTTTCCGTCAAGATGAGATGCAAAAGTAACGCCCTCTTCTGTGATTTTGCGAAGCTTGGAAAGGCTGAATACCTGGAACCCGCCGGAATCCGTTAAAATAGGCCCGCTCCACTTCGTGAAGGAATGCAGGCCGCCCAGCTTTGCAACCGTTTGATCACCGGGACGCAAATGCAGATGATACGTATTGCACAGCATGACCTGACAGTGATTTTCTTTTAAATCCAGCGCCGACAAGCCGCCTTTGATGGCCGCGGCTGTGGCAACGTTCATAAAAGCCGGTGTTTGAACTGTGCCGTGCACAGTTTGAAACTCTCCTCGGCGAGCATTTCCCTGCTTTTTAAGCAAACGATACATAGATGACTTCCCTTCTTGATTAAACAATCAGCATTGCGTCTCCGAAGCTGAAAAAGCGATATTTTTCAGCGACAGCCGTTCGATAGGCGTTCATGGTGTTTTCATATCCGCAAAATGCGCTGACAAGCATGATCAGCGTTGATTCCGGCAAATGAAAATTCGTAATAAGCCCGTCAATGACCTTAAACTCATATCCCGGATAAATAAAGATATCCGTATCCCCGCTGCAAGGGCAAATTCCCCCGTGTTGCTGTGCCGCGGCTTCCAGCGTTCGGCAGCTGGTGGTGCCGACGGCAATCACACGGCCGCCTCGCTCTTTTGTCTGCGCAATTTTCCGGGCGGCTTCGCTGTCGATGCTGTACCACTCGGTATGCATTTTATGGTCAAAGATATTCTCCTCTTTCACGGGGCGAAACGTGCCTAAGCCGACATGCAGTGTTACCTGAGCAAATTGCATTCCCTTCTCGCGCAGCTGCTCCATTAGTTCGGGGGTAAAATGAAGCCCGGCGGTGGGAGCCGCGGCGCTTCCCAGCTCTTTGGCGTAGACGGTTTGATATTCGCTTTGATCCTCGAGCTGCTTTTGAATATAAGGAGGCAGCGGCATTTTTCCGAACGCATCTAATTTCTCGTACAAAGTAGCTGTGTCGTAGGAAAAGCGGACAATTTTGTTGCCGTCCTCTTTTGTTTCTAAAATTTCAGCGGTTAAGCTTCCGTCGCCGAATTCCACCACATTGCCTGTATGAAGCCGCTTGCCGGGCTTTGCAAGACATTCCCACTCGTCTTTTACAACCTCGCGCAGAAGCAGCAGCTCACATACTGCGCCTGTCTGCTGTTTTTTGCCAATCAAACGCGCGGGAAGCACCTTGGAATTGTTAATCACCAAAAGATCTCCCGGACAAAGCAGCTGCGTTAAATCGGAAAAAATGCGATGCTCAATCTCTCCGCTGCTGCGTGACAAGCAAAGAAGACGCGCGGCATCGCGCGGATGGCAAGGCTCTTGGGCAATCAGCTCCTGCGGCAAGTCAAAATAAAAATCACTTTTTTGCATGACAAAAACTTCTCTCCGTTGACAATAAATACATAGGATGCTAATATGTAATTATATTGTATCCTTGCCCGGTTTTCAAGCCGGTTTTTCTTTTATTTTTTGATTTTTGTCACAAAAAAGAAAAATAACCATAGGATACAAATGAGGGTAGGAAAGGAAGTACGAATGATGAAAAAATGGAAAGCAGGCGTCGTGGGCGCTACTGGAATGGTTGGGCAGCGGTTTGTATCTCTGCTTGAAAATCACCCGTGGTTTGAGCTTTGTGCCGTGGCCGCTTCTTCGCGTTCCGCAGGAAAAACTTATGAAGAGGCTGTGGGTCAGCGCTGGGCAATGCCCACCCCCATGCCCGAAGCTGCAAAGCGGATGGTGGTGCTGGATGCCTCGGATGTTGCTGCCGTTACCGAAAAAGTGGATTTTGTCTTTTGCGCGGTAGACATGCCGAAACACGAGATTCAGGCGTTGGAAGAAGCCTATGCAAAAGCGGAGTGCCCTGTGGTTTCCAATAACAGCGCTCATCGTCAAACGCCCGATGTGCCTATGGTGGTTCCCGAAATTAACGCTGACCACATTGACATTATTCCGTCGCAGAGAAAACGCCTCGGAACAAAGCACGGTTTTATTGCTGTAAAGTCAAACTGCTCTTTGCAAAGCTATGTTCCGGCACTGCATCCTTTGCACAAGGAATTTGAGCTGACGGATTGTTTGGTGTGCACGTATCAAGCGATTTCCGGTGCCGGAAAAACGTTTGAAACATGGCCGGAAATGGTAGATAACTGCATTCCTTACATCGGCGGAGAGGAAGAAAAAAGCGAGCAAGAGCCTTTAAAACTTTGGGGACATATTGAAAACGGCGTCATTGTACCGGCAAAGGCGCCTCGGTTTACCGCGCAGTGCCTGCGCGTTGCTTGCACAGACGGCCACATGGCGGCTGTATTTGCAAGATTCCGCAACCGTCCCACGGAAGAGCAAATTAAAAAAATTTGGCAGGAGTTTCAAGGAGAGGCACAGCGCCTTTCTCTTCCCAGCGCGCCGAAGCAGTTCCTCCACTATTTTGAAGAGGAAAACCGGCCGCAAACTCGTTTGGACCGCAACACCGAAAACGGCATGGCTGTATGCATTGGCCGTTTGCGTCCCGATACGCAGTATGACTACAAATTTGTGTGCCTTTCGCACAATACTTTGAGAGGCGCGGCAGGCGGTGCGGTACTGCTCGCTGAACTGCTGGCTGCAAAAGGCTATTTTGATACCGCACAGTAAGCGCTGAATTTTTAGTCTTTGCGGAAAAACGAAAGCGGTTTTGTTGTGTCCGATTGCCTGAAAAACTTGCCAAAAGATGCAGTGCAAAAAGATTCCGGTATTTCATTCTTTTCAAATGGATCAGTGTTCTTGAAAGAAAGCGAGAGATTGCCGTATGAAAACAGTTTTGTTCACCGGGTCGGCTGTGGCACTTGTCACACCTATGCATCAGGATGGTTCTGTTGATTTTTCAGCGCTGAAATTTTTAATTGAAAGACAAATCGAACAGCATACAGATGCCATTGTCGTGTGCGGGACAACCGGAGAAGCGTCTACACTGACGGTGAAAGAGCATCTGAAAGTGATTGAAGCGGCGGTTGATACCGTCAATGGGCGAATTCCTGTCCTTGCGGGAACGGGGTCGAATGATACTGCGCATGCAGTGGAAATGTCAAAGCAGGCAGTGTCGCTCGGCGCAGACGGGCTGCTGCTCGTGACCCCCTACTACAATAAAACAAATGCATTGGGGCTTGTGCGGCACTTTTTCTCGATTGCCGATGCCGCACAAGTGCCGTGCATTGTGTACAATGTTCCTACGCGAACCGGGATGAAGATTCGTCCGGAAACGTACCAAAAGCTTTCGGAACACCCGTTTATTGTCGGCGCAAAAGAGGCCTCTGGAAACTTTTCAGATATCGCTGAAACGGCTTGCCTATGCAAAGACGCATTGACACTTTATTGCGGAAACGACGAGCAAACACTTCCCATGCTTTCGCTGGGGGCCAAGGGTGTGATTTCGGTGCTGGCCAATATCGTACCCTATCAGGTGCATTTATTGTGCGAAGCATTTTTCGATGGAGATCTTGCGTTAAGCCGGAATCTCCAGCTTCAGTATGTTCCTTTGATTCAAGCGCTTTTTTGCGATGTGAACCCGATGCCCGTCAAAGCGGCTATGAATATGATGCATTTGCCGGCCGGTGAGTGCAGGCTTCCGCTGGCGGGGATTTCCGAACAAGAGAAAGCGCGCGTCGCACAGGCTTTACAAGGTTTATCTTTGCTTTCTGCGTAAAATTTCAAATAGAAAGGTTGACTTTTGCATGGGAGAGCATGATGCCCATCGTCAAAGAGTGTATGAGCGTTTTTTTAATGAGGGTTTGGCGCATTTTGCCGAGCACGAGGCGCTGGAATTTTTGCTTTATCTTTCGCGTGCGCGCGGGGATACAAACGGACTTGCGCATCGCTTGATTGATCGCTTCGGAAGTTTGTCGCTTGTGTTAGATGCACCGATCGAAGAGCTTCAGCAGGTTTCGGGCGTAGGCAAAACAACGGCAGTGGTGCTGAAATTCATTCCCCAAATGTGCGGGTATTATTTGAACAACCGTGTCGATGAACGCATTGTTTTGGACTCTCCAGAAAAGGTGGCAGAATATTTAATGCCGAAGTTTTTCGGAAAGACGACGGAGTGCCTTTGCATGGTGCCGATGGATGATAAACGACGGCCCATGGGGTGCATCTTTTTGTCGGAGGGCATCGTCAATGCTGCGCCGGTATCTATTGCTCAAATTGTGAAAGAAGCAGTGCGCACCCATGCAAGTACGGTTTTGATTGCGCATAACCATCCAAGGGGGCTTCCTCTTCCCTCTTCTGATGACATTGGAACAACCATTGCTATTTCGAGAGCACTAGATGTGGTCAATATTTGGCTGACGGATCATCTGATTATTGCCGACAATGATTATTGTTCTATGCGCCGTCACTATCCCAATGCCTTTATTTCGGATTCATTATGACATGCTGTTTGATATGTGTTGAGGTGTGCAGTGCCGTAAAAAAGGCGGTGCTGCACATTTTTATTGTAAATTTTTTCGAGACGATATATATTCGGGCGTGAAGATAAGGTAACCCTACTTGCAAAATGCATCGCCACTATGGTATAATGAACTGTCCGAAATGAGTAAAACATACGGCGGCGAGGCGTAAGCCTTGAGGAAAGTCCGGGCTCCATAAGGGAATGGTAACTGCTAACGGCAGCCGGGGGTGACCCTAGGGATAGTGCAACAGAGATAAGACTGCCTGTTTTTTACAGGTAACGGTGGAAAGGTGCGGTAAGAGCGCACCAGCGCACTTGGAGACTTGTGCGGCTGTGTAAACCCTACCAGGAGCAACGCCCATATGAAAACTATGCGTCCCCTGCGCGTTTTCGGAGGCGGCTTGAGCTGTGTGGCAACATACAGCCTAGATAGATCGTCGTTTAATACAGAACCCGGCTTACGGTTTAGTCGTTTTGGACACCAGATACGCTGCAAAGCGGAAAAAGCCCCTACATCTGAGAATTATCTCAGGTGTGGGGGCTTTTTTGTCGTATCATGAGAAAACTGAAATTAGCTGAATAGCGATATATTTTCTCAAAATACAGCGCTCTTTTTGCAAAAGGTTTAAATATTGAACGGTGTCAAATACCCAACTTACGGCAGACACTTTTTCGGGTAAAACGATACACACCATAAAGCACAAACGACATGAGTACAATTACCATGACGCAGGTTGCCATTCCTGTCAGTTCGCCGGGAGTAAAACGATTGTCGTTAAAATACATAATCATGGCGTAAAAGGCGGAGATGAGCGTTGTTCCTACAATCGCGGGCACAAAAAACACCTTTGATACCTGCCCTTTGACGGACCGGAACAAATAAGATTTCGGCGCTCCCAAATGCCGAAGGTCATCGTATACTTTTGCATTTGTGAGAGCAATCGTCATGCACCGAGTGAAAGAGATCACAATGACAGCGGCAAAGCAGATGAGAGCAATGAAGATGAAAAGCATCAAGAACACTGCCATAGTTGTGGCAAAGTCATTTTGATCCAATACCCGAAATTGGGGCATATAAAGCCAATAGTTTCGGAACTCAGTGCTGTCTCGGTCCTCATAGCGGATGACACTAAGGTTGTTTTCTGCTAAATATTCTTGGCTATCGTAGTCATAACTTCCCTTTTCTGAGATTTGAAGCTCTCTTTGCACTGGGTCCCAAGCATCAAACACCTCAATTTCCGGGCCGGAGCAATCAACAATCTCGTTGAACAAGGCTTTGGCAAAGGGATAACTGGCATCTACATTTGCAACATTGAAAAACACCCAAGTTTCTTGCCAAAAGTCGGTAAGTCCTGCAGTAATAGAGGCATAGTCCGTATCGTCCAATACATAGCAGCCCAGCAGCATGGTGAAGCGAAGAGGCTCCACTGGTGTGACGGATAGGCTTCTTCCGGTCACCATGTTAGTCACTAAAGTAACATCACCACCGGAGAGATAGTCGCTGCCGCCCTCGTCATCCAGCACATTGGCGCAGGTTCCGGGAGTTAGGTTGATATTTTGGCCGGTAAGGGTGTTCCATGCGGATTCAGAAAAAAAGGTGGCACCCGATGCAACTTCTCGGTATTCAGTAGTATAGATTGTGCCGAGCGCGCCGTTGTCCTGCTCAATCGATCTTGTTCCATCGCCACCCAGAGTGGCGCTGGTCACTTCTGCCCAAGAGGTAATTTCCGCTCCGTACTTGTCTACATGACCGCCGCACAGAACAAGTTTCTGCGCATCTACTACGCCCGTGTCAAGGAATGCCTGGAGGCCTTTGATGCAGAAGCTGCCACGCAAACATAATCTTTAGCAACTAAACTTTCCACTGGTCGGCGAGATGTTTTCTCTCCGGTCTGGTTTGTTATACCCATTTTCAGCCTCGCAAAATTTGCGAGACTTTTTCATGTTAGGGCTTGACTTTTATTTGCAGGACTCCTTATAAGAATGCTCATGTGCCGTAAAGTAACACACAACAGATGATAGTCAGCAAACCACTATTCCGAAATGTCTTATGCTCTAAATTTTTCTGATATACCCTTGACGACAGATATACTGTGTGGTACGATATAATCACAGGAGGTACAGTACATGAATATTGATGATTGGAAATCCCAAATCAAGCGTGGGACACTTGAATTTTGTATTCTGCTAATGATAAAGCAACGACCGTCCTATGGGTATGAAATTATCAGCACATTAGAAAAATACCCTATTCTGGCCGCAAAGGAGAATACAATTTATCCGCTACTCAGGCGGCTAATGAAAGAAGATTATGTTTCGTCCTCATGGCAGGAAAGTGCCGAGGGTTTGCCGCCGAGAAAGTATTATTCCGTTACAGATAAAGGGCTTGAGTATATTTCTGCTATGTCTGAAGAATGGGATAATTTGTTAAATGCAATCAATGAGATTAAAGGAGAGTAAGACCATGGAAAAGATTTTGAATGACTATCTTGAAAAGATTGAAAAATATCTGAAGCCCTTGCCGGTATCTGAGCGTGTTGACATTGTGAAAGAAATCAAGAGTGAAATCCTCGAATTGCAGGGTGACGGGAAAACTTCAGAAGAAATCATTGAACGGCTGGGGAATCCCAAAGAATTGGCAAAAGCCTATCTGGGAGATTTGATTGCAAAGAGCAGCTCTTTTAGTTGGAATAGAGTGCTGGCAATTTGCGCCCCAGTATTCATCGTTTGTGCAATAGCCACTCCCATTCTGGGTGCTGTCAAACTGATTGACGCGCTGCTGAATTTAGGTATTCCCTACGCCAGCTACATCGGTATTTCCGGGATTGAAAATCCAGCAATCGTCTTTGTCCTTAGTATTGTCATGGGTGTGGTTTTGTATCTTATCGGGCATGGGTGCTGGAAACTGCTGGTCTATTATATCAAAGGTGTCAGCAAAGCAAAACGGTATTTATCAATCTAAAAGCAAAGCCAGTCGAGCCAGTCAACGGTCAAAATGAAACGGGCGCCGTTCATCTTGACCGTTGACTGGCTCGGCTGGCTTTGCTACTCATAAACGATATGTTACATAGATGTAATAAAGCAAATTAGTCCAAAGTATAGCAAGAGGATAACTGCTAAGAACACTATTACTGAAATGATTGATTTCTTCCAGTTCTTTTCAC
>DWWA01000053.1 GCA_019119935.1 Candidatus Ruthenibacterium merdavium | reverse complement strand
TCTGCTTCAGCAAAGGGAACAGATAAATCCTCTGCCATTTGTTTAAGCGTCAGCACATCTCCGGCGGATGCAGGCCCGATGCGCAGCGTAGTGAGCTTGTCCGAGCCTGTGCCATCCTCGGGCATATTGGCCAGCTTATTTGCTTCGTCGCAAAGCCATTGCAATTTATTTTTCAGATACGGCCCGGGGCAGGCGGTGGCGGTGTACATGCTGTGATAAGTAAGCGTCTTGCCCACAACCAGCGGAAAAAGCCCGTTTCGGCGCGCGATATCTGCCACCAGTTTCACAAGCGTTTGCAAACTGGTGTCCGATACCTCCCAATTCGGTGCGCCGGAGCTGTTCGATACCTCGATTGTGACTGCGCGGCAATTTGCGCTCCAGTTTGAATTTGTCCAGGCGATATCATCCTCGGAAACATATTGGCTAATCTGAGCGCCGCTTACGCCGTAATGAGAACTACCGTTACGGCCTTTTGTCTGCCAAAGATTACCCAGCGCGTCTACACTGACGATACCTGCGGCATGGTGTACGGTGATTTCGGAGATTTTGCCGTACCGTGCGCGGTTCTTGGTGTAATTCCCGACATACGCCGGGATCTCTTTTGTGATAAACGAACAGCCTTTCATTTAAACGTCTTCCTCCTTTGTGATAGCTTCGGGAGGGATATCCGCCCCTGCACCTGCTTCCATGTCATAGTTCTGCATGTTCTCATCCATTGTGTTTTACCTCACTTTCAATTTTTGTATATTCTTCCTCGGTAATAAAGCTACCGACAAAGCCTTTCAGTTCATCCAGCGATAATGCGCCGAGTACAGCCTGCTGGCGTAAAAACTCAAACATTCTTTGCCACTCCTTTCGCCAATACCAAAATTGCGGCCGAGTTCGCTTTTACCTGCTCTTCAAGGCTCGGCAGCGGAGAGGGACGTGCGGCAATCTCTTCTTGTTTTTCTTTCTCCGTGCGCTCCGCCGCTGAACCGTCGGAAAACTTGTAGTTGGCGACACCGTTTTCATCAAACAAAGGCTTGCCCAGCCATGTGCCGCTGACAACTGCTGCAAAATCACTTTCCTCAGCCTGTCCTATAACACGCCAATCGTGCTCGGAAATTTCTTCCCTTGGTAGTTCGTTTTGCAAAGCCAAGAATATGATTTTTTCATTTTCGACTTTACCATAAATCTTCATTGTTTCATTCATTTCATCACTCCCAAATATTCCAGCCTGTTCCGAAGATAAAATTTAATCGAACGGCAGTATTGGCAAGCCTGTTTGAACCATTAAAACAGGTAAAAGTAAATTTGTTTGCTTGAGGATTTTCCATTCTGACAGATGTTCCTGTACTTCCGCTTAGAGTAGCCACAACGTAAAGGATGTTTTGACCGGGCCACCATTCGGTTGCAAGCACAACCTGACCGTTGGAATCAGTAGTTTTCACAACAGTAATCGGCACCATTTTAAGCTGTGTATAAAGATCGAGAACACGTGTTACCCCCGTTCCTCCGTTGGAAAGGGGAATGACATCCGTTTTTGAAAAAGCGTTAATACCTGCTGGTGTTACATTAAATGTCTTTTCCGCTGAACCATCGTAGGTTTGTGAGCTTCCGCCGTTCATCTGCAAAGTGAGTGCCGTTGGGTTTTTTAGTGTAGTCGGTTTATTTGACAGGTCGTTATAGCTTCCGCTGAAAGCCACCGTCTTTAAATCGGAAAACCATTTCATCAGCTTTCCGAAAGAAACCGCCAGTTTTTCGCCCGCAGTCAAATTGGCGCGTGCGCTTGCCTGTGTAAACGCTGCGGTCAGATTGCTGCCGTCGCCTGTTTTTTGCAAAAAGGAATTGGCGGGAATCCCTCCAAGCTGTTCTGCGTTTTCGGCAGTGTCGACTTTGCCATCGCCGTTTGCATCATACACAGCTTTTTTCATAAAGGCGTCACCGTCTACAATCGCTTCTGCACGGTCTGCGGCATCCTCGGCACGCTGAGCATCTTCAGCCGCAGAGGCCGCACTTTGTGCTGATGCGGTTTCGCTTGCCTTTGCGTTTGTTTCACTGCTTGCGGATGCTGAGGCACTTGCTGATGCAGAGGATGCAGAAGTTTCTGCCTGCTGTGCAGATTTACTCGATTGCTCAGAATAATATTTGCTGTTGTCGGTGTCTTCGCCCTCGCGTGTACCTGTTCCGCCTACTGCCCAGCTTTCTGAAAGCGTTGCGCTGCTTTCGGCTGATGCTTCACTTTCGGCGGCATTTTCTGCCGATTTCTGTGCAGCCGCGGCCAGCTTTTTGCACAGCTCCAAGATTTCAACAAGTGTTAAGAATTCATCCGAGCTTTCAATGTCTTTTTGCTGTACGGCGTTTTCGGAAATAAAAACAGGAATAGGGTCAGAGCATTTCACTGCGCCGGTATCGGGCAGCGTAATTTCTACGTTTAAAAAGGCTTCTCCGAAAGCGGCCGTCATTTGCTGAGTAAACAGGAACAATACTTCACCGTTATTCCAAAGGCCAAGCGCGTTGTTATAGACGCTGTGGCCGTCCGGCTTTTTCATACGCACTTTGAGCAATGCACCTTCGGGCGGTGTGTATTTCACGCCGTTTTCCGTCAGCGTCACTGCCGCAACAGGCATGGATTTGTCATACTGTGTAAGCCGAATGGCTTCACACGGTGCTCCGCCGTCTACGGCAGCCGTTCGCAAAAACCGAATGGAATTTGCAGGAATTTGCATAGGATACCTCCTTTCACTCTAAAACAAAAATGTTTTTTCCGATGGCGGCGTTATATTCAACGCTTACTTTTTTATCCTTGTACTCATCAAATTGAATGCTTTTACAAATTACATTAGGTTTTGGATCGCTTTCAGATGACATCGCAAAAGGATATCCATTCAAATAGATGCCGCACATAATTTTATCCGAGACCAGATTAACTCCGTGAAAGGCATCACCATCACGGCTGATATAAAGATTTCCGTTTAAATTTCCGTCAAGTCCTTCAGAAACGCCCATGCGTCCAAGTATCTTTCCGCCTTGTGTAATAATGTGAACCGCATTTGCTTGAAGCTGGCACTTTGTCCTGTCGCCGTTCAGCCGCAAAAGAACTTTACTGAGCGGATCATCCCCGATATCAAGGTCAAGCGCTAAAGCATCATCAATGTAATAACTCAGAGAACCTCCGTCTAACACCGCCTTCATGCGTCCTTTTAAGCTGGTGAAAACGCCGTTTAAGTTAAGCTCTCCCGTATCCAAGTTCCAAAAGCTTTTGCCGTCGCGGCTTTGCAGAATCCCGGCAACGATGATGCTGGCCGTGAGCTGCCATGTTTCAATCCATTGGTTCGCAAGGCCGCCGTCAATGGTGATCGCCTGCGTCCATGGGCCGGAGCTGCCGTTGTTGGAAAAGGCCAGCCCCATATGGTTGATGCGCAGAATATTTTTCGCCGTGGCTTCGTCCTCGGTGTCCATGAACAAAATGCCTGTTGGCTTGCCTTTTTCATCTTGAATAAATTTCACACTGCCGCCTTTTGCGCCGACAATCGTCTGTGCTACACCCTGCAAATTCGCGGCGAGCTGCTGCTGAAAGCTGCTGTTGGGGTTCGTGACCGCCTGATAGCTTTGTTCTACTTTACCGCTGATGGTGCCGGGCAGGGTGGAGAGTGTTACCACGTTTTTTTCCGGATAGTGCGGATAGCGCTTATACTGCACCACGCGGTGCGCAAGGCGTGTGCCGCGTTCGCCGTCTAGGAGCGTGACGGCCTGATACATCTCCATACTCAAATGTCCAAAACGTGCTGGGTCAATTTTGGCAAGGTCGGCCACATCGCACTCATAGCTTTGTGCGGGTTTTGCCATGTCCGAAAGCTTCTTTTTGGCGTCATCGAGCAGGCTTTGCGAGTCGGTGTAGCGCTCGTCCTTCCAGTAGGCGGAAATCACACGGTCGGAATACTCGTGGTTTTCCACATAGTTTTTCCCGCCGTTGATAGAAGCGAAGGTCACGCCGTCCTTTCCGACAGCATAAAGCCGTGTGGCAAAGCTTTCACTCGATTGGCTGCGGACGGGGCGTTTTCGGAGGTTGAGCTCCTCGGTTAAATAGGTGCCGGACGGTGCCATAGTATCGGGGTTTCTCAAAAGCACACGTTTTGTTTTGCGGTCGAAGCGCACGGCGATGCCGTAAGTGTCGGGAAGCTTTTGCAAAATCTCCAAGGCGGTTGCACCCTCGGCCTCGATGGTGCGCCGTGCGGTGCTGCCGGAAAAGTCCTGTACGCTCCATCCGGACGGCAGCACCTGCTGTGCGGTGGCCATTGCGGTGGCACTGCCGTTCGTGTAGGAGAGGAACATTTGTTCCCGAAACTCATCAAGGTCAATTTTCGCTTTCACATCGCCCTCGTCGATGTTCGTAATCAAAAAAGCCTGTCCGCTCTCTTTGTCGGTCAGGCTTAATTGGCACATCATATCGGGCAGCTGGGGGTGGCTGGCGGGCAGGGTGAAAGCAAGTGTATCATCCGCGCCGAACCATTCTTCCTGAATGTAATAGTCGTCAAAATCCAGCGCAACAGATGCGCTGTTCTTTAAATAGGCAAGCAAAGACATTCCTCCTTTACAGAAATACGGGATAATATTCCACGGTCAGCGCATCCGGTGCGCTTAAAACATTCGCGCCGGGGTGTAATTTCGGCCAGCCCGTGGCGTTGTTGGCAAGTACGGCGTTTGCGCCGTTCTTCGTCATGAGCTTATTCAGTCCGTCCAGCACCAGCACATCGCCTGCGCTGACATTTTGCCAAAGTGTGCCCGCCATGTTGTAGCTGGATGCCGCTTTGCTCACGCGCACAGTAAGGCGGCAGTCCATCGAGGGGTGTGTGCCCTCAATGTAAAGTGTGCCGCCGCCTGCGGGCAGGGTGTGCGTTTGCAGGTGGCGGCAGCGCTGGCCTTGTAGGGTAAATTCACATGACAAAATCGTGCCGTCCGGCGTGATTGCTTCCGCTTTGCCGAAACTTTCCAGCGCGGCACGGTATAAAAAGCCGTCCGGCATTTGCAAAGCATGGATGCCGTTCAAAAGGACGGCGAGAAAGCGGCTTTTCTGCTCGACAGCTTCGGCGGCGGTCTTGCCGAAAAAGTGCAGGGGGAGAGTGAGCGTTTTCAAACCGACAGAACCGCGCAGGGCGGTGAAGGCTGTCGCGTTTTTACCTTGCTGAAAGGTGGGGGAAAACGCCGCGTCTTCCGCGCTCCAGGAAGAAAGCAGCCGGCAGGAATATTCGCTTGACATGTGCGTATCAACATAGAAATCAGGCTGCATGAAGAGCCTCCTTTTTGAGTTATTTTAATAGTCGAACGATTTCTTTTTCTTTTGCAGAAAGCTCAAAAGTTATTATTTTTTCCACTTTTTCCGCTTTTGCTGCTTTTGCTGCTTTTGCTGCTTCTGCTGCTTCTGCCGCTTCGTGATGGCGAAACGCAGCACTTTCTGACAAAAGCAGGCCGCCTCCGAAAATTCCGTTATTACGCCCTTCGGCTCGTTGTCCGTCCAAGGAAGAAACCCTAACACATTCAGAACGTCTTACATTGAACGTAATGCCTTGTTCTGAATATTTATTAAGCATAGCAGAAGTAAGTATATTGAACGGATATTGATATTTCGGGAGTTTTTTGGAAGATTGTTTTTTAAAATTCGCAGATGCTTCCTTAATTGCAGTCAAAAGGGTGGGTGATGTTTGGGCTACGATGTCACCATCACCCATGTTTGTTAAAAAACCTGTTCGCACTGTAGCTCCGTTTTCATATGTAATCTGAGCATTGCAGCCGATATGGTTAATCATCGTGTAATTTTTTTTGCTGAAAAGAGTCAGCCCTGGGGCGAACAAAAAGAATTTAATATTGCGTTCAAGATACCATTCGCAAATCGACGATAAAATGGAAAACGGTGGGTTGTCTACCACAATGCATCCTTCTGGATACTCTTCTTTTTGGTAATCCTTCCCGGGCCAAAAAGGTCGGATAACATCGTCGGGACTGATATTATATTCTTTCACAACCCAGCTGAGAACTGCATCATAGATTAGAGGCGGTGTCATGCAGTCATCTGTTGTTCTCTTTGACTTGAATTTTTCGACAAACTCTTCGTATGTTTTAGACTTCATTGTGCTATAAATCCTCCCTTAAAATAAGAATTGATCCACAAACGGCGTGATGACCTTCGCTACGGTGCGGCCGTCCATTTCAATCACCGTCGTGTGCTGGGTTTGCACGGTTGCGGCCGTCTGCCGGTGTACGGCAGGTGCGCCCGCCGTGGCAAGAACAGGGGAGCGGGATTGGTTTGCCAGCATTACCGAGGAGGCAGCGGAAAGCATGCGCTGCGCAATTCCGTTGCGCCAAAGCCCTGCCTGTTGGCTGGTGAGCACCATTTCACCTTTGTGAAGCTCTGCGATATAGCCATCAAAGGGAACGTAGTCAAGGCCGCTGCGATGCGAGCCGTTGACGGAGCGTCCGGATCTGGTGACGGTTTCATTGACGGTTTTATTTACTGTTACGTTTGCGGTTTTGTTTCCAAAAAGCCCATCCCACAAGCCGTTAAACCAGCTGACAAGTCCGTCCCACGCGGCGTTGATTCCGTCTTTTAGTGCTTCGATAGCATCAGAACCAATTTTTTTGAAGGTGTCCCAAATGTCAGAAAAGATTTCTCCGATTTTATCGAATAAGCCTTGAAAATATTCACCCCACCCGGTGAAAATATCGACAATAGCATCCCAAGCAGCCTGAAAATCTCCACGGAAAAGTGCTTCGATAAAGGAGAAAATATTGGAAATCGTGTTGAAAATATTTTGGAAGTATCCGGTGACAGCATTCCAGATCAGCTGGATGACATTCCATGCAGTTCTGAAATATAAGCCGAGTACTTCAGAAACAACAGAAAATACGGTTTGGATTCCGCTCCAAATTGCTTGAAAATACGGCTGTGCAGCGTTCCAAACACCTACAATCCATTCCCATGCTGCGCTGAAAAAATTGCCAAGTATTTCAGCGATTGGGGTGAAAATTCCTACAAGAAAATCCCAGAATGCTTGAAAATAGGGAAGTGCCAAATTCCAAACAGTCACAATGAGCTGCCACGCAGCAGCAAAAGGTTCACTTACTGTTTGCACAACTTGTGAAAAAACAGAAACAAGAAAATCCCAAGCCATTTGAAAATAGGGCTGGAATTGATTCCACACGCCTACAATCCATTCCCACGCAACGGAAAAGGCTTGTTTGATGGCTTCCCAGATTGTGATAACGGCATTTCGAAAATCTTCGTTGGTGTTCCATAGAACCACAAGTGCGGCTACTGCTCCGGCAATTAAGGTTGCAATCAGAACGAAGGGATTTAGATTCATCACAAAGTTTAGGGCGGCTTGTGATGCGGCGGCTAATTGATTGGCTAAACTGAATCCTGTAAGTGCATTTTTTACGGTGTCAATCACAGTGGAAATTGCCATAGCAGCTTTGAAACCTACGATTGCGCCTGCGACACCTGCAATAACTGGGAGTAATGCTTTAAAAGCATCTAATAAACCCGTCAAAATTCCGTCTAATCCGGGAATGGCTTCTTCAATTCCTTCGGCAAGGGTTTCGATAAATTGCCATCCCATATCAATCAAATCGGGAAGCGAGCGCAAGAAACCGTCGATTAGAGAAGCAAGCACTTGTCCACCCAAGATTAAAAGCGTCGGCAGCAGCGTAAAAATTCCATTCGCCAGTGCCGTGATAATGGTTTGTGATTGCTGGGGCAGGGTAGGAATGAGCGTAGCAATGCCGTTCAGCACCATCATCAAAATTTGCACACCGGCATCAATCAAGCTGGGTGCAGAGTTCACAAAACCATTAAGCAACTGCCCCACCACGTTTGTGGCGGCGGAAATCAGCCCTTCTACACCGCCTTGCTCAAAGCCCTGTTTGAGCTGCCCCAGCATGTCAATGCCAACGCCAAGCATCTCCTGAGCCATAGGCAAGAGGGACATGCCGATTGCGCCGCTTAGGTTTTGTACTTCGAGCTGCGCGATTCGCAGCTGGTTGGCAAGGGTGTCGTTGGTTCGGGCGAAGTCGCCTTGTGCGTCAGCAGATACAGACATTAGGTAATTGTAACGCAAGGCCGCCTGTTCCGCCTGTGTCATGCTGTTATAGGATTTGTCGATGCCCTGTGACAGCGCATAGGCTTCCAGATTCGCCACGCTCATGTTAATGCCGAGTTCTTTTAAAGGCTCGGTTTCACCGGAAATGCCGGAACGAATTTTTTGGAAGGCCTCTTCGATGGGAAGGTTATAAAATGACGCGAAGTCGCCCGCCAGCCCTGTCATGCTGGTGGACATATCTAAAACTGCATCATCGCTCAGCCCCATGCTTTTAAGCATGGCACCCATCGTACCGTTGAATTTTTTTGCCTGTAATTCGGAAAGACCAAAAGCACTGGCCGCATTTTTGGCCCAATCGTTGATGGTGTCCGCGTTTTTGCCGAAAGTGACGTCAACGACGTTTTGCACCTCGGTTAAATCGCTCGCCAGCTTAACCGAAGCCACCCCCGCCGCGCCCAGTGCGCCGACAGCCGCGGCGCCAGCCTTTACGAGAACGCCCATCCCGGCTTTCGCCACACTCCCCAGCTTATCAATTCCTTTGGAAAAGCCGGAGGAATCCAGCTTCGTGTCGCCGCGGATATGAAAATCAGCTCCCATTTATGCCTCACCTCGTTTCTGTTTGGCAAGCTGTGCCTCAAGGTATCTCCGGCGCTTTTCAATGCGCGCTAAAAATTCCCGGTCGCGCTGGGCCTGTGTGGTTGCCTTGGGCTTGTCCAGTGTGAACAATGCCTTCATGCGCATGGCGTGTTTGCGCTCTGCGCCCTTCAGCGTCGATACATCTAAGCCGCGGTAATACATCGCCTTGCCCATCACGCAGGTATCAGGCAGATACAAAAGCAGTGCGTGAAATTTCCACCAGTGCAGCGGTTCTTTTTGCAGGTCAATGCGGTAGCATTGTAAAAAAGCTGTGTAAATGCGCTGCGCGTCCGTTTCAAAGTCGTACAGACGCGGGGGAGCAGCTTTACCGTCGCCCTGCGCCTGTTCGCTGCTTTGTCCGCAGCTGTAATACCAAAGCAGCCTGTCCCACGCCCGCACAGGGTCAGGGACAGACTGTTTGTAAAGCAGGGAAAGCGCCAGCTGAATTTTGTCCGCTTCCGGCACGCTTTCTTCGCGCAAGAGCAATTCAAACTGCACCATGCGCCGATAATCGGTGTCAATCGGAACGCCGCACAGCTCCCGCGGGAAGTCATCTACCAGCGGATTCATGTGCGGCGGCGCTTCGGCGCAGTAAACTTCGTGAAGCTTTCCAAACGTTTTTTGGTTTTGGCGTTAACATCCTGCATGGCTTTTGTGTAAGCCTCCACAAAGTCAAAAATCGCGTCGTTGTTCTGCTCCATGGAAGACGGCTTTTGCACAAGCTGTGCATAGGCGTCCTCGCCCAGCACCTCGTCAAAAAAGGCTTTCACCGCAAGGCACTGGCTGCGCACAATCACGCTTGCCTTTTCGTTTTGTGCTTCGGCGTTCTCCTGTGCCTTTTGCAGTGCGTCATAGGCGTTTTCAAAACGCTCTAAGTCGTCTGCGTCCGTAAAGTCAAAATCAAATTCAATGCCGTTCAGTGTCATCATTCAGGCCCCCTTATTCTTCGGCAACATAGGTGTATTCTTCCGGCACGGCGGTGCTTTTCATGTCAATGGCAAACGTGGTGTTGCTGCCGGCATCGCCGCCTGCGTCCTCGGTGACATCCACGGAAAGCTTGCCCTTTTCACCCTTGCCCGTGAAAATGTTGAAATAGACATAATCCACCACAACGGCTTCACCCGTGCCAAAGGCAATCTTACGCGAAAGCAGATACTCCTGCGCCGGGTCCGCAATCATGCGGTCGCCCGTAACGGAAAACTGACGCTGTGCGCTGGTGCGGATGGTGTTTTTGCCCGTGCGCACATACTGGCTGTCGGCGCTCTCGCTGTTGATGCTGGCCGCGTGCGAAGTGACGCCGCTTTGAATCACGATGTAATCTTTTTCACTTGCCTGGTCGGGGCTTGTCTTAACGGCAAGCACCCAGTCATCGTTTGTGGTAACGCCTGCAAAGTCCGGGTTAAGCGGGTGACTTTTCATCAGTTCGGAAACTTTCATGTTATCGTTCTCCCTTCTTGAAATAAGTAATAGAAAGCTGGATTTGCCAGCGTGCGGTGGCTGCGGTTGCCGCCATCAGGTAGTGGGTGGAAGTCACGGCCACACTCTGCACCCGGCAGTCACCGGGCAAAGCGGGGAAGCTGCGCTTTTTGTTCTGCGCTTCCACCCATTCGCTGAAATTTTCCCAAAAGCCGCTTTCTGCAAGGTTTTGCAAAATATCGGGCGTTTGGTCTTTCGTGGCCGTCAGGCTCACGGCTTTTTGCCGCATGGTGCTGCCGTCCATGTATCGCTTTAAAACCGGGGTGGTGGGGCTTTCCAAAATGGAAAACTCCAGCGCGTCCCCCGAAAGATGGTTGATATTCAGCCGCTGCCCGGAGAGCAGGGGGCAGGTGAGCAGCCATTCTCGGATTTGTTCAATCAAATTGCCACAACCTTTCTTGCAAAGCTTTCAAAGTAAACAAGGTTGTCCGCCTTGCACCGTTCCCCCCAGTGGCCGCCGGCAAGCGGCGCGTAAATACGGCTATCGGCAGTGTCATAATACTGCTTGGTGGCATAGTTGGTTGCCCATTCGAGCAAGCCGCCGCCGATATCACTTGCCACAATCGCGGAATCACGAAGCATCGTGGTGTCAACGGGGACATAGGGCGTCACCATGCGCAGCACTTCCTCATCGTACCGGAACTGTCCTTTTTCGTATCGCTCATTCCACCGCCGCCCAAAGTCCGGCTCCCATGCAATTTCCATAGTGACGCCGTTTTGCCGCACCGTGACCGTGCCGGGGGTGCGGATGGTCGCCTCTGCCATATCTCAGCCCCCCTCTGCGTAAATATGGCGGCTGTGTCCATAAAAGTTTTTGTGAATGTCCAGCACGGTACAGGCATCGGGCGAGCGGGAGAGCGCGGCAAATTCCGCACCCGTGATACTTTCGTGTTCCCCAAGGGCAATTTTGTCCTCGTGCGCCAGCGTCCAAAAACCCGCTTTGTCGGGCAGTTCGCGGAACGCGTCGGGGTCAAGATAGCCGCCCAGCAGGGAAAAGGGAATGCGGATTTTGTGCGTCCGGCTGGGCTTTTGCCCGGTGGTTTCCACGGTGTAGCGGTTTTGTGTGTGCCAGGAAACACCGCGCAGCACATGGCAGAAATAAGCGTCGCCGTCCGCCGTCTTTTCGTGGTGAATGACCGTCACTGTTTTGTCTGCATTCAGCATAAGCCCCCTCCTCTCCCGTAGCATCCCGCATACCGGATGGGGTCGCAGGGGGGCAGATACACCCCCGCCGCGTCACAAAGCCGCCGTTCTCGTGCCGCTTCCATTGCTGCGGCATCGGCATAGGTGACGGCATACCCGTCCGTATTTTCGCTTTTGACGCCGCTTTGCACAGCGGCAAGCTCACTGCTTTGGCTGTCCTTGAAAAACTCTTCGGCCACGGCACACGCCGCCATTTTGACGGCGTGGGTCACGGGCCATCCATTGTGCAGGCGGCAGTGCGTCAGCTTGTCAATCAGCGCATCTGCGCCAAAAGAAAAACGGCGGTAAAGCGCTTCGTCCTCGATCAGCGTGCCGCCGTATTCTGTGCGATAAAAATTGTAATCTGCGTACAAAGCGCCGCCCTCCCTTCGGTTAAGACGCCGCCAGCACGCCCGCCGCGCGCAGAGCCGCAAGCAGAGCATTAAACTCTGCCTTCGTGGGCTGTTCGCCCGCGGCATCGGCAACGGCTGACGCCTGTTTGACAAGCCCAAGAGCTTCTTTGGTGGCGGCGGTGGTTTTGTCCACTTTCTCGGAAAGCTTTGTGCCTACTGCCTGTGCGTCGGCTGCCTTTCCTGCTTGCGCAAGGGTTGCGTCTACGGTCAAAGCGGCGCTTTTGTCCAGCTTTTCCGCGAGCTTATCGCCCACGGTTTTGGCGTCGGCCGCCTGGCCTTCCTGCGTCAGCGTTTTGTCGATGGAAACGGACGCACCGCCGTCGCTTTCGGGGTAGTTCTGCGCAAGGTCTGCAATGAGGGCGGCAATGTTCGTTTCGGTGCTTTCGTGCGTAGTGATTTTTTTGTACAGCTTTTGCAAAGCCTGTGAAATCGTCATGCGTCACGCCCCCTTATTCCGCTTTGGCGGGAAACTTCACTGTCACGTCCTTGGTGCTGCCGGAGATTTCCACCTCGCCCGTCATGGTGCGGTAGCCGCTCGCCTTGACATTGTACGGGTATACGCCGTTGCGCAGGTGGAATACCGCCTTGCCGCTCTCGTTCGTTTTCAGGATTGCGCCGTTGACGTTCACGGTTGCGCCTTTGACTGCGGTGCTTTCGCTGTCCTGCACGGTGAAGGTGGCGGCGTAGTCGGTGACGGGTGTACCTGCCTCGATGTAAGCAAACGGGACGTTTGCGCGGTCGGGGTTCAGGCGTGTGGCCGGGTTCGGCAGTGCCCAGCCCATGCGGAAGGTAACGCGCAGTGCAATCATGTCCTGCTGTGCCAGGTTGTAGGCAATCTCCTTGGTAGCGGGGTTTTGGATGACAGCCTCGGTGAGAATCTTTGTCTGAATATCCTGACGGATGGAGTAGACAAGCTGACCCCAGTTACCCGCAATCATCTGTGCAACGGACACATCGAAAGAGCCGTTTTCAGGGAAGTACATGGGCGCACCGTCCAGCGCATAGCGCGTAGCTCCCTGCATGTCGGTGACAAAAATCGGGCGGCCTGCATCGTCCTTGATGCCGCGCATTGCCGCACGTCCGGTCATGGCGGCAATGACACCGTCCACGGCGTAGCCTGCTTGTTCTACTTTGCTGAACAAGCCGTCCGTTCCCAGCAGTGTGTCGTAAGTAATGCCGCCGGTCACATTGTTGCCTGCCTGCCGCGCCATGGTAAAAATATCGCTCTGCCAGTTGCTCGGGCGATTGATGCCAAACAGGATCGCTTGGTCAACCTTGGCGCCGATTTCTTCTTGAACGCGCGGAATCACTTCGCCTACGATATCGAAGCTGGCGTCATTGACAACGGCTTCGGGAATGGGCACGATGACCGCCAGCTCCCCGGCGTCAATGTACACGTTTTCCCATGCCTGTTGGCTGGTCTGCTTGTAGCCGGTGTCGCCGTTTACCCAGTACGCCATCGGCAGCATGGACAAAACGGGAACGCGCGTCTGTTGGCTGGTCATGTTCGGCAGACGCTTGCCCAGCTGCATGACGATGGAATTTTTCGGGGTGTCCTGCATAATCGTGTTGGTGATCTGCTCTTTAATGAGCGCTTCGGCTTTGCTTCTCAAAATTGCATCCATAACATTGTCTCCTTTTCAGTTTAAGATTGTACGCCGAATGCGGCGCGGATGGCGGCATTTGCCTGGTCTTTCAGCGTTCCCTCGGAATGAACGCCGGGGGTGCTGGAAGAAAAGCGCGGGGGAGGGGGTTGGTCTTCCTCCTGCCGGAAGGCGGCGGGGTCACTTTCCCGGTAGGCTTTCACATAGTCGTCAAATCCGAGAAATTTGCCGTCCTGCAAGGGCAGTTCTTTTGCCGCAAAATCAGCGAGGAAGGCGCGTTTTGCACTCTCGCTGGAAAAATGCAGTGCGGCGGCACATTCTTTTGCCGCAAAGTCGCGGCGCAGGGCGTTCACCTTGCTTTCTGCATCCTTTTGCGCTTGCTCGGCCTTTGCCTTCCATTCGGGGTCATAGCCCTGCAAGGTCTTGTTCGCCTCGCCCAGCTGTGTTTCCAGCTGACCTTTTTCCGCTTCCAGCGTGGAGATGGTCTGAGATTGCTTTTGCATCTCGGCGGCGTGCAGCTCACACACCGCTTTGACCTGTTCAGCGGAAAGGCCCAGCTTTTCCAATTCTTTCTCGTCCATAAAGTTCTCCTTTCTGTGATTTAGGGGAATAAAAAAGCCCGTTTCCTCCTCGTGCGGGGGAAATGGGCATGAAAAAAGCGCGTTGCCGTGGTGGCAATGCGCTTTTGGTTTATGTGTTCAATTTTGGGGCTGTGTGCGCTTGTGTGCGTGTTTTTGGCGCGGGGGAATATCTGTATATTACTCAGGGGTGGAACGCCTTAAAACGCAAATTTGATGGGGTTTTAAGCAATGACCTCTAAAACGCCTTTTGCGATGTCGGCGGCTTTTTTCATCATGCTGTTCTCACTGAGATATTCCAGCCCCTTCAAGGTAATGCGCGGCGCAATGGGCGGTTGAATTTGCTGCGGCGTACGCGTGTAGCGCACCACCTTGAGATTGTCGATATATCCGGACTCCTGAAGCCGGGTGAGCAGGGCATGAAAGCGGTTTCCATTCGTGCCGAACCGCTGAGCAGTGAACCCCTCGCTGTCAAACTCTTCAAAATCCATTGCGTCACGCAGATATTTCAAAATGCGGTAGATAATCCGAAAGTCGTCCATGAAAAACCTCCTGCTTAGTAGTCGCGAAATGGGCACGCTTCGCAGATTTCCTTCCAATCCGGCTTAACCTTGAATCGTGCGGGAATAGAACTTTCTGAAATGCTTTGATTTTCTAAACAGTCGATATTCTCGATAAAAGAATCGACCAGCGGGCACTTGACCTTCTGTGCAGTGCCGGTTTCATTCGGAATATATTCCACACCATGCAAATTATAAGCCATTTTCTTTAATCACCTCCATAAGAGTGCGCATGTTCTCATCATATTCGTCTTGGGCGTATGCGGTTCTGATAGAATGACTTTTTATATCCACATAAACTGCTCCGCTTTCGCCGTAATATCTTTCAAATTGACCGTTCCATACGGTGACGGAGATTTTTGCTTCCAAAATCCATTGCTTTGCCTGCGCCTGTGTCACATAATATGCGTGTTGAGTGCCGTTGCGCTGTTCGATGGCAAACAAGGCATTTTTGACAATATTCTGTGCATCCTCCGGTGTAATGCCTCTTTCTGCCATGCGCTCCAAGCGCGCTTGCGGCACTCAGAGAAGCTCGATTGACTTGATTTCGTTTGCAAAGAGTTCGATGTTGTCAATCGAGATACTCTCGGAATAAGGCTCGTTGTCCTCTGCGGCAATATAGTCATGCGCAAAACCATTAAATACTTCGCCGTCAGCCATTATGATACGTACATTTTTTCCTTCATACTCCCAAAGTTTCATCACTGTTCCTCCTTTGCCGGCACAATATGTGTTCCTTTTTTTCCGTAATGAATCGTAAATCGATGCGTTGGTGTGGAAATTCCGGTTTCAAGATTTCTCCATTCTCCAATAACAAAATCAACCTTCACAAACTCCTTGTGTGTCCAGTTTCCTTTACGATCAAACCTGAGTTCACCCGTTCCGCTGTACTCATTGACAAGCTCCTGTGCGTCCTTTAGCGTTCCGTAAAGGAAACTGCGGTTGCCGATCTCCCGCCCTTCTTCGCGGATATGCTTGAGTTGGTTGCCGCGGTTCAATGTTTTTGGAAAACTGTCAGAGCGGATGAGAGCGAGAGCGGCTACTTTGTTTTGATTATAGGCTTGTTCTGTTCTTTTTGCAAGTGCCGTCGCCCTTGCCGCCGCACTTCGTCCAAAGCCCGCCACCTGTTCGCGGAAGTTATCCTGCCGCAAGCCGGTTTCTTTGAGAAAATCGTTCAGCTGTGCGCGGGCTTGGCGCAGTTTTACCGCGCTTTCTGCGGTGTCCTGTCCGGCGGCGTCTAAGCTGAGATGCTCCCGCTTTGCCTTGCGGATTTTACGCTCTAAGGCGCGCTGCATTTGGCTTGCTTCGTAGCGGGTGTAGTCCTTGCCCTGATAGGAAATCTCTTTCGCGTCGAGCTGCGCCAGCATCTCGTCGGTGTAGGCACGTTTTGAAAGGCCGGGGAAGAACGGGAAGAAATTGTGCCGGCAGTTCCAGCCGCCCAGCCCTGCGCCCGTGCCGTATCCAGTCGCGGTGACAAAGTCGGGGTAATACACCCCGTCTACTGTTACCGCGCCGCCGATGTGAAACACCTTGCCCTGCCACACGGCGTGCTCGGGGCGCGCGCCGGGATGGGCGGTCACTTCCACAAATTCGCAGCCCATTTCTTCCATGCGTGCGATTTGGAGTTTGGCTGCCGTTTGGTTGACGCCTGTCAGCACGGCGCGGCGCACTGCCGTTTCGATAGTGTCGCGGTGGCCGCTGGGGTAGACGATGGCGGAAAGCCCGTCCTGTGCCAGCGTTTGAATGGCTTTTCGGATGGCTTGCTGATAAGTAAAGCCGCCTGTGTTGATTTGAAGCCACGCACGGTCCAGTGCGTTCTCAAACTGCCGCGTCACGGTGTTGGCTGTTGTGGCGGTGAAGTTTTCCATCATCTGCCCGGTTTGCAGATAGCCGCTTTGCAGAATGTTCTGCAAAGTAGGGGAGAGTGTTTCGGGCACCGTCAGCCCTGCGGCCGTGTAGATTTCGTTGTCTGCCGCCAGTGTTTCCAATGCCGCTTCGCGGAACAGCTGCACTAGTTCTTCTTTGCTTTTCCCGGTCGCCTGCGCCAGTGTCTGCAAGGCGTTTGAGGAAAACAGCTTCACCTGTTCATATCGCCATGCCTGCCACTTTGCCGTGTCGGTGATGCCGTCTGTTTTTGCAATGCGCCGTGCGATGTCCTCGAGAAGATCTTCTTCAACCTGCAGGAACAGCGCGACGACGCTTTCGGGCAAAGCGGCAAGAAATTCAGGGGAAAGCATACCGCGTCACCGCCTTTATTCCAGCGGGAACAACCTCGGCATACTGCCGCTTGCTTCCTGCACCGCTGCTTTTGCCTCGTCCTCGGTCATGCCGCGCCAATCGGCGTTATATTGCCACTTTGGGATAAAGCCGCTCAAAGCGTCCTCGCGGTCAAGCTGGCGCTCGGTTTCTTCGTCGGTCAGCACGCTGTCGTGCCAGGTAAAGCTTGCCTGCCATGGGCCGGGTGTGCCAAGGCTGTACAGCGCGCCCAGCTGGTCGATGGCATAAAACAGATGTTCCAGTGCGCTTTGCAGTGAGCTTTGAATATCACACACCGCCGCATAACTGCGCTGTTTTGCCATTTTCACCTCGGTGGCGCTTTTTTCCGTGGTCTGCGGGTCGGAAAGCGTGCCATACGAAAGATTGCACACAAATTCAATCTGCTTGAGCAGCTTTTCCAGCCCGACGAGATAAGAGCTGTCGCGCAAAGCGGGCGTGAAGGCTTTGTAAAAGTCCTGTCCCGCTCCCGCGTTTATATTGCGGCGGTAAAGGCGCTGCTGCGTTTGATCCAGTTGTACAACGCCCTCTACTTCACGAACAGCCGCCGCGTCCACATCAATGGCAAGCTGGCCGCCCTCGTATTCCCAAAGCAGCCGCGCAAGCTGTGCATCCGCCTGGCGCATCAGCTCTACCGCTCCGGCAAACACGGAAACGCCCAGCGGACTGCGGCGGTCTTTGTTGTTTGCCAGCGGGATTTTAAAATAAGCAAACAGCGGGCGCTCCAAGCCTTCTACCGTAACTTCGGGGGAAATCTCTGCCCACTCGGCCACCTCGGAAAGCGCGATTTCGCCGCCGAGCGCCGCATTCGAGCCGGAGGAAAAGGCGCGGTTGCGAATCGTTTCTTTTCCGGCAACAAATTCGTGGCTTTCCAGCCTTGTGAAGATTTTGCCGCCGCGCGTCACTTGTTCGACAAACACCGCGCCCGTTAAGTTGCCCGACGAATCAAACGCCGTGGGGAAAAAGCTGTCGGCTTGTACGCAGTCCACGCGAATGCCGCCGTCCGATACATAGGGCTTAAACACCATGCCGCCCAGCGCGCAGGCGTATTCCACATTGGAGCGTAAATTCCGGCGAAAGGAAAGAAGCTGCGTGTCCATCCACTCGCCGCGCGCACCGGTGAGGGTGAATTTGCTCTCCAGAACCGCCAGCCGCGCAAACTCGGCGGCAATGCCGGCCGCAAGCCCCAAGGACGGGCAGGAAGGGGAGGAGCGGCACTCGTATACCCGCGCCCATTCCTCAATCAGCGTTTGCATCTGCGGCGAAACAACCAGCTCCGAAGCCGCCGCGGACGGCGCAAGGCGGGAGAGTGCCGCTTTGACCCATGATAAGATTTTTGTAAACATTTCACCTCTGCCTTTCTTTTGTCACTGCCGCTGACGCTCCCAGGGAACCCAGCGAAGCTCTTTTGATAAAACCGTCGCCGCAAAATAGCGCGTGTCGTCCATGGCGTGGTCGTGCTCTTTTAAAACGGCGTCGTAGTGCTTTTTTTCGTCCCAGCGATAACTGCCGAACTCGCGCAGAGAATCCTTGCACGAGCGGTCAATCTGCATCTTTCCGGCAGAAAGCAGGCACGCCGTCACGCGGATACCGTTGAGCACGTCGTTTTCTGCCTGGCGCACGCGGTAGCGTCCGTGGCGGCGGATCGTTTCAATGAAGCTTGCCGCCGACGGGTCAATGATGATGCTGTCAACGGGAATGCCGCTTGTCAGGCGTTCCAGCTCGGCATAGTGTTCCTCGTCGGTGCGCTGGCGGCCGTTTTTTCGGCCGTCGTAGTAACTTTCCCGAAAGCGCGTTGCCACGCCCCCGGCCACGCACCAAAGCCCCATACTGCACGGGTTATAGGTGCCGTAGTCAATCGACACAAAGTAGCGCCCGCCGCTGCCGTGCTTCGGGGCAAAGCCATCCACCACATAGCGCGGGTCGTCTGCACTGAAAAAGGGGTATACCAGCCCGCCAGCCGCCGCCCATCGCCCCAGCACAAAGCGGTCATAATATACCGTGCCTGCATATTCCTGCTTGAGATTTTCCACAAATTCGGGCGGCAAAAAGGGGTTGTCGTCAATCGTGGAGGTCTGGCAGTATATATCCGCTGTGCTTTCCAAAAAGGCTTTTAAAAAGTGATACGGGCTTTCCGGGTTGGCCGTGCCGTCAAAAAAGCTGTGGCGGCAGCGAAGGCGGCTTTTCAGCATTTGAAACACTTCTTCATGCCAGGTCGTCACCTCGTCGCCGTAGGCGTATTCAACCGTCATGCCTTGCAGCCGCGCAACGTGCTTTCGATTATCTGCACCCAGCATGTACACCTTTTTGCCGAACAGGAGAGCTGTGTTGTCACTGCCGATGGTTCCGACAAGAACGCTGCCCCAAATTTCGCGCATCGGGTCCAGCACGTTGCGGGAGAGTGTGCCTTGGGTATTGCCCAGCATCACTGCTGCACCTTCTCCGTGAAGGGCAAACAGGCGTTTGGGAATCACGACAGCATAATCAAGCCAGCTTTTTCCGCTTCCGGTTGCACCGATCTTAAAATTCCATCGGTGCTTGCAATTCGCCAGATACTCGCGCTGTTTACTCGATAACACTTTCAACGCCCCCTAAGATTTGCGCGGCCTTTTCCAGTTCGTCGGTGCTGTCTGTTCCGGGTAAGGCTTCGCCCAGCAATTTGACAATCACGTTGGCACATGCTGCGTCGCCGTTTTGCGCCGCTTCCACAAGCCCCGCAATCATGGCCATCTGCTGATCGATGTCTTCTTCGTCCAGCTCTTTTGCCTTTAGCTTTTTCAGCTTGCGTCGGTCGGTTACGGGCAGGGAAAGGAAAAGGTCGGCGGCTTCCCGCATCGCTCGTTTGCGCCGCCTTGCCTTGCCGGAGGCGATGCCGCCGGCCCGGCCTTTTTCCCGCGCTTCTTCCGTGCTTTTGATAAATTTCAAATTTTCCTGTCCTGCCACGGCTCACCACCTCTCTTTTTCTCCAAAACAAAAACAGCACCGCTGCAAAGCAGTGCTGTTTTCTTGGAGGAATCTGTGACGCTGAACGCCACACCGAAAGGCGCTTGTCACGCTTTTCGATGGTTATAGGATAGCACAGATATTTGTTGTGTTTCTACACGGTTTTGTTGTGTTTTGTTGTCTTTTGTTGAGTTTTTTGTAATGTTCTTTCTTTGCTTCTCTCATTTCTTATGTTCTTTCCATCTGCAAAAGCGCTGTTTGATGGATTTTCAGCACCGCATCCAGATATTTACGTTCGTCTGAGCCGTAAATTTTCATAGCGACGTCCCGCCACTTAGGCAGACGCCAGGCGTCGCCGTCGAGATAGCGAAGGCGCAGCACCTCGCGCTCCAGCGGATCGGGAAGCTGTGCCACGGCTTGCTCAATGCGCAGCATCTCTGTGCGGTTTTTCTCCATCAGCGGGCGCAGCTGTTCCTCATACTCTAAGTAGTTTTCCACGGCTCTTGCCATGCGCTGGCCGTCCCCGGAAGTGTGCTGGCTGCCGTCCGGTTCGCCACTGGGGGCAAACTGCGCCGCCGCTTTCATGCGCGCCAGTGTTTCCGCGCGGTTCTCATTCTCTTTTTTTAAGCGGCTGTACCGCATCAGCTGTTTTTTTGCCTGCATCCTGTCCCTCCTCCAAATTCCCGACAAGCCGCACCACAAGCCCCTCGCGCTCGCCGTATTGCTTTGATACATGCAGTTCTGAAACGCCGCTGTCATCGTGATAGGCAATGCCGTTTAAAGCATCTGCCACCGCTTTGGCAATATTGTCCATATCGGGCTTGCAGGTGGGGCGCAGCACGTTTTCGCGGCACAAGGCGGCTTTCTTTTTAGGGTAGCTTTTCGGCACGGAGAAGTAGGCGGTAATGCTCATTTCAATGGGCGGCACAAGGCGCGCCGTTCCATGCGCGCCTTGATAGCAAAGCTTGATCCAGTTTTCATACTGCTCGGTCTGTGCCGGGGTGTAGTTGCAGATTTTTCCCGCTCTCGCAAAGGAACGGTGACGGGCTTTGCTCTGCGGCTTGCCCGGTACATGAAAAATGAGTGTTTCCAAATGAATTCCTCCTTAAAAAAAACCAAGCGGTCGGCGCTGTGGATTTTCCTTTTGTGTAAGAATGGTCTTCAGCAAATAATCGGGTGTCCTTGCGTTGTTCTCATCCGCAATGTTAATGGCGTCCAGCACAGTTTCCAGCTTCATCCCTTTTGTGGCTTGTAAGATTGCTTGTTGCTGCTTCACGGTCATCCCGGAGCCAATCACGCTCTGGCAATAATCCAAAATTTCTTTTTCTCTCTCGGACAAATCGTCGCAATCGTCGTACGCTATATAACCATCGACGACGGTACGGCGACGATGGTTATACATAATATTCTCTTTGTCCTTGTTTTTGTCTTTGTTCTTGTCTTTGTCTTTGTATTTGTATTTGTTATAGCTGGTTTTGCTGGATGTGCTGGATTGTGCTGGATTGTGCTGGGTTTCTGCTGGACTTGTGCTGGACTTTGAGGGCAAAAAGCGCCCCTTTTCATCCTTTTCAGCTGCGGCGGCACGAATGCGCCCGGCACGCACCTTGCTTTCGCGCAGCCGTTCCGCCGCCCGCTCTGAGTTATCGAGAATAAACGAATACGCCATATAGATACTGCTGTTTTTGTCAAAGTCGGGGTCGGCGCCGTCGCGGCCGTGCAGTAAAAGGGCACGGATGAGCCGCCCGACTTGCTCATCCGTCAACAGCGCAAATTGATTCAGATAGTTAAAATACAGCGGCAAGTATTTGGAAGGCGTTTCGCAAACGTCTTTTTGTTCGGGCATAGCGCGCCTCCTTTTCTCAATCGGACAGCCGCGGCATGTTGGTCGGCGGTGCAAATCCGTGCTTGACGCTGGCCCAGTAGAACTGCAAAAAGGCGTAGTGCAAATTACACGCCAGTGTTTTTGCGGTAGCGAGCGTTTTGCTGCTCAAATCCATGCTGCCCTCAAATCGGACATCCGGGTCTTTTTCGCCTTTAAAGGTGTACCGAATGTAGGTGTTTTTGTGCGGCGGGCGGCGGTCCTCTTCCAAAAGGCTCATTTGACCGTCAAGAGAGGTGTCCGGCCGGAGCGTTAAGGAAATGGGGTAAGCGTCACTTTGAAATAAATAGGTGAGCTGATTTTCCCGGCATAAGGCTTCCAGTTTGTTGAGTGCGGTATTGCACAAGGTTTGTTCGTTTTTTAAATTCTGCATGTAGGTTCCTCCTCTGCAATGATGATGAATTTTCCTGTTGCTGCCGCAGCAGCATGACGCATCACGGAAGGATCTCCATGACGATGGCTGATATGAAGAAGTCGAATATCTTTCACTTGGCTCATTTCTTGTGCTCGTAGAAATTGTATACAAGCATCCATGCTCAAATGGTTATCTAATACACGGCGGGCGAGATAGGCATTGCAGTCAGACATGCTGCTTGCACCCATGTGATTGCATTCAATCATGATGTGGTCAACAGGTGGAAAGATATAGTCCACATGACTGGTGTCTGTTAAAAACACGAGCCTTGTTCCGTCTTTTTTTGATTCAATCATCCATCCTAAAGGTTCCTCGGCGTCATGATATACCGATAGTGGCTGTATCAACATTGTGCCAACTTTTGTTTCTTGAAGATGCCGCAGCTCGGCACGACATCCCGGGCAGTTGGTAATATTCAGACTAGCGGCAGTTCCTGCGCTGCAGTACAACGGAATACCGCGAAATAGAATGTCTTGAGCCGCTTTGGCGTGATCGCCATGCTCATGCGTTACTAAGCAAGCGTCTACCCTAGATAGGGAGTAGTTACTGCGTTTCATGATTTCTCGGATAGATATTCCGCACTCTAACAATAGCATGGTGGTGCCGTCATATACTAGATAGGCATTGCCCTTGCTTCCGCTGGCCAAAGTTTTGATTTGCATAACATCACTCCTTTAAAATGGCACAGCTGCGGACTTTTCTGGAGTTTCCGCATGTTGCACAGTCTGTGCGTTTGTAACGGCTTCTTCGGGAATCGGTTTTGTGCCGGAAGTTCCGTGCTGTGAAGTTGATGTGGAGGGTAATGCCACCATCTCAGGCACTTCCCGGAACTCTGCATCAATCGGATTGGCACCGGTTTCTTCAGCTTGCATACTGTTGTTATACATAGAAAGAGCTAGGCCGTTAGCAAAGTCCTTTGGAATTGGTTTTACGGCATTGTTTCTCATTTTGCGAAGAATCATCCGTTCCCGGCTGCCTTCGCGCCACGCAGGTGAAATGTAAGGTTGAAGTTCTGGGATATCCAAAATATCATCAATGTCTTTTCCGTCCATGAGTGCTTTCAGTTCGGATTTACGTGCATCAATTTGATGTTTTTGTTCCAGTGTAGCTTTATAGCGGTTTTCTGCAAAGCCAAATGTTTCGTTCATCATATTATTGTTGATATGCGCCACTAAGTTAGCACGAACATCTGACCGCTCGGAGATAAAATAGCGCACAGTCCCATCCTTAAATCGAATGGGATATACGACACGGGCAAATTTACCTTTTCCTCCTGGTGTCCAGCATGGAGGTTTGACATCTACACCATAATAGGATGGATAAGAAAATTCGTCATCCTCTCGGACGGCCCAATACGGGTATACTTCAGCAACTCCATGGCCAAAGTTTCTTAAGATGGCATCGTTTCCATCTCCCTCTATCCCCATTTCAATGGATTGTCCCCACGAGCCATCTGATAATTTTTTCTTGCGGGTTTGAAAGTAACACTCTCTAGGCTGTGAAAAAGCGTTTAATCTAAGGGTAGCCACCTGCTGAAGAATTTCCATTATCTCAGTTTTAGGAAATACTTCTAGACTTTTTACACCAGCCTCAATAGCGACATCGTTCATTACCACCAGAGCATTCGACATGCATTGGCACTGATATGTGTCGGGTTTGGTTCCGTTTCCAGACAGCTGCTTTTCCACGAGTGGAATATATGCATCTGCTGTCTTCTGTACAATGCTGCGAAAGTCAGGGGCTTTTGTCATTTGATTCTCTGCCATATCTTTATTCTCCTTTCACTCCCAGAGGCAATCCGGGTTCAACAACCAAATTGATAATTTGCATTTCGTCAGGAAGAACGAGATTCGTGACGCTCTCCCGATTGTCTAAAAACAAAGGCATCGAAATTCCGGCCAATCTACTAAAGGCTTGTACAATTTCCATATTTGCTTGCATCTTTGCGGCAGTATTCAGTGTTCCATAAGGAACTCCGTCCACACTAGCCTCACAGATTTCACGTATACCGCCGTTTTTCTGTGGCTCAAAGAGTTTAAAACGCACACCTGTAAAATGAGTGTTAATATGCTCGGTCAGCATATTTACAGAAGCAAGAGTGAACTCTTGACACATTGACAAGCCGTACTCAGATTCTTCTAGAGCCGTGAGTGTTTCCCGTTGCTCTTTTTCGAGATCTGCAACACGCTTCTGAAGAAGTTGGTTGTGGTCGATTTCTGCCAACTGTCGAGTTAAGTGGTCTGCCTGCTCCAAATGCGCGTTCAATTGTTTTTTTAAATCGCATACTTGTTTTTCAGCAGCCTGTGAGCAATCAGTAAGAGCATCAATTACTTTTTGAAGCTTATTTCGTAATTCGCTCTCTTCTGCATCAAGCTGTTCCACGATATCATATTTTATGGCGGGAGGAAGTTCGGCTTGGATCACTTGATACATTTCATCAGCTTCTTGTAGTGCCGCTGCCGAGGTTTCGATGTGCTGGCGTAAACATTCCATTTCCTCTGAATATCGCGCAACGTCTTCTGAAGCGAGACGTCCCCGTGCGGCAATTTCTTCTAAGGCAGCAGATTTTGCTAAGTTGAAATTTTCAAAGGATTGTTCTACGACTTCTTCGGGCAGTGCTTGTCCACATGTGGGGCATATATTAGTAATTACCGCTTGTTCTGTGTTTTTTTTCGACCACTCTTCTCGAAGTGTGTCACGCTGGTGTATGGAGGCATTGTATTTGAGTGTGATTTCATGCAGATGCATTTGATATTCGGACAAACACTCCTGAGCGTGTTGCTTGACGGCTGCTGCCTCCTGCAAATGCTTGGTGTGCTGTTGTACCCACTCAGCATTTGCCTCTACTTCGAAAGTGCGTCGCTTTGAGGAGAGAACTGCAAGATCACGCTCAATGTCTTCACGTTCTTTTTCAAGAACTTTTCTGGCGTTCGTTTCAGTGATATGGTCGATGTCGTAGCGAAGTTTGGCGATTTCTACATTCAAAGCACTTCGCTCACTATGAATGCTGTCAGCACTTGGAAGGTTGTGCAGCTGCTTACGGTTTTCATCAATTCGTGCCGGCAGCACTGCAAGAGCGTCTTTGTAGCGTTTGCGTCGTTCAGTACAGATTCTGGCGTATTCATCTATGGAATGATTACCAAGCATTGTTTTCAGTTTTGAAAATTTAGGATAGGCTGAAAATACATCTTCTTGTGACAAATCGCCGAACTGTTCCATAAGTAGACGACGCCGTTCTTTATAATCTTTCGTCTGTTCGCTGAACCACGCGACATTAAGCAGTAGAGGAAGAAGTGCAGCAGGAAAAAGTTCAGTCACTCGGCTTGCATACTCCGTAGCACTAACGGGTACTTCATTTACAGTGAACTTGGTAGCATCGCCTTTATATTCAGATTCACAGGTTCCTTTTCGTTTGCTCCACACTTCTGAAATGCAGCGTTTTAATGTTACAGTTTGTTCGTCTCCAATATCTAGTACTGCAGTTACAGTAGGATGACATCCGCTGATTCTTTGGCCGTTATAATCTAACGGGAAAATATTGTAATTTTCACGCCCTTGAGAATCTTTTCCAATCAGAAGCCAAAGAAACGCTGCCATCAAAGTGCTTTTTCCTGAACCGTTGGCCCCGGTTACAGTCGCTCCATCCGAATTAGGATTCAGCTTAAACTGTTTGATGCCTCGGAATTGTTCTAGTTCCAAAGAGATCAATCGTATATTTCGCATAAAAATCTCCTTCCGTTCTTTTGATTAACTGTTCTTTTGCAGCTTCATTGCCCCCTTTGCCCATGATAGCCTACTTCCATTTATTCATCCCTCCCTTTATTCAATAAGCTTCTCAGCCGCTCCAGTTTTTCATGCTTCCAAAGAGCGGCGCTTTCTTCGCATTGATAGAGAATTTTCATCTGCTCCAGCATGATCTCGACGTCGGCAATCTCCTGGGCAATATCATCGATGCTGCCTTTGCCGCGGGACAGCTTGCAAATGGCTTTCTGAAGCTCCGACATCTCCTCAAACATCATGCGCTCCTGCGCTTCGCGGCCAAAGTGCTTGATGGCGCGGGTGAGGATGGAGAGGTCGCCGCAGGCGAATGTTCGCCCGTTATTACTAACAACAGTGTTCGCCGCAAGCAACATATTGCGCTTGTCGCACGACACAAAAGCAGTCAAAACGGTTTCGGTTTCATCGCACAAACTTCTAAATTCGCAGTCACAGCAACGCATTATCTTCGTTCTCCTTTTCTTTGAAATTCCCGCAGTAGAAATCTGCATCAGTTTCTTCGGTAGCGCATGGGCCGGATGTACAGTGACCTTTATATCGGTGCGCACACTCCGAACAACTTCCAATCGGCGGAGCTTGACGAGTGTTCCATGCGCGTAAACTCAACCCAGAGTCAAGTTCTTCGTAAGCAAGGCCACAAACTCCACAAAATACTCTGTTGTCCTCAATGATTGGTTCGTTACCACAAAAAGGACACGGCAGCACAATTCCTTTATCTGTACATTTTGCTTGCGCCTGTTTATCTCCTAACAGTGCGCGTCTTTCCAGTTCCGTCACTCAAGTCATCCTCCTTCAATTCCTCTCCACACATCGGACAAAAACGGTGCGGAAGTTTCAAATAAACCTCTCCTGTCAAATCAAGCAGTGCATCGCGCAGTTCTTGCTCTCGCGTGGCAGGAGCCAGCAGGGGTCTAGTAAATTGCTTTGTTTTGTGGTAAATCGGAACATTGCAGAAGTTGCACATCTTTTTCACTCCTCCCTTTATACTTTAAACCGCGCAAGCACCGCGGCAGGCAGCACGCATTGCGGCCGCCGATTTTCCATTGACAGTGCGTGTGGTAACAAAGACGGCCGTCAAAGAAAGGCCGCAAGCGCTTGATTTTGCGCATCAAGTAGCGCTTTTGCAGGTCGTTTTCATCCTTCGACATAGTCTGCACCCTCCAAACTGTCAAGGATTTCTCGGCAAGCTTCGAAAATTGGTTCGACGGCGTTCATGTATTCATCGTCGCTTAAATCCTGTGCCATCGCTTGAAATTCTTCAAAGCCACTCGCAAATGCTGCAGCACAGCTTTCGGCAATCGCGCGGCAAGCGTTCGGAATGGCATTGCGGGAAGCGGCGACAATCGCTTTTAGCTCTCTGATTTGTTCGCGCTGCTGTTCCTGTTGAACCTTGTACATGGCAGTCATCTCTTGAATGACAGGCTTGGCCGCCTCGTTGATTTGCTCCTCGGTCGGGGCTTGCGTTGCCACTTCGATGGGGCGGTTTTCCAGCTCTTTAATACGCTGGTTGGCGTCGTATAGCTCACTCATTACAGGACGGGTTTCCAAGCGGTGGGCTTTTTCCTTCGCTTCCTGTGCCTCCCGCTCGGCTCGCTCTGCACGCTCCTGCGCTTCCTTCAGCTGGGCTTCCATTTCTTTGAATTGCTTTAAAGTGGTAATTTCGCGATCTTTCACAGCTTGTACCAGTTCGTCGGGGGCGTTGGGATTAGCAGTAATATAAAGCAGATTGGCAGGAGACTCGGACAAAACTTCCTGTTCCTCCTCGGTGCTGTTATCCATGAGAACCTTTACTTGAAGCAGTTTATACGCGGTAGTTTTTCCAATTCCAATGCTTGCACACCAGCGGCGAAAAGATTCCTCGCCGCGGTTTCCATGTTTTGAGTTGTCCACTAGGTGGACAACTTCGTTGTCGGACTGTGCGACAAGCTCCTGATGCGCCTGCGCCACGATTTCCATCATATCAAGTGCATACCGACGTTTTACCAGAACTGCACGCCGAGCCAGATTTTGCAGTTTGAGAGCCTTCTGCTCGTCCATCCCGGAATAATCAAACCCAGCAGGGACATCAATGTCATTACCATCCGGCAATGAAACAGCTGTGACGCCGTCGACATTCTCCGTTGCTACGCAGTCGCCGGCAGCAGTTGCCTCCGTCATACTGTCCGAAGCCAAGGGTGCTGGGTCGGCCGCAGGTTCTGCGTCCGCAGCAGTGGCAGCAGTCATTTCCGGTATTTCCTTTTCGTTCAGGCCCGTCAAGGTGCTTGCATCCGCCGCGCTCTCCGAGATGGTCGGAGTTTCCTCCGTACCGGCAGGCAAGGCCACAGCACTCTCTGTCGTGGTCGCAGCAGCATCCCCAGTCGGGGCAGATTGCCTCGGACATGTGTTATCCTCCTTTTCTAAAGGTCTGCGGGGAACGAACAAAACATCACCGCGCCCCTCTTTTAAATTTGCGTGGCAGTAGGGGCATACGTCAATGAACTCTCCGCAAACTGTACCTTCTTTGTTCATTACCCACGTTTCGGGCTTTTCAAGTTCATTGAGCCAGATTTTGATGTTTCTCGGCTGTTCATTGCACACGTGAATGGCTTGAGCTCGCCCGGCGTCAACCTGTGCGCGAAAAAGAACTGACTTGCGGCACGGCGCGCCGTCTGCAAAAAATTCACCTTCGGGTGTTATAGTGCCGTGTCGTTCGGTTGCTTTTTCTTCCTCAACGTCCGACAGATCGCTGCCCGCAGGTTCAATCACCGGCGGCTCGGTTTCCGTCCATCCGTTTCTTCGTGCTCGTGCCGTCAGCACTTCCTCGGCGCTTTCACGAAAACGGCTTCCCGGATAATCCGGCAAACGCTTGAAAATCACGCTGCTGGCCGGGTCAAGATATTCGATAAAATAAAGGTCGCGTTCTCCGGGCTGGGGGCTTACGCGGTACACCCACCCGGTATTTTTGTCTTTGTAGTGCATCAAAGCAGCCTCCTTTGCGCGTTCAATTCCCAGCTGAATATCTTTTAAGACTTTCTCTTTTTCTTCTTCAGCACTCATATCTGTGCGGCGGTAGGCTTCATCGAAAAACTCAGCCCAAAGCGCGCGCTTGGCGGCAATTCCTTTTTTGTTTTGAGAGCAGGAAAGGGAATAGCGATATCTGCCATCGCTCGTATACTCTGCACTGCGAATGTTCTCTCTCGAAAAGCTTCCGGAAAGCTCCCCGTCGGGATAGTGCTCTTTCACCCAATTACTGACGCGCTCTAAAAAATCGAAGTCCAGGCTTTCAATGCGAATAGTAGTTTTGTCATCAAGAGCCACACTCAGTTCTGTCTGATACCGTAGAAATTGGCTGGCGCGGCACTCATAGCCCTTGATGTCTAACACAAAGGCCCGCTGAACATCATCGAAATAGTGTTTTCCATAAGGGAGAAGATGCGGGCAGCCGCGGCAAGTGTCCGTGTCGCGAAAGCCGGTTGTCGCAGCGTTGCCTGATTTGGAAAAGTTCTTGCCGCATTTACAGATGTAGATCATGTCGGCCACCTCAGTTTTTCATAAGGAACCTCAGTTTTATTCCAGCGCTGTGCATACAGCACTTCCTGTTCCGGAGAAAGGTCGCAGGGAAAACCGTCTTTCATTCCCACGATCAGCACCGTGCCATGCAACCATTGGTTTCGATAGCGCCGGTTCGGAAGCTTTCCGCGAATTTCCGCCGAGTTGTCATAAATCACGGCCGCGCGGTCAAAAGGAAATTGCATCACGGACGGAGTGCCGCCGAGCAGCTCACGCAAAGGCTCTGTCACTGTGCACACCTGCGGCGCCGTTCCCGGTTCAACAATAATCAGTTTCATAAAGTTACCCCCCATTGTTCGGCCATCGCGTTTCCAACACCAGGAAATGTTTTCGATCTGTTTTTAGCCCTGTTGGTGGTAAACATTCCTCTGTGCTTTTCGTTGTGTCTTCCTGAATAGCTTCCAGACGGGCACCATGTTCTTTCCGGCTTAACCATATTTGTTGCGACAAGCGGTGGAACACCCTTTTCCCAAAGTAGCGTTTTTTTAGTAAAAGGATGCCCAAACATGTACGGCTGAATAATTTGCGTCGGCCTTGGATAATCAAAAATTTTGCTTGGCGTTGGGTTTTCAATAACAATTTTGTCACAGTTAGCCATCCACACAGCCATAAACAGAGCCTTGCCACAAAGCCCCTCGTAATAACGAGGAATGTTTAGAATTCCACCTTTGTACAGGTGCCTTGCTCCTGCATTTGAGGTTTTTGTACACGGCACAAACGCGATAATCATGTCCCATTTTTCTGAAATTTTATGCGCTTGACCGTCCATTGTTTTAAATTGGCAATGCCCGCTCAAAATTGGTAGCACATCGCCTAAAATATTCCACTCGGGATGTCCTCCAGAAGGTTCTTGAATATCGGCGCTGTATGCTTCGTGTCCTTTTTCTCTAAACGCTTTACATACAACTTGGCTTTCTTCACATGCCACTAAAATTCTCATTTCGTAAACCTCTCCTCAATTCTCGCGCATGTGCTGCGTCATGTACTCCCAAAAGGGCAGAACCGGGATGCAACAGTTGCCGCGCCCGACGCTTTTATTTGTCCCGAAGGCAAAGGGGACAGCGCCGGAATAAATGGCGTTTAAAAGCCAAGTGTAGTCCTTGCCCAAAAACTCTGCCACCTGACGCGGCGTCAACAGCCCGTCCTTGTGGTGGTTTTGGCATAAATCATACAGCTTTTCTCGCTGTTCCTTTACGATGTCCGGTGTCTTATACATCATGCTCACCTCCAAACACCCAGCTTTCAAATTGTTCGGCAGCCGGTAAGCGGCTGTGCGTGATTAGACGATATACATCGCCTTCGGTGATAAAGCGGGCTTCTTGTGTTCCACCTGGGGTTTGAAGGGGGTAGCGAAACGCGACCCCCTTGCAATGCTTGGAAAGCGCGTCTTTCGTGTTGGTGTACCCAAGAGCTTCCGCAACATCTTTGCCGCAGAACAAGATATTGCCATCTTGCAGAATGGTTCTGATTCTTCCAAAAGCATCACTTTTGAAAATTTGAATTTCGCTCATGGTTAAGCTCCTTTCGTGGTTGTGTCCTTGTGAGGGTCTGCTTGTGAAATGCCCAGCAGATAGTCCGATGTAACATTAAACAGCTTGCTCATGGCGATAACTTTGGAACAAGGCATTTCAGTTTTTCCTCGCATCCAAGATTTAAATGTGCTGTATGAAACACCTAGCTCTTGTGCCAATTCTACTTTTGACATTCCAAAGCGTGCTCGCTCGGCTTCAATATTGGGAAACATATAGCCACCTCCTTTCACCCGTAGTGGGTTAACTGCAAGTTTAATATACACCCGTTTTGGGTAAAAGTCAATCTTTTTTTTAAAAAAAATAACCCGTTACGGGTAAAAAAATGTTGACATCAAGAAAGAAGGCAACTATAATATGGAAATGAAAGGAAGATTGAGTAATGGGGATACCAGAAAGACTCGTAGAAATACGAGAAAGAAATGGATACACAAGGAAAAGGCTGGCCGAGGAGTTAAATAGACCTTATCCCACTATTACAAAGTATGAAACAGGGGAAAGAGAGCCAGGTCATGCTTACATTATTGAAATTGCTAAGAAATTTAATGTAACCACCGATTACATTTTGGGAATAGAAAAATCCCCCGCACCTGAAAAAACAAGTGCAGGGGATGAAAGACTTGACGGAATTATTAAAAACTATGAAGAACTGAACGAAGCGGGAAAAGATGACTTGGCCAAACACGCCGAACATCTTACCTACATACCAGAATATAAAAAATGTGATTCGCTTCTTTCAAAGGACGCAAAAATAGGTTGAATTAAAAGCTGGGGGAATCAAGATGTCTTTGTTTGGGCAGAAAGAGAAGGAGCAAATTTTCCAGTTACAGGCCATGCTTGCGCAAGAAAAACAGGAAACAGAACGTTTGCGGGCTCTGCTCACACCGGAGCACGTGCAGTTATTTCAGATTCAAGAGCAAATCGAGCGTAGCAATGAGAAAATAGCAACACAACAGAAGTTGCTGGGTGATATTGACGCGAGGATTACAGCGGGCAAGGAAGTTTTGAAGGAGCTGGAGGAGCAAATTGTACAAACCAACGAGGAATTGCTGTTCCAGTCCCTGGGGTTATATGCGCCGCAGTATGAATTTGCAAGCTTAGACGAATATAAAGAAAAATTGATGCAGATTAGACAAGAGCAAAAGGATCTTGTGAAATCTGACCAAGCGATTTTAGGGTCACAAAGCTGGTCGGTAAACGGAAATGCAAAGCAAGGCGAAAAAATGGTTTCTGATACCAAAAAGCTTTTGCTGCGTGCGTTCAACTCTGAATGTGACGATATTATTGAACGTGTCAAATTCAGTAACATTGAGGCCAGCCGAAAACGAATTCAAAAATCTTATGAGGCCATTTCCAAACTTGGCACGATGATGCAAATTAGAATCAGCGAAAGATATTACAACTTAAAGCTGGATGAAATGGACTTAGCCTATGAATATCAAGTGAAAAAGCAAGAGGATAAAGAGGCGCAAAAGGAAGCGCGGGCTCGTTTGCGTGAAGAGGCCAAGCTTGCAAAGGAATTGGAAGAGGCAAGAAAGGGAATTGAGAAGGAGCAAAAGCATTATTGCAATGCGCTTAAAAAATTGGAGGCACAGCTGGCAACTGCTAGCGAAGAACAAAGAGCCTACTTGAATGAAAAGAAGAATGAAATTGTTCAACAGCTTTCCGAAATTGAAAAGTCGCTCCAAGAGGTCGATTATCGACAGGCAAATCAAAAGGCGGGATATGTTTACATCATATCTAATATTGGCGCATTTGGAGAGAATGTGTACAAGATTGGCATGACCAGGCGATTGGAACCGATGGATCGCATTGACGAGCTGGGGGATGCCTCTGTGCCGTTTAATTTTGATGTTCATGCAATGATTTTTACAGAAGATGCGCCGGGGCTGGAAGCGGCATTGCATCAGGCGTTTTCTGATAAAAAACTTAACTTTATCAATACTCGTCGAGAATTTTTCAAAGTGTCCTTGGATGAAATCAAAGCCGTAGTTAAACAAAATTTTGATAAGACGGTTGAATTTGTTGACATTGCACCTGCGGAACAGTATCGACAAAGCTTGTTGATGAGAAAATAAAATTAATAAAAGCGACACAGAAATGTGTTGTTAGATAAAAACTGTGGGAGGAATCGAAAATGAGATGTGAAAAGTGTGGAAATGAGTTTGAAGGGAAGTTTTGCCCGGAATGTGGCAGAGCGGTTGTGGCAGAAAAAAATACCTGTAAGAGTTGTGGGACTGAATTTGAAGGGAAGTTTTGTCCCAACTGTGGGCAAGCAGTCAATGCACCAGTGCAAGTTGCTCAACCTGTTCAGCCACAGGTGATTATCAACAACACCAACAGCAATGTTAATACCGTATCAACTATGGGTATCCGCGTGAAAAATAAGTGGGTGGCATTTTTTCTTTGCCTTTTTCTTGGAATGTTTGGGGCTCACAAATTCTATGAAGGCAAAGTTTTGATGGGAATTGTCTACTTGTTTACTGCCGGACTTTGCGGAATTGGTTGGCTTGTTGATTTGATTGTTATTCTGTGTAAACCGAATCCGTATACAGTCTAAATCGGAAAAGAGAAGCTTTTCTCCAAGTCAGCCAAGGAGTGGAACGATGATGCGAAAACTCACCTACCTTGCAGTATTTGAACCCGCAGAAGATGGCGCATATTCTGTCTATTTCCCGGATTTACCCGGATGTGTCAGCTGGGGAGCGGACTTTGAAACTGCTGTTTCTGAAGCGCAGGACGCGCTGGGGCTGCATATTTACGGAATGGAAAAAGACGGCGAAGCGTTGCCGCCCGCTTCTAAAAAGCCCGAAATCGACCCGGATACCGCGCCGGGCTATCTCGTCAGCCCTATATCTGTATATCCGGAATTGGTTGCTGATGAAATTGATAACCGCCGTGTGAAAATGAATGTGACCATTCCTGCGTGGGTGAAAGAGTTGGCCGTGGAGAAAGGACTGAACAGTTCCCGTCTGCTGGAGGCTGCCATCCTTGACGCGGCACATGTACAGCGTCCGAATGTTCGACACGCTTAATCATTTTGGTGATGCCACCGAAATGATAATCTGATTTTTTAAAACAAAAAATCCCCCATCGGCGGCAACCGATGGGGGATGAAAGAGCAGCTTACCCAATGAGGATAAAACAGCCTTAGCAACTGTGATTATACCTCATTTGGGCAGGCTTGTCAAACTGCGCCCAAAAGGAGGTATTTTTTATGGGAAGACCAAAGAATAAGCCCGCCCGGAAAGACGGGTATTTTGAGTACAAAGGAGTTGTCGGGCAGGGCATTAACGGTCCGATCCGCAAAAGCTTTTATTCCAAAATCAGCAAAAAAGACGCTGAAAGGAAGTATCAGGACTATCTTGTCAACCTGAAAACAGCCGAGGTAACAGGCGTCGGCTTTGTCGAAATAGGGGCAGGATTTACGGAGTGGGGGCGCGCGTGGCTTGAAAGCTACAAAAAGCCCACAGTCAGCGAAAATACCTACCTTTGGAGCTACAAAAACACCTGTGAAAAGCACTTGTTTCCCTATTTCAAAAACGCCGATTTGCGTGTAATTCAGCCGGCACACATTCAAAAGTTTTTTAACGAACACCAGCATCTTTCGGAAAGTATGCTAGCTAAGCTCAACATGTGCCTGATTGGGATTTTCGCAAGTGCCATCGAAAATGATAAGTGTTACAAAAACCCAGCGCTTTCCAAGAATGTTGTCTGGCAAAGCGGAAAGGAAAAGCAGGAAAAGCGTGTGTACGCCGATGAGCAGATAAGCACCCTCACCGCTTTAGTGGAGCTGCCGGAGATAGTGGCGCTCCTTTGGACAGGAATGCGCATCGGAGAACTGTGCGGCCTGATGTGGCAGGACGTTGATATGAAAAATGACGTGTATACCATCCAGCGCAGTATCGCGGTGAAAGTAGGGGGCGGGGTAGAGGTTCGCCCGCCGAAATGGAACAGCACCCGTACCAATCCGATTGAACCAATATTCAAAAGAGTTTTGGAGCAGCAGCCGAAAACGAGCATCTATGTGTTTCCAAACGAAAAGGGCATGTGCCAAAACCCAAACACGCTGCGTCAAAAAATCAGCCGCGCCATGGATCGGCTGCCGGAGGATATTCCGCGATTACTGCCGCATGAGCTGCGCCATACTTACGGCACTGCACTTCGGCGCCGCGGCGTGGATATTTATAGCATTCAGAAAATCATGGGGCATAAAGACATCAAAATGACAACCGAGCTTTATGTTCACAATGAGGTGGACGAGCTGAAAAAAGCCATCCTTGTGCAGAAAAAGCAGATACAAAGCGGCTGACATTTGTCGTAAGTTTGTCGTATTTTATCAAACGAATTTTTATAAACCCGCATAAATACAGGCTTTTTTCTGATTCAATGCTAGATTCAGGTTCTAGTGAGGGCAACTTCGTATGGGTTCAAGTCCCTTCATCCGCACCAGCTGAAAACCCCGTAAAGTTCAGGCTTTACGGGGTTTTTGCTATTTGTTCTCAATAAGGAATTATTCCCGTTTTGTGCCCTTTTCTACCTTTTTTCTACCCATGTTCTACCGCGGCGGCATTTTTAGAAAGAAACTGCCGGAAAATGTATCAGCTTTTCTTGCGTTTTTTCTACCGC
>DWWA01000052.1 GCA_019119935.1 Candidatus Ruthenibacterium merdavium | reverse complement strand
TGGGCGGCTGCGAGAAGCCGGTGGTCATCAACTCCGGCTCCGGCAACCAGGAAATGGCAGTACAAGACTGAGAAAGAATATCTCTGCGTCAAAGATGGCGAGGAACGGGGCTTTACTGCCGCCGAGTTCAGGCAGGCACAGGCCGACGGGTGGGAGAAGCAGTATCAGTACAAGGTGGGCAAAAAGAAGGTGTATATGGCCCCATCCGCAGCGCAGGCCCAGGGCTATGAACGGGTATCCAAGTATCCCAAAAGCACCAAATATGGCAGACAGAATCCCATCACGGAACGCTGGAACAGCGATGAGCAACTTATTCTGTGGCGGGCTGCATGGGCAGATGTGGCAAACCGCCATCTGGAGCGCACCGGACATGAGGAACGCATCGACCACCGCAGCCATGCCGAACGTGGCCTGCTGGAGCGGCCTACGGTCCATGAAGGCGTGGTTGCCAGAGCCATGGAGAAAAAGGGTATTATCTCTGACCGATGTGAACTGAACCGGCAGATCAAGGCCGACAATGCCCTGCTCCGGGAGCTGAGAGGACAGGTCAAAAAGCTGGCGCAGGCAGTCAAAAACACCCTCCCGGCACTTGCCGAGACCAGGGAAAATCTGCGAAAAAATTTGCTTCTGTTCTGCTATCAGCTGGGGTATCTCCGCAAGGGTAAGGAGCGTCTGAACACTTCGCTGAATACGCTGCGCCCTGCCCTCACACAGTACAATCAGCTGGCAAAGGACATTCGGGATAAGACGAAAGAGCGCCGCAGTCTGCTTTCCGAAAAAAAGGCACTCTCTGCGGTTCATGTATTCCGGCACCGGGAACTGGCGGCTAAGATTGCGGCCCTGACAGAGGATCAGGAGGAACTGCGTTCGGAAAAGAATCTGCTTCTGGCATCGCTGTCATATACAGAGGAAGATGCCGTCGATAAATTTCCTAAAGACATCGCTGCCATGGAGCAGAGCCTGAAACGCTTGGAAGAACAGGAACAGAAATATTCCGCCGAGTTGGACGCCGCCCTGAACGAGTACGCCGGGCTTCGGGAGCAAGCCCAGAGCTTTGACCCAGTGCAGCTGTATGAAGCAAGGCAGTCCATCCGCCCCAGCAAGGAGCAGGAAGCGGAGAACCGGGCACAGCAGGTCTACGGCGAGAAGTACAACCCGCTGCTGATGTTTGACAGCAAAAAGGCGGTTCTCCGGATGCTACATGAAGATATGGAGCGGCAGGCAGTACGGAGAATGATGCGACAGGCGCAGAAAGAACAGCAGGCTTCGCATGAGAAGAAATCGAAAGGGGTAGAACGGTAAACAGTCTTGGAAATGTTATGGAATGGTCTGATGCCTGCTATACTAAATTTGCCACAACACCGTTTCCTGGTTTTCAAGCTGCCGGATTTCGCAGCGCCGCTATGGAGGTAGTCAACAGTGAGGTGATTTATGTATGAGAACCCCGAAATATTATCTCTACTTGACCGATGAAGAATATAGTCTTGTGTTGCAATCTTTAGTTTCGCTCAAAAACAATCTCATTCGTGAGGACAGATACACCGATGCGGTTGATGAGCTTATTATCAAACTTTCAAAGGCGAAGAAAAAGAAAGTACGCATAGTATAAAATATGGAGGTCGATACTTTTTGACGGTATCGACCTCCATCGCTATGTTAAAAGACCAGAGGTTATTGTTTAACGCATTTGTTCAAAAACAATATGTTGAAACTTTATGCTTTTCAAAAGTACCTTTCACAGTATTCAAGGGACAGTTCTAAAAACTGCTTCAGCATATCGAGGTCACGGTACATACCGTGATTGCAGTTGGGAAATTCAAAATAATCATACTCTACACCGTTATCCTCTAATGCAGAAACCAATTTGTACTTTAACTCTCTCGGTACGAGATGGTCTTTCAGCCCATATCCCAGTAATGTGGGAACAGAGTTTTCATTTACCAGCCTTGCGGGAGAAATCATATCGACATACTTCTCATATTCGCCGCTTTTGATAATTTCCTCTGTAATATTTACGCCTGTCATCATAGAAAGGAATTCCGCGTCAGTATCGAGCTTGTTGACCTTTTTTAGTATATCCCAATCGCTCGGTTCAAAGTCAGCAGGTGCGGCAAGTTGAAACACAAATTTTACAGGAACAACAGAGGTTTCGGCACAGGTGTAGGCATAATTCATTGCAAGCGTTCCGCCTGCGGAAACACCGCAGGTTGCCATACCATCAAGGGTATAACCGAGTTCTTTGCACTTTTCGTTGATTGCGTTCACACATTCTTTGATTTCTGTGTTCATTCTCACAAGGCTTGCGTCCTCTTGAACATTTTGAAGAGAGTAGTCAAGTGAAGCTGCAATATACCCCTTTGAAGCGTAATATTTGCACCAAACTTCTCCGTCCTCTTTTGCACCGGAATTAAAACTACCGCCGTGGATAAAAAGAATAAGCTGCTGTGCGTTTCCTATATCAAGGTTTGCAGGAACATACAAATCGTATTTATGTCCGTAATCATTTTCATAGTTTAAGTCGTTGTAAATCGTCCCTACAGTATCGTCCCATTTGACCTGCATCAGCTTCATAGGTGCAGAGCCGAGCATATTTACTCTGATTAAAGCACTGACGGTAAACACGATAACGAACAGTATACTCCAAAGTGTTATTTTTGTTCTTTTCTTCATACCGCCACCACCTTATATCAAATTGTCGAGCAATAATTCCCCGACAACTATGCCAAGTTTGGCGGCAAAGATTATTACGGCAATAGTTATGCCAATATTGATGAATACTTTCTTTCTTTTCTTGTCCATACAATGTTCACGCTTTTATTATTATTTCACAGGCATATATTTATCAAGATATTCTCTTAATTCAAATCAATAAGCTGGTCTTGATACAGCGAATTTCTCATAATTTCAGGTTCATCGCCTGTGAAGGCACTGGCAGCGTACATATCTCCTTGCAGTTGCCACATAAACCATGCCGTCACATAGCCATTGGCGGCATAGAGCGTTTCGCCGTGTGCGGTACTTTTTCTTCTAAGCATAATTTTGTTATCAGGAATATCGTTATAGATGTCAGACAACTGCGCTCCAGTCACCACCCAATCATCGCCGCCACCCTCGCCAGAGATCAGCATAATGGGCGTATCCAATTTTGATGCATCATAATCCCATTGCAACGCCGCAGCCAATTCTTTGTTTGTAGGAGAAATCGCTACTGCTGCTTTGAAAATATCTTTATTTTTCTGCGTCGTAATGGCATTGATTACGCCTACTCCGCCTTGTGAGTGTCCGGCGATACCGATATTATTTATGTCGATCTTTTGATAAAAAATATTTTCGGCATCATTGATAGTGCTGCTGTCATTCAGTAATTGTAAATACCGGACGCACATTTCTGCTGCAAAACCATTCCAATCGTACTCTTCTTCTGTACCAATCACAATAAATCCCCATGATGCAAAATGCTCAGCCACAGGAAGATATTTAGACATCGGGACACCCGTACCATTGCAGAGCACAATTACAGGATATGTACCATTTTCCTCTGCTAATTGGCTTGGATAGCAAATCGTATATTTAGAAAATCCCTGCAACACTGCTTGCTCATAGTGGGTTACTTCGGAATCCCCTTTTTTCATATATTCCTTCTCAAGTTCCCCTCCCACTTGCACGGTGTCCTGATAGTTTGTTGGTGCATTAGGTTGTCTGGAAATCTTTTGAAGCACGGCGGTACAGCCCTTAAACAGAAGAAAGAACAGCCCAACAACTGCAAGCAACCCAATCATAACTTTAATCACTTTTTTCATTCGCTTTCCCTCTTAATATATAAACATCATTTTACAGGCATATATTTTTCGAGATATTCCGCAACTGAATTCATCCATTGTTCGGAAATGGCATCGTCATTCTGCAATCCATGCCCGGAATGGGGCAGTTCAAAATACTGAAATTCCACACCATGTTCCTCCAACGCCGTTTTCAGGCGCAAGGATGCCAAATAGGGCTGTATCCTGTCTTGTGTGCCGTAGGCAACAACCGCAGGAGCAGAATGTTCTGTTATCCACATAGAAGCGGAAATCGGCTTTACCTTTTCCAGATAAGTACCATCCCGGATTTCTTCCGGTGTAATTTCAACCCCAGCCATCACGCCGAACATGGCGGCGCAGGCTTCATCGCTCTGGTCAAGGCCGTAAATCCCCCAGTCCTCTTGATAAAAACTGGCTGGGCCGACTGCGCCGAATGTCAGCACAACTGGGACAGGGGCTTCCCCGGCGTCACGGTAGGCATAGATCATGGCCAGCGCATGACCCGCAGAGCCTCCCGCCATGGTCATTTTGTCGATCTGGTATCCGTTTTTCCTGGCGGCTTCGATCACCTTTGGAACGGCATCCTTGATCTCATTGGACTGAGAGAAAACGCTTGCAGAGTTGGTATCGGTGCGCAGCGTGTAGTTGATTCCGGCTGCAACATAGCCTTTGGAGCAGAGCCATTGCAGCATGGCGGTGTCGTCCTGCTTATCCCCGCTGGTAAAGCCGCCAGCATGAAGATATACCACAAGGCCATAGCGTTCCTTTGTGTTGTCTGTCGGCAGGTAAAGGTCAAATTTGTTTGCTTCGCCTTGTCCGTAAGGGATGTCGGTTTGCATCCTGCCGATCTCGTCACTCCAAACCACCGTGTATTCTTTGTTCCATGATGGCTTGATGGCGAACTTTGATACCGCACCGCCTAAAAAGGCTAACACAAATGCCAAAATCCCCATTCCAACGAACACAGCTCTGCCCCTCTTTTCTGGTATTGCTTTGTTCATAAAAAGTTTCCTCCGAACAGTGTGCCGCCCAGCAGCAGATTCATAAAGGCCCTGACCGCAAGCCTGCCCAGAATAAATCCCGCAGCAACAATGATGAGCAGGATCATCCATCTCTTTTTTGTCCAAATCATGCGAAAACCCTTTCTCCCGTTTGATTGACAATTCACGTTTGTTGTGATACCATCATGGTATTACATTTGTTTCGGCGTTACAATAGTATCACCCATTTTTGCTTGATGTCAATGGGAGGCAGTAAAATGAGACAAAACGAAAAAACTGTATCACCGATGAGCAATGAAGGACGAAATGCCTATGTGCTGGAACACATCACGGATGCAATGTTAGAGTTAATGCGGGATAAACCGATTGAGGATATATCCATCAGTGAGCTGTGTGAAACGGCAGGCATTGGGCGGGCATCGTTCTATCGGAATTTCAACAGCAAAGAGGATATTCTGCGGGGATATATTCAAAATATCTTTCAGGAGTGGACACAGGACGATCAGCAAAATGAGGATAAACTTCTCAGAGAACGCCTGAGATCCATCTTTTCACATTTTGAAGCACATCGCAGTTTTTATGAGCTACTCAATCAGAGAAATCTTATTTATCTTTTGAAAGATGTTATCGTAGGAATTTGTGGCCCCAAACCAGAACACTCAAAAATTGAAGCCTACGCACGAGCTTATGTAGCCTATACCTTGTACGGCTGGATTGAGGTGTGGTTTCAGAGAGGAATGAAAGAAACAGCGGAAGAAATTGCAGGATTGTTCCAGAGCCAAGGGCTATAATTAGGTATCCAGATATTTTGTTGTACAGCTATAATATAAGAGCAGACACCTACTTTGGGGTGACTGCTCTTGTTTTAATTGAAAAATTATTCACACAATCAAGTGCTAATCAATTTCTCCGGTTCAGAGACCATTCAATCTTGTTCAGGCAAATTGCTTGGCTTGTTATTGAGCTTGTCGAATGAGAAATCATGTTTTTTATGTTGAAAACACCCTTGACAAATCTCTTTCCAAAAGGCGATTTTAAGTAAATACGCAAAGGAAAACGGCTTCAAAAATCCCTTGTTTTTCGTGGACGACGGGTATTCTGGAACGAACTTCAACCGTCCGAGTTGGAGCGAACTTCTGGAACGGATTGAAAACGGAGAAGTATCCACCTTGATTGTTAAGGATATGTCGAGGCTTGGGCGTGATTATCTGAAAGTGGGCTTTTATACCGAAGTCCTGTTTGTGGAAAAAGGCGTGCGGTTTATCGCAATCAACAACGGCATTGACAGCGCAAATCAGCAGGATAGCGACTTCACCCCGTTTCTCAATATCATCAACGAGCGGTACGCGAAAGACACAAGCAAGAAAATCCGCGCGGTGATGAAGTCCAAAGGGTAAGCCGGGGAACACCTCTGTACCAACCCGCCCTATGGCTACAGGAAAGACCCGGACAACAAAAATCAGTGGATTGTGGACGGAGAAGCCGCCGAAGTAGTCAAGCGGATATTTGCCCTCTGCTTGGACGGATACGGGCCGTCGCAGATCGCCCGTATTCTGAAAGAGGATAAAGTCATAACGCCGACTATCCATTTTCAGCAGACAGGCAGGGCGACGAGGAACGCGCCGCCGGACAATCCCTATAATTGGACAGGAGATACCATAGCCGACATTTTGGAGCGTCCAGAATATCAAGGGCATACGGTAAACTTCAAGACCTATAAGCAGTCCTACAAGAGCAAAAAGACTTGCTACAATCCCGAAGAAAAATGGCTCGTGTTCGAGAATACCCACGAAGCGATAATTGACGCTGACACATGGGCGCGGGTACAGGAATTACGGAAGAATAAACGCCGCCCGACGAGGATAGGAAAAACAAATATGTTCTCCGGCATTGCGCGATGTGCTGACTGCGGAGAAAAGCTGTATTACTGCACAAGCAAGAACTTTGAAGCACGTCAAGATCATTTTGTCTGCTCTACTTCAAGGCTGAAAGGGAAAGAAGTTTGCTCTACTCATTTTATCCGCGCTGTGGTATTGGAACAGGGCGTACTCGCCCACATGAGAATGACGATTGCCTGTGTCGCGAACCATGAAGAACAATTTCGTAAGGCTATGGGCGCGAAACAGAAAGCCGAAGCGAAAAAAGAACTTGCGGCAAAACGACCGCAACTGACGCAAGCGGAACGGCGGATAGAAGAACTTGACCGGCTATTCAAGCGTATTTACGAGGATAACGCCAACGGAAAATTATCTGACAGCAGATTTCAAATGCTCTCTGACGATTACGAACAGGAGCAGGAAGAACTGCGGGAAAAGCTATTGCGATTGAATGAAGAAATTGCAAAACAAGAGGAACAGGCAGAAAACATTGACAGGTTTATCGGCAAAGTAAGGAAATATCTTAACTTGGACGAACTAACGCCCGCTGTACTCAACGACATGGTAAAGGCGGTGTATGTTCACGCGCCGGATAAGTCAAAGGGGTATCGGGAACAGCAGATTGACATTTCCTATGACCTTGTGGGAATACTCCCCGCGTCTTTGTTGAATAGCCTGCAAAACGGCGAAACAGCATAGCCGAAGCTATGCCGTTTTCCGAAAACATTTCTAATACTGTCTTATGAGTGCCGTCCGCAAGGGTGTGCCTTTTTCTTTGTCATTTTTTGTGATATAATGTTTGCGCTGCCACCCCTAGACAGGCAGAGGAAGGGGGTGTGTCATTTGGGCTTATTTTCATCTTTCTTACTCTCTGTTGCGGCAAGTGTATTCGCCTATTACATTTGCAAATGGCTGGACAGAGAGAAATAATTGGCAGCCGGCCTTGGGCTTAAGCCACCCACCCAAAACGGAATAGAAGAACCCCGGAGGTTGCAGCTCCGGGGTTCTTTGTGTCATTTGGACACTTTCATCTTTCTTGCCTATCGGCATTATATCATATTCCCGCTGTGTTTGCAACCATACACTAAAACAGAAAATATTTGATTGAAAATGCTTTGTCACCGAATCAACCTTGAATTTACCCGATCAAACGGCCTTTCGCTGTCGGTTTTCTTTTCGCCCGGGAGAGGTATTTCCGTCCGTTTTACTCCTCGGCCGGGACCTCAATTTCCATATTGGACAGCGGGTAGGTAACGCACGGGTGAACAAAGCCGAATTTGCGGTCGGCTTCGCGCCGTCCGTCACGGCCCTCGGCAATGACAAACTCGCCTGCAATCCACTTGCTGTGGCAGTAGCCGCAGCCCCCGGCACGACACTTGTTCGGAGCGGGAACGCCCCCGCGCTCCATCGCAGTGAGAATTGTTTCGTTTTCGGCGGCATCCATCGTGAACACTTGATCGCGAATATGAACCGTTAAACGGAACGTGCGCGGTGCGTCAAGCTTTAAATTGGGGCAGCAAGTAGCGTCACGATGCACGGCCTTCCGCGGCAGGTCATACGGTTTCAGCTCGCTGTCAACAAAATCGTACATGGCTTTCGGGCCGCATAAGAAGAAGGTGCATTCTTTGATGTTCACAAATTGCTCGATGAGCGCGGCCGTAATAAAGCCGTGCACAAAGCCGGATTTTTCTTCGTCGCTGAGTACATAGATAACGCGCAGGCCTGTCTTTTTGCAAAGCTCATCCAGTTCTGCCTGATAGGCGAGGTGTGCCTCGTCGCGCGCGCCGTAGAACAAAATCATCTCATACGGTTCGTCTTTCTCTGCCATGCTGCGTGCCATGGAAATAAACGGGGTAATGCCTGCGCCGCCGGCAATGCACACAATCCGCTTTTTGTCGCGCAGGGTTTCATAGTGAAATTCGCCTGTCGGCTCGCTCATGCGAAAGCGGTCGCCGGGTTTGGCTTCGCGGTTCAGCCAGCCGGAGAAAAAGCCTGCGTCTGCAACGCCCAATACCAGCTCATTCGCCAGCGCCTGGCGCGGACTGGATACAATGGAGTAAGGACGGCTGACAACGCTCTCACCGACACGCCCTTGCAGAGAAACATACTGGCCGGCGCGGAAAAACGGGAATGCATCCGCGTCCAGGCGCTTAAAGGTCAGTTCCACCATGCCCTCGGCAACCGGGCGCACGGCGGTCAGCTCCACATCCATCATGCCGGGATGCAGACGCTTTGCAAGCTGATTGGTGCGATACTCTTCCGGCAACGGGGTATTTGCGCCCGAGGCCAAGGCTTCGCGGCGGTTGGGAACCAGCTTTTTAAAGCGCAGCATATCCATAAAGCCGAACATTTGTTTTTTGAATTTCATGTTACCGCATCTCCTTTTTTAAATCGCCCACGGTTTGACGGCCGGACAAATCGCCCGACACATACGCGCTGGAATAGCCGCTGGAGCGCATTGCCCAGCCGCCCGCAAAGCGCAAGTTGGGGAACAGCTGCGCATCTTCTTTCATCATCATCATGCGGGGCATCAAGCTGTCCCACTCGGCGGTTTCATAGCCGTAAATGACGCCTTGCGGATGGCCGCAGTACCGCGCATAAGTGGTGGGGGAAGCCACAGCAATTTCCTCGATGGCGTCGCGGATTTGGCAGCCTGTTTCGCGCTCAAACACGCGAATCATATCGTCGGCGATGCGGTCTTTTGCGCGGAAATAATCCGTTTCGGAAATATTGTCCCAGTCGTCCGACATGAACATAGTGGTGAAGTACATCATGCAAGTGCCTTTCGGAGAACACTCGGGATAAGCGTTGTTTAAGCAGACGGTGGCTTGCACATGGTTGGTATCCACTTTGCGCATCAAGTTGTATTGCTTGACCGTGTCGGCAGTGTCGTAGATAAAGTAGTTGTGGCTTTTGATGCCCAGTTCTTCGGCGGACTTGTTCAGGCCGAGGAATAAGCTGAAGCCGCGTCCGGCGAACGTGCGGGCGTTGGTGGCGCGCACCATCGGCTCAGTGACGGCTTTTTTGTCCATCAGTTTTCCGAACACCACATGCGGCGAACAGTTGGCAATGACATGGCGCGTAGGAATCAGCGTGCCGTCCGCCAGTTCAACACCCGTGATTTTGCCCGGGCCGTCAGCGTGAATTTTCGTCACGGGTGAATTGTACCAGATGTCGCCGCCCAGCTCACGGATGCGCGCATCAAGCGCCAAGCTGATTTCGTGCGAACGCATTTTCGGCATCCAAGCGTCACGCGTAATGTAGCGAATCACCATTGAGCCGTAATGCAAAAAGCTCATGCGGTCGCAGTCTACACCGAGATAACACCAATAAGCGTTTAAAATATCGCGGGCGGCAGGGGGCATTTTCAGCGCTTCCAGCACTTCATTTACGGAATAGCTGCCCGCCTTGATGAAGTTCGGAAAGTTTTTCTTCATGTACTCGGAATCCGTGTTGCCGTTCACGGAGCTAGAGTAGGTTTGTGCGTCGCGCACTTCGTTGCAAAGCGCGAAAAAGTCGGTCATCGACTGGCGCGAACCGGGCACATATTCTTCCATTTTTTCAATAAAGGCATCAACGCCGAAGGGCATGGTGCAATTATATTTTTTATCGGTTGTAATCAGGTGATAGGCTTCGGGAATGCGCACCCAGTCAATTTTATCCTCTACGCCAAGACTGCGAAACAGCGTGCGGATGTCGCCCGGCTCCTCGGGAGAGCCAAAGTCGTTCAGCTCATGTAAGCTGGCCTCGAACTCAAAGCGGCCGCGCTTAAAGCTGGTGGCAAAGCCGCCGGGAAGATTGTGCTTTTCGAGCAAAAGGCACGAAAAGCCGCCCTGCAAAATACGGATGGCGGCAGTTAGGCCGCCGTTGCCTGCGCCGATTACTACGGCGTCATAGGCCTTTGTTTTGCGTGTTTCCATAAGTACCTCCTTCATTTGACAGCATAGGATGACGGGAGCGCTCCAGCCAGTAAGCAAGGGTTTGTGCATCGCTCGCGTGTTTGTAGTGCTCCAGCAAAAGACAGAAAAATTCGGCAAGCTCCCGGTCAATTTCTTCCGGGCTCATGGTGCGGTATCCGGTGGCGATCATGGTGCCGAGGCCATAGCAGTAATACTGCATCCGGTGGTGAAGCTCGGCGGCTTGCTCATGGCTGATCTCCAGCGTTTCTTGCAGCAGGTGCAAAGTGGCGTTGAAATTGGCATCCTCTACCAAGGTTTGGCCCGGCGCGCGCTTGCGCAGGTAAAGAAAGCAAAACAGCTCCTTTTCCTGCCCGGCAAACTGAAGAAACAGCCGGCCGAAATCGCGGTATGTGCAGCACGGAGCGGCCAGATACTGCGCGCGAATATACTCGCAAAGCACACCGAGCAGCTGTTCCTGGCCGCCGAATTCGGAATAAAGCGGCTGCGTGGAACACCCAACCTGCGCAGCAATGCGGCGCATCGTCAGAGCCGAAGGCCCTTCTCGGCGAATCACTTGTACCGCGGCTTTGAGAATGTCTTCTCGCTGAATACGCTTTTTTGTGGGCATAACGGCTCCTTTCCAATAAAATAACACTTGTTATATTTTAAGTGTACACGCTTTGCAAAGAAAAATCAATGAGTTTGTGAAAAACTTATTGAAAGTGACAAAAAGCGTGCTTTTCAAGCGTCTTTTCTTTGCACAAAACCAACAATAAAAGCCCCTGTCACACCTCTATGAAAGGGCAGTGACAGGGACTTTGATGAAAATTTCTATTCAGATAAAAGCGCGGGTCATCAGTTGTTGTTCTGCGTGGGAATAAAGGGACGAATAGCCATAGCCACACTGTAAATCGGCATGGTTTGCAGCCAAACTGTTCCGGGGCCGGTAAGTATGGTATTGAATACGCCCTCGCCGCCGAACATGATGTTTTTCAGGCCGGGTACTTGGCGGATATCCATGGATACCGTAGGCTCAAAGCCTGCTACATTGCCGGTGTCGACAATGAGCTGCTGGCCCGGAGCGAGGTTGTACTCCACAAGGTCGCCGTCAATTTCCGCAAAGGCCATGCCTTCGCCGGATAAGCGCTGCAAAATAAAGCCCTCGCCGCCGAAAAAGCCCGCACCCAGTCTTTGGTTGAAATGAATGGAAAGATTCACACCGGACTCCGCGGCCAAAAAGGCGCTTTTTTGTAAAATCATTTCGCGGCCCGGACCAATCGACACAGGCATAATGCGTCCGGCAAAGCTTGACCCAAAGGTAATCATCCCGTCACCGCGTGCGGTGTAGATGTTTTGGAAGATTTTTTCGCCGGAAAGCATGCGTGAAAAGATTTTGCCAAGACCGCCGGCGCTTGTCTGCATCTCAATGTTGGGGGTCATCCAGACCATTGAGCCGCTTTCGGTAATCATGGACTCCCCGTTTTCCAAATAGCACGTTACGATGGGAAACGCTCCGCCGGCAATTTCATATTTCATAAAAACGCCTCCTTTGTTTGATAGATTGTTTGTATTATAAAGTGAAATTGTTTTATTCGTCAACCAATTTTTAACAGATATATCCTATTTTCGACAAAAATGAGCGTGATTTTGTGCAAAGTGTTTCCCGGCAGAAGATACTCAGTTTGTCGAAAAAGCTTCGCTTTTTCACAAACTGTGTCCCTATTTCAAATGGAAAAGAGGGCTAGCCCCCTTTTCCAAGCCTTTTTCCCCTTGCAGCCCAGGTTCTTTCTGAATCAGGCGGCAGTTTTTCGACAGTCTCGATACTTTTTACAGCTTTTTAAAAAATAACCCGTGGTGGTTGCAGTAGGCATATAAAATGCCGTGTTTGCCGCGTCCTCTCAGCGCAAAGCGTGCCTGCGCTTCGCCTTCGGGATACAGCTTTACCATTTCAAAGCGGTCTGCGGTAACATAGGCGAAAAAAGAAATGGAATGCTGCTTTGTCATCGGGTGCCGGGGAACGGTGACGTAAAGGTCGGTTTCTATCATTTCTATGTTGATTTCGTGCTCGATATCACAAGGCTCGGCTTCCAAGGCGGGAAGAGCAACGCCGCAGCAGCTGACCATGGCTTGCCCGACGCTGTGAACGATATTCCCGCAGATCGGGCAGACATATACAGAGGAACGCATGAGGTTGCTGCTTTTGTTTTGATTGGCGATGCAGTTGCCTGTGAGCAGCTCGGCCACCGAAACGCCCAGCGCCGCCGCAAGCGGCTCAAGAAAAGTGATATCAGGCAAACCCCTTGCCGTTTCCCACTTTGATACAGTTTTGTCGCTTATATGAAGTATTTCGGCCAGCTGTGCCTGTGTCAATTTTTTCTTTTCCCGCAGTTCCTTGATGACGGCGGCGGAGATATACTGGTTCATTGAAAATAATCCTTTCGCGTTTTTTTGTGAGTATAGCATATCTATTTCCGTTTGGCATCCTACGCTGCGTAGAGAGAAGCTGTAAGAACTCTTAAAAGCAAAAACGTCATTGGATATCAAGGTTAGATTCAGAAAAGCACTCCGGCCAAAGTATGGTCAAAGTGCTTTCCTCACCTATGGACAAGAGGTTTTTGCAAAAAGTGAAATTATCAAGTTTTCTGAAACAAGTGGCATGTGCTACTTAAAAATGACCCGAATTGGCAGCGAGCTTCTGCTTTTGGGCTTTGCAGATGTTCGCTTTTTGTAAAAAATCTATGTATCTTTTTTAGAGCGATTGGTGCAAAATACTCAGTCCTGCTGTGCTGGAAACCGGCATCCCATGCCGCCCGGCTCGCCGAAGTGCAGGCAGAGCCATGCGCGGCAAAGCCCCACCCACTCGGCGGCTTCGGCGTTCGGCGTATTCACTTCGGGCGTACACATGGACATGCCGTGCCCGCCGCGCTCAAATAAATGCATTTCGCACGGCACACCGGCCCGGTGCAGGGCGCTTGCCATCAGCAGGCTGTTTTCCGCAGGCACCGCAGGGTCGGCCATTGTGTGCCACAAAAACGCGGGCGGGGTGTCGGGCGTGACATGCTGTTCCAGCGCCCAATAGGAAACATCTTCCTTGCAGTCGGCGCTCACACGGCGAATGCTGTCGGCATGGGCATGCTCCGACGCGGTAATTACCGGGTAGCACAGCACCATGGCATTCGGGCGCAGTGCGGCGCGCGCTCGTTGCGGTGAAAGCCCCAGCCGCGCGGCAATTTCCGCATCATTCCAATGCACGCCTAAGCTGGCCGCCAAATGTCCGCCTGCCGAAAAGCCCAAAACGGCAATTTTTTCGGGGTCAATATGCCATTCGGCGCTGTGTTCGCGCACAAAGGCAATGCTGCGCGCCGCGTCCTCCAGCGGCTGCTTTGCCCCGGCCGACTCTCCTGTGCGGTATCGAAGAATAAACGTTTGATAGCCCATGCTCAAAAAAGCAAGGGCAACGGGGTCAGCTTCGCGCGGAGAAGTAAAGGCATATCCGCCGCCCGGAAAAATGATGACGGCGGGGTGCTCGCAGCGCAGAGAAGCGGGCATCGATTCATCCGCTTCATGCAAATAGGCACAAAGCTCTGCGCCGCCCGGAAAAGTGTGAGAAATTACTTGCATCAAAAACCCTCTTTTCAAATGCGAAATTTACAGTGGCTTATATGCGGGGCGCCTGCGGTGCGGCAGAATCGGTGAAGTCGACAATGACCTCGCCCAAATCGCATGAGATATCAAACAAGATGTCGGCGTCCTCTCGATAGGTTTGATCCATACCGAATCCGCTGAATTGCTGCCCGTCAATTTTAATGCTTCCGGCGCCCGTTTCTAAGCGATAACCGTATTCTGCCGGGCGCTGTGCCTCCAGTTCAATGCTGCCCGTTGATACGTTTAACCGAACGTCCTTTTCAAAAAGGCCGGAAAGCGTTGCCTGCCCTAAGTCCACTTCAATATCGGAAACACCGCGGCATTCTAACTGCTGAAAGTCTGCGCTGCCCGCATCAATGCTGCAGGAGAAGTCCTGCGTGGAAAGATGGTCTGCCTCCAATTTGCCGACACCGACGTGAAGAGAAGAAGCACCGGAAACCGAGATTTTTTTCAGCTCGGCCGTTCCCGCGCCTACTTCACAGGTAAGCTGTCCGAAAGAAAGGTCTTCGGCTTTTAATTTACCCGCGTCGAGAGACAAAAGCGCTTCATCAAACTGTGCATTTTCCGGTACGGTGACAGTGATTTCCACTTCGTCGGAGTTCCATATGATTCCGCTCTGCACACAGGAAACGGTAAAGGTGCCGTCATCCAACTTTGCCGAAACAAGGTCTTCTCGGTTGGTATGCACTTCAAACTCCTTGCCTTTGCGCAAGGCAACTTCAGCCGCATCGCACGAAAGGTTCAGCGAATAGAGCGCACCCGGCTGTGCTGCGCCGAAAGACAGCTGAGCCGATTCGTTTTTTATGAAGCTCCACCGCAAGGTCAAAATGCTTTTCCAGTCGGGATAAAGAGTTGCTTTTCCGCCGCCCGCCGCGCCGACAATGCAAAGCACAATGCCGAATAAAATGGCTGCGGCACAGCCCTTGAGCACAGAAGAAAATGGTTTTTTCATTTATAACCCCACCTTTTCAGAAAACCATGCAAACAGCTTTTTTGCGCTTTTTACGCAGAAAGGAATGAATATGGTTGCGCCCCAAACGCAAAGTGCTGTAATGCCAATGCCGAGCGCAGCGCGTATGACGGAAACACCCGTGTTGAAAAAGCCGGTAAACGGATGATGAATCAGCTCCGGAATTCCCTTCAGCAGTGTGATAATGGCGTTAATAGCAAATGCCGCGCTGCCGAAAGCAAGGCCGATGACACCACCGACAATTCCCATCACTGCCCCGAACAGCCCGAACACAATGCCGCTCCAAATGGGAAAAGTAACGATGATTAAAATAACCCATCCGATGCTGTTGCCGTGAGGCTTTTTGGCGTATGCGGCAGGAAGCGGCGGCAAAGGTGCCTGTGCGCTTTGTTCAGCGTGCGGTTCCGATGTTTCCGGCGCACTTTGCTCCGCTTGCGTCTGCGCGGCTTCATTGCAGTCGCTTTCTTCCTCCGATGTGCCCAAATTGGCACGAATCAAATTGGCAATGCGGTGCGGGCTGCCCAGCTCGCGCAGCACTTCCTCCTCGCGCTCTTCGCCTGCCTCCTCAAAAAATTCCCGGTAAAACTTCAGTGCTTCCTCTCGCTCTTGAGCGCTTACCCCGGCAAGCTCGCGCTCCAGTTCCTGTAAAAATTCTGCCTTTGTCATGGTTTCACCCCTTGATACATCAGTTGATTGATATCTCTGCAATATTGCTCCCATTCTTTGCGGTATTGTGCCAACCGTTCGCAACCTTTTTCCGTAATGCAGTAATAGCGGCGGTTTCGCCCCGCAAACTCACGGTCGTAAGTTTCGAGGTATTCGTCCTTTTGCAGCCGGCGCAAAACGGGGTAGAGCGTGCTTTCCGACATGCTCATTACACTGCGCACCTCCTGCGTGATTTTGTAGCCATAGGTGCTTTCGTTGCTGACAATGCTCAATACCAGCGCATCCAGCAAAGCGGCGCCTGTGTTAAAGGCCATGCGGCATCCTCCTTTCCGGGTTGTGTATCATTGTATGATGTAATATCGTATCTTTAGACATATTATATTTCGTATAATATTATTTGTCAACCGATTTTTGCCGGCGGTGTCCGGAAATTGATTTTTTTTGCACACGCATGGCATCGTATTTTCAAATGAAGAAAGGTGTGCTATGATAAAAAAGCGTTTGAATCAGTGCGGCTCGCTTTCATCAGTGCGCCGCGAAAACGCGAGGAAGGATGGGAAATCAATATGAAAAAACCGGTGACTTTTGCCGTGTGTGGGTTTGGCAACCGCGGCATGGAAGCATATTCTGTTTACGCACAGCAAGCGCCTGAGGAAATGCGTCTTGTGGCTGTGGCCGACCCTTTGCCCGAGCGCCAACGTGCAGCGAAAGAGCAGTTCGGTCTTTCAGAGGAAGCGGTGTTTGACAGCGCTGAGGCGCTTTTGGCGCAGCCGCGCTTAGCGGACGTGATGCTCATTGCGACGCAGGACCGCCAGCATGTGAAGCAGGCGCTAATTGCGCTGGAAAAGGGCTATGATCTTCTTTTAGAAAAGCCGATTTCGCCCGAGCCTGCCGAGTGCATGGCGCTGCTGCAAAAAGCGCATGAAACAGGCCGCACGGTTGTGGTGTGCCATGTGCTGCGCTACACGCCGTTTTACGGTACACTCAAGCGGCTTTTGTCTGAGGGCGTTGTGGGCAAGGTGCAGACGATTGACGCGATTGAACATGTGGCCTATTGGCACCAAGCGCACAGTTTTGTGCGCGGCAACTGGCGGCGCAGTGATGAAACCAGCCCTATGATTTTGCAAAAGTGCTGCCATGACATGGACATTCTGCGCTGGCTCGTCGACGCGCCTTGCCGCGCGGTGGCATCGTTTGGAAAGCTCAGCTGGTTTACCCCGGAGCACGCGCCCGCGGGCGCGGCAAAGCGCTGTTTAGACGGTTGCACAGCACGCGAAAATTGCCCCTATGACGCGGAAAAGATTTACTTAGAACACGAGAAAACCGGCTTTCGCGCCGGCGCGCGCGGCTGGCCGGTGACGGTGCTGTGCAACGGCGAAGCAACTGAGGAAGCCATTTATGACGCGCTTCGCACCGGGCCGTACGGGCGCTGTGTGTACCACTGTGACAACAACGTCGTGGATCATCAAGTGATTTCCATGGAGTTTGAAAACGATGTGACGGCAACGTTCACCATGACGGCATTCACAAAAGACAACCACCGCACCATTCGCATCATGGGCACGATGGGCGAGCTCGAGGGCGATATGGCGAAAAACAGCTTTGAGGTGCGCCCGTTCGGCAAGCCGTCCTATACGGTAGAATGCGGGACAGCGGCGCAGGGTGCACAGGGGCACGGCGGCGGCGACGGCGGCTTAATGAAAGCCGTGTGCGCGCTTTTTGCCGGAGAGCAAACGGAAATTCTTACAAGCATTGACGCTTCGGTGGACAGCCACATGATGGCGCTTGCGGCAGAAGAGTCGCGGGTGTCCGGCGGCGCACGCATCAACGTGCCGGAGTTTGCCGCGCAGTGGGCAAAATAAAAGAAGGCAGAAATTGGCAGGCAAAGGGCGCGGCTTCGGCGGTGCCCTTTGCTTTTTTCGTAGTATTTCAGGAAAAAATGTGATATAATGACAATAAAACAAGGGCGGTCTTAAACCCGCAGCGGAGGTTTTTCATGAAGGCGACTATCGTCATTCCCAATTTAAACGGCGCGGGCTGGCTGCGCGATTCCATCGAGTCCATTTGGGCGCAGACCGAGCAGGATTTTGAGCTGATTGTGGTGGACAATGCTTCCACCGATGAAAGCCTTGAAATTGCGCGCAGCTACGTTGGGCGCGAGCGGTACACCTTAATTGAAAACGATCACAACACCGGATTTTCCGCCGCCGTAAACCAAGGCATCCGCGCCGCGAAAGGCGAGTATGTTGTGATGTTTAATAACGATGCGTTTGCCGAGCCGGATTGGCTGGCCCAGCTCATTGCCGCCGCCGAACAAGACGAGCGCATTTTTGCCGTGCAAAGTTTGATGATTCGCCATTTTGAGCGCGACATTGCCGACGATGCGGGTGACTATGTGACGCTGTTCGGCTGGGCGTGCAAGCGCGGCGACGGCTTTCCGTGGCGGCGCTACCAAAAACCGCAGCGCATTTTCTCGGCGTGCGGCGGGGCAAGCTTGTACCGCAAAAAGATTTTGGATGAAATCGGCTGGTTTGACGAGCTGTTTTTTGCCTACTTTGAGGATGTAGACCTCTCTTGGCGCGCCAACAGCCTTGGCTATAAAAACTGGTACTGCCCCGCGGCCAAGTGCTACCATATTTGCGGCGCAACCACGGGTGCGGTGCGCTACAACGATTTCAAAAGCGTGCAGTCGGGCCGCAACAGCATTTTGCTTCCTTATAAAAACATGCCGCTTTTGATGTTTCTCATTAATCTGCCGTTTTTGCTGTTCGGCTACCTGTTGAAAATTGTCATGTTTGCGCTGAAAGGTTTTTGGACACCCTATTGGAAGGGGGCCAAGGAAGCATTTATCGCTTTGCCCAAGGTGCAAAAGCCGAAGTTCCGCTTGAAAAACCTGCCGAACTATCTGCTCATTGAAGGCTGGCTTTTTGTGGATTGCTTTCGCTATGCCGACTACCGCATTCGGCGCGCCCTGATTTCGCGCACAAAAAAGAAATAAGGTGAGGCTTTGCCGCCAAAATTCACAAAGTTTTTCTTGCAAGCGGCGGCAAGGTGCGGTATCATCATAGAAAACGAAGCGGCATGCGGCTGCTGCAAAACGTGCGGCACACGCAAAAGCTTTTGTAATGAAATAAAGAATGGAGTGTTGAAATATGAGTTTTATGGGAAAATTATTGGGCATCGGCCTGACGGCGGCTGCGGCCGTTGTTGTCACAAAGGTGGCAAAAAAGTATATCGAAAATCAGAAGGACGGCGAGTATCTTGCACACGGCGTTGACCTTGACGAGGAAGAAGGCGGCTGCAATTGCAGCGACGATTCCTGCGATTGCGGCGACGAGTGCACCTGCACGCAGGATGACAGCTCCTGCGGCTGTGAAACGAACGAGCCGGCGCCGGAGAAAGAGCCTTTTGAGGAGCGCTTGTATCAAACGGCGGAGGAGATGCAGGACGTTTTAGAGGACGTGGCGCATGCCGCGGGCGATGTGTGGGACGAAACGAAAGAAAAAGCGACGAAAGCGGCGGGCGAGGCCGGTGTGGATACCGACCAGCTGGGTGAGAGCCTGGCCGATGCGGGACGGGCGCTGGCCATGGCGGGCAAAGCGGTATTCGCGGCGGGAACTGCCGTGGCGCACAAAGTGGCGCAGGAAGCTCCCGGTGTGATTGACAAAGTGCGCAGTCAGACAGGTGACTGGCTGGAGCAGGTGAAAACGGCCGTGAACACACAGTCCGACGAGCCTGCTGAAGAAGAGGACGAACAAAAGAAAGCGCCTGACGCAGGCAAGGAGGAAACCCCGCCGCAGGAGTAAGCGCGTTATGACAGAATGTGAAATGCTGCATGGCGGCGGGCTGTATCGCTCGGATGAGGCGGCGCTTTTGAACGAGCAAACGGCTTGTTTGGAGCGCCTTTATGACTTCAACGCCACGCGCCCGTCTGAAGGAGAAAAGCGCGAAGCGCTGTTAAAAGAAATGTTTGCAGAGCTTGGCGAAAACTGTTATATCGAGCCGCCGCTTCGCAGCAACTGGGGCGGCAGACACGTTCACTTCGGCAAAAATGTGTACGCTAATTTTAATTTAACGCTGGTGGATGATACCCACATTTATGTGGGCGATTACACCATGATTGGCCCGAACGTGACGCTTGCCACGGCCGGTCACCCCATTTTGCCCGCTTTGCGCGAAGAGGTGTATCAGTTTAATCTGCCGGTGCGCATTGGGCGCAACTGCTGGCTGGGTGCGGGCGTAATTGTCCTGCCGGGCATCACCATCGGCGACAACACCGTGGTGGGGGCGGGAAGCGTTGTCACGCGCGACTTGCCTTCGGGCGTTGTTGCGGCGGGAAACCCCTGCCGCGTCCTGCGCGAAATCGGCGAGCGCGACCGTCTTTACTACTGGCGAGACAAGCGGATTTTGCCGCAGACCCTGCCGCAGCAGGAATGAAAAAAATGCTTTTTCACGCTGTTTTTCATGGGAAAAGCAGCGTGATTTTTTGTGAAGGGCAGAGCCGCCGCGGCCGTGAAGTGCGTGGTGGGCACTGCCAAAAAAGAAAGGAACCCTATGAGTATCCGTTTGATGGGCGTCAGCTATAAAGAGGCGGCGCTGGAGCTGCGTGAGCGCGTATCATTTACCGAAAGCGCCAAGCTGGAAGTGCTGGAAGAACTGGCGGCGCAAGGTGTGTCGGCCGTCATTCTTTCCACGTGCAACCGCACTGAAATTTATGCAAGTGATGCAAAGGGCAGTGCCGAGCGCGCGGTGCGCGCGGTGCTTTTGCGCCGCGCGGGCGATGCCGCCGAGCGCTTGCAGCCGCACCTTTATACCGCGCAAGACGAGCAGGCAGTAAAACACTTGTTTGAGGTGGCCGCCGGGCTGGAAAGCCTTGTGCTGGGCGAAGACCAAATTTTGGGGCAGGTGCAGGACGCCTACGAGCTGAGTTTCTCGGCAGGCTGTACCGATAAAGCGCTGCGCCGTGTGTTTCAGGACGCAGTGGAAAGCGCCCGCCGGGTGAAAACCATGTTTAAACTGAGTGAACAGCCGCTTTCCGTTTGTTCCATCGGTATGCGGTGCGTGAATGAACACATGCCCATCGTGCAAAAGGATGCACTTGTCATCGGCAGCGGAAAGATGGCGCAGCTGGCTGTGCAGTATTTGCAGCAGTACGGTGCAAAAAGCATTACCGTCTGCGCGCGAAGCCGGCGGGAAGAGCCGGCGCAGCAGTTCCCCGGTGTGCAGCTGGCCGATTTTGATCGGCGTTATGAATATGCGGCGAAAAGCGCCGTCATTGTGTGCGCCACCTCTGCCCCGCACGTTGTGCTGCGCCGCGCGCCTTTTATTTGTGCGCCGGAAGGTACGGTCATTTTAGATTTGGCTGCCCCGCGCGACGCTGACCCCGCTCTCGCAGACATGCAGGGCGTGACCTTGCTGGATGTGGACGCTTTGCGCCGCACCGCGCAGGAAAATATGCAAACGCGCCGTGCACTGGCCGAGCAGGCAAAAGAAGCTATTTTGGCCGATGTCAAAGAAACGGTGCATTGCCTTGCGTCGTTTGATGTGGACGAGGGCATTGCCGCGCTCCAGCGCCGCTGTGAAGCCGCCGAGCGGCATGCCTTTGCCTTGCTCTCGCGCCGTTTGGAGCTCAGCGGACATGAAGCGCGCCATGTCCAGAAAATTCTGCACGCGGCGGTGCGGCGCATTTCCCGCGGGCCGATTTTAACACTGAAATCCTTGGAAAACGCCGACGAGCGCGCCGTGTGCAACGACGTGCTGTGCCGCCTGTTTTCCCAAAAGGAGGAAGATGATGACCTATAAAATTGCAACGCGCGGCTCAAAGCTGGCGCTGGCACAAGCCCAGCAGGTGGCGGATGCCTTGGCAGGGGCCTGCCCCGAACACACTTTTGAGCTGTGCATTATTAAAACACAGGGCGATTTAAACCAGCATGCACCGCTGCATCAAATCGGCGGAAAAGGCGTGTTTGTGCGCGAAATTGAACAGGCGCTTTTAAACGGCAGTGCCGACCTTGCGGTACATAGCATGAAGGATATGCCGTGTGAAGTGACGCCCGGCCTTTCGTTTTCTCGTGTGTGGAAGCGCGAAGACCCGCGCGATGTGCTGGTTTTGAACGGGGCAGGCAGCCTGCGCGAACTGCCGCACGGCGCGCAGATTGGCACAGGCAGCCTGCGCCGTGCCTACCAGCTGCGGGCGCTGCGCGGCGACTTGGAAGTATGCGGCATTCGCGGCAATATTGATACGCGCCTTTGTAAAATGCGCGAAACACCATTTGACGGGCTGGTGCTGGCGGCGGCGGGGCTCAACCGCCTTTCGCCCGAATGCGGCACCGTGCAGCCGCTTTCTCCACAAGAAATGATTCCCGCCCCGGCACAAGGAGCACTGGCGATTCAGCTGCGCGAAAACGATAGCGCACTGCGCGCCATGTTGGATGCGCTGAGCGACGAAACGGACAATTTCTGCGTGGGGCTGGAACGCGCCTTTTTGGCCGAAACAGGCGCATCCTGCCATGAGCCCGTGGGCGCGTACTGCACAGCGGCACAAAACCCGGTGTTTTACGCCATGCTGGGGAAAGAAACGACCGAGCGCTTTGTAAAAAAGCAAGTGGTGTTAAACCGTGAACACGCTGAAACGCAGGTGCGTGCGCTGGCACATGCCATGCGCAGGGAATTGGAGGCGCTGTAATGGGAGTTGTGTACTTAGTGGGCGCAGGCCCGGGCGATGAAGGGCTTTTCACCGTGCGCGGACGCGCCTTGCTGGAAAGTGCCGATTGTGTCGTATATGACAGGCTGGGTGCGCCCGGCCTGCTGGGGCTGACAAAGCCCGGCTGTGAGTGCATTGACGTGGGCAAAACCGCACGACACCACACGATGCCGCAAGCACAGATTGAAGAACTCTTAATTCAAAAGGCCGCACAGCACGCCGTTGTGGTGCGCTTAAAAGGCGGTGACCCGTTTGTCTTCGGGCGCGGCGGCGAAGAGCTTGCCGCCCTGCGGCGCGCGGGTGTTGCCGCCGAAGTCGTGCCGGGGGTCAGCTCGGCATTGGCCGGGCCTGCCAGCGAGGGGATTCCGCTGACGCATCGCGGCGTGGCGGCAGGCTTTCGCGTGATGACGGCACAGGACAAAAACGGGCAGATTCCGCCGCTTGATTTTGAGGGCATGGCGCGCACAGGTGAAACGCTCGTCTTTTTAATGAGCCTTTCCCGTGTGGGAGAGCTTGCCGAGCGGCTGCTTTCGGCGGGCAAATGCCCCGATACCCCCGCGGCGGTGCTGTCAAATGCCACGATGCCGGGGGCGGACGTACTCACCGCGCCGCTCAATGAAATCGGCGCGGCACTGGCAAAGCGGCCGCTGCCTTCGCCGGGCATGCTTGTCGTGGGCGATGTGGTTGCCCTGCGTGATACGCTGTGCGGCGGCAAGCTTTCCGGGCGGCGCTTTTTGGTGCCCGTCATTGGGCCCGCGCCTTCCCGCCTTGCGCCGATGCTGCGCGCCGAGGGCGCGCGCGTGGTAGAGTACCCCGTTGGCCGCATTGTGCTGTGCCCCAAAGCGCTGACGCGCGGGATGCTGGAACGCGCAAGCGCGCTGGTGTTTACGAGCCGCCACGGGGCAGAAGGCTTTTTTGCCGGGCTGGACGCACTCGCGCTCGACAGCCGCGCTTTGGCAGGGAAACGCCTTTATACAGTGGGCGAAGCTACCGCCGAAGCGCTTTGCGCACATGGCCTGCGGGCGGACGGTGTGGCCAACCCCGCCACTTCACACGCGCTGGGAGAGCTGCTTTGCCGAGAGCTGACGGCGCAGGACTGTGTGCTTTTGGCGCGCGCCGCGGGGCTGGGAGAGGATGCTCTTTGCCAAACGCTCAGCGCACACTGCGCTGTAATGACGGCGGAGGTTTATGAAAATGTTCCCTGCGAAGACCAAAGTGTGCGCGGGGAAGCGGACAGCGTGTGTTTTGCCAGCGCCAGCGCGGTGCACCGCACGGTGAAAGCCCTCGGTACGGCGGTGCTGGCCGGGCGGCGGCTGTACGCCATTGGCCCCAAAACGGCAAAAGCGCTTTCAGAGTACGGCTTTGCCGCCGTCACAGCGAAACAAAATGATTTGCAAGGGCTTGTCTGCGCTATTTTGCGCGACCAAGAAACGCCAGTAAAATAAAAGAGATTTCTGAAAATTTTGACTTTTCAAAAAACACCTGAACAGGAGGTTTTGAACATGTTTTACAGAGGACGCCGTTTGAGAAAAAATCCCGCGGTGCGCAGTTTGGTGCGCGAAACGCGTTTGCACCCCTCGGAGCTGGTATATCCCATCTTCGTGCAGGAGGGGGAAAACATCAAAGAGGAGATTTCCTCTTTGCCGGGCCAGTTCCGCTATTCGCCCGACCGTCTGGAGGAAATTGTGGAGGAAATGCGCGCGTGCGGCGTGCGCGCCTGCTTGCTGTTCGGCATTCCGGCGAATAAAGATGCGTGCGGCTCCTCCGCGTGGGAGGAATACGGCGTGGTGCAAACCGCCATCCGCCGCCTGCGCAGTTTAGATAGAGAACTTTACATCATTGCCGATGTGTGCATGTGTGAATACACCAGTCACGGCCACTGCGGCGTGTTGGGCGATCACGGCGAAGTGCTGAACGACGAAACCCTGCCGCACCTCGCGCAGATTGCTTTGAGCTATGCGCGTGCCGGGGTGGATATGGTCGCGCCCAGCGACATGATGGACGGTCACATTGCCGCGCTGCGCGCTGCGCTCGACGGCGAGGGCTTTTACGACTTGCCCATTATGGGATACAGCGCAAAATATGCGTCTTCTTTCTATGGGCCGTTTCGTCAGGCGGCGGGCAGTGCGCCCAGCTTCGGCGACAGAAAAGCCTATCAAATGGACTACGCCAACGCAAACGAAGCCATGCGGGAAATGCAGGCCGACTGGGACGAAGGTGCAGATATTCTAATGGTGAAGCCCGCTATGGCCTATCTCGATATTCTGCGCATGGCAGCCGACCGATTTGATGCGCCGTTAGCCGCATACCAAGTGAGCGGTGAGTATGCGATGCTTAAACATGCAGTGGCCGAGGGGCTGATGCACCCTGACGTGATGAACGAAAGCCTGATTGCCATTAAGCGCGCGGGTGCAAACGTGATTATTACCTATCACGCGCTGGACTACGCCCGCGCATGGAAGGAGTACCAAGGATGAAGCAAACGGCACATTCCGAACAAATGTTTGAGCGCGCCTGCCGTGTGCTGCCCGGCGGCGTGAACAGCCCGGTGCGGGCGTTTCGCTCGGTAGGCCGCTGCCCCGTGTTTGTCAAAAGCGCAAAGGGCAGCCATATCACGGATATCGACGGCAACGATTGGCTCGACTATATCGGCTCTTGGGGGCCGATGATTTTGGGCCACGCGCACCCCGACGTGCTGCAAGCGGCACAGGAGGCGCTGGCCGACGGCGTGAGCTACGGCCTGCCCACCCAGCCGGAAGTCGAGATGGCCGAGCTGATGACGGCAGCGTATCCCGGCATGGAGATGGTGCGCATGGTCAATTCGGGAACGGAAGCCACCATGAGCGCTCTGCGTGCCGCGCGTGGCTTTACCTCGCGCAATAAAATCATCAAGTTTGAAGGGTGTTACCACGGCCACAGCGACGGCTTGCTGGTGCAGGCGGGTTCGGGCGCGCTGACGTTCGGCACGCCCACCAGCCCCGGCGTTCCGGCGGACGTGGTGCGCCACACGCTGGTGTGCCGTTATAACGATTTGGAAAGCGTGGAGCAAACGCTGTGCGCTAATGAGGGCGAAGTTGCGGCTATCATTGTGGAACCCGTGGCGGCCAACATGGGTGTGGTGCCGCCCGCACCCGGCTTTTTGCAGGGGCTTCGCCGCTTGTGCGATGCGCACGGCGCACTGCTCATTTTTGACGAAGTCATTACCGGCTTTCGCTTGGCGTTCGGCGGCGCGGCCGAGCGTTTTGGCGTGACGCCCGATTTAGCGTGCTTTGGCAAAATTATCGGTGCGGGTATGCCCGTGGGCGCTTACGGCGGCCGCCGGGACGTCATGCAAATGGTGTCGCCGTCCGGCCCAGTGTATCAGGCGGGAACGCTTTCGGGCAATCCGCTTGCCATGCGCACCGGCCTTTGCCAGCTGCGCTATTTGCAAAACCATCCCGAAGTGTATACACAAATTGAAGCGCGTGCCGCCGCGCTGGAGCAGGGCATGAAACAGGCCGTGGAGGAGCTGAAGCTCGGCTGCACCGTCACACGCTGCGGCAGCTTGCTGACGCTGTTTTTTACGCCGCACCCTATGGAGCTGCACTCTTATGACGATGTGAAGCAATGCAGCACAGAGCAATACGCGGCCTTTTTTAAAGCGCTCTTTGAAAAAGGCATCCTCATTGCGCCGTCCCAGTTTGAGGCGCTCTTTATCGGCGCGGCGCATACGGACGAGGAAATTGCCCACACTGCGGCCCAAATGCGCGAAGCGCTGTGCGAGAGCGTTAAAGCATGATTTGTGTGGGGCTTTCGCTGCGCGGCTGTCCGGTGCTCGTGGTGGGCGCAGGGCCTGCGGCGCAGCGCAAAATTTTGGAATATCTCTCTGAGGGCGCTTTCGTGACGGTTTGCGCCTTAGAAAAGCCGGAAGGCTTTGCGCCGCCCGATGGAGCGCGGCTTTTATGGCGGTTAGAGCCTTACGGCGCACATCTTGTGCCGGGCATGATGCTGGTACACGCGGCAACTAATGACGCGGCTCTCAATGAGCAGATTGTCAAGGACGCACGGCGTTTTGGCATACTGTCTGCCAGCATGACAGCCTGCGGTGCTGCCAGCGTGCGCAGCATGGCGGCCTTTGAAACGCCGCAGCTTTGTGTGGCGGTGTCCACAAAAGGTGCAAGCCCGGCTTTGGCGGCAAGCTTTGCCAAAACAACGGCGCAGACGCTTTCTGCCGAATGGGAAAGCCGCCTTGCCCTGCTGCGCCGCGCGCGCACTTGTGTAAAAGAGCACTGCCCGCCGGGCGCAATGCGCACGGCACTTTTGCGCAGTTTGGATCAAGCGCCCGAGCACTGCCTTTTGCAAATGGCGCAAAGCGGCGAAGAAAGCGCGCAAACCCGCTGAAAAATTTTTGCTTGACCTTTCCGCTGCGTCAAGGGTTATACTGGGGGCGAAGGAGGGGAAAGCATGGCCGAATATTCCATTCAGCAGCTGGCGAAGCTTTCGGGCGTAACTACGCGCACCCTGCGCTGGTATGATACGCTCGGCCTACTAAAGCCGCAGCGCGCGGCAGAAAACGGCTACCGACGCTATACCCAAGCGGACGTAGACCGCCTTCAGGACATTTTGTTTTACCGCGCACTGGGGGTAGAACTTCGCTCGATCAAGGCTTGCTTAGATGACCCTTCTTTTGACCGTTTGGCCGCACTGCGCCGTCATTTGCAGGCACTGGAACATCAGCGCGCCGAATTGGACGGTTTGATTCAGTCGGTCAAAGATACCATTGAGGCACAAGAGAGGGATCAGCCCATGAGCAACGAGAAAAAATTTGAAGCATTCAAGCGCCGCGCTGCCGCAGAAAACGAAGCAAAGTACGGCAGAGAGGTGCGTGAGAAGTACGGAGAACAAGAAGCAAAGGACGCACAGGAAACCTTTTTAGGCTTGAGCGAAGAGCAGTATGCTGCTTTTGAAACGCTGGGAAAAACACTGCAAGCAAAGCTGGAAGAGGCGGTAAAGGCGGGGCAAAGCCCAGAGGAAGCAGCCGGGCGTGAAATCGCCGAGCTGCACCGCGATTGGCTGCGCGTGCCAGACCGTCACTACACGCCCCGGCGGCACCGGGGTATTGCGCAGCTCTATGTGATGGACGAGCGTTTCACGGCCTACTATGACAAGGATGTACCCGGCTGTGCAAAGTTTTTGTGTGACGCCGTACAGCACTGGATTTTGTAAAACGGAAACGCTGCCTGTTTTGGACGAAAACGGAGCGGACAGGAAAAGGAGGCGCAAAGAAAGAATGTCGAATGTGACAAAGCAAGCGCTGGAAGCATCTTTAAAGCAGCTAATGCAGAAAAAGCCGCTCGATAAAATCACGATTCGGGATATTACGGACACCTGCGGCATCAGCCGCATGGCGTTTTACTATCACTTTAAAGATTTGTACGACCTGGTGGAATGGGTGTGCCTTGAAGATGTCACCAAGGCGCTGGCGGGTAAAAAGACTTACGACACTTGGCAGGAAGGTCTGGCCCAAATTTTTGAGGCGGTGCTGGAAAACAAAGCCTTTGTCAGCAACGCCTACCGCTGTATCAGCCGCGAGCGCATGGAAAGTTTTTTGTATCAGCTCACCTATGGTTTGATTCGTGATGTCGTGGAGGAGAAAAGCAAGGGTGCGCCGATTTCACAAGAGGACAAAGCTTTTATTGCGGAGTTTTATAAGTATAGCTTTGTCGGAATTTTGCTTGATTGGATTAAGCAGGGGATGCACGCCGATTATCATGTCATTGTGCGCAAGATGAGCTTGACCATGCAGGGCAATGTGTCGAACTCCATTCACAATTTTTCGGAAAACCTCGGCGCTTTTTAAAAAGTTTGAATCTTCACATTTTTTCGCAGCCGCAGTGACGGCAGCGTGAAAATCATCTTTACAAAATGGGCTCGGTGATAAGTTTTTTATCACCGGGCCTGTTTTGCTAATGGTAAAAACGGTATCAACGGGGTATGATAAAGCCATAGAAACAAGAAATTCCCGGGCAGCCGGGTTCACTGGAAAGGTGGTTTTTTCATGACCGGAAAACAGATTGCAGCCATTGCCGCAGCCGCCGCGGGCCTTGCGGGTGCAAGCGCCGCCGCTGTAGCAGCAAAAAAGAAAAGTGATACAAAAAAGAAAGCGCAGGCAGTAAAAGCTGAATCTGCGCAGCCCTACCGAAACACAGAGCTGGGGCGGCACGAAAAAAACAGCAAAGGCATTTATTACACAAACGGAAACTACGAGGCATTTGCCCGCCCGGAAAAACCCGAAGGCGTCGACCAAAAGCACGCCTATATTGTAGGCAGCGGCCTTGCGTCACTGGCGGCGGCATGCTTTTTGGTGCGTGACGGCCAAATGCCCGGCTCACACATTCACATCTTAGAAGCAATGGACATTGCGGGCGGCGCGTGCGACGGCATTTATGATTCCAGCCGCGGCTATATTATGCGCGGCGGGCGCGAAATGGAAAACCATTTTGAATGTCTGTGGGACTTGTTCCGCTCCATTCCGTCGCTGGAAACGCCCGGCGCTTCGGTGCTCGATGAATTTTACTGGCTGAATAAGCACGACCCCAACTATTCGCTTTGCCGTGCTACCGTGAACCGCGGCGAGGATGCGCACACCGACGGAAAGTTTGATTTAAGCCAAAAGGCGTGCATGCAGATTGTCAAACTCTTTATGACGCCGGACGAAGACCTCTACGACAAAACCATTGAAGATGTGTTTGATGACGAGGTGTTCAGCTCCACATTCTGGCTGTACTGGCGCACGATGTTTGCCTTTGAAAACTGGCACAGCGCCTTGGAGATGAAGCTCTACTTCCAGCGCTTTATCCATCATATTGCAGGTCTGCCCGATTTCAGCGCCCTGAAATTTACGCGCTACAATCAGTATGAATCGCTTATCCTGCCCATGCAGAAATACCTCGAAGCCGCAGGCGTAGACTTCCAGTTCAACACCGAGGTTACCAACGTTTTGTTTGACATCAAGGACGGCAAAAAAACGGCAACCGCCATTGAATGTAAAGTAAACGGCACAGAGCGCGGCATTGTGCTGACGGAAAATGACCTTGTGTTTGTGACAAACGGTTCTTGCACCGAAGGCACTGTTTACGGCGACCAGAACCACGCCCCGAACGGCGACGCCGAAGTGCGCACCAGCGGCTGCTGGAGCCTGTGGAAAAATATTGCAAAGCAAGACCCGGCGTTCGGCCGTCCGGAAAAATTCTGTTCTGATATTTCCAAAACCAATTGGGAGTCGGCCACCATCACCACGCTGGACGATAAAATTCTGCCCTATATCACCAATATCTGCAAGCGCGACCCGCGCACCGGAAAAGTAGTCACGGGCGGCATTGTCAGTTGCAAGGATTCCAGCTGGCTTTTGAGCTGGACAATCAACCGCCAAGGCCAGTTCAAAGCGCAAGACCCCGAAAAAGTCTGCGTTTGGGTGTATGGCCTGTTTACCGATGTGCCCGGCGATTATGTGAAAAAGCCGATGAAGGACTGCACCGGCCGTGAAATTACCGAAGAATGGCTGTATCATCTCGGCGTGCCCGAAGAGCAGATTGCCGATTTGGCCGAGCACAGCGCCGTGTGCGTTCCCACCATGATGCCGTATATCACTGCATTCTTTATGCCGAGAGCCAAGGGTGACCGCCCCGACGTGATTCCCGACGGCTGTGTAAACTTTGCCTTTTTGGGCCAGTTTGCCGAAACCCCGCGCGACACGGTGTTTACCACGGAGTATTCCGTGCGCACGGCCATGGAAGCGGTGTATGGCTTGCTCGGTGTAGACCGCGGCGTGCCGGAGGTATGGGCCAGCGTTTATGATATCCGCGCCTTGCTCGACAGCTCGGTGTGTTTGATGGACGGCAAATCGCCCCTTGACATGGAGCTGCCCGGCCCGCTGAAGCTTTTGAAAAAACCGGCTCTGAAAGCCGTGAAAGGAACTGTGATTGAAAAATTGCTGCGCGAGCACGGAATTTTGCGCGGTGAGTAATCCCGATTTTTTAAAAAGTACAATGAAACGCCCGACGGTCTTTTTGAGATCGCCGGGCTTTTTGCTGTCAAAATTCGCGTAGTGAAATTGCACAAAAAACATAAACTTCAATTGTATAATTCGTTTTTTCGGAAATAAATGTGTGCAAAATATGCACGATTTTTCCTAGAATGGTTTAAAAATGACGTTTTTTTGTCTGAAAGAATACGCTACAATGGGAGCTACACAAAGATGGTCGTTCTCGAGAACCAATTTCGTGAAAAAGGAGTAATCGGTATGAAAAAAGTTTTGGCAATGGGCGTTGCCGCCTGCATGGCAGTCAGCATGCTGGCGGGCTGCGGCGCAGCGTCTTCTACGGCAAATTCCGGTGCGGCTTCCGGAACTGCTTCTGCCGCGGCAGGCGGCGAAGGCCAGCTCTCTGTTTCTTGGTGGGGCGGCGATACACGTCACGAAGCGACGCAGGCGGCGCTGGACGCTTACACCGCGGCACACCCTGAAACTACGTTTAAAACCCACTACGGCGCATGGACCGGCTGGGAAGATGCCATGTCCACTTCTTTCTTTGCGGGCACGGCGGAAGACATTTGCCAGGTAAACTGGAACTGGATTTTTGCCTATGACAACGACGGCAGCACGTTCCTTGATTTGAACACCGTTTCCGATTATTTGGATCTCACCCAGTTTGATTCTAAGGTGTTGGAGTCCTGCACCGTTGACGGAAAAGTGCTTTGTGTTCCCACCGCGGTTTCCGGCCGTTTGTTCTTCTGGAACGAAAAAAGCTTTGAAAACGCCGGCATTGAAGTGCCGAAAACGTATGACGATTTGATCGCCGCAGGCACTGCCTTTAAAGAGAATATCGGCGACGACGCTTACCCCTTGGCGATGAACGAGCTCGACCGTGCGTTATTTCTGGTTTATGTACTTCAGTCTAAGTACGGCAAGCCCTGGATTGAAGACGGCGTTTTGAACTATACGCAGGAGGAAGTGGAGTACGGCCTCCGGCTGATTAAAGATTTGGAAGAAGCGCATGTCATTCCCACCTTGGCAACTTTGGCTGGTGACGGCGCAGAGTCGCTGGATAAAAACCCGAAAATGATGGATGGCCGTTACGGCGGCATTTTCGAGTGGGACTCCGCCGCAGAGAAAGTTTCTTGTGCGCTGGATGAAGGCATGACCCTGTCCGTGGGCGGTTACTTGACGGGCTTTGGCGATTACAACGGCGCTTACACTAAGATTTCTCTGGGCTTTGCGATCACCCAAACCTGCAAAAACCCCGAAGAAGCAGCCAAAGTGATCAACTTCCTGCTGAATGAAGAAGAGGGTGCTGCTCTGATGGGCGGCGAGCGCGGCGTTCCCCTGTCCCAAGCGGGCCGCGAGGCCGCCGAAGCAGCCGGCACGCTCAACGAGATAGTGGCTGAAGCGAACGCCGTTGTGGTAGAAAATGCAGAGTTTACGCTGGATTACCACTTTGAGGATGCTTCCTTGAAGAACACCGACGGCATTTACTACGACGTGATGGGCGGCCTTTCTTACGGCGACTATGACGTTGCTACCGCCGCAGAAATTCTGATTGACGGCACAAACGAGGTGCTGGGCGCATAAGCGCTTTTGACAACAAAATTGGGTGCTTTGCACTGTTGAAACAAACGGTGCAGACACCCTGTTTTTTTGAAAGGAAGGATGAGGAACGATGAAAACATCGGCACCGGCAGGCGCGTTGAACTCGAAAAAAACGCTGGTGGATGTACTAAAAAGCAATATCGGCTTTTTCTATATTCTGCCTTGGCTGATCGGCTTTTTGGTTTTCAAGCTGTATCCGTTCGGCTCTTCGCTGATTTACAGCTTTTCCGACTTTAACCTGCACAAGGGCATTACCGAGTGGGGTTTGATGAACTATCAGGAAGCATTTACATCTTCTAAAATTACTACGGCTCTTTCCACAACGTTTAAGTATGCATTTATCACCGTGCCCTTAAAGCTGGCGTTTGCGCTGTTTATCGCCTATATCCTCAATTTCAAAATTAAGGGCGTCAACTTTTTCCGCACGGCATACTATATCCCGTCCATTTTGGGCGGCAGTGTTGCCATCTCTGTTTTGTGGAAAGCTATTTTCCGCGACGAAGGTCTTGTCAACACGGCGCTGGGCTTTTTCGGCATCGAGGGTCCGTCTTGGCTCTCTGACCCTGGCTACGCACTGTTCATTATTTGCTTTTTGCGTGTGTGGCAGTTCGGCTCGGCGATGGTGATTTTCTTAGCGGCGCTGAAAGCCATTCCCGAAGATTTGTACGAAGCCGCCACCATTGACGGCGCGAGCAAGTGGAAACAATTTTTCAGCATTACGCTGCCGCTTTTGACGCCGGTGATTTTCTATAACCTCATCACGCAGATCTGCCAAGCATTCCAAGAGTTCAACGGCCCGTACATCATTACACAGGGAGGCCCGCGCAACTCCACAACGCTCATCAGTCTGCTGGTTTACAACTACGGCTTTAAGCAAAACGACTTCGGCATGGCAAGCGCCCTTGCCTGGATCATGTTTATCATTGTGCTGGTGTTCACGGCTGCGGCGTTCCTCAGCCAGAAATACTGGGTCTATTACGGCGACGAAGGGAAGTGATGAATCATGACAGTACGCGCACGAAATCATATTGCAACATTTTTGAAATACGTTGTGTTAATCGCGGTGGGCTTTGTGATGATTTATCCCCTGCTGTGGATGATTGGCGCAACGTTTAAAACAAACAACGAAATTTTTTCCGGCATCGGCATTTTTCCGAAGAATCCCACGCTTCAGGGCTATATTGACGCGCTGAACAACTACGGCGGCGACATTGACATTCTGCGCTCAATGATCAACACCTATTCCTATGTGATTCCGAAAGTTCTTTTTACCGTTATTTCCTCACTGGTAACTGCCTATGGCTTTGGCCGTTTCAACTTTAAGGGCAAAAACTTTTTCTTTGCGCTGATGCTCTGCATGCTGTTTTTGCCGCAGGTGGTGCTCAATGTACCGCAGTATTTGCTGTTCAATAATTTCGGCTGGGTGGACTCTCAGTGGTACGCCGCGCTGATTATCCCCACGCTGTTTGCAACGGAAAGCTATTTTATTTTCATGCTGGTGCAGTTTATGCGAGGCGTGCCGCGCGATTTGGACGAAGCCGCGCAGATTGACGGGTGCAACTCGTTTCAAACACTGTGCAAGGTGATTGCGCCCATGCTCAGCCCGGCGCTGATCTCCGTGGCACTGTTCCAGTTTATGTGGTCGTCCAACGACTTCATGGGCCCGCTGCTTTATGTCAAAACGCCGCAGCGCTACCCGGCGGCCCTGTTTGTGAAGCTGTCGATGGATGCCGACAGCGGCTTTGCGTGGAACCGTGTTTTGGCAGTTTCCGTAATTTCCATTTTGCCGTCTTTGATTGTGTTCTTCCTTGCGCAAAACAAGTTTGTCGACGGTATTTCCGCAGGCAGTGTGAAAGGTTAAGCAAAACGCAGCCAAAAAGCAGAAACTGCTTTTTCTCCTTGTGCTTCACAAAAGGCAAACCCCGCCGCATCTGCGGTGGGGCTTTGTCATTGATAAAATTTGCGGTATTTTTGCGGCGGAAGGCCGGTGTATTCTTTAAACAACCGACTGAAATGCGCTGTGGTGGAAAAGCCGCTCTCCTCGGCAATGACCGAGATTTTTTTATCAGTCTGTTCCAGCATTTTGCGCGCAGCGGTAATGCGCACACTGTTGAGATACTCAATTAAGCTCAGGCTCAAGTGCTTTTTGAACAGGCGCGATAAATAAGTGGGGCTGATGAAAAATTCTGCCGCAATGCCGGAAAGCGTCAACGGCTGGGTGTAATGCTTATGAATATAGGTTTGCACCTGCTCCACGGTTTTGTTCAGTTGGCTGGGCGTTTGCGGCTGATATTCCTGCGCGATTTCCTTGAGCAAGATCAGCATTTCTGCCAGACGCATTTTTCGCAGTGCTTCATCCTCCGGGCTTTTTTTGCCCTCCAGCTCCCACAGCTGTTTCATCAAATAGCCAATGCGCGTATGCTGCTGGGGCGGGGCGTTCAGCACATGAATACGGCCATGAAAACATGCTAAAAAGTCGATGCCCTCAAAGGTTTCAAATAACCGCTGCAAGTATTGTTCGCTGAAATTCAGCACATACCGCTCGTGGGGGTTGTCGTCAATATTCACGCTTTTGTGCACTTCGTTGGGCCGAATTAAAACAATGCCGCCCGGGCTGATGTTGTACACGGAATCATCAATGTAAAAGCGGCGTGTGCCCTCACACTGATAGTAAATCTCATATTTATGATGCAAATGAAAGCTGCTCATGTTATGCCGTCTAAGGCGGCGTGTCCAGCTTACAAAAAAATCATAATGTGGAGCGAAGACCACTTCTCTTACCATGCCGCTGTCCCTCCGATTCACTCCAAAATCCGTATCTTCTTAAAATAAGTATAACAAATAAATGCAGTAACAACAACCGCGAAACGCGGTAGACAGGAAGGTTTTTTATGCTGAAAGTGACTGTACAAGCCATTTTTTCGCGTGCGGCCGTGTTGGAAATTGAAACCAATACCCCGTACTATGCCGATTTTGAATATGAGGTGTATGTGAATCATGCCCTGCACATGACCGGAAATAAAAATGTGTTTTCTTTGTATGACTTGCAGCCGGACACCGTTTATTTTGTGCGTGTCAGTGCAAAAGACGGCACACAGGGCGGCGAATGTCATTTTAAAACCAAGGCGGAATCTGCCTTTTTGGATGTCATGCGCTTTCACGCTGCAAACGACGGCAAAACCGAGTGCACCGCGTGTCTGCAAGCAGCCATCAGTGCATGTCCGGCGGGCGGCACGGTGTATTTCCCCAAAGGACGCTATTTGACTTACCCGCTGTTCTTAACGTCCGATATTACGCTGTATCTCGAAAAAGGCGCGGTGCTGCTGGGCGCAAGCGAGCGTGCAAAATATCCCGTTTTGCCGGGAATGATCATCGGGGAAGATGACCGTGAAATCAGCTTCGGCACATGGGAGGGAAACCCCATCGACTGCTTTGCTTCGCTGATTACCGGCATCGGCATCAAAAATACCGCGATTGTGGGCCAGGGCGTCATTGACGCCAACGCGCAGGAGTCCGACTGGTGGGAAAACCGCTTTGTGCGCCGCATTGCGTGGCGTCCGCGCACCGTATTTTTGAACCGCTGCGAACATGTTTCCCTTGTGGGTGTGACCGTGCAAAACAGCCCCAGCTGGACAGTGCACCCGTATTACTGCAAAGGCGTGGAGGTGCTCGATTTGCTCATTCAAAACCCGCCCGATGTGCCGAACACCGACGGCTTTGACCCGGAATCCTGCGAAAATGTGCGCCTTTTGGGTGTCAAAATCTCCGTTGGTGACGACTGCATCGCCATCAAAAGCGGCAAGTATTACATGGGATCGGTGCACCATCAGCCGTGCCGCAATTTGCAAATCCGCAACTGCCTTTTGGAGCGCGGCCACGGCGCAGTGGTAGTGGGCAGCGAAATTTCTTCGGGCGTATACGGCCTTTGGGTGGAAAAGTGCCTGATGAAGAACACCGACCGCGGCTTGCGCTTAAAAACGCGGCGCGGGCGCGGCAATTGCAGCCTTTTGACCGATTTGCACTTTAGAAACGTACACATGGACGGGGTGAAAACGCCGTTTGTCATTAACATGTTCTATTTCTGCGACCCGGACGGCCACAGCGACCATGTGCGCAGCAAGGAAAAACTGCCCGTGGACAAGATGACCCCGGCGGTGGGAAGCTTGGAATGTGAAAACATTGTCTGCGAAAACTGCGAAGTGGCGGGCGGCTTTTTCTACGGCTTGCCGGAAAGCCCCATCGAGCGCGTTTCCATGAAGGATTTTTCGATTTCCTTTGCCGAGGATGCACAGCCCGGCCAAGCGGCAATGATGGATGATTTTGACGATGTATCCCATCTCGGCATGCTGGCGCGCAATGTGCGCTGGCTCAGCCTGGAAAACGTCACCATTCAGGGCTGGCGCGGCGAGCCGATTCAGTGCGAGGGCGTCGAGCACTTTGAGCAAAAGAACGTAACGGTTTAAGGGGGAAAGCGCAATGACACATCAGGAAACAATTACCATGCTGACGCAGTATGTTGACCAGCTGCTGGAAGGCTCGGACGCACAAAATCCGCTGTGGAATATTGAAAAAGTCCGCAGCGGTGAGGAAAACCGCTGGAACTATATTGACGGCTGTATGATGACCGCTGTTTTGGCGATGCACAGCATGACAGGCGAGCAAAAGTATCTGGATTTTGCCGACCGTTTTGTGGGCTGGTATGTGCAGGAGGATGGCAGCATCCGCACCTATTCGCCCGAAGAATATAACCTCGACAACGTCAACCCCGGCAAAAACCTGTTTGCTTTATATGAGCGCACGGGGAAAGAGAAATACCGCAAGGCCATGGACGTGGTGCGTTCGCAGCTGGAAACCATGCCCCGCACGAAAGAGGGCAATTTCTGGCACAAGAAAATTTACCCCAATCAGGTTTGGCTCGACGGCCTTTACATGGCGCAGCCGTTCTATGTGCAGTATGAAACCACTTATAACCGCATGCGCGGCTGCTTGGACAGCTTCCGTCAGTTCTGCAATGTGGTGCGCTTGATGCGCGACGAAAAAACGGGCCTTTTCTATCACGGCTACGACGAAAGCCGCGAGATGTACTGGGCCAACCCCGAAACGGGATGCAGCGAAAACTTCTGGCTGCGTGCGCTGGGCTGGTATGTCGTGGCGCTGGTGGACACGCTGGAAGTCATGGATGAGCAGCTTTATTATGAATACCGCACGGTGCAGTCGCAGCTGCGCGCACTGGTGGACGCTTGGCTGCCGTGGCAGCACGAGTCGGGTATGTTCTACCAAATTATCAACCGCCCCGACCACGAGAAAAACTATCTGGAAACCAGCGGCAGTGCACTGTTTGCTTATGGCGTGATGAAGGCGGTGCGCCTGGGCTTTTTGCCCAAACGCTACCGCGCTTACGGCGAAAAAGCGTTCTGGGGCACAACCGAGCGTTATCTCTCGAAAGACGAAAACGGCAAATTGCGCCTTGGCGGTATTTGCCTTGTGGCGGGCCTTGGCGGAAAAGAACACCGCGACGGCAGCTTGGAGTATTATTTCAGCGAGCCCGTGGTGGAAAATGAGGCAAAAGGCGTCGGCCCGCTGGTGCTGGCGTTTACCGAGATTTTGAACATTGAAAAAGCGGAGGCAGAAGAATGCTGACAGTTGGGGTACGCAGCCATGACTATGGAAAAGATGCGCCCGAAGCGCTCTTTTCCCGCATTGCAAAAGATGGCTATCAGGCCGTGATGCTGGCCTATCAAAAGGCGATTGCCGGGGTATCGAGCTATCATGATGTCACACCCGAAATTGTGGCGCAAACCACGGCAGCGCTGCGGGAAAATCAGCTTGCCATCAATACGCTGGGCGTTTACATGGAGCTCGGCATGGTGGATGAAGCCGAGCGCAGCAAGGCGGTGGCGCAGTTTTTAACCGGGCTGAAAGCGGCAAAAGAAACGGGCGTGGCCAATGTTGCCACGGAAACGACCCCGTTTCACAAACAGCCAAACGCCGCGCCCGAAGATGCTTTGAAAAGCCTGTACCGTTCGCTGGAGGAAATTCTGCCTACGGCGCAGGAGTATCGGCTGAAAGTGTGCGTAGAACCTGTGTTTTATCACACGCTTTCCAGCCCGCAGCTGGCAAAGCAGCTGTTGAAAGACTTTGCCACGCCGTGGCTTGCCATCACGTTCGACCCCGTCAACCTGTTCCAGCCGCGCCATGTACACAGTCAAAAGGCGTTGTGGGATGTCTGCTTTGACTATTTCGGCCACGCCATTGAAGTTGTCCACATGAAGGGAATTCGTGTGGAAAACGGCCAGCTGAAAAAGTGCGGCTTCGAAGATTCCGTGATTGATTATCCTTACTTATTCGCGGGGCTGAAAGCCTGCCGAAAGCCGCTGCATGTCATCCGGGAAGAAGCCGACCCGCACAACGGCAAAGCGGAAGCGGCATTTTTGCAAGCCTTATGCAGCGAGTAAGCGTAGGGCGCGGCGGCGATTTTGCAACGATCGGTGCGGCGCTTTCGGCCACCGACCCGGCACAGCCGCTGACGCTCGTTTTAGCTGCGCAGGTGTTTGAGGAAAAGGTGTTTTGTGAGCACCGAGCCGTGCGCATCATTGGGCAGGGGATGGACGAAACCGTCATCCGATGGCATGACGGCGGGTTTCACCCGCACCCGGACGGGCGCAAAACCGGAACATTCCGCAGCTATACGGCGTGTTTTGACGGAGAGCTTCTTTGTATGGAGCATTTAACCGTGGAAAATACGGCGGGCGAGGGCGAAAAGCATGGGCAGGCGATTGCGCTGGCCGTGTACAGCCGGACGGCGTATGTGAAACATGTGCGGCTCAAATCGTATCAAGATACGCTGTTTATGGGCCCGCTGCCCGACAAAGAGCGCCAGCCCGACGGCTTTTTAGGCCCGCGCCAGTTTGCACCGCGTGTGCCGTCGCGCCAATATTATGAAGCGTGCGAAATTTTGGGCGATGTTGATTTTATTTTCGGCGGGGCCGACGCAGTGTTTTCGCGCTGTCACATCCATGCCGTTGGGCAAAGAAGCGGCTTTGCGTGTGCGCCCAGCGGAAAAGCGTCCGGCCTTGGCATGGTGTTTGAGCATTGCCTTTTTTCAGCAGATGAGCCGGGCTCTCTGCGCTTGGCCCGGCCGTGGCGAAGTGAAGGAAAAGCCGCGTTTTTATACTGTGAAACGGGGCGCGCGCTGGCCGACACCGCCTTTGACCCGTGGGCGGAACAAGCGCAGACGTATACGTTCGTTCAGTATCCCGCGGGGCAAACGCCGCTTTTTTGCAAAGAGGTAACGGGGCGGGAGGTGCGCCTCCTGGAAGAGCAAAGCAGAGCGCACTGCGCAGATATTTTAGGGCAAACGGCACTTTTTGAAGGGCGATAAGGCAACGGTAGTGGTGAATATTACTTACACCGACATTTCTCTGGTTGTAACACAAGCAATGGGCGATTATATTGCGAAAGCATTTGAAGCAGCAATGAGCTCTGAAGAGCAGCCGGATGAAGCAGAGATGCAGAAGATTTTTACTGATATCCTGATGGAAACCTCTAAAAATGTGGAAGCACAAAGTGCAGCGATTGACGTGACCTTTGACTGCGAGAAGGTAAATGGCGAGTGGAAGCTTTCGCAGATGAGCGACGATACACTGAACAGCCTGTTCAGTGTGCTGAGTTCTAACTTCCTCAGCGCAATAGAGGGTGTCGTGTCGAGCGTAGGTTAAGCAGTATAATTGATTAGAAAATAAAACAAAACCGGGAGAAATCGTTTCTCCCGGTTTTGTTTGTTTAAAGAAAAGTGAAAAGGGCAAGCGGTGTTTTTCGGCGCAATCCGGTGGGTTATTCCACGGCGATGTCATGCCGGCGCAGATAGTGAAGTGCGGCAAGTATAAACCCGGCAGTATAAACAAAGCCGGAAACCAAAAACGGCACAAGGGATAGTTCCATCTGAGGATTGTTGGCGCGCATGCCAAGGCATAAAAGCGAGTAGGGAAAGCCGTAGCCCAACCCCTGCGCCGTAATCAGCAGGCCAAAGACCCCGCCTGCTAAACCGAGTGCTACCGGCGGCGCGAAAACGCGGATGACCATGCTGAGAAAAAGCTGAACCGCGCATACCGAAACGCCGCCCAGTGCACCGAAGAAGAGCCAGTGCAGCAATTCAGGGGGAACCGGGCCGGAGAGTCCCGCAGCAGTTCCGCTGAGCAAAAAGAATGCGCCGATGCATACCTGCGACAGCACCGACATCGCCCCCGCTAAAATCAATTTTGCGGCGTATAAATCGCGCACGGGAACCGGTGCCGTAAGGAAGCTGTTCCAGTTGTGATCGGTGTGTTCCAGCCGCCAAAGCCATGCACAGAATACCCCCAGAAGAGCGGGCAGAAAAAACGTGGAGGAAAACAGTGTGTGCTGGCTCCAAAGGCTGTACCAGCCGTCTTTGAGCACCTCACGGTTGGCAAGGTAGTTTCCCGTTCCCAAAACTGCGGGAAAAACAGGAAGTACAAAAAATGCCAGCCAAACAGGCGAGCGGCGGCACTTTTGCACTTCCGCTTTTAAACAGCGAAATAACATGGCTCACACCTCCTTTTTCACAAAAAGCATTCGCCCCACCGTGCCGAACACCGCCGCCCAGACTGCCAGCAGGGCGAGGTCGGCAGGAGAGGGCCACTGCCAGTAAAAGCGCGTGATGCGCGTTGTTTCGTTCCAGTCCATGCCCACAAGCGCCAATAGACCGTAATACCCCCACGGAACAAAGCGAGTGAGCGCCGGGGGAAACAGCATGGAAAGAATCCCTAAAAAGCTTCCCGAAATGCCGCAGATTAACGCCGGGGCTTGATTGGCAAAGCGCAGTGACAGCCCTTGACCGAGTGTATAAACCATCATGGACACCGCCCATGAAATCAGCGCAAAAATGCAAAACTGTGCCAGAGGTACTTCGCCGGGAAAGCCTGCCGCAGCGCCCATCGCGGCAAATATAACGGAACGAACAATAAAAAGCACCGCCAAAGTAAGCGCGCCCCAGCAAAGCTTTGCGGTGTAAAGGCTGCTCGGCGACACCATGGTCTCCAGCAGTTTCGGGGTGCTTCCTTTGTGCTCTAACTCACAGTTTCGGCTGGCGAGAGCGGCGACGCTTAACGGCAGCACAATGGCGTCGACCATCGCTAAATTGTAAAGCATCATCATCCAGCCCTGCCGAAGGTCATCGGTGCCCTGCCGCGAAAGAGTAAAGCCCATCCATAAAAGCTCCACGGCGAGCACAGCGGCGCACAAAACCGTGATATTTCGGCGGCGGCACTTATAAAACTCCAAGCCCAGCAATTTTATATTCATAGGCTCACCGCCTTTCCCGTGAGTTCTAAAAAGATATCTTCCAAACTCTTTTGCCGCTCCTCCAGCCGTACAACGCCGATGTGCTGCCGGGCAAGAAAGCAGGTGAGCTTTGCGGCGGCTTCATCGCGAAGAACCGGAAGAATCAAGTAGTCGTCCTGTTCTTGGCAGGACAGTTCCTGCTCTTTTAAAATACGCCGCGCAGTTTCATTGTCGGTTGTTTTCATCGCCAAATGGCGGCAGCTTCGGCTGTGCAGTGTTTCTAAGGTGTCTTGAAACACCAGCTCCCCCTCGCGGATGATGGCAACATGGTCTGCCATTTGGTCAATTTCGCTTAAAAGATGGCTCGACACGACGACCGTCATACCGAATCGGCGCGGCAAATCACAAATCAACTCGCGCATTTCCTGAATGCCTGCCGGGTCCAGCCCGTTGGTGGGTTCGTCCAAAATCAGCAGTTTCGGATACCCCAGCAGTGCCGCCGCTAAGCCCAGCCGCTGTTTCATGCCCAAAGAGTAGTGCGCCGCCTTTTTGCCGCGCTGGCCGTCCAGGCGTACAATTTGCAGTACCTCGCGGATGTTTTTCTCCGGAACGCCGCGCAGTGTCTGCACAATGCGCAGATTTTCTTCGCCTGTTAAGTGGCCGTAATAACTGGGGCTTTCAATCAGACTGCCTACCTGCCGCAGCACCGCAAGGCGGTTTGCGCTGTCCATGGGTTTTCCCAGCACTTCGATGCTGCCCGCCGTGGGGCGCACCAGCCCTAAAATCATTTTTAATGTGGTGGATTTTCCCGCACCGTTCGGGCCGAGGAAACCGTAAACACTGCCCTCCGCCACGCTTAAATTCAAATGTGATACGCGAAGCGCACCGCCGTATTGCTTGCACAAATCGCTTGTTTGAATGATGTTCATCAAAAACCCTCCTTTGTGCTTTTATCCTAGCGCGCCTGCCTTACATGCCGATGAAGCCTTCCTTACGTTTACCTGAAATTTTTATGCGGCGGCTGGACGGCGGCGCGCGTTTTTTCTATAATGAAAACAGCAAATCACAAAGGAGGGCGCGGATGTGGCCCGAAAAATTTTGATTGTCGATGACGAGCCTGCCCTGCAAAGCATGGTAGGAGAATTTTTAAAACAAGCCGGGTACGAAACACAAGCGGCCATGTCGTGCCGGGATGCGGCGGAGGCCTTTCGCACCGGCACTCCGGACGCGGTACTGCTTGACGTCATGCTCCCCGACGGCGACGGCTTTTCGCTTTTGGCAAAGCTTCGGCAAATGCGGGATGTCCCGGTGCTGTTTCTTTCTGCCCGCGATGAGGACGAAGCGCGTCTGCGCGGGCTGGGGCTTGGCGCGGACGATTACATTACAAAGCCCTTTTTGCCGCAGGAATTGCTTTTGCGCCTGCAAGCGGTGCTTCGGCGCGTGTATCAAGAGCCGTCCGGCGCGGCAAAGCTGGGCGATGCGGAAATTGACTGGGGCAAGGGCACGGTTCGGCGTGCCGGTGAGGAAACCGCGCTCACCGCGAAGGAATTTGCTTTATTGAAAAAGCTTTGGGACGCGCGGGGCAATATTGTGACCGTCGACGCGCTGTGCAGTGCCTTATGGGACGGGCCGCTGGTCGGGTATGAAAATACGCTGATGGTTCACATCCGCCGCCTGAGAGAAAAGATTGAGCCGAGCCCCTCTAAGCCGCAGTTTCTGCTGACCGTGCGCGGGCTGGGCTATCGGCTGGAGCGGGAGGACACGCGATGAAACTGCGCAGTGCTGTAAAAGGTGTTATGCTTTTGACGGTTTCCTCTCTTTTGATTGCCGCTGTTGCGCTGGTCGGGATGTTTGCCTTTGCCTATTACAATTCAAGCGGCGGCCGCGATTGGACAGCACCGATGGAAACGCTTTCCGAAACGCTGGTGCAAAGCGAAGAGGGGTATTCTTTTTACGGAGAATCTCTGCTCGAACCCGACAGCTGGATGATGCTGATCAATGACGAAGGCCGGGTTGTGTGGTCTTATCAAAAGCCCTACGATGTGCCCGGGCAATATAGCATCTCGGATGTCGCGTCCTTTACCCGTTGGTATTTGAATGATTATCCCGTGCATTGCTGGGTGCGCGAGGATGGGCTTTTGGTAAGGGGATCCCCGAAAGGCAGTATCTGGAAATACGATATTACAATGCAGACAAGCGTTTTAATGCAAATGCCTCTTTGGTTTTTAGGCTTTTTTCTCTTAGCGCTGGGGGGCGTTTTGGGACTTTCGTATTTTGCGGTGCGCCGATGGTTTCGGCGCAGCCAGCAAATGCGGGATGCCGCCCGTTCCAACTGGATAAACGGGGTTTCGCACGATATCCGCACGCCGCTTTCGGTGGTGATGGGCTATGCCGCACAGCTGGAGGCTGCACCCAGCCTTCCGCCGGAAAAAAAGCGCCAGGCGGCCGCCATTCGAGTGCAAAGCGAAGTGATTCGGGATTTGGTCAACGATTTAAACCTTACGATGCGCCTTGATTCGGAGATGGAGGCACTGCGAAAAGAAACACTTTGTCCCGAAGCATTTTTGCGGCAAACAGCGGCGGATTTTCTCAACGGCGGAATGGCCGAGGGCTTTCCGTTTGAAATTGACCTGCCCGAAACGCCGCTGCCGCAGATTGAGGCAGACCCGTTTTTACTGCGCAGAGCCGTGAATAATTTGCTTACGAACTGCGTGCGGCACAACGCACCCGGCTGTGCCATTCGGCTTGGAGCAAATGCACAGCGCAAACAGCTTTTGCTTTGGGTGGAGGGCGGCGATGCAGGCAAGACAGTGCAAGAACAATCGCCTCGAACTCCCGAGCCGGACGGCGGTGCCGCACACGGCACCGGCCTGCGGCTGGTGGCTCAAATTGCCGCCGCGCATGGAGGCAAAGCAATGTTTTACGGCGGCACACCCTACCGCGCCGAGCTGTGTCTGCCCCTGAAAGAATAACCTTATGGAATGAAAAAGTCCCCCGATGCACGGCACACAAAAGCGTGTGCGGCATCGGGGGACTTTCCTTTTGAGAACAACGCGTGAAATGGAATAAAATTCATCGCTCTGATGCTTACTCTGCGTTTATCAGCGTCGCCATTCTTGCAAGCCCTGTTCCCAGCCCCTCAAAGCCGACACAGCAGCTGGGCTGGGTGTTTACAGCGTGATCCAATAGAGGCTGTGCTTGGCAAAACGCGTCTAAACATAAATCGAATTTCAGCACATCGTCCCATGCGCGGTTTAAAAAGGCCACTTCTCGGCGGCCGTGCGTGCGCGTGAGGGAAAGCGATGTTGCAAAAAGACCTGAGCGCTCAATGTCCCGTCCTGAGAACCCGGCGGCGAGCAGGCTTTCCTGTGCGCCCTGCCGGAACAGCCCCGGAAGATCGGCCCACTGAAACGGTGTCACGTCAAAGCGCACAAAAGTGTAGCGGCTGTGGCAGTGTACCGCCAGCAGGCACTTGCGGCCGCGCAGGTCAATGCAGTGTAAGTCCCAGCAAAAGCGGCGGTCAGGCTGTGTGCCATAAAGCGGCGTGTGCATTTTTAAAAACCGCTGAAGCGGAAAAGTAAGCCCTAGTTCCATCGGCTCACCTCGCGCAATTGTCATGAGGAATGACGATTTTTTCAATACTCAGCCTGCCGTCTGCGATTTCGGCCATCATCATGGTAATTTCCTGATGAAACCGCCGCGGGCCGCATGAGCCGGGGTTCAGCCAAAGAAGGCCGTCCTTTTCCTGTTGTACATACTTGTGTGAGTGTCCGAATACCACTACATCAATGCCCGGCAGGCTCTGCGGAACATCCTTTCTGTTGTGAACCATGAAAAACCTAATGCCGTTGAGCGTGACGGTGACGGTATGGGGAATCTCCTGCGCCCAATCTTTGTCGTTGTTGCCGCGCACGACGGAAAGCGGCGCGTACTGCCGCAGCGCATCCACAATTTCCTGCCGATTGATATCGCCGGCGTGGAGAATCGCGTCTGCCTGCTTTAAATGTGCAATTACTTCTGCCCTGAGCAGACCGTGTGTGTCGGAAAGAATGGCAAGTTTCATGCTTGGGTACTCCTGTGGAAATGTTCTTTTATTTCTCGGTAAAACTTGCGGGCATTTTCGAGGTCTTGTGCATTTGGGCGGCCTTTGGCAATGCCGCCGACGAGTTGGAACGGCCCGAAGGTATCATACCCTTTGCAGCTGAATTCCCCCAATACAGGGCAGTTTTTTTCTTTGGCAATCTGTGCGACTGCCTTTGCGCCTGTGCCTTTTGCTCCGCCGTAGGTGTAAACGAAAAACACCGGCTTTTGCGCCGGCAGATACTGCCGGGCAAACTCGACAACGCCTTTTTGAAACTCAAAGCCGTAAATGCCGGAAGCAAAACCGATACAGTCGTATTCCTCAAGCCGTACCGCCTGACGGGTTGTGACGTCAATCAGATCCACGCTGCCTTCGGCGGCCATCGCTTCCAGCACTTTCAGTGTGTTTCCGTGGTGGCGGGAATAGTAACAAATTGCGGTTTTCACGGACGGTTTCCTCCTTCCAGCGTCCAGCCGAAATCATTGTGATAAATCATTTGGCGCGTCATGCCGCCGTCGATGCAGATGTCTTCTCCGGTGATAAATCCGGCTTTGGCCGAACAAAGATAGAGCACCATGTGGGCAATATCCAGCGGGTTTCCGACGCGCCCGGCGGGGTGCTGGGCTGCATCCGGGCCTTCATAAATGGCATAAGACGTGTCAATCCAGCCGGGGGAAACAGAGTTCACGCGTACCTTTCCCGCAAAGCTTACGGCAAGCGCGTGGGTCAAAGCGGAAATGCCGCCTTTTGCCGCCGTGTAGCTTTCGGTTTGCGGCTGGCTCATGCGGTCGCGGGACGAAGAAATATTTACGATGGCCGCGCCCGGCGCAAAGTGCGGCGCAAACAGCTTTGCAAGATAAAAGGGTGCAGTTACGCCAACGCGCAGGGCATAGTTAAACTCTTCATAAGTGCATTCACTCATTCCCTTCATCAAAGGCAGGGCGTTGTTGATCAGATAATCCACATGGCCGTGTTCGGCAATTACTTTGCGGGCAAAGTCCTCTAAAACGGCTTGCTCGGCAAGGTCGCCTACATAGCCGTCATTTTCTAACAGGTCAATGACACAGACCTTTGCGCCTTCTTTGCGAAATTCCTCGGCAATCGCCTTGCCGATGCCTTTTGCACCGCCAGTCACAACGGCAACTTTATTTTGAAACATGGGGGAATTCTCCTGTTCTTGTTCGGGTTATCGTGTCAGTGGTTCGAATCGCACGGTGCGATTTTTTTATAAAAGTCTTGCAGCAATGCGGCAAGTTCTTCGGGCGTTTCGCGGTTGAGTTCATGTCCTGCGCCTTCAATCATTGCAAGCTCGGCTGTACAGATGCGCTGGGAAAGCTCGATGCACGCCTTTTTGTTGGCATGGTCACGACTGCCGCATACCACCAAGGCGGGGCAGGTGATACGCGGCAAAGCGGCGGTGAAATCCAGCTCTGTCATACTGCCGCACAGCTCGATAAACTGCGCCTTTGAAAATCCGGTTTCCCGGAACACAGATGCAGGCATGATGCGAAATAGAATGTTCTGCATCTTTAAAAGGCGCTTCGGCATTTTGTATTGCGGCGCAATGAGAACAAGGGCAGCGACGCGCTCGGGATGTTCCACGGCGTAGTGAAGCGCAAGCACCCCGCCCAGCGAAAGGCCGCAGAGCATCAGCGGCGCGGCGGACGCATCGCAGAGCTGAGCAAACGCTTTGTATAGGTTAGTGTACGTTGTTGGTTCTGCGCAAACCATAGAAGAAAGATCGGGCTGTGCGCAGTTTGCCGGGGTGTTCATCAAACGCAAAACAGGCTGCCAAACCGACGGCGTTTGGCCGAGCCCGTGAATGTAAAGCGATGTCATATGATAATGCCCTCACAGTGGTCGATTTCGTGCTGGATAATCTGCGCCGTCCAGCCGGTAAAGGTTTTTTGGCGCTCTTGAAACTTTTCGTTTTGCCAGCGCACTTTAATGGATTGAAAGCGTTTCGCCGGGCGTGTGCCGACAAGAGAAAGGCAGCTTTCCTGCGCCTCGTAAGGCTCAGATTTTTTGACGATTTCCGGGTTGAACATCACCATGTATCCCTCGTCCGTTTCAAACGCGATGATGCGCTTGTTCACGCCAATCATGTTGGCGGCCATGCCGACACAGCCGTCTTGATGGTGGATCAGCGTTTCCAGTAAGTCCGCGGCGACGGTAAGGTCATCCGGTGTGGCAGACTCGGCTTTTTGGGAAAGAAACATTTCGTCTTTGCAAATTTCACGAATCATGGGCAGTTCTCCTCTTATCAGTGATGAATTGCTGTAAATTGACCGCATGGTTATATTTCACACAAGCGACTTTATCCTTTTCGACAATGAATTGATTCATGTCAAGGCCATTCAGCGCGGCAATGGCAAGCGCGTAGTGAATGACATCTGCCAGCTCATTGCCGAGCTCGATTTTTAAATCTTCGCCGCCGGATGCTTTTCGTCCGGACTTTTTATTGAGCACTTCCGCCACTTCGCCAACTTCTTCAACAAGCTTCATAAATAAGCTTTCGGCAATCCCGTCCTCTTTATAATGGTCGAGCAAATAGGCTTGCAATTCTTCTATTGTTACTTTCATGTGGGGTTCCTTTCAAAATATATCGTAAAAATAAGGATACATCGATCATATATGTTCTGTGCTTTCATGATAAAGCTTTTACTCTTGGCCGTCAATTGTTAAATCAGATATCATTTTTAAGCAAATCGGTTGCTATGTAAATTTCTAAATATTTCCAATAAAAATGCTTGTAAAATAATGGAAATTTTTGTATACTAATGACGAATACTGAAGCAAACCCCACTTTTTTATTATATTCCACAATAGAAAAGTTAGGTAAGCAAGAATGAAAAACATATGCTAATTATTAGAAAAGTAAAAGCAATAAGGTCGAATCAATGATATTGTATAGAAGCTGAACAGTTCCTTTGAAAGAATTTGTAGAAAGATAAATAACTCAATAATAAGATGAGGAAGGTTGCTATGACAGAGCTCGAAAAAATTGTCTATGCAAAAAGTTATATTGAAAAACTTGCAAATGGAGTGAACCCATTGACGGACCAAGTAGTGTCAGATATGGATGTTATCAATAATGTAAGAATTTCGAGATGTTTATTCTATGTTTCAGACCTCTTAAGACAAATTCTTGATAATGATGGTATTTCTCATAAAAAAAGCAGAATACCCAAAAAGCCCTTTTACTTAGGGCATGAGGCAAGAAAAGGATTTCGCTACTCAAAAATGCCGATTCCTGTAAGTGAAATTACCAGACGCATCAATGAACTAATTTCAGACGAAGATATGACAAAGCTAAATTATAAGCATATTTTGAATTGGCTGTTTGAGATTGGGGCGTTACACTTTGTGTCAGATGATGAAGGAAAGATGACTCGTCAACCGATAAGTACCGGACTGCACCTAGGTATTCATATAGAAAAGCGATTGGGAGCAAGAGGGACATATCATGTTATTGTTTATGATGAAATCGGGCAACAATTTATTTTAGACCATTTGGATGACATTATAGAATATAACAAAGCCCATAAAAGTGTGGGTTTGTGATTGACATTTGAACAAAAATGATTGCATCGTCAATCCTGTAATAAAAGTTGAAAGGCGGTGCGGGATGTGTTCTTTCAAAGATTGAGAGATTTGCGAGAGGATAAAGACCTCCGGCAAAAAGATGTCGCAGAAATTTTAGGAATCAGCCAGACGGTCTATTCCCGCTACGAGCGTGGATTTCAGACCATTCCTGTGATTCATCTTCTGAAATTGGCGGATTACTATAAGGTGTCCACCGATTATATCCTGGGGCGGACCAACAACAGCAAGCCATACGATGTGAAATAGAGCATTTCAATTAAAAAGTTTAACAAAAAGAAGAAAAACCGCCTGAACAGGCGGTTTTTCTGACCAATAATGGTCCAAGTGGCATTCAAGAATCTGTGAAAATCCAGTAATATCAACGGCTTGTAAGCAAGGCTTTTATCCAAATACTACTTCAGCGGTGAGTAAATGAGGCCACAACGAGATAAACCGTGTCAAAGGCCAGCAGCATCCACAGGGCGGGATTGCTCCACACGCCGCTACTCCCGCCGGCCTGACTTCTCTCGCGCTTCCGTCCCCGTCTTTTCAGCAGCAGGCGGATCCCTCCTGTCACTGCGATCACCACCGGGACAAACACCAGAGCCAGGATAGCCAGGGCACCAGGAGTGCCCGCCTGGCGCAGTAGCGGCAGCGCCACAGCAATGCTGTTTCCGGCGATGTGCAGTCCGATGGACGTCCCCAATCCGTAGTGCAGGGCCGCATAGCCGAAAATCAATCCGCACCAGAAGGCGGACAACCCCTGATAGAGATCGTGATGCATCAGCCCGAAGCACAGGGCCGACAGTAAAATGGCCTGCCGTGCACCCCCTGGCAGTAAGCGGCGCAGCACCACTCCTCGGTAGATCAGTTCCTCCAGGACAGGACCGACTATACAAATATATATTGCCAGCAGCGGTGTGACGCTTTCTTCTCCCGCTGCCGCCGCTTGGGCGGTGAAGCCAGCCAGGTTCCACACCCGCTCTAGAACCGGGGTAAGTACCATAACGGCAAGATTTCCACTCAAAGCCACACTTATGAGAAAAACCAGCGTGCCCAAAGAGGCCTTCTGGGAAGAGAAGTGAGGGGCTTCGCCGCTCACTAGTGAGGACCAGAGCAGGGGGATCGCCGATGCCACCGCGCAGCTAAGGAGCAGCACGATACCCTCCGACAAGCCGGGAACAGAAGACAAAAGTTTTTGCAGTAACCCAAACAGCACGCTGTATGCGAATAAGCTGCACCACAGCCATGTCAAGCTGTGTAGCGGGGGAATCTTTTTGTTCATAACAACCTCCCATGCGGCCTTGGCCGCAAAATTTGGCCTAATTATAGCATATTCCCGTCGATTTGCGGGCAGCTTTAACAAATTTTAAGCTTTTTTTAAAATAGCTCCATCACCAAACGCACGGCTGCCGAGCTCATTCAGTACATCGAGGTTTATCCTGCGGTCAAGGAGAACAGAATCACCAAAACTGCATTGGATCCTTTAATGATACTCCGTATGGTCGGAGTGTCATTAAAGGATCTGTGGAAATCCAGTAATATCAATGGTTTACAAGCAGCAAGCAAGGCTTTTATCCTAATATGGACTTTTAAAAAATGGAACGAATCAAATCGTGCGCTGTATTATCACCTGCACGATGATCACTTCCAGTTTTACTTAATGTTCCAGTATATCGAGGATCTTCACCAAATATAAGTTTAATATGTTTCCCATCTTCTGATAATGTAAAACCAATTGCTTCCAGCTCTTTGGAAATTGCAGGTGTCATCTTGGTATATCCGTGTAAACATGCTTTTATTCGTGTGCGCTTCCCATCTACGGTGTTTTCACATCTGTTTGCAGCAATTAAAGAAAGGAGAATGTGTTGTTTCCTCGAGTTATTTGCCACCGTTCTAAGCTCTTTTTCGAGTAGCTCCATAAGGAATGCTTGTTGTTCAAACGGATATAGATCTTGCTCCTCGCCTATGGCGAGAGCAGGAGTTCATTCCACTGCACTCAGTTGAGCTTCTAATTGAGTAATTGTATTATTAGCAGAAAACAATTGATCGCTCAGCCGCTTGATTTGACTATCTTTTTCTGTCAGTATATCTTCATAGGCGTGTTCAAGCAGTTTATATTCTTGTGAATCTTGCTCCTTTTTCTGGATTGTGGCAGATAGTTGTTTACGCAATTTGTTGGACTGTAACTGTGACCATGAAAATCTATCCTCAACACGAAGTTGATTAAGATGCTGAAATACTGTGTTGACAATTGCGTAAACTTTGTGCGAGTGTGTGCCGGATAACTGAGCTGGCAAAAATTTTCTGTTCCCATTTGGATAAAAAATCTCAATTGCACCAGCATACGGATTTTTGCCGTCTGTTTTATCTCGAAGGCTGAAAGAAACTGATCTACTCGTCTCAAAAATAACATGGGCAACACCATTTAATTTTTCTGCGACCATGTAGGGATTTACTATGCAATGTCCATCGGATTCGCATGACATATATACAATAGGCATGTTATAGATGGTTTTACGAAGAATTATTTTGGCCATGTTATCAGTATCTTTTTCATAAATAAGGATAGGTTTATCTGTTACTTCTAAACCCTTATCAGATACAGCATATCCAGCAGAAATTATCTTTTTTACTAAAAAAGGCAGGCTAAATACTGGATGGACATAGTCAATATCTTCTGGAGCATCCCTGTAAAGTTGAAAAGCCAAAATGCAATTTCCATAGTCTAAAATAAAATCGGTCGTCCAACTAATTTCACGATTATCGACAGCTTTAAAATGTATGGCACATACAGATTGCTCGTCAAATAAGCCTACTTGGAAAACCTCCTGATTTTTGCCAATGCAGGTATAGTCAGGAGAGCCATCCCATACAAAAGGATCAAAACAATAGTTCCTGCTATTGGTAACCCATTCAACTGCAAGTGCTACAAAGGAATCTACAGTTAATTCCCCAGAAACAGGAATACGGGCTGAACACAATAACATGGCTACTCCTCCGTTTAATTTCTTTGAAATATGATAGCATATTTTGTCATAATAAGCAATTAATTTAGAAACAACTCAAATTAGGAAGAAAACGCCGCCCAACAGGACTACGGGCGGCGTTTTCATATATCCTAGCAAGAAAGGAGAGGTACACCCCCGCAGGCCAGCCATCGGGCTGGCTTTTTTGTGTTCCGAAAACCACTCGCTAGGCGAGTGGTTCGAAAAAAGACTAATGTCGATCATGATGGAATAAAAACTCCCTTTGCTGTAATAGGAGTGCGGTCTGCCAACTGCACAAACAAGCAAAGGGA
>DWWA01000001.1 GCA_019119935.1 Candidatus Ruthenibacterium merdavium | reverse complement strand
ATTGCTAAAAAAAGGATACTTAAAGTAGATGGCAAAGAAATATGCTGAAAATTCCCTACTGCGCCAAAAAGAAGCGAAGCAAACAAATCAAACATACTTGACACCGTGATTCGAATAAACTCCCATGGCATGGATAATAGCATCGAAACAGAGTAAGCATCCTCTCCCCATGGGCTCGTTACTACACCCGTTTCACCGAAACTATTCTCAAAATAAAATCCTGTTGATAGAAGAATAACTAATAAACATATACCCGTTATTGAGGCGAGCCAAATGAACTTCTGGCGTTTTTGCTTAAAGTTATTTGACGGGATCAACAGAATCAGCAGTACTAGGGTGGTATAAATTACCTTACATGGTGCCAGCAAAACAAACAAAGCAGAAATAATGAGAATATCTTTCCTCTTCACTTTTGTCTTTTCTTTAGCCAACCGCAAAATATATGCAATGACCAAAAACGAAAGAGCATTAACCATCGAATCATATGAAAATGAACCCATGGTCCTCAAAAAAAACGGAAAAAGCGAAATGATAGAAAATAGCACAGGGTATGGTGAAATAGAAATTGCAAAGTAGCAAAGAACACTATAAAAAATAAGTGCCACCATTTGAGCGGTATATAAGGTTGCTGTCTGCCCCATATTAAAAGTTCTTGCCAACAAAACCCCTAACGTCTGGGGGATATACTCATGTGAATAGCTTATATGCGTTGGCATTTCTATGTCTACATATTCATCAGTTTCTGCACCATTGAAAATTGTCTCCGTTAAATAATAGTATTGTTCTATTTTAGGCCGAGTTGGCATAAACCCTTCTCGCTCTTCTTCTTCACGAATTTGAATATCCGCCCCACGCTCAACATCCCATTGCCCTTGTGACCATGCGCTTGCTCTGGCAAACGCGGCAGGTATATGCCTCTCTTCATCGAACACCGCATAAGAGGGGTAAACCAACATATATAAGAAACCAAACAGAATGGCACAAACAAGAAATACATATTGAACCTTACGGAAGCGCTTAATAATAAAAAACGCCTCAAATACAAATAGGAGCAATCCTCCTGCAATCGCCCAATAAAACCCAGGCAAAAATTCTGCTGTGTACATCGGGCGAATGTTAAAATAGGCTTTTAAACTTTTTCCATCGACTGTTGCTTGTTTTGGAAAAAAATCATCCTTGTCCTTTGTCATCCAAATTGCACACATACCCTCATCTTCAGAAAGCTGCGGCGTGATAGTAATGAGGTACAAATCACTTTCGGTATCATAAGCACGAGAAAAAAACAATTTGTAGTAGCTATTATCCACCGCATCTTCTAAACTCAAAGTATTGGTCTCTAAAAGTTGTTCTGTCTTGCCATCGTACAGCCGAACAGTCATTCTTCCTTCCACAAATTCATTGTCATAGGTTCCGAGAAGAATTGCAACTCCTCCTAATGGTTTTTCGGACCGAACTAACTGCTCGTATGTCTTGTTATTCGACTTATTCGACAAAATTGTTACTTGCTTAGAAGAAGTTATACGCGGAGTTTGATTATCCATAATCCGAACATCTTCCGCACGGGGTTGTACCGCCGCAAAATATAATACAATTTCAAAGAATAATAACGCCAGCATCGCAACAGCAAAAAGCACATACTGTTTTTTTTCCTTCCCTGAATTGATGTGCGTGTTTTTCCACACTTGTTTGAAGATATCCACTTAATCAATCCTCTCGCACTTTAGCATTCATCAAAAAAGAAGACATATTCACCTTTCTCCTTACACAAGAAAATGGAAAATATGTCTGTTGAAAAACATTTTATTAAAACAAGTAATCCTTTATATGCACACCATCAAAAAGCCTTCACTGCTTCTTGCAATGCCCGCGCTACTTGATCCGGGCAAGAAGTTGTGCGTGCTCCACACGTCAAGCCGGACATGCGCTCAATCGCATCTTGAGCCTGCATCCCTTTCAAAAGAGAACACAGCCCCTTTAAATTACCATTGCAGCCGCCCAACACTTCAATATCACGAATTACACCATTTTCATCCAAATCAATTCGGGTTTCCTTTGAGCAAACACCGTGATTTTGATAAGAAAAAGTCATTTCACTCAACATCCTTATCCATAAAGTAGTTTACAACTTCTAAGTAACGTGTTTTATTTTACCACACTTTCACAATTTTTGCAAATCTTTTTTCGACAAGAACGCTCTAAAAGCGCTTCAATTTGAGAATCCTGTGTAACGCACGAACCCAAAGGCGCAGGTTTCGACATGTGCATTCCGTGAAAATCAGATCCGCCCGTAACAATCCACCCATAATTCTGCGCCATGGCGTGAAGCGTCTTTTTATCTTCCGGCGAATTGCGAGGATGCTCGATTTCAACGCCGTCTAAAAGGCCCTTTTCCCCAAGCTCTTTGGCAAGCTCCATACTATGATAAACCGTGGGATGAGCGAGCACCGCCACGCCGCAAGCTCGATGCACTATTTCCAGCACTTCTTCCAGCGGCTCATACGCAGGGTCATGTAAAACGCTGCCGCCTTTGCCAAATAACTCTCGGTACAGTTCTTTATAAATCCCATCTGTGTATCCATATTCATAAAGCACACGAATAATATGGGTTTTATAGGTAATCCCGCTTCTTTTACTAACTTCCAGCACCGCATCTCTGGTAAATTGCGGATAGCGCTTTTCTAACTCCTCGATGCTTTTTCCAGTTGCTTCATTGCGCCTGCGTGCCATCTCTTCACAAAATGAACGCAGTTCCTGTGTCAAGTTGGGCAAATAACAAAGCAAATGTACTCGCTGTCCCCTGCGTGTATCAAAACATGTCAGTTCCGCAGCGGGAATAATCGACACACCTTGCTCACAAGGATGCTGCTGCGCCCACTCCAACGCCTGAATGCTGTCATGGTCCGATATGGCAAGATGGGTTAATCCCGCACGCATCGCTAAAAACGGCAGGCGTTCAATATCTGTCGAACCATCCGAAAAATTGGTATGCGTATGCAAATCTCCCGCCACAAAACCACACCTTTCGCGTTTTCTCCATTCTACCGCACAACAGAAAAAAACGCAAGGCTTATACAGGCAAAGCTCCTGCCGCCAAGCAATCCTCAATTACGTTATGAATATGGCATGCATCCACTTGTTCGACATACAGCAAATTCGCTAAATCCTCAACAAAAGCTTCATCGTCCGAAATATCAGGCTGTTGTCCTCCTTCCCACGCAATTCCGTAGGCAGGATAGTCTTGCCCCTGCTCGTCCCGCTTCATTTCGCAAAAAACCCAAAAATTCACAAAATAACCCCCAAGTTCTCTTTTCTATTTCAGATTATATCAGGGCAAAGGGGCAAAATATGGAAAATTTTGTAAAATAAAGATTATTTTTCCATTTTATGGAAAGGATCTGTTTTTTCTTTCATTTTTTTTGAAGTCAATGTTTGAAATATATTCTCGATTTGCTCACAGAAAGGCAATTCCCTCGAAAAAGCACAAGCACTTCCTGCAGCCACTCCCATGCAAAGCGCATGAAAATAATTTTTCCATTTCAGCCACCCGAATAAAAAACCCGCTACCATGGAATCTCCAGCACCCACCGAATTTTTTACCGTTCCGACGGGCGCATCCAAATGGTAAACTGAGCCGTTCTCATCCAACAGCAGCGCACCTTCTGCCGCCATGCTTACAAGAATGTTTCTTGCACCTTTCTTTTGCAGCAACTGGGCACATTGCTCCACTTCTTCTTTTGTTTTAAGTGTTTTTCCAAAAATATGGCCAAGCTCCAAATGGTTTGGCTTAATTAAAAACGGACGACACTCAAGCGTATTGGTAAGGAGCGCGCCTTCCGCATCAACAACGGCAAGCCCGCCTTTCTCCTGAGCCATTTCTACCAAATCAGCATAAAGAGTATCCCCAAGCCCTTTCGGCACGCTGCCCGCAAGAACAAGCACATCTCCTTTTTGTAATCTCTTCAGCTGTTCCATGAGCTGCACCAAATGCTCGTGAGTTATTTCAGGCCCCTGTGCGTTAATTTCTGTTTCTTCTTGCGCTTTTATCTTCAGGTTAATTCTTGTATGCCCCTGAGGCAAAAGCATCAAATCTTCGTTGATCCCCGTCTGACGAAGCAAATCTTTCAGGGCCATACCTGTAAATCCGGCTGCAAAGCCAAGCGCAGTTGTGTCTACGCCTAATCTGGACAACACAACAGACACATTGACACCTTTTCCCCCACACTGTATTTCTTCAGCCTGCGTTCGATTTAGGGCACCTTTTTCCAAGCGCTCTAAATGAACGACATAATCCAGCGAAGGATTTAGTGTGACCGTATAAACCATGATCCTCTCTCCTCTTTTCAACGCCAAAAAGTCTTTGGGCGCTGCCACATAAGCGCACCCAAAGACTTTTTAGAAAACTTTTAAAAACAGCCGTCTTTTCTCAGAACAAGTGAATTTGTGTAATCAAGCCAGAGAACACAATTGACACCGTAGAGCACAATTTAATCAAAATATTCAAAGACGGTCCGGAGGTATCTTTGAAGGGATCACCAACTGTATCACCGATGACAGCCGCCTTGTGACAGTCGGAGCCTTTGCCGCCGTGATTACCCGCTTCAATATACTTTTTCGCGTTATCCCAAGCACCGCCGGCATTCGACATAAACACAGCGACAACAAAGCCTGTAACGGTTACGCCGCCGAGCAAGCCGACAACAGCCTCCACACCCAACAGCAGACCGACAACAACAGGAACGATGATGGCAAGCAGCGAAGGCAGAACCATTTCGCGCAAAGCACCTTTTGTGCACAAATCAACACAAGAGGCGTAGTCCGGATCAGCTTTCCCCTCCATGATCCCTGCAATCTCTTTAAACTGACGGCGAACCTCAACTACAACTGACTGAGCCGCACGCTGTACACCGCTCATTGTAAAGGCCACAAACACAAAAGTCAACATAGCTCCCACGAACAAACCAACCAATACGGCAGGATTTGTAATCGAAAGATCGGGCAGATGATCCATTTTTGCTTTGACAACGTCGACGTAAGAAACCAACAGAGCCAGAGCTGTCAACGCTGCGGAACCGATAGCAAAACCCTTACCGGTTGCCGCGGTTGTGTTGCCTAAGGAATCCAGTGCATCAGTGCGCTTGCGAACCTCTTCACCAAGGCCGCTCATTTCTGCAATGCCGCCGGCATTATCCGCAACAGGGCCGTAGGCATCTGTTGCCAACGTAATTCCCAGAGTAGAAAGCATACCAACTGCCGCAATACCAATGCCGTATAAACCTTTGGAGAAAGCGGCCCCGTATGTTGCTTGATCGGCAGTATTCAGTGAACCACCGGAAGCAAGGAAAGACACAATAATCGCAATACCGATAATGACAATCGGAGCGGCCGTCGACAGCATTCCCAAAGAGATACCGCCGATAATTGTTGTCGCCGCACCGGTTTCGGTGGAGTCCGACAACACCTGAGTCGGTTTATAGGTGTCAGAAGTGTAATACTCCGTGAAATAACCGACTGCACAGCCGGCAACTAAGCCTGCCAAAATCGCAATGTACGGGCCCCAAGAACCCATAATAAAGTAGGTTGCAGGAGCTGCGGCAATTGCCGCGAGAACAGCGGCCGTATAAGTACCTTTTCGCAAGGTAGTCAACAGCGATTTTTGGGTTGCATTTTCTTTAGTACGGATTAAAAAGCTTCCCAAAACAGAGCACACCACGCCGATGACAGCAATTACAAGCGGCAGCAGCATCGCATTCCACACGAGATTCTCTGCCGCATAAGCTGCCGCACCAAGCGCAAACGTCGCCAAAATCGATCCGACATAGGATTCATACAAGTCTGCACCCATACCGGCTACGTCACCAACGTTATCACCCACGTTGTCTGCGATGGTTGCAGGGTTGCGCGGGTCATCCTCCGGGATACCTGCCTCTACCTTGCCCACGAGGTCAGCTCCCACATCGGCAGCTTTGGTAAAAATACCTCCGCCCACGCGGCCAAACAAAGCCATAAACGAGGCACCCATGCCGAACATTACCATTGTTTGAGCAATTTTAGCCGCATCGAAATGTGCGATATACTTTAAGATATGGAACCAGATGGACACGTCGAGCAAGCCAAGACCCACCACGGTAAATCCCATAACCGCGCCGGACGAAAACGCAACATTTAATCCGCGGTTCAAGCTTTCATGCGCGGCATTTGCAGTTCGCGCATTTGCGGAAGTAGCAATTTTCATGCCTACAAATCCCGCCAGCCCGGAATAAATGCCGCCTGTCAAAAACGCAAAAGGAATAAACCAGTTATCCAGCATCCCAAGCGCTACCAAGACAAGCAGAACCACAAATACCACAACAAAAATTTTTGCTACCGTGTTGTATTGGCGCTTCAGGTATGCGTTGGCGCCTTGGCGAATAGCCTGGGCCAACTTTTGCATCTTAGGGGTTCCTTCGGAAAATGCGAGTACCTTTTTCGCTTGAACAGCGGCAAACAGCAATGCAATTACCGCTCCAACCAAGCCCAATAGGAATAGATTTTCAATCATTTTTCCTAGCTCCTTCTTTTTCTTTTTGAAAGCTGCTTTCTCTGCGATGACATTATCATACAGCATAAAATGAATATTTGCAAGCATCTTTTGATAAAATTATCACATCAAATACAAAAAATGCATTCAACCCATTTATTTTAAGGATTTATGAAACAATTTATGGATTTTTATCTCTATCACCGACTTTTGCTTAGTGTTTTTTGAGGCTTGTTTTAGAATATTTATTCATAATTTTATTAAATATATTCATTTTAAAGTCAAAATGTAGTTTCACAATGCGGAACATCAGCGTTTTGCTAGTGCTCCTGAAAAAGCACCTCAAATTCACAAAAGACATTGACAAAATAAGGTTTATGTGGTAGTATAGCAACATATTCGCAGATGTAGTTTAGTGGTAGAACTCCAGCTTCCCAAGCTGGCTGTGTGGGTTCGATTCCCATCATCTGCTCCACAGGAATGAGCACTCGGTTTCCGGGTGCTTTTTTCTTTTTTACCTTTCATTTTTATAGAAAGTTTTAGGCATCTCCTCTCTTATTTTCTTTTTTTGCAAAAACACCGTGTTAAAAAAGCTTGAAATTTACGAATATTTTCCGCAATTCTTTTTGTTCGTTCCGGTTGCTACAAAAAACTGCGCATTCCTTTCCTTTTCAAAATACAATACACAAAATCTATCGAGAGCCATGTTTTCGAGAGCCATGTTTTAGCTATAACCTTTTAATTACTAAGGACAAAAGAGAAGGCAGATTTTTTGATTCTAAAGAATCAAAAAATCTGCCTTCTCTTTTAAAACCCACAAGCAGCGGGATGACTGAATTTAATGACGATAAACACCTTTCAAAGTATATTGCGCGAGCACATGTCCTTCCATTTTGCGGAACATCTCATGAAACATAAAACCATTTTCTAAATCTAACAAAGAATCCAGCGCATAAACATGCAGCTCGTATGTGTGCGGTTCATTGGGGGGCGCCATACCGCCGTAGCAAGCCGACAACTCTTTGCTTTGATTTCCGCCCTGCATGCTGATCCAGCTGTTCAGGCCCTGCACAAAATCATTTGCAGTGACACTCTCATTCTCCTCCAGCTTATTTCTTGTAATATTTGCTGCAACCCAGTGAATCCAAGAAAAGCCGCCGCTGATCGGACAAGCATCCTTATCCTCCAAAAAGAGAGCAAAGCATTTTGTCCCTGCGGGGGCATCAACTACTTCAAAAGGCAGTGAGTAGCTTGGCACTCCATTTTCATTAAAGTGTTCCCCATGTTTACCAAAGCGCTCTTCAATCACACCATCTACAATTCCATGGCTTACGACTTTCATATCTATAACCTCCTTGAATCATACCGAGGAAAGTATCCGCTGTGCGCATTCTTTCCCTCTGTGCTTTACGAGGTGATTATAACAGGAGGTTACGGATTATGTAAATTACCCACTTTTTTGTGGGCATTCGTCTTTGAGTAATCCTTTTTCGCGCAGGACATCGTGCATGCCGTGTTCCTTCATATAGTCAATGCCGATTTCCTGCATGATTTGAAGCGCCTGCAAAATTTTTTCTCCATGAGTTGGCGTTAAAAAATAATCAGTACGCAGAGGGTAGCCGTTTGACGTTTGTTTGCTCACGAACCCCAGCTCACAAAGCTCCTTTAAGTGTTCCAGCAGCATTTTTTGAGTGATTCCGTCAATATCTCGCTCAAGCTGTGCCAACGGGGTTTTCCCCAGCCGAAGGCGCCACAAAATAATAGGTTTCCACTTCCCCTTCAGCATATCGTGAACCAGTTCCAGCGGACAAGTGTATGTCTGACGTATTTTCAACGGCGCTCCCTCCTTTACCTTGTTAATGCCTGAAGGTTTGCTGATTTAAGAAAGTACGCTCTCCCACTCTTTTTCCTTAAAGCCTACAAGCACGCGATCTTCTGAAACAACAATGGGACGTTTTACCAGCATTCCATCTGTTGCAAGCAAAGCCAACTGTTCTTCTTCTGTCATCGTCGGCAAACGGTCTTTCAGTTTCATTTCTTTATAAAGCATACCGCTGGTATTAAAAAAGCGTTTAAGCTCCATCCCGCTCATTTTGTGCCATTTGCGCAGTTCATCCAAAGTCGGATGCTCCTGCTTAATATCGCGCGCTTGATAAGCTGCGCCGCGGGCATCTAACCACGCCTTTGCTTTTTGACAAGTAGAGCATTTCGGATACCATATGAAAAGCATTCTATTCTCTCCTTTACAAACAATAATTTAAAGCCGCAGTCACAGCCATCAGCGCAGGCTGGTGCAGTAAATAAATCCATAAACTGTGGCGGCCCAACCAAGCCAGCGGACGGCACTGCGGAATCGCAAAGATTTTTTCACAAAGCGACCCATTCATAACTACGCGCCATAGATAAAACCCTGTGAGGTATAAAAAAAGCCAAGGAATCAGCGGGAAGTAATCCGCTGAAATAAAACCGTAACCGGGAAGCCCCAAAGGGAATAGCCACGATTGTGAATACCATGATGCCGGAAGCGAAACCAGAGGGATGTCTAAAATGCCGATCATCCCTGAAGGAACCTGTTTGAAAACAGAAAAAAGCACAAAGCTTCCGACAGCTCCCGCAGATGCCGGAATTTTTGATAGCCAAGGCCTCAGAAAGCCACACAGCATAGCCGCACAGCCTAAGAAGTGGAGAACCCCAAACCAAATTTGCTCAGAAGGAATTACCGCCAGTGTCACTACCGTCAGAAGCATGCCGCATAAAAACACCTGTATTCCCCGCCGGCTAGGACGGCGCCCATAGTTCAGCACAGCACCCGACAGCAGAATAAACAGCCAACAGATACTTTGCTGCCACCAATATGCCTGCTTGCTGTGCATGAAGGGCATTGTTCGGCCAAATACGAACACCCAATCGTATAGACCGTGATAGACAATCATTTCAATTAAGGCAATCCCTCGCAGCATATCTAAAGCGGCGGCTCTTTGCGAACCGCCGCTTGTTATTTTCCCGCTTTTCACAGCTCTTGTGTGACTTGAATTGCACCGTAATTGCGCACATTCAAGACATAGCACGAGCCCTCACCGAAGACACCTTCCAGCGTAGAGCGATATTGCTCCAGTAAATCTTTCGGGACAAAAGCTTGAATGGTTCCGGCAAAACCACCGCCCTGTAAACGCCATGCACCGCGTTCGGCAAGCACCCTCTGTGAAAGCGCAACGCCCAAAGCAACGCCTTGTTCCTGCGGCTTTTTAATGCTGTACGCATTTTGATTGTACTCAAAGGACGAGTGTCCGCCGTCAACAATCAAACGCAGGAAATCATCAAAACGGTCATCCGCAACCGCTTCATAAAGAGCTCTGGCTCGCTTGCAGTCGGCAAAGAAATGGATAGCGCGCAAAACAGCACGGTCGCCCAATTTTTCGCGAATCGCCGCAATCTGCGCAAAAAATTCGTTCTCATCCACGTCACGCAGCACTTTTTTTCCTAAAAACTCTGCGACGGATTCCATTTCGCTGCGAATTGCCGCATAGTCGTCTGTCAAATCTGCATGGCTGCCTTTCGTATCGGTAATGCAAAGGCAAAAACCATGTTTTGCGATATCAAATGTAATTTTATCGACGATGGGAGCGGCAGGATCTTTAAAATCAATCGTGATGGCGCTTCCGACTGCGCAAGCCGTCTGATCCATCAAGCCGCAGGGCTTATCGAAAAACACATTCTCCGCGTACTGACCGATTTTCGCATTATCCACCGCGCTGAAACGACCCTCGTTAAACTCCGCGTTGAAAATCTCACCCACAAGCACTTCAAACGCCGCCGAGCTGGACAGTCCGGAACCACGCAGAACGTCGGAAGTAGTGTAAGCATCAAAACCGCCTACTGCGCCGCCAAGTTCCACGATGCGCGCAGCAATTCCTCGAATCAAAGAGGGCGAAGATCCTTTTTCATTCTCCTGGACAGTCAAACAGCTCACATCAACGCTGTCTGTACGCTCAAAGTTCTTGGAGTAAATATTCACTTGCGTGCTGTTATTCTGAGCGACAACAGCCACCATATCCAAATCCACCGCAGCAGCCATCACCACACCATGATTGTGGTCGGTGTGATTGCCGCCGATTTCCGTTCTGCCGGGAGCGGAATACAGCCGAACCTCACGGGAACTGTCAAAACGTTTTGCAAACTCCTTCACGGCATCAATATAGCGCGCACGCTGCTTTGCTACAACGTTCGCATCCTCACTGTACAGGCGGCCCAGCGCTTTGTCGAAATCTCCGCGCTGCAACGCTTCAATCAACTGTGTTGTATTCGCCATTTAACCTTACCTCCATTTTCATCGGGACGAGTCAAACGATTTCGATCACACCCTGCAAAAAAGTGAGATGAAACACAAAATCTCCTGTTCCCTTTTCTTGCTTTTATTATAACAAAACCCATTTGAAAAGGGAATGTGCGGCTTTTAGAAAATTCGCGCAAAGCGACCGTTAGTTATGGACTTTTCTATCATCTTATCTCAGCGGCATCGGTTGATAAGGCCTTTCCACTTCAACCGATTTATACGCCGGACGAATAATCCGTCCACCGTTGATCAGTTCTTCCATCCGGTGTGCACTCCACCCCGCGATCCGACTTACCGCGAAAATGGGCGTGTAAAGTTCCAGCGGCAAATCCAGCATGCTATACACAAATCCGCTGTAAAAATCAATATTGGCTGCAACACCTTTATAAATACGCCGCTCACGCGCGATAACCTGAGGCGCCAGCCGCTCTACGGCAGCATATAACTCGTACTCATCGCAGCGACCTTTTTCCATTGCAAGCTTCTGCACAAAGCCTTTAAAAATATTGGCACGCGGGTCACTGAGTGAATAAACAGCATGTCCCATACCGTAAATCAAACCTGCCTGATCGAAGGCTTCTTTATGAAGCAGTCGGCATAAATACTGTTCTATTTGTTCTTCGTCTTTCCAATCAGTAACCGTTTTCTTCAAGTCGTCAAACATTTGCACGACTTTGATGTTTGCACCGCCATGCTTTGGCCCTTTCAGGCTGGCCAAAGCTGCGGCAACCGCACTGTAAGTGTCGGTGCCCGACGACGTAACCACATGCATCGTGAATGTGGAGTTGTTGCCGCCGCCGTGTTCTGCGTGAAGAACGAGTGCCAAATCAAGCACGCGCGCTTCCAACTCTGTGTAGGCACTGTCCGGGCGCAAAAGGTGCAGGATATTTTCAGCAGTGGAAAGCTCCGGTAAGGGATTGTGAATATAAAGACTATTCCCAAGAACATAGTGACTGTACGCTTGATATCCGTATACAGAAAGCACTGGAAACAGCGCAATCATCTGCAAACTTTGACGCAGAACATTTTCAATCGAGTTATCGTTTGCATTGGGATCGTAACCATAAAGTGTCAAAACACTGCGTGCCAAAGTATTCATCATATCGGCACTGGGTGCTTTCATAATAATATCCCGAACAAAGTTGGTAGGCAGTGCCCTGTAATACGCCAGCTGCTCTTGAAAATCTTTGAGCTGTTCTGTTGTGGGCAGTTGTCCAAACAAAAGAAGATAGACAGTTTCTTCGTATCCAAAGCGCTTTTCTTTCATGAAACCGTCCACTAAGCTTTGCACGTTGATTCCTCTGTAATAAAGTTCCCCTTCGCACGGAAGCTTTTTCCCATTCTCAATATGAAACGCAACAATATCGCTGATTTTTGTCAGCCCGGTCAGAACGCCGTTCCCATTGATATCGCGCAGTCCTCGATTAACACTGTATGTTTCATACAGTGTCGTATCAATCGTACTATTACGTGCGCAAAGCTGCCCAAGAGCCTGTACTTGCGGTGTAATACAAGAATAATCAATTTTCTTTTCCATCGCCATAATCACTCCGCCTTTCTTTGTGAATTGGTTATTCCCCTCTTGCTTCAATTGTTATAAAAGCAGCTAAAACACTCTTTTCATGCGCTGCAATTTAATATTTATTATAACATAAATCTATTCCAAAGCAAACGCACTTACTGGCTGAAAATATGTTTAATTCAGCGCCTGCTTTTTCATTGTTCCGCAATAATTTCGCAAAGTTATTTAATATTTTTCGCATTGTTTTACAAAACTTTCGTGCAAAACATACAAAACTATGTTATAATATAAATACAAAGGAGGATAGTTTGTCATTTGGTTTCAGCGATTAAGCTCGAACGCGAAACGGAAAATTCACAATCCGTTATGAAAGCTAAGCAGCGTTTTTAAAGAGGCCGTATGCTTTTTCTTCAAAACATCATAGTGAGTTTTGAGAAAACACAAGTTGGCCCTTCATATAAATAAAAGGAGCATCTTTATGAATTTACTGCATTTTTTAACGCCAAAAAACGACGTCGCGTTTCTGTACGATGACTTCACTGTTCGTCAGGCTTTGGAAAAAATGGAGTATCACCGTTATTCTTCAATTCCTATTTTGAACCGAAAGGGCGAATATGTCGGTACTATCACGGAAGGCGATTTACTGTGGGGAATCAAACGCCTTTATAATCTAGATCTGCAGGCCGCCGAAGATATTCCCCTAATGCAAATTCCTCGAAAGCGAGATTATGTATGTGTTTCAATTGAAACAGACATGGATACTCTGGTCGCCACTGCTATGCGTCAAAATTTTGTACCTGTATTGGACGGAAAAAACAGCTTTATCGGTTTAATTAAGCGCAATGCCATTATTCAATTTTGCTACGAGCATTATTGCAGCGCTGTTTCCGACCGTCCCTCCCCTACTATGCAAAGCATGCGTCAGGTCGTGATGCACAGCAGCGTTTAAGTTTACAGTGTCGTTTTACATAATTTTGAAAAAAATGAAAAAAACTGTTGACAAACATTTTTTTGTTTGATATAATCTGTCTTGTCGCTGAGAGACACGGCGACAATTTCCGGGTGTAGCGCAGTTTGGTAGCGCGCTTGAATGGGGTTCAAGAGGCCGTGAGTTCGACTCTCGCCACTCGGACCAAAGCCATCAGTCTTTTGACTGGTGGCTTTTTTGTTGTCACAGCGTGCTTTTCAAGTCTTTATGCGGGTTTATCAGCACTCCTTTCCTTTGGAGCACATTCTCATTTACTCTCTTTTCGCTTCTTTTCTTTTCAAAAATTCTCGAAAATCTACGGACTGAATCCGGACTAAACTCCATAAAAAAGAGCCTTGGCGATTGTGCCAAGGCTCAAGTTATTTACGGATTCTTTTTATTTTCCGGAGTAGTTTCCGCCTTGCCTTTCAGCGCGGCAAAGGCGTTTTGAATGGCCGGGGGGATGGGTACGCCCATAATGCCGAGGTTTTCGACGATGCTCAAACCGTCGTTT
>DWWA01000051.1 GCA_019119935.1 Candidatus Ruthenibacterium merdavium | reverse complement strand
CGTTTCATCTGCTCTGTGAGCCTTTCCATGCGTTCCTGCGCCTGCCTGTGATATCCTGCTGCATCATGAACCGATAGCTTCGCTCAATCAATAAAATGCACATTGTGCCGAGAAAAATACCAATCGAGGTGTTAATCACGCCGGATGTGTGCAAAAACTTGGTTCCGGGCAGCATAAAAGAGCCCCAGCCAATGATTGCTCCCAGCAAAATGGCAAACACCTCGCCGGCTTTCAACTTTTTGACACCCATACCCTCACCCCTGACCAGCTTCTGTCACAGAGATTATACAACAAAAAAATAACAGCTCCCGTGACATTGTCACATTTTCATCAAAGTTGCCGAAGGAAGGTTTTCTCCGCTAAAAATCAAGGAAGAATATGCCCGGCGGCCAAATACAAGCGGTACCACTCTTCCCGTGATAAAGTAATCTCGGAACCTTGAATGATTTCTTTCAAGCGCTCTTGATTGGTCGTGCCTGCAATCAACTGAATCTTAGCCGGATGCCGCAGCACCCAAGCCGCTGCAATCGCCGTCGGTGTTACACTGTATTGTTCGGCCAAAGCGTCCAGTTCTTTGTTCAGTTCCGGATATTTCTCCGTATTTCCGACAAACACCCCTTCAAAGAACCCATATTGAAACGGAGACCATGCCTGCATCGTGATATCGTGCAAACGGCAGTAATCCAAAATACCGCCGTCGCGGTCAACAGCACCTTGCGTCAGCATGTTGGCCTCCATTCCCGCAGCGACCATTGTGCTGAACGGAAGGCTGAACTGCATTTGATTGACACAAAGCGGCTGCTTGACATATTTTTGAAGCAGCTCAATTTGATACGGACGATGGTTCGATACGCCGAAGTGACGCACCTTTCCGGATTGAGAAAGCATTTCAAAGGCCTCAGCTACTTCTTCCGGCTCTGCCAGCGCATCCGGCCGATGCAAAAGCAAAACGTCTAAATAATCTGTATGGAGCCTTTTCAAAATGCCGTCAACGGAAGAAAGAATGTGCTCTTTGGAAAAGTCATATCGTCCGGGACGAATTCCGCATTTTGACTGCAAAATCATATCTTCGCGCTTTGCGCCAATTTCCTTTTGTGCCTCCGAAAAAAGCTGTTCACAGGTTCCCTTGCCATAAATGTCGGCGTGGTCAAAAAAATTCAGCCCGTTTTCCAAACACGCAGCAAGATACGCCGCTCTCTCCTTTTGCTCCATTCCCCCGATTCTCATACAGCCCACCGCAATCACGGGTACTGTTAAGCCTGTTTTTCCAAGCATCATTGTTTTCATCATTTCATTCTCCTTATTCATCTGATTTTCGTAAAAGCATTCGGCGGGCTTCAAGCGTTTTCCATGCAGCGCTCATCGCTTTTCTTTGAAAAACGGAAAACCTCATTACTCCGAACACCTTTGATACAAATAAAAAACTGCGCGCTGAAATCCACGCTCATACGCCCTCATTTTACACTTCTTTCTGCTGCGATTCAATGTGCACAGCAAAAAAAGATTGTGAATAAAATTTATTGAAAATAACCAATCCCCTTATGCTTTTTCATTGAGTTTTATCTTTACAGCACGTTTGATGATGCTCAGCGATTTTTGGTTTCAACCTCTTTTCTTTTTCAAAACACTCCTTGACCTCACTTTAATAATCTGCTACAATAAAGCAAAGAAAGCAGGCATGGTGAACATCTGTTCTTTCCATTCTGATAAAAAGTCTTAGGAGTTTTTTATGTACCTTCCGCATTGATTTCACAAAAAAGAAGATCCCCACTCGAATGGGGTCTTTTTGCTGTGCAGTCAATTCGATGCGTCGTTCGCATCTGCGGGAGGTTTTTTCTTTGCTAAAACGCAATATTTTTTTGATGTACGCGATTTCCTTTTTTCAGGGAATGGTATTTTATGGTTCGGTCGCCACACTCTATCGGCAGGCATGCGGACTTACCTTATTTCAAATTACCGCAATTGAAAGCATCTTTTCCGTCGTTTGCATCGCACTGGAATTTCCGTGGGGTGTTATCGCCGACCGTATCGGCTACCGTCGAACAATGCTTTTTTGCAATCTTTTGTTTTTTATTTCTAAAATCGTTTTTTGGAAAGCGGACACATTCGGGGCGTTTCTTTGCGAACGTTTGATTTTAAGCGTTGTCATCAGCGGCCTGTCGGGTGTAGACGACACCGTTTTATTTCTTTCGTGCGGCAAACAAGATGCTCAGCGCGTATTTAGTATTCACGGCTATTTCGGCACACTCGGCATGGTGATTGCCAGCGGATGTTTTTCCCTTTTCTTTTCTGAAAATTTTCGCGCTGCCGCGTTTTGGACGGTTGCCGCCTACGCACTTGCCGCTTTGCTTTCCTTTGGTCTGCAAGAGGTTGGCGCACCTAAAGCTCAAAGTCTGCGAAAGCAGCTTTCCTCTTTTCGTCCGGCTTTTTTGTTTCAAAATCAGTTTATTGTATTTCTTCTTGCAATGGCGGTTATTCAAGAAGTGTATCAGCTGATGCTCGTATTTTTAAGTCAGCCGCTTTATTTGCAGGCCGGATGGAGTACAGCATCCATGGGAGCAGCGCACATCGCCTTGCAGCTTCTTTCGATGAGTGTACTTTTTTCCGATTCTATCACAAAGCGCTGGAGTGCCCGCCGCTTTTTACTTTTTCTTCCTGCGCTTTCTGCCCTCTGTTCTTTTTTACTGGCCTTTCGCGTGCCGTCTGCTGTTTTGTTTGCAGCAATCGCAGCAATTCAAATTTGTTGCTCTTTGCTGGGCCCGCTTCAAACAAATGTCCAAAATCAAAGCATTACGGACGAAAACCGCGCAACAGCATTAAGCGTTCAGTCCCTGTTTATGCGTGTGATTGCAATCGGTATCAATTTGATTGTCAGCCGTATCTCAGAAATCAGTTTGAGCAGCGCTTTGCTGGCATGCAGCGCACTGTGTTTCATTTCACTGGTTTGTGTTGTGTTCTGGCAGCGATTGCCAATGTACCGCCGAAAGAAATAAAATCAATATACCGCCGGACAAAATCGGTGACGATACCCTTTAAATAAAAAACTTGAGACCTTTTCAGGCGTTCGCCTTTCAAAAGGTCCCAAGTTTTTTATATGCTTCTTACGGCTTTTCAGAAAGCCCTTAATGGAAAAATCTCCTTACTCACCGACAGAAAATGAAATGGCGCTTGTTTCAAAAATGGTCTGATAATTATCCGGGTTCAATGCCTTAAACACCATTTCGACATCCTCTACGCTCTCAATGCCATTTTCTTCAAGATCGGAAGAGGTAATTGTAATATTCGACAGTGCCATTCTTCCGCTGTTGACTCTGGCAGAAAAGAACGGCGATACCATGAAACCGTTGATGGACATATCATCGCATGAAAGTATGATATCACTCTCACCGGTATTCTCAATCAGTAAAACAATGCCCGCGCCCCAAAGAGTGTCTTCTTCAACATAACGGCCCACAACGCGCACACCATTTTCGTTGTACAGTTCCTTCCCATCACTAGGAACGCTTTGTTCGTAGCTGCCGGCAGCGGAAGTGCTGAGAGAAACCTCCTGCGTGGTAAATACCGTCTGATAGGTATCCGGATCAACCGCACGGAACACAAAGCTCATGTCGGTGATTGTTTGGATATCGGCGCCCTCCATAACATCGTTAGAAAAATAAAGAATTTCATTCGACTTTTTACCGGCAGCCACATCAACGCCAAACGGCAAAGATGTCATCATAAAGTTGTTAACCACCGCGTAATCGCATCCGATTGTCTGATTTTTGGATGAATTATTTTGAACAAGGAATTTGATGCCCGTTCCCCAAATTTCATCTTCTACTAACTCTTGGGCCGTAATGACAATGCCGTCTTGATCCACCAAAACGGTGCTTTCAATCACAGCCGCCTCGCCTTCCTGCACAGAAGCGCTTTCGGAAGCTGCGGTGCTCTGCGCGGAAAAATCCTCTGACATTCCAGCCGACGCCGCCAAAGGATCAGAATCTGCTATTGCGGTCTGCGCAGTTGAGCCGCAAGCTGTCAAACCGATTGCCGTAAGCACCGCCAAAGATAAAGCGAAAAGTTTTTGTTTCATGAAATTGAACCTCCAAGATTTCTTGTTAAACTTTGTCGGAATTTCCCGGTTCTTTTTGTGTTTTAATGGAAAACACCAGAAAAATAACCGCAAAAATCAAACACAGACCGCCCCAAATAACAAGATCTTTAAAGATTCCGCTGGACGAAACACCAATCAAACCTGCCAGCGCATAAAAAACGGTGCAAAAAATAGCTCCTCCCTTACTTTTCCGCGCCGCAATTGCTACAATGCCGGAAACCAGCATCATAATTCCCACTAACATTCCGGAGGCACCGCTCGTTCCTCCTTCATTCATCATCGCGTCCCCGATTCCAGCCGCACAAGACTGAAAAAGCACTAAAAATGTAAGTACAATGCTGATAATACCAATCACAAGTTTTGCTGTTTTCACAAGAATCCTTCCTCTCTTTTGACGAATGTGTCGAACTGGAATCAATTTCCTGTTCAGTTTAGCATTATACCGAAGGATTCCTTGCTTGTTTCCCGTAATTTATGGGAATTTTTAATCACGGCTTCTGCTGAGTTCCCGCTCCCCGTTTTCTGCCAAAATTTTGTTTACTTCATCCACCGATGCATAACCTCGGTTGAATGCAATCATAAAAATGGCATCCCTTTTAATTTTGGGATATAAACCCGGCATTTCATATAATTCTAACGCGCGTCGAACTTCCTTGAGCGATAAGCCCATTGCAAAAAATAATCGAAGAAGCTTATCTCGGTCGTTTGTGTGACTTTCCCCTGTCAAAAGCTTATAACCATATTTCTGAGGAATATCGGCTCGCTGAAACACTTCTTGACGTTTTAAGCCCTTTTTCAAAATCATTTCATCCATGTAAGCAGCAAAAGCGGCAGGGCCTGACTGGATATATTGGTCTTGATATCGACGGATATCATGCATGTCCGCAGACTGCAAAACTTCCGTCAGCATCGACGTGCTGTATTGTTGCTGCTCCATATGTGTTCCTCCATTGCACTCCTAAAAAGTTTATGTTATCATTTCAACATCGATATCTTAACAAAGAATGAAAAGAGGGTCAAGCAATGGATGTCAGCGCCGAGCTTCGGCTATCCTTTTACCGTAATATTGCCATGCTTAACGAAAAGCACGGTGTTGCTCTCGTTCAACACATCGAAACAAAAAAAGTTTTTGTCAAAAAGACACTGACGATTTACGATACTTGGGTATTTCAATATCTTATGGAACATCCTGTGCCGGGGATCCCAAAAATTGAAGAGTTGGTAGAAGAAAACGGCCGCCTTCATGTCATTGAAGAGTATATTTCGGGCCTTTCTCTGCGCGAAAAGCTCGACCTTACGGGCCCGCTCGATACGGATACTGCTGTTTCCTACATGCAGCAGCTGTGCACGATTCTTCGTCCTTTGCATCAGCTTTTGCCCCCCATTGTTCACCGTGACATCAAACCCAGCAACATCATTGTTACGTCTGCGGGAGTGTTGTACCTGGTTGATTTTAACGCTGCAAAACAAGCCTCCGACAGGAAAGAGCGCGACACCGTTTTAATCGGCACATTTGGATACGCCGCGCCTGAGCAATACGGCTTTTCAGCATCACAACCGGCAACCGACATATACGCTTTGGGCGTGCTGTTCAACGAAATGCTGACCGGAAAAAAGCCGCAGGAGGAAATGGCAGTCGGCCCGTTTGCTTCGGTAATTAAAAAATGTATTGAGATCGAGCCGTCCAAACGTTACAAAAACATCGGCCAGCTTCTTGAGCAAATTCATGCCAAATATAAAAAGATGGAACCGCAAGAGCCGGCGTCCCTTCGAAAATGGCTTTTGCCCGGTTTTCGCACAAAAAAGCCGTTTCGATGGCTGCTGGCGGGAATGTGGTACGCTTTTGTAATATATTTGTGCATGAATTCCGGCTCACAAAACCAGTCCGCTTCCAAAGTGCTGATCCTGCGCTTTGTTTGTTTTGTTATTTTCTTTGCTGAAACGTTTTGGGTCGGAAATTATCAAAATATTCACAGCTACTTTCCCTTGGCCAATCATTCGAATCTTTTGGTGCGTATTCTAGGCATCTTACTATGGGGATTTGTCATTTTGATTGCAATCATTATGATTTTCGCAATTCTGTTTCCTAACTTTTAAAGCTTTAAAAAAGCCCCTGTAAAAGATTCAGAAAACATTACAGCTCACGTTTATTCGGCTTTTTCACTGCCCGAAATAAAAAGTTACAGCGCCGCTGTCTTTTACAGACAGCGGCGCTGTTGTTCACTGCACTTTTATTTCATTCGACAGAAAAAATCCAGTAAATTAGGCAGTTCTTTGTCCCAAAACGCCCATTCATGTCCATAGCCTTGTACCAGCCTGCGGCACACCGCTTGATTGACAGCGGCGGGATGCAAAGAGAACTCCTGCCAGTAAGGGTAGTAAAAATCTTTATCCCCCATGGAAAGATAAATCGGCGGCATATGCTCCTGCTCATTTTGCTTTAAAAGGCGCTCCCACAGATTATAGCTTGAAGAAAGATAATCTTCCCACCCGCCGCTGTTTGCAATCACATTTTCCATCCGATGCGCCGGAAGAGCAGGAGCTTGTCTGTCGTGCTCCAAACGATAAGGCACAAAAGACATGCTGCCGATCGCCCCAAAATACTGCGGCCACTTCAGCCCCAGCATCAATGCGCCTCGGCCTCCCATGGATAATCCTGCGATAAAATTATCCTTTGGCGCATCGGATACCGGAAACCAGTGGCGCACAAACGGCACCAATTCCTGTATCATAAAATCCTCCATGGAGAATCCTGTCGCAAAGCCATTCCAGTTTACATAGTCGCTGTTGAGCGCACTGGGCATCACCACTACTAAGTCTTTTCCCTGAACATAGCGTTCCAAACTCGTTTTTCGAATATAATCACTGTGGTCGCCGCCCGTTCCGTGCAAAAGCCACAAAACACGATATCGTTTTCCGCCGTCCTGCAATTTGCCCTCATCGGGCAAAAGCAGAGAAATTGTCGTGCTGCCCTGCAAAAAACGGCTTTCCATATTCAGTGTTACCAGCGCCATAATTTACCTCTTGATAAGCCATCTGCCTTAGCCCGGAATTTTAAACGTACTTTTTTGATATTCCCGAAGCGTATGGCCTGTTTCTCGTTTGTAAAATTTAGAAAAATAGTGAATTGAGCTAAAGTTAAACAAATCTGCCAGTTCCGTGAAATTCATATCCATCTGCCTGATGTGATACTCAATCCTTCCAACAACGCTTTTTCGATAATACTGCATTACGCTGTATCCGGTTACCTCTCGAAAAATCTTTTTCAGCTGGGTTTCGCTCATGTTAAAATGGTCTGCCACATCTTCAAACGTGATATTTTGATATAGATTTTGCTGTAAAAACAAAATAATTTGGCGCGCAATCTGATATTCCATCCCTAAAGACTGCATCGGCAGAGCCTGCACCTGTGCCGGACAGGAATACTGCTTTCGGTACAAAGACACCAAAAGCTGTTCTAAAAGATTGCGAATCATGTGACAGCTGCCCGGTGTTGCTTCCTGCTGCTCCATACCCTTTTGATAAATCAGATTTTTCCCAAAAGGCTTATGGTACATCAGCTTGCCCTCTTCCAAAATCTCTTGAAACAAACGGCGTTCTCTGATGGTGAGTGTAAAGATATGGTCGCGAAACTGCTCTAATGGCTCCAAACTGCCGTTAAAGGAAATCACAATGATATCGCAGTCTTCATTTTCATCCGGCGTCAGCGCATCTCCGGTTCGAAAATTGTGAAAGACATTCGGGTGATGAAAAATCACCTGACCTTTCTCCAATGTGTAAGGTTCCGGGCCGTTCAAACCGCTGGCTTTTCCCCGGTCAACATAAATGATCTCCCAAAAATCATGGCTTTCCCCGGAAAAAATATAACCGCTTTGATGATGAAAATAATAAAGAGTGTAAAGCTCCGTAACGCTCAAAAGGGGCTGAACCGGAATGGGTTTTAACATAATACGCTCAACCTTTCACTGCACCGGCCGTTGCTCCGGACATAATCTGTTTCGACAGCAGCGCATAAATCAAAACTGTCGGGATAAATACAACAACTACCCCGGCGAATAAGCCTTGATAATTTCCGGTTGTCTGCATATTGGTAACCAGCGTTTGAAGCGCAACCGCCAAGGTACGGTTGGCTTGTTTTCCGGAAAAGACCAACGCCCAAATATACTCGTTCCAATATCCGATAAAATTGAAAATGGTAATGGTGACAATACCGGGTTTGGCAAGCGGCACAATCAACCGATAAAACGATGTAATATGGCTGCACCCGTCAATCAGGCCCGATTCAAAAATCGTCATAGGAACCGTTGCAAAAAAGCCCATGAGATAAACCGTTGTTGCCGAGATACCGGTGCACAGGTAAACAATAATCAATGTTCCCCGAAAATTATGAAGGTTCATTTTCACCATCATCATGTACAGCGGCGCCAAAATCATCACACCGGGAAGTCCCAAAGAAACAGAAAACAAGGTTTGAAAGATTCTTCTGCCTTTAAAGCGAAACTTGCTCATTGTAAAAGCTGCCGGCGCGCAAAAGAAAATCAAGCCCGCACAGGCACATACGGTATACAGCACGCTGTTAAAAAAATAATCCATGATGTGATAACGTTTCGTTACCAGTTCATAGCCGGAAAAATCAGGCCCGCCGTTCAAAATCGCGTTTTGGAAAATATCCTTGGTAGACGTGAAGGACGCCATAATGACCCATCCAATCAATGCCACCGTGAATGCACACCAGCACAAAATCAAAATTTTTCCCACAGTGTGCGTTACCTTGCCCCAGAAACCGCTGATTTTTCCGTTCGACAATTGTTTTTGATAAATGCAGAATTTCGGATAACGCTTCATCGCCTGCACACCTCACATCTCATATTTCTCTTTGGGGAAAATCAGGTTAATTACAGCCATTGCCGCAACCGTCACAAGGCACAAAACAACGCCGATTGCCGCGCCCATTCCCACATTTGTATCGGATGCCACTGCATTTGCACTGATGGTTGTGCCAAAAATTTGATCATACATGTAACTTGCCGGCGTGATGGTGGTCGGATCGGAGGGAACCACACTGAACACGCGCGACCACAGGAAAAATCCAATGCAGCCAATCGTCCAGAATGTAAACTGTGTACGAATGTTATCCATAATCAACGGCATCGTAATGCGAAAGAAAATCTGTCCTTCCGTTGCTCCGTCGATAAACGCCGCCTCAAATAAATCATCCGGAATTTTCTTCATCGCGGCCATATATACCAGCAGGTTTCCTCCAATGCTGCAAAAACAGAATGCAAGCAGCATTGCCCAAAAGGCGTACTGCGTGCTGGTCCACGGAATTTCTGCTAATTGTTTCAAGCCCAACATTTCAAAAATGGTCTTCAGCAAACCGTAACGCGTATTATAAGCATATTGTGTCCACACAGTAATCATAGCGACGGGTGTAATTACCGTAGGCAGATACACAAGGTTTCTCCACAAGTTTCCCATCATCATTCCCTTGTGCAGCACCCACGCAAAAAACAAGGAAATCACGAAAACCAAAACGCCGCCGACAAAGAAAATAAGCAGCATATTTTTAAACGACACTTTAAAAAGCTGTCGGCTGAACAGGTCGATGTAATTATACAGCCCGACAAAATTCCATGTTGAGCGATCTGCACTAATATCAGACACCTCAAAAAAAGACATCTGAACCGTGCGCAGAACCGGGTATAAATATGCTACTAAAAACGCAATCACAACGGGCGAAAGAAACGCTAAATACATTCTGTGAAGGCCTTTCTTCATGCTTGCCCCCTCCTTGTTTGCACATATTTCAGAATAAAAATGGCCGCCGGCCAGCACTTCGGCATGCCCGGCAGCCATTTCAACCGAAAAAATTCACACTCAGTACTTCGAGGCCTGATTATTCAGTTCCGTCAATGCCTTTTCAGCAGTCGTTTGCTGAGTTAAAACCTTGTTCATTTCCATTGTAAATACCGCACTCACAAACTCACTGGAAAGGTCGCAGTTCAAGCTGGACACTTTATCGGCCGAGCCAATCACATCCGTGCACTCCGCACGCGGGCCGGTCCACTCTGTTCCGACGGTTGCCGGTGCACCGCCCATTTCTGCTAAAGCATCCTGTACTTCTTTGGACACCACATAGCGCAAAAACTCTTTGGCTGCCTCCGGGTTTTTCGACTCACTGTAAACTGCCAAAGGAATTCCGCCAACGGATGCATATCCTTCGCCCTCTACGCCGCCTTCTACCTTCGGGAATGCGAAGAAGCCCCACGGAAAATCTTCACCGGCAGTTTCCTCTACCTCAGAGGGCATCCAGCTTGCGTTTAAATACATCGCAGCTTCTCCCAATGCAAATTCCTGCTGTCCGGCTGGATATTTATTGGTGGCTGTCTGCGGCGACATATAGGGAGAAAGTGCCTCCATCGCTTCAAAAGCCTTTTTCACTTCTTCCGATTTCCACGCGGAATCGCCTGCATCAGCACTCATCGCCGCAATGGCATCGCTGCCCATCAAGCGCGCAATATAGTTGTTGGGAATCAGCGTCATGTATGCATCGTCACAGGTAATTGCATTGATGCCGGCATCTTTCAGCTTTTGGCAGACTTCCATAAATTCACTCCACGTTTTGGGCGGGGTTTCAATACCTGCTTGCTGGAACAAATCCTTATTGTAGAAAAATCCCGTCACCCACGGGAACAGCTGTACGCCATAGTACTTCTCGGGATCCAAGCCGGCCTTTTCCTGTCCCTGCCGGTTCGCTAAGTTTAAAACAGGCAGAACGCTTTCCGCTACGGTTTTATCCTCCTGTCCCAGTGCCGGGCCGTTCATCATATCTGTGATATCCATGTAGCGCTCTGTGCTTTTGTCGTAAGAAAAATTGTCCAAAATGTCAATTTGTTCTCCGCCCTCCAACGCGGGACCTACCACATCCTGATTAGAGCGTCCAATCCACTGGATTTCGACTTCGCAGTCGGGATAGTCATTCATAAACATATCCGCTGCCTGCTGAATGGCAAGCGCCTCCGGCTCCATCTCCGTGTACATGGACCAGTAAACCACCTTACCGGAAAGCGCCTTTCCGGAACCTGCATCAGCCGAAGCCGCAGTTCCGGCAGAGCCCGAAGCCGCCGAACCTGAACCGGCATTATTCTGGGAACACCCAGCTAACATTCCCAAGGCCATTGTACAGGCCAGTGATAGTGCGAGCAATTTTTTCATATCGCAATCCTCCTTGAGCGTTGTAATGTGTGGAAGCATGAGCCGCGTTCCTTTCTGTTATCAGTATAACAACAATCAAGCTTTATGTATTTGCTTTTTTCGACGCTTGTTTTATTGTTTTCTTTTGCTGGCACAAAATTGTATCATATTTTTGTAGCAAAATAAATAAAAAAAATTACTAAATTGCAATTTTCAAAGCCTTATTTGTCGTATTTCAACAATTTATTTTCTATTTTATGAACTCCTAAAAAAACGAAAAAGATAAAACAACTCACAAGTTAACCGGCAGGCTGCACCCATTCTGCAAACGGGACTCTTCGGCCAAAAGCGCCACCATATGACTTTCAATCGAGTGCTCAATTGAAGAAAGCATTTCATCATCACGTCCGCTTGCCAAAAGCTCCGCAAACTGTTTCATCATTACAGCATCTCCGCCGCCATGACCTGCCATAGAACCGTCCGTTACTTTCAGATCAATCTCTTCGCGATGCCCGAAGAAGTCGTTCCAAACAAGGTGAGAATCATCCATATTTCCTTCAATGCATCCGTGTGTTCCCATTACCTTAATCGTTCGGTAGCAGCGCTCCGTAAATGCAGACATCGTAAAATTAACCGTCACGCCATCCTCAAGCTGCATATTAACCACTTGATGGTCGACAACATCATTATCGCAATGATAAACACAGCGACCGTACGGCCCTGTGCGCAAGGCATGCTCAATTGTTTCGCTGGTTGGGTTGGGCGACAAAACGTTAATCGGCCAGTGCACACGTCCTGCTTTCACACTGGTTCTCTCGCCTTCCAAATAATATCTCACAGCATCATACGGACATGTTTCCCGAACGGCACAGTCAAAACAACGTTCTGCGGAGCCTTCAGGTGCATGAGCTTCCCGAAACAGGTAATTGCTGCCGTAAGAACTGACCCACCGTGCGCGCTTACCTGCCAGCCACAGCAGAATATCCATATCATGACAGCACTTGGCAAGAATCATGGGGCTGGATTGATCCGCCCTGCGCCAATTCCCTCTCACATAGCTGTGTGCGTGATGCCAATAGCCCACTTGTTCCATGGCCTGAATCGTTACCACCTCTCCGATGCGCCCGGCCTCGATAAACTGTTTGATGGTGTTGTAAAAAGGCGTGTAGCGCAAAACATGGCATACTACCACATGGCGCTTATATTCGCGCGCCATTCGCAGTACTTCCAAACAACCTTTTGTATCAATGGCAACGGGCTTTTCGAGCAGCAGATGATACCCTGCTTTTAATGCCGCCTCTGCATGAGCCACATGCTGGCGATCCTGCGTTGCAATGACTGCCGCCTGCGCCATTTGGGGCATGGCAAACAGTTCTTCTGCTGTGGAAAAACAAAGATGCGCCGGAATATTCCATTCCTTCTGCGCAACCTCCAGCCTTTCTTTGCGCGGGTCGGCAATGGCGACAATCTCTACTTCGTCGGGATGCTCCATCGCATAATTACCGTAAATATCGTGACCTCTGCCGCCCAAACCTGCAATCACCATTGTAATTTTTTTCTTTTGCATAAAACCCTTCCTTTCTCAAAAGGATGCTGTAAATTTCTAAAACGCTTTTGATGTGCTTACAATTTGTTTCCAAAAATACACTCCGTGCATACATTTTGTTCCTTCTTTGCGCAGTACCAGTGTCCGCTCAGGCTCTAATTCCTCAATGCGCGAAATTTCTCCCTGCCCGTACTGACGCGCTTTTCGTGCCGTACTCTTTAGGCGTGAAATCACCCACGCTATGCGCCCTTCCAAAACTTCAAACCCAAACGGGCGGCACTCTTTCTCCCACAAATCCCGCCAGGCATCTAAAAGCGCAGTACAGTCCTCACTTGCCTGCAGCGCCTGATCGGCAAGCATACAAAACGCTTGCGTTTTTCCCGCATGGTAATTTCGATACAAATCAATGCCGAGCTCCGCTTTGTTTTTCAGCACGCGTGCCAGCAGTTCATAAAAAAGATACAGCGTTTCCCATTCGTCGTGTTCCTGCCTTTTTTTCGCAAATTCCTGTTCCAATCTACGATATTGCTGCGCGAACCCCATCGACTCAATATCCAAATCATAAATACCCAAAAGCGGGTCTTGATACAGCAAAAATTTTGCACCGTTCGGCAAGTCGCTGTCAGCACTCATCTGCGGTGTTTTATTGAAGCCGCTGATCATCCGAAGTGCCTGCCCATCGGCTTTTGTGCAGGCTTTTAACCGCCGATTCAGCCATTCCTCATCGAGTGTCTGCCGATAACAAAACTCTGCATAAGCCTGAAATCCCAAAAGCATCGCCTGCGGGCTTGTTTCTCCTCCGTCGTCCCCCCATGTGGTCAGTATGATGTCCTGTACTCCATTTTCTAAACAGGCATATAAAGCCGGCTGTGCATTTCGGAAAAAAACATCATAATCAATGGCAGGGCCAAGCCATGTCCACATTCCTCCCGCAAAGCACAGCGGCGCACGAAATTGCTGGTGAAGACGAATATAACGCTCGTAAAACTCTTTTTGGGGGTGGTAATAATCCCAGTAAACCAGTGCAACATCTTCCGGGGCAGACTCAAGCACCCATTGCGGAATTTCAATATGATCCTCATAATAGTCATTGTTGGGGCTGGCACAGCGAAAATACATATCGCTCCACATCATCGGCTCAAACCCGAAGCGATGCGCCAGCTCTCTTACACGCTTTACATGCTCCAGCATAATGGAAAAACTGCTTTGAAAGCCGTTCTTTTTCAAATACCGGCCCAACCCCAAATTCATCGCCTCATCCATTCCAACGTGAATTTTCCGGGCGGAAAAACATTCTCTGCAATTTTTCAGCATCGCTTCAATCAAGCAGTATGTTTTTTCCTCTCCTGCCAGCAGTACATCGGGCGTATCCTGCAATTCTGCACTGCTTTCCCAGTGGAGAAAGCGCTCTAAATGTCCCAGCGTTTGAATGCACGGAATCAGTTCTAATCCCAATTCACACGCCTGCGCATCCAAACACTTTAATTCTTCTTTTGAGAACGCCCCTCTTAAATAACCAAAAAACGGATATTGCTCCAGCTGGTAGGTATCTTCCATATACAAATAAATTTCTGTGTACCCCATCAGTGCCGCACGGCAAAACATCCTAAAAAGCGCTTTTGGCGTCATTACCGCGTTTCTCGAAAGGTCAAAGCTTGCACCTAAGTTTCGGAACGCCGGTGTTTCTTCTATCAAAATTTCCGGTTCGCTGATATGTTCACTCAAAAGGCTCAGGCCCCGAAAAAAATGTACTTTACGGCTTCCTTTGATGAGCACTTCCCCCTGCTCATTTTTTCTCACAACCAGCTGATTTCCGCTTTGTTCCCAAAAAACAGGCACACCGTCTGCCCCAAGGCTAACGTCCCATACATGGCCTAATTCACGCAACGCTTTTTCAAAAGGCAGTGTGCTGTCCGTTAAACGAAGCTTCATAAACCATCGCTCCTTTTGTTCGATATTTTTCTTGATTTTCCGTTATCTTCATCATATCGTAAAACACAAAAAAAATCAGACGTTTTTTTTATCTTTTTCGGCGGAATTTCTTTTTGTTTTTTCTATCTTCCCGAATAAAAAAGATTTTTTACCGCTTTTTTCCCGCGAATAACGCGGCGAAACAAAACGAAAAAGCGAAAAAAGCAATTCAACTTTCTTCGCTTCAAAGCTTTGTTTTTGTTTTTTTAGTTTATTTTTTTGCAAGATTCGCTATTTGTTTGACGCGGGGTTTTCTTTTTTCTTATAATGGAAAAAACATTCTTTTTTATTTGGAGGCAAACAGCTTATGCAGCCTGTTATTCTGCAAATTCATTCCAGCCTGGACAAGCTTTTTTCCGATTGTCCGCATCTCAGTCCGCAGACTGTACCTCTTTCCGCTTTGTGGGGAGAAACGGTTTCCTTGCAGATTTCCTGTCGCTTTTCCCCGGATTATTTTGACGATTACTACACCCGTTTCACAGCGCAGTGTCCCGGCGGCGATGTCCGCGTATTTCAGGCACAGCAAGTTCCCTGTTCGTTCCCCTGTCTTCCCAGTGCAACCGGGGATTATCTGTTCAAAGAGCCGCGTCTTGTTTTTGACCCTCTCTCGGAATATTCAGGAGAGCCCGTTCGCTTAAACAGCTCTTACAGCCGCATTTTTTGGGTGGATGTGTTTGTTCCCGTCGGCAGTTCGAATCTCACGCTTGACATCACCTGCACCAGCCGGAACGGAACGATTCAAGCACAGACACAAATTCCCATTCATGTTGTCCCCACCGCTTTAGGGCCGCAGAAAGTGCGCCACACTGAATGGTTTTACAGCGATTGTCTGTGCTATCAATACGGCTGCACGATGTTTTCGGAAGAATTTTTTGAAATTGCACGCAAATATATCCTCTGTGCCGCACAGCACGGTGTTGACACGCTGCTTACCCCTGTTTTCACACCTTCTTTGGATATCGAACACGGCGACCGGCGCATGCCGGGCCAGCTTGTCCAAATCACAAAAACCGAAAGCGGTTTTTCTTTTGACTTTTCGCTTTTGGAAAAGTGGGTTTCTGTTGCGCTTGAGTGTGGGATTGAGTGGTTTGAAATTGCTCCGTTTTTCACACAATGGGGTGCAAAATACGCCGCTGAAATTTACTGCAATACCCCCAACGGGATTGAAACTGTTTTCGGCTGGGATACTCCTGCACTTGATGATTCCTATGCGGATTTTTTATCACAGTTTCTTCCCTGCCTGATGCAAGAGCTGTCCCGCCTCAAAATTAAAGAAAAAACGTTTTTCCATATTTCCGATGAGCCTTCGCAGGAACATTTGGAGCACTACCGCAAAGCCCGCGGCATGATTGAGCCCTATTTGGAAGGCTGTCCTATTATTGATGCGCTCAGCAGCCATGATTTTTATCGGGAAGGTCTTGTGTCTATCCCGGTCGTCGCTGAAGATCATCTTGCGCCGTTTCTGAACCAAACGCGCACCGGTCCTATTTGGACTTATTCGTGCTGCTGCCAAGATAAACTTGTTCCGAACATTTTTTTGTCCATGCCGTCGGTGCGTGCAAGAATTTTGGGCGTACTGATGTATCTCGAACGGTTGGACGGTTTTCTGCGCTGGGGATACAACTTCTGGAACAGCCAGTTCAGCAAAAAAACAATCAACCCTTATCAAGTAACCGATTCTGAACTCGGTTTTCCGTCCGGCGACGCCTTTCTCGTTTATCCCGGCGACAACGGATGCCCTGTTCCCAGCATACGTTTGAAGCTGTTACGCGATGCATTTCAAGACATTCGGGCTTTGCAAATTTTAGAACAGCAAATCGGCAGAAGCGATACAGAGCGGGTAATCAAAGATTTCCTCGGAGAGATCTCCTTTACACATTATTCCTGCGATTCAAACCACTTCGCTTTATTCCGCCGGTATATCAATGAGCAAATCAGCAAAAATCTGACATTGGAGGGATCACAACAATGAAACGTCTGGGATTCATCGGCTACGGCCTGCGCAGCGAAACTATGATGAAAGCCTTTTCCGGTATCGCCGCCGACATTGAGGTTGCTGCCATCGCAGACCCAAACTGGGAAGCACTGAAACCATCACTGGCAGCAGATTCGCGCTTTCAGAATACTGTCTATTATGAAGACGCCGAGCAAATGCTGAATAACCAGCCGCTTGACGGCGTTTTCATCGGCACAAGGTGCAATCTTCATGCCCGGTACGCTCAGATGGTATTGGAAAAATCCATTCCCTTATTCTTGGAAAAACCTGTGTGCATTAATGAAGAACAATATCTTGCGTTATGCAAAGCCGGTGCCAAAACGAATACACCTCCGGTTGTTGTTTCCTTCCCCCTGCGCTTCACGTGCATTGTTCAGCACATGAAACACCTTGTAGACAGCGGCGTTTTGGGCGATATCGTAACGGTGCAGGCAATCAACAATGTTCCGTACGGAAGTGTATACTATCACAGCTGGTATCGAAATCCGGACTTAACGGGCGGTCTCTTTCTTCAAAAAGCAACACACGACATCGACTATATCACTTATATCTTAGGAAAACACCCCGTTAAAGTTGCCGCTCAAACTGCGAAAATGCATTTTAAAGGCGAACGCCGCGAAAACCTCCGCTGCAAAGATTGTTCCGAATATCATTCCTGCCCGGAAAGCAGCTTTGTCGTGAAGCATTATCAAAAAAGCGAACCCTCCGGAGAGTGGTGCTGTTTCGCCAAAGACACCGGCAACGAAGATGTGGGCGCAGCATTATTTCAATGTGAGGACGGTACGATCATTTCTTATCATCAGGTTTTCCTTGTAAAAAACAATGCCGGACGGCGCGGAGCCCGCTTTATCGGGACGAAAGCCAGCGCTGAATTTGACTTTTACACCTTCGAATTAAAAGTTGACTACTACGACGGTAAACACACCGCGATTCATCAATTTGAATATCCCAAGGGGCTCTATCACTTCGGCGGAGATGAGGAGCTTGCAAAAGAATTTATGGCCGTTTTAAACGGCTCGCCCAGCTCGGTTGATTTGAAAGAAGGACTTTTCAGCGCCGGAGCCTGTCTTGCCGCAAAAAAATCAGCCTGTCTTCAGCGGGAAGTTCCGATCTCCTATGAGTGGATTCACCCCTAACGATGTGCCTCGCCGCACCGTTAAACGTTCTCATTCATTGACGGCACATGCCGCCGACATCCATCCGCAAACAAATTTTATTTCTAGCTCCCAACAAACACAAAAATACATCGCACGATAGCTGAAACAAAAAAGAACACAGACAGCGCACTGTAAAATGGTGCGCTGTCTGTGTTCTTTTTCGAGATGATTGTTCATTCTCAAAACAATCCGTTTTCAAACTGCGGTATGAAGCCTCAATTTTTCTGCTGCTTGAGAAATGTTTGAATTACATTCGTTCCGTTTTTTCAAAAGCCACTATTGGGCGCTAAACGCGAAAAATGCCGAAAAACGCTGGAAAACCAACGTTTCTCGGCATTCTCATTTTGGTGCCTCCGGACGGAATCGAACCATCGACACGGGGATTTTCAGTCCCCTGCTCTACCGACTGAGCTACAGAGGCAAAAGTTGGCGACCCGGATGGGGCTCGAACCCACGACCTCTAGCGTGACAGGCTAGCGTTCTAACCAACTGAACTACCGGGCCATTGGTGGAAGTTACAGGGCTCGAACCTGTGACCCTCTGCTTGTAAGGCAGATGCTCTCCCAGCTGAGCTAAACTTCCATCTCAGAGCCGACGCTTTGCATTTTATCACACCGGCAAGCTTTTGTCAAGAACTTTTTTCATTTCTTTTCAAAAGCTTTTTCCTGAAAGCCAACAAATGGAGCGGATTACGAGGCTCGAACTCGCTACCTCCACCTTGGCAAGGTGGCGCTCTACCAGATGAGCTAAATCCGCATTTTCAACCGCTCTTCCTGAGCGACGACATTTATTTTAACTGATATTTCCACAAAAGTCAAGCTTTTTTTCGAAAAAAATCAAAAAAGTTTTTTGCGGAAATAATGCGCCAAAATATCCCCCTTCGATTGCTTGAAACAGCAAAAACATCTTTTCCTTTTCCGAAAAAGCGCTCCCTCAGCAAGCACAATTCTCCGGCAAGGGAGCCGCTATCATAAACGAAAGACTATAAAATATTTTGTTGAACCTTATCGATTGTCGGAAGCATTTTTGTGCGTGTATTCACACGCATGATCCAGCCGATGAGCAAGTATCCCACTCCGCACAAAAGAAACGGAATGAAATCCGCAGAAAACCTCACAATCACACCGCCTAACAGCGAACCGCACAAAGAGGCAATCGCGATTAAGCTTAAGTTCACCGTATTCACTCGCGCAATCATGTCTTGCGGGGGAATTTGCTGAAAAAGCGTTCCGAAAATAATATTGACAGCACCTAATGAACCGGATGCAATTACAAGAAACAACGCGCCCAGCAGCGGAGCCGATTCAATGAAAAGTGACATGAAAATCCACGATACTCCGCCCAAAACAAAAAGCTGCGGAAAAAGCCGTCCAAGCCGAAAGCGCTTTGTCAGCTGTCCGCTCAGCAAGGCTCCGGCAATGGAACCCACTGCAAGCAGCGTAAGCATAAACCCATACCCCATTGCCGAACCGAATATTCGCGCAGAAAACGCCGGTAAATTGACCAGCATCATTGCATAAAATAAGCTCAGACCAACCAGCGGAACAACAAGCGAAAGAATCGTCTTATTTTTTACAAGTATTATTCCACTTTTTAAATCTTCTCGGTATCCCTTCCAAACTTCTTTCAAACTTGGAACACTTGTTCTCGTTTCATTGTCTGTAAACTCTCTTTTAGAAGAGAGTTTACGAAATAAGAACATCGCCGTTACAAGCGCCGCTAAGTTGATGAGGCTATTCACCATAAAGATTGTTTTTAGGTAAAATAAAGCCAAAACGACGCCTGCCACTGCACTAAACATCAAATCGATACCCGTATTGGTAATAGATAAAACGGTATTCGCTGTCATCCACTCTTCTTTCTTCACCAAAATAGGAATCAGCGTATTATGAATGGAGTATGTCATTTTTGACATCAAATCAAAGACAGGAATACTCAGCAGCAACAACGGAACGTAAACCGTGCCGTTTGCAGACAAACAATATAATCCGAGCAGTACAAAAAACTGAACTGCACTGGTAATCAGAAGAAGCCATCTTTTGCTGCATCGGTCAATGATAGGGCCACAGAAAAAGTTCAGTGCATCCGCCATAGAGAACATAAACCCACTCATTCCGGTGTAAAACGGATCTTTTGTCAGGTCATATAGCAGCCACATCAAAACAATATAAAATAAACTATCCCCTAAATTGATCGTCACCCTATGACAGATCATTGTGCAAAAAACGGATTCTTTCTGAAAAAATTGATCATTATTTTCCCTCAATTCATTGATATTCTATCCTGAGTTAAAATTTGCACAGTCTTGTGTACAAACGGTATTTTTGTTTTGCTTCATCATAGCAATCTTCCTTTCCAAGGGCTTTGTAAAAGAAAAAAGCGCCCTTATCCTGTTTTTTATTATATCTAAAGGCGATTTTAAGTCAATTATACTTTTCTCACAAAACAAAAATAGCCAAAGGAAACATTCCCTTAGCTATCTTTTATCACAATATTCTTTTTGAATTCTCACAGCTTCTTCAGCAGCGCCTGAATGTCAAACCTGCGCACTTTATCGCAAAACTGACAGCACACCTCAGCTTCCTTTTCCTCTTGCGCCAAACTTTCCAATTCTTGCTTTCCCAAGCTGAGCAAAGCACGCTCAATGCGCTCTTCACTGCAATCGCACACATACGAGGCAACGCTCTCATCTAAAACATTCGGTGAAAAGCCTTCCATTGCGCGATCCATCATATCTTCCAGCGTCATTCCCTGCGAAAGCATGTCGGTTACGCTTTGCATTTTGGCAATATTATTTTCCAGCATCGTAATTTCCTGCTCGGTCGCACCCGGCAGCAGCTGAAGCAGATACCCGCCTGCACAAAGTACCGAAAGGTCTGGCGCCACCAAAACGCCGAGCGCGCACACGGTAGGAATCTGCTCACTTGTGGCATAATACTGCGTAATGTCCTCAGCCACTTCACCGCTTACAAGAGGAATTTGGCCTACATACGGCTCTTTTAAGCCCATATCTTTAATTACGGTCAAGGTTCCGTCATGGCCCACAGCCGCGCCCACGTTGAGCTTTCCATCCGGACGAAGCGGCAGCTCCACTACCGGGTTTGCCACATATCCCTTTACATGGCCTGCGCCGTTTGCAACAACCAGCACAGTTCCGGCCGGGCCGTCACCTTTCATGCGCAGAGTCAGGCTGTCATCCTCATGCTTGAGCATCGCCCCCATCATCGCGCCCGCTGTCAGTAAGCGCCCCAGCGCTGCCGTTGTAACTGCACTCGTTTTATGATACTCTTCCGCTTTGCGCACGATATCGGTTGCATCTACCGCACAAAACAGCACGCCTCCGTTTTCAGAAATCGCACGAATCAATCTTCCCATGGTTCAATTCTCCTTCGATTGATAAATGGCATTACAATTTTTATCGCTGCGTTTCACAGCCGTAATGCAATATCTCTGTGAACGATCCGTCAATGCCCCGAACGTTTCACCGTCGCAAATCTCGACGATATCCAAGCCCGCTTCTTCACACGCGCGGCGCACTTGTTCCAGTGTATAGGCATACTCCACAAACGAATCAATCTCCCGCTCGCCTGTTTCCTTATCTTGAATTTCCACGCAGATATGCGTTGCCCTGTGCTCAGGGTCATACCGGTTTTTCCACAGGCAGATCACATCCTGCGCTTCCATCTCATAGGTATGGTTTGCAAGAATCTGTTCATGCTTATACGGCGTATTCAAATCAAACAGAAAAATGCCGCCCGGCTCCAAAAACAGCGCGCTCCTCACAAGAGCCTTTTCAAACTCCGGATACGGCCCGATATGGTTGAAAGTATCAAAAGTGGAAATCGCCGCGTCAATCGTACCGTATAAATCAAGCTCACGCAGGTCTTGCTGCAAAAGCAGAACGCCTTCCACTTCAAGCTCGGCCGCTTTTTCCCGCAAGATGCAAAGCATTTCCTCGGAAGCGTCAATGCCGATCATGTCATAGCCGCTTTGTGCCAGCATCAGGGTCATATCCCCTGTTCCGCACCCCAAATCGGCAATAATGCCTTTTTCAATTCCTGCATCGTACAGCACGCGCTGAATTTTCTCATAAAGGGCATCATAGTCTGCATCTTCGTTAAACGCATCGTACACATCCGCTAAACTTTCGTATGCCACGTTCTTCTCCCCTTACTGCACCTGCTCGTCATCCGTCTGTGCGGCAAGGTTCAGCACCTCGCGCAAGGTGTCCATTCCGTAACCGTTGTCGGAGCTCGTTAAATAAACTCCTTGGCAGCCGTACGGTACACAAATCTCCTCGAAGTTCTTCACAGTCGTTTCATACTGGCTTTTTTTCAGCTTGTCCGCTTTTGTCAATACAGCAATAAAAGGAATCCCGTAATGGCGCAAATACTCCAGCATCGTTTTGTCGTCCGCGCTGGGCGCATGACGGCTGTCAAGCAGCTGCACGAGCAAAGTGCTTCGCTCTGCTTTCGCAAAATAGCTGTTAATCAGCTCATCCCAGCGGCGGCGCTCTTCGCGCCCAACTTTCGCATAACCATAGCCCGGCAAGTCGACAAAATAAACGTCATCCACTTCATAAAAGTTAATGGTAGCCGTTTTGCCCGGAACGCCTGACACTCTGGCCAAGCTTTTGCGGTTGCATAATTTATTGATTAAGCTGGACTTCCCCACATTAGACCGACCGGAAAATACAATTTCCGGCCGGTCAGAAGCGGGCAGCTGAGAAGACAATCCGTAAGACGCTTTAAAGCTTGCCTTTGCATAATTCATTGCCTGCCGCTCTCCTTACTGTGTAATCTGCACACCGGATTCTGCGCTCGTTTGCGGTACAAGCGCAGAAACAGGCTCTTGTTGCAACTTCGGTTTTTCTTTCTTTTCCGCCTTGGTAATTTTCGGCGCGGGAAGCAGTGCGCGGTCCAGCACTTCCTTCAAGGTAGATACCGGGCAGAACTGAATGTGGCTTTTTACCTCATCATCCACTTCCTGCAAATCGGGCACATTTCCCTTCGGAATTAAAACGGTTTTCGCTCCCTCTTTATAGGCAGCCATGCTTTTTTCCTTTAGTCCGCCGATGGGCAGCACCTGACCATGCAGCGTAATTTCACCCGTCATCGCTACGTCACAGCGCACCGGACGGCCGGAAAGACACGAAACCAGCGCGGTGGTGAGCGTCACACCGGCAGAAGGGCCATCTTTCGGCACAGCGCCTTCCGGAGCGTGAATATGAAAATCACACGTTTTAAACCGCTCACGCGAAATTCCGTATTCATCGGCATGCACTTTGGCATAGGTAATTGCAAGCTTTGCGCTCTCCTTCATCACATCTCCCAAAGAGCCCGTCACTTCCAGCTTGCCGCTGCCTTCGGGAATATCCACAACTTCAATCGGAAGCACCTCGCCGCCGACACTCGTCCACGCCAAACCGTTGGCAATGCCCACTTCATTGGCACGGCTGAAAAACGAGGGCTTCACACGTTCCGGCCCCATCAACTCTTCCAGCTGCGAAGCGCCGACCGTCATTTTTGTTTCTTCTTCCGAAGATGCAATTTTCTTTGCACATTTGCGCAGTAATTCCGTAATGGCGCGCTCTAAATTACGCACGCCCGCCTCTTTCGTATAACCGTCAATCAGAGCATACAAAGCGCTGCTTTGCACGCGCACCTGCTGCTTTAAGCCGGTTGCCTCCAGCTGTTTCGGCAGTAAATATTTCTTTGCAATATGGAATTTCTCCGTGCGCGTATAGCTGGAAAGCTCAATCACATCCATACGGTCGAGCAGAGGTTTCGGAATGGTAGAAAGGCTGTTCGCCGTTGTGATAAACAGAACCTTGCTTAAATCGAACGGCAAGTCGAGATAATGGTCGCGGAAGCCGGAATTCTGTTCCGGGTCCAGGGCCTCCAGCAATGCTGCCGCGGGGTCCCCGCGGAAATCACTCGCCATTTTATCCACTTCATCGAGCAAAATCAGCGGATTGGAACTTTTTGCTGTCATCACCGCATTCATAATTTTACCCGGCATTGCCCCGATGTAGGTGCGGCGATGGCCGCGAATTTCCGCTTCATCGCGCACACCGCCCAAAGACATACGTACATATTTACGGCCAAGGCACGCGGCAATCGAACGCGCAATGCTGGTTTTACCAACACCCGGCGGGCCAACTAAACAAATAATTTGACCTTTAATATCAGGCACAAAGGTGCGCACCGCAAGCAGTTCCAAAATGCGCTCTTTTACTTTTTTGAGTCCATAATGCGCACGTTCCAGCTCTGCCTGTGCTTTTTTTACATTGAGCTGGTCTTTTGTGGTAATGTTCCACGGCAGCGCAAGACAGGTATCCAGATACGTGCGAATCACGGCGGCCTCTTGTGAACTTCCCGCCATTTTAGACAAGCGGTCGGCTTCCTTTGTCAGCTTTTCCGCTGCTTCTTCTCCCAAATTCAAAGCCTGAATCTTGCTGCGATATTCATCCGCTTCGGTGCGCATATCCTCATAGTCGCCAAGTTCATCAGAAATCAAGCGCATCTGTTCCCGCAGATAATAGTCGCGCTGGTTTTTATCCATCTGCTCATTGACTTTCCCCTGGATATCTCGCTCAATTTGAAGCACCTGAATCTCTTTTTTCAGCACTTCCACAATCTTCTCCAAGCGGTTTGTCATCAAGCTCTCATTTAAAATGGACTGCTTATCCGTATACTTGAGCATGAGGTTTGCCGGTAAGTAATCGCACAAACGCGCCGCGTCCTCACAAGTTAAAATCTGATAAGCCACTTCCTTTGACATGCGCTGCGTTAACGTGAGATACGTTTCAAACATTTCCCGGATCGAGCGCATTAAAGCTTCCACGCGTGCAGGGTCTGCGGAATAAATGCCGCGCAGCGGGGCGGCTTTCGTCGATGCCAAAAGAAAGCGGCCGCTGGAATCGAGCGTCAGCATTTTCGCACGGTAGCGCCCTTCCACCAGCACTTTCACCAAATCATCAGACACGCGCAATACCTGCTTAATTTCCGCTACCACGCCGTAAGAAAACAGCTCTTTTGTGCCGGGGTCTTCGATGTTCATGTCGCGCTGTGCGGTTAAAAACACACAGTTATGGTTATTCATTGCCCATTCAATGGCGGCCACGGACTTTTTTCGCCCTACTTCAAAATGAATGACATTTCCCGGAAAGGCAACTAAACCGCGCAGCGCAATGGCGGGCAAGCGCAGAATATCTGCTGATTTATCCAATACAACTTTTACTTTATCAGCCATATATGTTCTCCTTTTATAAACGCTGCACCTTTTTGCACAAGCGCCCTAGATTTTATGCTGTAACACGGCTGTCTAAATGCCAATCAGCGTTTTTAAAACCGTTGGAACCCTCCCCCTTTTCGCTCAGAAGCACACCTGCCGGATAAGAGCTTTCACCGTTCTGAACGCCCCGTGCTTGTTTTTTATCGCAAGCCTTTTTCCCTTGCAAAAAGTGGCAGAATTCCTTCTTTTTCTGAAAATGGCACAGCCGTTTTTTCATTCCAAAGAACGTTTTTATAATTATACTTGATTAGTCAAAATAATGCAACCGACACACCCCGTCTGACACAGGAAATACACGAATTTTTTGCAAATCGGCGGTCTGATGCGGAGTTTCTTTTTCCAATTTATTTCATGTACCCTTTTCGTTACGATGCGGGCGCTGTGCTTTGACGGAAAAGCACAGCGCCCTGCCGATGAATTACAAATTCTTCTTTTTCTGACGGAACTGCAGACAAGCCTGGCTTACCTGCTTTGCGTCGGCATCTTTCGGCTCATACCAGCCGCGTTTTTCCATTTCCTGGAACACTTGGAACTGCATTTCGTGCTCTTCGTTCAGCAGATCGAGAAGCTTGTTCTTTTTCTGCTGTGTGGAGCACTCGCCGGCATAGTGGTTATACTGCTGGGCAATCATCTTTTGAGAATCCAGCGCATCTGTCATCATCGCGCAATCGTCAAAGCAATGCTCTTTCATGGCCTATTCCTCCCTTATCCCTTGTTGATTTCGTTCAAAATCAGGTCATAATGGCGCTTATGCTTTGCGGCCATATCTTCGCAAAGCTCGCACAGCGCAGGGTCTTGACAAGAGGCCGCATAGGACTTGTACTTCTGGATGGTATTGGCCTCCGTGCTCAAGAGCTTGGAAAACCCTTCCAGCTCCATGCTTGTCAGCTGCTTTTTCATCAAAAGCCCTCCTTTGATTCTCGATTTCACATTCCGATATTCACCGTTTTCTTGTTTTTTCAAAAATACGGTGTATTATAGATTTCCGAAAACGAGCATCCCTCAATCTTTCTCCTGACAAGGAGAAAATGCACATAATAAATCGCCTAATTTCTTTGAGAAGATAAGCGTTTTTTTGCTGCATCATTTTTATGGTTGGGGTGTTTCTCAAAATGAAGAAAAGCACAGATTTTTCAATCAGAAATTCGTGTTTGCCTTTCAAAAAGTGTAGGAATTCTTCATAGAATCTGCATACTTTTCATACTGCAAACATGGCTTCTCACAGAAAAAACGGACATTTCTATCATTCAGAAACTTTCTGGTTTTCAGAAATCCTGCGGAAACACACTCGGCTTCCCTTTGTGTTCCCTCGCTTATCATATCCGAATCAAAAAGAGCTATGCGCACCATTCAGTGCCAAATATCGCCAAGATTGCAAACTAAAAGTATTTCTGCACTCTTGTGCAAAACTTCAAATTTGCTATAATCAAGGGAGAAAAGCGCCATCCCCTAAAAAACGGAGTGCGGCGCAGGAAAAGAGGAGAATAAAAAATGAAAGTTTCTATTATTTATGATTCTAAAACCGGCCATACCGCCCGTATGGCTGAATATATTGCGCAAGGCGTTCTCAGCGTTGACAACCCCGAAGCAAAAACCTTTTCCATCGACGCCGTAGATGCCGACTATGTCAAAGAAAGCAGTGCGGTCATCATCGGAACGCCCACCTATCACGGCTATTTAACCGCACGCATGAAGCAATGGCTGGAAACAGGGCTGTCCCTGTTAGACGTTGCCGGAAAGCTGGGCGGCGCTTATGCAACAGCGGGGTATATTCACGGCGGCGGCGACCTTGCCATTCAGTGCATATTGACGCACCTGCTGGTAGACGGCATGATAGTTTATTCCGGCGGCCATTGCCACGGAAAACCTTTCATCCATATCGGCCCGGTTGCCATTGCACCGGATGTCGATTCCTTTGCCGATCTGTTCCGCGTTTACGGAAAACGCATGGCACAGCAGGCATTACAAATTGCGTAAAGCAATCGGAAAGCTTTAAAACGTTTACGCCTTAAAAAAGAGTTTCTTTGAAGAACAAGGCCGATGCTCGTTGTTGTGAGCATCGGCCTTGCTGTTTGTTATTCTGAATTCCGCATCAAGCCATTGGCAAAGCGAAATTTCGCAGACGCAGATTGATCGGCAAGTCCGAATTAGTACATGCCGCCCATGCCGCCTGCCATTGCCGCATTGGCTGCCGCAGCTGCCGCGGGATCTTCGGGCTCATCCGCAACCAAGCTCTCAGTGGTCAAAACCATGCTTGCCACGGAAGCCGCATTCTCCAAAGCAGAGCGCGTTACCTTCGTCGGGTCTACGATGCCGGCTGCAATCATGTCGCCGTAAGTTTCTTTCTGGGCGTCGAAGCCGTAGTTGGTCTTGCCGGATGCCAAAATCTTGTCGATGATGACACTGCCTTCCAAACCTGCGTTTGCCGCAATCTGGCGCAGCGGAGCTTCGAGTGCCTTGCGCACGATTTTTGCGCCGGTGCGCTCGTCGCCGCTCAGAGCCTCTACCACGCTGTCAACTGCGGGAATTGCATTGATGGGAGCTGTGCCGCCGCCGGCCACAATGCCTTCTTCCACAGCTGCCTTAGCCGCATTCAAAGCGTCCTCAATGCGCAGCTTTTTGTCTTTCATCTCTACTTCGGTAGCAGCACCGACACGGATCACTGCAACGCCGCCGGACAGTTTTGCCAAACGCTCTTGCAGCTTCTCTTTGTCAAAGTCGCTGGTGGTTGCATCCATCTGGGTGCGAATCTGAGCCACACGAGCGGAAACCGCCTCTTTATCGCCCATACCGTCAACGATGGTTGTATCCTCTTTGGTTACGCGAACCTGACGTGCACGGCCCAGCATCTCAACAGAAGCATCTTTCAGCTCATAGCCCAGCTCCTCGCTGATGACGGTACCGCCGGTCAAAATAGCGATATCCTGCAGCATCTCTTTGCGGCGGTCGCCAAAGCCGGGAGCCTTTACAGCCACCACGGTGAAGGTGCCGCGCAGACGGTTGACAATCAGGGTGGAGAGTGCTTCGCCTTCCACGTCTTCTGCAACAATCACGAGTTTCTTGCCGGATTGTACAATCTGCTCCAGCAGCGGCAGAATGTCCTGAATCACGCTGATTTTTTTGTCGGTGATCAAGATGTAAGCATCATCGAGCACAGCCTCCATCTTCTCGGTATCGGTTACCATATACGGAGTGATGTAGCCGCGGTCAAACTGCATGCCTTTCACAACATCAACATCGGTTTCAGCCGTTTTGCCCTCTTCGATGGTGATCACGCCGTCGGCAGTTACTTTTTCCATCGCCTCAGCAATCAAACGGCCCACTTCTTCGTCGCCGGCAGATACGGTTGCAACGCGTGCAATGTCCTCAGAACCGGACATTTTCTTGCTGTTGGAAGCAAACGCCTCGACAGCCGCTTTCACAGCCTTCTGCATGCCGCGCTTTACGTCCATCGGGTTTGCACCGGCCGTTACGTTTTTCATACCCTCGCTGACGAGAGCCTGAGCCAAAACGGTAGCAGTGGTGGTGCCGTCACCCGCAGCGTCGTTCGTCTTCGTAGCAACTTCGCGCACCAGCTGAGCGCCCATGTTCTCAAAAGCGTCTTTCAGCTCGATTTCTTTCGCGATGGTGACACCGTCATTGGTAATCAGGGGAGCGCCGAACTTCTTGCCTAGCACCACGTTGCGGCCCTTCGGGCCCAGTGTTACCTTTACAGTATCTGCTAACTTATCAATACCGGCGCTCAGTGCCTTACGAGCCTCTTCGCCCATCAAAAGCTGTTTTGCCATAATTGTCATACTCCTTCATGCATGTGTATTATTATGTGTTTTCCTGCCCTCTTCGGAGCAGTCAGCTGCGTTTTGTTTTACTCAACAACTGCGAGAATATCGCCCTGGCGAACGATAACGCACTCTTCACCGTCCACCTTCACTTCGGTGCCTGCGTACTTCGCAATCAAAACCTTATCGCCTACTTTGACGGTCATTTCAACGTCTTTGCCGTCCACAACGCCGCCGGGGCCAACGGCCAAAACCTCACATACCTGGGGTTTCTCTTTGGCGCTGCCGGTCAGGATAATGCCACTCTTGGTGGTTTCTTCTGCCTCAATGTTTTTAATCACAACACGGTCTGCAAGCGGTCTGATTTTCATACCTGCTTCCTCCTATTTAAAAATTATCGTAAACAAAGAAATGTTTTAGCACTCTTGTTTCTTGAGTGCTAAGTTTATTTTAACCACATTTTCCGTAAAAATCAAGAGGGTAAAGCATAAAATTTTTATGAAATTTTGCACATAATTTCTCAAACTGTTAAAAGCTTTGCTTAAATTCCTGCCGCTGAGGCCGAATGTGCCGTTTGGTTTTGTTTTTCATATAAATGAAGCGGCAAAACAAAGCGCACGGCGTTGCTCAGCGCCTGAACGCGGAGCTCACGCTCTTTCCTGCACTCCCCGTCAATGTTGACAATTGCCGTTTTTCCGTCGGAAGGGGTAATGCGCACATGGCGCGCGCGGTAATGCTGCATAATGGAACGATACGGCTGCGCCACTTCATCGCCGTCCATGTGCTGTCCTTTTTTGTACTTTGCCAAAACACCGGCAAGATGCATACGGCTGATTTTTTTGACTAAAATCACATCAAGCCATCCGTCATGCATGTCCGCTTGAGGCGCAGCGCAAAATCCGCCGCCGTAGTACGAACCGTTGCAGACGGTGGCAATCAAAAATTCGTCCTCAATGCGCCGCCCGTCCAAATCCACCAGCATTTTTCGTCCCATTTTCGTGCAAAGCCGCTGAAGGATGGACAAATTATAAGCCATGTGCCCTCCGCACAGCGGAACGCGGCGAAAGCGCGGAATGCCGTATGCGATATCGGCATCAATGCCGACAGAGCAAATGGCCGTCGCCACTCCTTTATGCGTCTGCATTAAATCTATGCCAACGCCGCTTCCTTGAATCAGCGCGTCTAAGTTTAAAAAGTCTTCTGCCTCGCCAAAGTTTCGGATAAAGTCGTTACCGGAGCCGCACGGCACACAGGCAATTTCCGCTTGCGGGTTCTGCGATAAAAATACGCCTTCCGTTACTTCATTGAGCGTGCCGTCGCCACCGCATGCATAAACACGCACAGCTTGCTCGCCTCTGGCACGTTCCAGCGCTAAATCTTTGGCATGTCCGGGATATTCCGTTACCAATATTTCATAATCAATTTCATTGCGCTTTGCCGCGTCCAGCAAATCCGGCACAAGATATAACCCGGCATCCGCTTTTCCCGAAATCGGATTCACAATAAAAATATGTTTCAAGTTCGCCATCCTCTCCGCTTTCAAAATTCCATAAAGTTCTGCCGTCGCTTATTGCAAACGCATAACCGCACCGCGCTGCGGCAAAAATAATCGCAGCATATGGGTTTATCCATTCTGCTTTTTTCTATCCCCTTTTTGAAAGGAGCTTTTTATGTTTGTTCGCATTTTATATACTTCCGTTTTGTCAATTGCCGCCATGTTTATCTTCACGAAAATTGCCGGTAACCGTCAAGTCAGTCAAATGAATTTATTTGACTACATCAGCGGCATCACGGTGGGCTCCATTGCCGCCGACCTTGCGATTGATATCGAAGGAGAATACTGGCCGGCACTTCTCGCCATTGCAGTGTATGCAGCATTTGCCTTTTTCATCAACTTTTTCAGCTGCAAATCAGCAGTTCTGCGCAATTTTTTCAACGGAAAACCTGTTATCCTGTTCGAGCATAATAAGCTTTACGAAAAAAATTTGCTCCACGCTCGCATGGACACGGCCGAGTTTTTAACCCAGTGCCGCACCGCCGGATATTTTGATTTATCGCAAATTGACACTGCCGTTTTGGAAACCAACGGCCATATCAGCATTTTGCCGAAAGCAGAGTACCGTCCGGCAACGCCTTCGGATTTATCTCTTTACCCCAACCAAGAGCACCCGTGCACCACACTGGTGATGGACGGAAATATTCTGCGCCGCAATTTTAAATTTTGCAGCTTAAACGAATCCACATTGCTCAAGGAACTGAAAAAACAGGGCTTTCAGCTGGAGGATGTTTTCCTCGCCGTGTGCAACGCGAAACAAGAGGTTTTTGTCTGCCCGCGCACAGGCGCACGAATGGTTCATCAAATGTTTGAATAAAGAGCGTTCTCTCATTCTGTGTGCGCCGATATCACATATCGTAACATAAAAACCGATAAGGAACAACCCTATCCGTATGCTGCCCCGCTTTCCAACGCGCTGCATTTTCAAAAGCGAAGAGCGGCGGCGGAAATCTTAGTGCCCGCTTGCTTCAAATTTTTCATCAAACAAACTGCAAATAAAAGAAACATCCGAAATTTTGGAGAGAAACCCGCTCCCAAAATTTCGGATGTTTTTTTACATCAATGAGAAAATACAAAACGCCTGCCTTGCGGCAGACGTTTTGCATTATGTCGTTTGTAATTAGCCGAAGTAACGAGCCAGCAGGCCAGCAAAAGCTTTGCCGTGACGAGCCTCGTCGCGAGCCATCTCGTGAACAGTGTCATGGATCGCATCCAAGCCCAGCTCTTTTGCCTTCTTAGCGAGTGCGGTTTTACCAGCGGTTGCACCGTTCTCAGCCTCAACGCGCATCTCGAGGTTCTTCTTGGTGGAGTCGGTCACAACTTCGCCGAGCAGCTCAGCAAACTTGGAAGCATGCTCTGCCTCTTCGTAAGCAGCTTTCTCCCAGTACAGGCCGATCTCAGGATAGCCCTCACGATGAGCCACACGAGCCATTGCCAGGTACATACCAACCTCAGTGCACTCGCCCATGAAGTTCTCGCGCAGACCCTGGATGATCTCCTCGTCAACGCCCTTTGCAACGCCTACAACGTGCTCAGCAGCCCAAGACATGTTGCCGCTCTGCTCGATGAACTTCTCAGCGGGAGCCTTGCAGATCGGGCAGAACTCGGGAGCAGCGTCGCCCTCATGAACATAACCACATACGGTGCAAACAAACTTAGCCATTTTCATTACCTCCAAAACATTCATAAACATTTTATTTTTCATCCATTTGTTCCTAACGAACCAACAGCCTTTCTGCTGTCTGATGTTATTATAGCGCACCTCGTTAATAATGTCAAGTGTTTATTGATAAAAATTCTCAATAAAGATTTTTTAACTCTTACGAGTCCCATTTTTTCATCCGCGTGCGCATGTGTTTGAGCAGCCACGACGTCAAAGTTCCCATGCAAAGCCCGGATATAAGCAGCACCGGCGCGTAATAAAACGTATAGCCGCTTTGGATAAAAAGGAACGAAAGCGCCGCAAGCTGTCCGGCGTTATGCAATACAGCTCCGGTAACCGCCAGCATAAAGTCCGTCCCTTTCAGCTTGTGCACCAGCACCATTGCGCCCAATGCGCAAAGCCCGCCGCATAAACTCAGCACCGCCGCCATCGGGCCCTGCACCATTAAAACAAAACCCGCTTTCAGCAGTGTCAGGACGAGCCCTGAAAAAGCCCCCATCGAAACCATGCTGTACATCACCACCACATTGGCAAGCCCCGGTTTTACACCGGGTGCGAGCCCAAGCAGCGGCGTAATTTGCATTTCTAAAAAGGAAAGCCCCATTGCCAAGGCAAACAGCAGCCCGAGCTGAGCTGTTTTTCGTGTGGTAAACCGCTTCATGTTTCGTCCGCCTCAATCCATTGCAATGTATACACACTTTCTTTTCCGTTTTCCCAGCGGAAAGTATCTTTCAGCTGAGCCGACACATAAAACACCCCGTCGACCGACAGCGCCAACGCTTTTCCGCCTTGCTTCATATAATCTAAGGTGCGCTCCAGCCCGCCGACATATAAAGCCGTAGAATAAAAATCCGCCTCCATCCCACTGGGGGAAACGATTCCGACTGCAAGTAAATCACTCTCTGCCGGCGCTGCGGTTTGCGGGTCAAAAATATGTGCATATCGTTTTCCGTCCGCTTCAAAAAAGCGTTCATATCCGCCTGAAACCGCAATTACTTCATCGTTTAATTCAAACGATGCCATCGCAGAAGATTGTCCCTCAACGGGGTCACGAAAGCCCACCCGAAAGGCCTGTCCGTTCGGTTTTTTCCCTACTGCCATCAAATTTCCGCCGAGGTCAAACAGTGCGCCGCTTACTCCTTCCTCTTCGTAAACTGCACGCACCACATCACATGCCGCTCCTTTTGCAATTCCGCCCAAGTCGAGCCCTTGCCCGCTTTTTTTAAGCTGCACTTTTCCGTCTTCGAGCAGTGTCAGCGCGCTGTCATCCACCAGCTCTAGTAACTGTTCCCGCTCTTCTGTCGTCACCACACGCGGTGTATCGGTATAAACTCCCCATGCCAGCGTCACAGGCGCCATCGTCAGCGCAAAACAGTCCTCATACCCTTTCTCTAACACAAGCGCCTGCTGCAAAAAATGGTACATCTCAGAAGAAACCGAAACCGGCTGTTTGCCTGCCTCTTCATTGATTGCCAGCACTTCACTGCCCGAACGATAAAGAGAGTACTGATTTTCAAAATCGGTGAGAACCTGCTGTACCCGGCTGCAAACTTTTTCGGGGCTTTGCGCCCAAACAGTCTGCGATACCACTGTGCTCATTGCGTATGTGGTTGTGCTTGCCTCCTGCACCCCGCAGCCGGCCATGAAAAGCGCCAGCGCACACACAGCAGCAATTTTGGATTTTTTCATTTGTTACCTCTTCTTTATTATCATGTTTTTTCAAACGCTTTTCCGGTTTTGATTGTAGAAGAAAGCGGCGGTGCTGTCAAGAATCGCTTTGTTTTTCAAGTAATTTGTCATCGATGTGTATAAAAGGTAAAAAAGCGGACGATGCTTTGAAAAAGCCTTGAAAATCCAAGGCGGTTCGTGTACAATGATTTCATGTATGAAAAAAGGAAACTTTTTCTTCAGAAAGGAACTGTGTGCTATGAAACGAATTTTTGCCGCTTTGTTTTCTGTTTGTCTGATGGGCATGGCGTTGGTCGGCTGTTCCGGCTCCTCTGCCAATTATAATGTTTCGGACGTTGCAAACTCCGTCGCCGCTGTCTGCAACATTCAAAATCCGTCCGATTTCACTGCGGATGATCTTACCTTTACGGTGAATCTTGCGTCTGATTTGTACGAAGAATTTGCAGGCCAGTACACCACAGTAAATGGCCAGTCCGGCGCGGTGCTGGTTGTGAAGGCCGCTTCCGGCAAGGTGGACGACGTAAAAGCTGCTATGGAAGCTTACCGTGACGGCCTTGTGGCGCAGTTTGAAACCTATAAAGAGGATTTTCCCGTTGGTTATGAGCAGAACAAACAAGGCCGTGTTGTGACAAAAGGCGACTATGCCGTGCTGGCTTTGGCGGGCGCAGACGTAAATTACGACGACGTGGACAAGGCCATCGACGAGGCGCTGAAATAATTGCTTTTAACAAAGCAGACCTTGCAAATGCTCCGCAAAAACAAATGTTTTTGCGGAGTTTTTATCACGGCGCCGCTGTGCGCTGTATGCATTTTTGCATAAAGGAGTATTTCTTTCATGGTTTTCAGTACAATTTTGTTTGTATTTCGATTTTTGCCAATTACTTTGGCGCTGTATTACTTAGCGCCCGGCAAATGGAAAAACACGGTTTTGTTCCTGTGCAGTTTGGTGTTTTACTCATGGGGTGAAGTTCGCCTGTTCCCCGTCATGGCGGCCGCGATTCTCATCAACTACACCGCCGGCCTCGGCATTGAAAAATTTGCCGCAAAACCCAAACTGAAAAAAGCATTTCTGATTTACAGCATTGTCGGCAGCCTCGGCATGCTTGGCTTTTTCAAGTATACCAACTTCTTCATCCAGAATATTGACGCGCTGACCGGCGCTTCGATTTCCACACTCGATTGGATTGTTCTTCCGCTGGGCATCAGCTTTTATACCTTCCAAACGATGAGCTATTCCATTGACGTATATCGCGGAGATGTGAAAGCCGAGCGCAATCTGATTGATTTCGGCGCATATGTTGTCATGTTCCCGCAGCTGATCGCCGGCCCGATTGTGAAATATCGCGATGTGTCCGACCGCCTTCACGTTTATCATCAGCGTGTCACCTTAGACCGCGTGGACGAAGGCATTTCGCTTTTTATTTTCGGTTTGGCGAAGAAAGTGCTTTTGGCAGACGGCATTTCCAAGCTCTGGTATGACATTGTGGGCCAAAGCGGCGGCGATGCCGCCATCGGGCTTTCTAATGCTTCCACCCCTCTGGTTTGGCTCGGAATTCTTGCTTATTCTCTGCAAATTTATTTTGACTTTTCCGGTTATTCCATGATGGGCATCGGCATGGGAAAAATGCTGGGCTTTGATTTCCCCGACAACTTTAACTTGCCGTATATCTCCCGCAGCATTACAGAATTTTGGCGCCGCTGGCACATGACACTCTCCAGCTGGTTCCGCGAATATGTGTACATTCCTCTCGGCGGCAACCGTCTGGGCATCCGCCGCCAGCTGTTCAACATCGCCGTTGTCTGGTTCTTAACGGGCTTTTGGCACGGCGCCAACTGGAACTTCATCTTCTGGGGCGTCTATTATTGTATTCTTTTGATGATTGAAAAGCTGTGGCTGCTGCCCCATCTGAAAAAAGGCCGCGTGTGGCCGCACATTTACACGATGGTATTGGTTGTCATCGGCTGGGCGCTCTTCGTCGGCAGTGATTACGGCGTGTCGCTGGGGCTTTTGCTTCAAAAAATGTTTGTGCCTTCCGGCGGCGCTTCTGCGCTTTATTACCTGCGCAACTACGGCGTTCTGCTTGCAGTCAGCATTTTGGCATGTACGCCTGTTACCACGAAAATCTACGCCTTTTTAAAGCGTCACGTTGCTGTGCGCGGGCTGGTTTTGGCCGTGGTATTTCTCATTACCGTTGCCTATATGGTGGATGCCACCAACAGCCCGTTTTTGTATTTCCGTTTCTGAGGAGGAGAGAAAATGCGTAAATTCTTTGCTTCATTCAAGCAATATCCCATTATTTTTCTGTTCCTCGCGTTTCTCTGCGTGTTTGCGGTGGTGGACGAGCTTTGGCCAAAACGGGAACGCTCAGAGCTGGAAAACCGCACTTTGGCACAGCGTCCTGCCTTTTCACTCAAAAGCGTATTGGAGGAAGACTCCACGCAGACCTGGATGGCAAAATACGACACTTATACGCGCGACCAAGTGGCGCTGCGCGATGAATGGATCAACTTAAAAAGCATGGTGGAGGGCGCTTTGCTCAAAACCGAAAATAACGGCGTGTGGTACGGAAAAAATGATATGATGTTTGCCAAAATGCTCTCCATCGGCACGCGGTTTGAAAATAATCTGAGTGCGCTGGAAAAGATGTGTGAGCGTCATCCCGACATGGTGGATGTGATGATTGTGCCTTCTGCCAGTTTGGTTCTCAAGGATCTTCTTCCCGCCTATGCCCCTATCGCTGATGAAGGTGCCGCGCTCGACAAGGTGAACGAACGCCTTGGCGATAAAGCCACCGTGTATGATTTACGCGACACACTGAGCGCACATAAAGACGAATACATCTACTATCGCACCGACCATCACTGGACGGCAGACGGTGCCTTCTACGCCTATGAAAACTATGTTTCCTCCAAAGGCATGACGCCGCTTGCATATGACGCAATTCCCTGGAAAACAGTGGAAGATTTCTATGGCACGAACTATTCCTCGGCGCGCAAATGGAACGCCGTTCCCGATGTCATTCAGTATGCCGATTTCCCGAATCCTCTGGTTGTTTACGATGTAGAGCAAGAGGACGGAACGTATCAGGATGAAACAGGCGGTTTATACGAGCTGTCCTATTTTGACACCCGCGACAAGTACCGTGCTTTCCTTCGAGGAAACAATGCCTTTTCCACAGTAAAAGGCAACGGAGAAGGCAAGCTTCTCGTCATCAAAGACAGCTATGCAAACGCCTTTGTTCCCTACCTTGTCGAGCACTACGCTGAAATTGCGATTGTTGACTTCCGTGCCAACAATCAGCGCATCGACCAAATTTTAAGCGAAGGGCAGTATGACCGCATTTTGGTGCTTTACAGCCTGAACGGTTTTTCGACCGATACAACGCTGGCAGGCAAAATCGGAATTGCCGGTTAATTTTCTGCAAAAGACAAAACACACGGCACTGAGTTTCAAGTGCCGTGTGTTTTTATTTTTTGTTTGATTGGCTTATAGAGTGGCTTTATTATGCCTGTACGCTGTTTTCTTCTTGCTCATAGGCTTCCTGCTCTTCTACCGCCTGTTCCCACTCGTTCAGCGCCTCTTCCTGTCGAAAGCGTGTATCCTCCAGTGCATCGCACACTTCATGGAGCTTGACATGGTCTTTCAGCACCTCAGGGTCGTTAATCTGCGCCTCATAGTCCATAATCTGAAGCTCCAAGGCCTCCAGCTCATCCTCCAGCTTTTTAATTTTTTCTCTCAGCTGGGCGCGCTTTCTGCGCTGTTCTTTTCCGTATGCCGGCTTTGCCGGTTCTTTCTTCTCCGGCTTTGCCTCAACGGGCGCGCTCTGTGCACGGTGCATCATTGCGTCATAGCTTTCATAACGCACAGCTCCCGTGTCCTCTAAGTACAAAATCGGACATTGCAAGGCGTTCATCAAATAACGGTCATGGGTTACGAGTACCAAAGCACCCTCGTAAGCGCTCAAGGCTTCGGTGAGGGTTTCTCGCGTGTAAATGTCCAAATGGTTCGTCGGCTCGTCCAAAAACAGCAAATTGGGCCGCTCGAGCAAAATTTCCGCAAAACGCAGACGTGCCAGCTCACCGCCGGAGAGTGCCGCGCAAGGCTTAAAAACATCCTCTCCCCGGAAATTCAGCTTTGCTAAATGGCTTCGGACATCGAGTTCGGTCATCTTGGGATATTGATCCCACAAGGCACTCAATACCGTTCCGGCACGGCGCAGCTGCTGCTGTTCAAAGACACTCGGTTTTGCACCGGGCCCAAGCCGCACTGTCCCCGTCTGCGGACGCAGCTTGCCGTCCAGCACTCTCAGCAGCGTGGATTTTCCCGTGCCGTTCGGCCCGGCAATCACCAGGCGCTCATCACGCAGCACCTTTAAATCCAAATGTTCAAACAGCTTTTTGCCGCCCAAGCTCATGCTCAAATCTTTTGCCGTTAAAATTTCATTATACGGAGTCACATCGAACTCAAAGCGAAATTTCAGCGCGCGGTGCGTCGTTTTCGGCGCTTCGGTGATTTCCATTTTTTCCAGCTGCTTGCGTCGGCTTTGCGCCATTTTAGTCGTAGAAGCGCGCACCAAGTTGCGGGCAATGTAATCTTCCAGCTTTGCCGCCTTTTCCACATCGGCATCATGCTGCTTTTGCTGAAGGGCAACGGCGGCCTCCTTCTGCGGAAGATACGCCGAGTAATTGCCTTTGTATGATGTGAGCTTGTTTTCCTCAATCTCAAAAATGCGGTTGCACACCGTATCTAAAAAGTAACGGTCATGGCTCACGGTCAAAATCGCGCCGGGATAACCTTTCAGATACTCCTCCAGCCATTCGAGTGTGGCGAAATCCAAGTGGTTCGTCGGCTCGTCTAAAATCAGCAAATCGGGACGCTGAAGCAGCAGCTTTGCCAGGCAAAGACGCGTGTGCTCACCGCCCGACAAAACCGACACACGCTTTTCATAGGTTTCAGGCGCAAAAGCCATACCGTTTAAAATCTTCTTAATTTGCGTATCCATGTGGTAGCCGTCGGCCGCATCGACAATCGATTGCAAACGGTCGTGACGTTCTAACAGCGCTTCGTCGTGTTCCCCTTGCTCCATACGCTTTTCCAGCGCCTGCATTTCCTGCATGGCATCCAGCACGGGGCGAAACGCATTTTCCATTTCTCCGTACACGGTCTGCGTCGGGTCAAGCACGCTGTTTTGGCGCAAATACCCTACCACTGTCCCCTTGGCGAACACCAATTCGCCTGCGTCCGGCTCATACTCGCCGGTAATGCACTGAATCAGCGTTGTTTTTCCCGCTCCGTTTTCTCCGATAATTCCCACGCGGTCCTGCGCATCCAGCTGAAAGCTGATATCCTTTAGACATACCTGAGCACCGAAGTATTTTTCTAAATGCTGTACTGTCAATATCATGGTAGATAAAATCCCTTCTCCTGCCTCGTTTGTTTCGGATATTTTAGCACACAAAGAAATGTGCCCTTTTCCGAACCTGAATCGCTCAAACGAAAAGAGGGGCTTTTCCCCCTCTTTTCCTGTCCATGCTTTGTTTACAATGTTTCGATGTGCTTTTCACACCACGCCAGCACGTCGGCATATACCTGCTGGCGGTTTGTTTCGTTTAAAATCTCATGCCGCGCGCCGTGATAAAGCTTCATTTCTACATCTTTCACGCCCGCTTTGCGCAGCATTTGATACACCTTGCGCACACCTTTGCCGTAATCTCCGACGGGGTCCATATCACCGGCAAATAAGGCAATGGGTAAGGCTTTCGGCAAGCGGTTTGCCCAGCGCTGAGAGCTCACGGCGTCCAAAGTGCGCATTAAGTCATGAAATGCACTCACGCTGAACAGAAACGTGCATTTCGGATCACCCGCATATTGATGAACAATTTCCTCGTCACGGGTAATCCAATCGTAAGGCGTTGCCGGGTGGGGAATTTTCTTTAAATACTGCCCAAACGCCATGCCGTACACCAGCCGTGAACGATACTGCGGACCTTTTGTTTTGCTGAGCATTTCCGTCAAGGCGATGCCTACCTTTGCCATCGGGTTCGGGCCGGCCGTTCCGCTTAAAATTAAGGCCTTGATGGTTTCCGGATAAAGCACCGCATAACGCCGTGCAAAAAAACTGCCCATGCTGTGCCCCAGCAAAAACACAGGCAGACCGGGGTATTTCCGGCTGATGAGCGCATTCATCTGGTATAAATCACGCAGTACATAATCCGCACCGTCCTGCGCGGCAAAAAAGCCTTCCTCGCCGTCGGGCGCACTCTGCCCGTGTCCTAAATGGTCATTGCCGCACACAAGGTAACCGTGCTGTGCCATAAAAGCGGCGAAGTCATCATAGCGCGAAAAATACTCGCACATTCCGTGCGAAATTTGCAAAATAGCTTTGGGCCGAACCGTTTCATGTTCCAGCCAATAGCCTGCAATTTGATTGCTTCCGTTTGAAGAATTAAATTTGATGGCGTTTTTCCGGGTTTCCAACATTGACAAGCTCCTCCGGTTCCATAACGATATTCATCAGTTCCTGCAAATGTTCAATCGTATAGGTTGCCTTGACTGTCCCTGCCGAATCTTGTCCTGAAAAGTTGCACCAGCAAGTTGCCAGCCCAGCATTTTTCCCTCCGACGATATCCGCTTTTACAGAATCGCCGATCATCAAAACTTTTTCCCTGTTTTCTACGCCCAATTCCCGCAAAGCGGCATCGAAAATCTTGCGAGAGGGCTTTGTAGCCCCCACTTTGCTGGAAATAAAAAATCCGTCAAAATATTTCGTCAGTCCCGCTTGCTCCAAGCGCTTTTTCTGAACGCGCTCTACGCCGTTTGTCACCACAGCGAGCGTCGCCACTTCTGCAAGCTCCTGCAAAAGCTCCTGTACACCCTCAAACGCATCCGCGCGTGCCGCCAGCTGAGATAAATAAAACTCATTCACCTCAGCAGGCTTTGCTTTCACCTGAAACTCCTGAAACAGCATTTCAAAGCGCTGAATCACCAGCTTGTCCTGCTTGATTTCTCCTCGCTCGAGCGCCGCCCAAAGCGAAGCATTAATTTCTGCATAACGCGCTTGCATTTCCTTTTTGCGCTCAAATCCGTAATGCTCAAAGGTTTCCTTGAGCGCCGCTTGCTCCGACGCGCTGAAATCCAGCAGCGTGCCGTCTACATCAAACAACAAACAGTGGTAATATGCCAAAGGTACTCGCCCTCTTTCTTGAAATCCAATTGAAATGCAGCAGTATGTTCTGCTCTCTATTATCCCTTATTTTCTGTCCCGCGTCAACTATCCTTTGCTGTAAAAGTTGTTTCCCGGGCGATATTAAACCGCACGCCGCACTTTCTTTGAAAAGAAAGTCTGCGGCGTGCGCCAAACAGCTCTGTTCACCCAAAGTGTTTATGCAAAAAAGAGATTCACCGACTTTTCTCTGCAAAGTGAGAAGACCCAAAAACACCGGAAGCTTTTGTAAAAACCGGGCCTTTTCACGCAGTACCGTTTTACACAATAAGCGGAATCTCTCTGCTTTTCACAAAGCACCGGGCGTTTTCTCCATAACCCGTTTACGGTGCTACAAACTCGGTTTCTTCCGTTTCTTGTTCCTCGTCTGCATCCTTTTGCACGCCACAGGTACAGCGCCCGCAGCTGCACGTTCCGCACGAACACTCTTTCGGCGTTTCGTCAGACGGGGTATCGTTCCAATTCTGCAAGTCAAATTCCTCGATTGTCGTGCGCAGAATACCGTCCGCCTCTCTGGGGTAAAGCTTTTCGTCAATCACGGGGTCGCTGTTTAAAAAAATATTATCATCCGCCATGAAAAATCCCTCCTTGTTGTTTGGCGTATCGCCTTTTTTACTATATGCGAAGGGATTTTATTTGGTTCTTACCGCTCTGTTTAAAGCGCAAACTCATTTTTAACCGAGCGCGCAAATAATGCCTTCAACGCCTCTTTCGCGTCCTGTTTTTCATAAATGACCCGGTAAACGGTTTGGCAAATCGGAAGCTCTACACCCTTTTCCTTTCCTAAATACACCAATGCCTTAGAAGTCGGCACGCCCTCTGCCAGCGCTTGATAATCTTCGCCTTTGATATAGCTTTCTCCAAACAGCCGATTATGGCTGTGCTGGGAAAACAGCGTCGCCTCATAGTCGCCGAGATGACAAAGCCCATATGCTGACAGTTCATTTCCGCCCATTGCGCGAATAAAACGTGCAATTTCCCGCGCTCCGCGTGCCATGAGCGCACCTTTCAAACTGCTTACGCCAATTCCGTCCAGCATGCCCGCCGCAATGCCAATCACATTTTTTGCGGCGGCTCCGATTTCTGTTCCGATTAAATCCGCGCCCTTATACAAACGAATGAGTTCCGAGCTGAACGTGTCCACAATTCGCTCCACCGTCTGCGGGTTGTCGGAATCCACCACCATGCAATTGGGAATTCCTGCGGTAAAATCCTCTACATGCCCGGGCCCAACCCAAACAGCCAAGTCCACAGGCTGTGTCACTTCCTCACGAAATACTTCGGTCAAGCGTTTTCCGGTTTCGCACTCCAAACCTTTCATGCACAAAATAACGGTTTTTCCTTCTAAAGAACACTCGTTCAGCGATGCCGCCAAAGAGCGCAGCTGCTGCGCACTGATCGAAATGACAATCCAATCGGAAAAATCTACTGCTTTTTGCAGGGAAGTGGTGTAGCGCACACTTTCCGGCAGTGTTACATAACGGTTAGAATGATTGTCTGCCAATTCTGCCAAACCGCGCGAACCCTCCCGGCCCCACACCATTACTTCATTGTGCCGGCTGTGATACCAAGCCAAAAACGAGCCCCATCTTCCGCAGCCAAGTACCGTTACTTTCATTATTTGATTTCTCCTTATTGATAGCGTAGTAGTTTATGAAAGCCCCTCTCCAAGGGCTGTCCTGCTGTTATGCATGATAAAGAAATGGCTGAAAAAGCAAGACAAATACTTTATTTCAAACTGGAAAGTCAAAATTCCCGCAGATCGATTCACCGCACAAAATCAAAGCGTGACAGCTTTTTTAAGGTGGCGACGAACCATTCATATTCTCCGCCTCATAAGAATATATCGCCTTGAAAATTGGTTTAAAATATTTTTCCAAAATGCACCTCAATCTTCAAGCGCTTGAAAATGCTTTTAGGTTCATCTCAAAAAATTTCAGGCGCGCTTTCTCTTTCAAAATCGTATAGTGCTGTTTTCACTCTTTATTTTTATCCTTCAAACCCCAATAGCTTCATGACACAAAATGCAGCAAGCACCGGGACAATATACAATAAAATTTGCCAATACCCCGACTCAGCATCATATTCCGAAAACACCTTTTTAGGATTCGATATGTAATACAAATAAATTCTCCTTGGAGGCTCGATGCTTGTTGAAACGATTGATTTTCGCTTTTTACTCCATTTACAGTATACTCATACGACGCGATGTACATGCGGTTCGCCGTATTCTGATCAGGCCCGCGGTCTTTATATCTACAGCTCACCATTGTTGCCTGAATTATGTTTCCCGCCGCCCGTGCCTTAGCTATCTTCTTTTCCCCGCCCGCAAAAATAATTCCGCGCTTACAAAGAATTGCTTCTGCAATAAACACAATAACTGCGGTAACAACGCCGCACCAAAATGCAGGCCCGTATCCGGCCATCACACTCCAAAAATCTGATATATCAAGTCTTTCATTCATAAGATGCACCTTTGGAAAGGCAAGATTGCATCAGCCACTTTGTCAGGTCTTGCGGTGTATCAGCTAAGTACACGGTTTCTCCTGCTTCTAATTCGCCGGGCTGGGCATAACCATACATGCATCCTACCGCATCAATGCCGCAGTTTGCCGCACCTGTCAAATCGTGCTCCCGGTCGCCCACCATCACGGCCCGGCAGCCTTTCAGCGCGGGATGCTCGAGCACTCTTTGCATTACTGCGGTTTTCGTATCTAAACTGCTGTCGCGCGACGCACCTTGAATCACATCAAAATATTCGCTCAGGTGAAAATATTCGAGCACCTTTTGTGCTACTTCGTGCATTTTTGAGGTTGCTACGGCAGTGACAATGCCGCGCTCTTTCAATGCCTTAAGCATCGGCAAAACTCCGTCAAACACCTGCGCCTGCTCAATGCCGCAGCGGTCATAAAGTGCACGATACTTTTCCACAGCCTGTTCTACCATGTCCTGCGGCAAGTGCTCACCGAAACTCTCCCGAAGCGGCGGCCCTAAGTAGCGCTTGAGCTGGTTTTCCCCCAGCGCAACCCCAAATTGTGCAAAAGTCTGTTCAAAACAAAAAATAATTCCACGCTGTGTATCAACCAGCGTCCCGTCTAAGTCAAATAAAACCGCTTGATATTGTTTCAAAAGCTGTAAGCTCCTTTTCTTTTAGGGCATTTCCAAAACTGAGCCGCGCACCGCTTTGCACAAGAACGCAGAAATTCTAAGGTCAAAAGCACAAAATCGCTTTTGCCAATGATCGTTCTTTCACACGGAAAAATAAAAATCTCGGCGTTTTAGAAAGCCCCTCATTGCATAGGTATCATTATAACATAAAAACACCGGGATATCAAAGGTATGCCTCGCCGTTGCACCTTGTCGAATTTTGTGTTACCATAAAGAAATAACACGAAGAAAATCGCTGGAGCAAAGGGGGCTTTTGATGCATACTGCCGTATTAGAACGAAAATCAAAGCTCCGCCGTGCAAAAAGCATGTTATTTTGCATTTTCTGCACCACGCTCATGTTATGTTTAGGAATCCCTTTGCCTCATCCTGGTCTATTGCAATCGCTGGAAAACACATCCATTTTTGACGCTGAACTGTCTGCTGCATCACGCATTTTAAATTTGGAGGGTACTTTTCAGCTTCCCGAACTTCCCAACGGCTGTGAAGCGACCAGCCTTTCAATTGCGCTTCAATATTACGGATACCCGGCAGATAAAGTGGAAATCTCAGAAACCTACCTTCCCACTACGCCTTTGGCGCGTACTTGGCACGGTTATTATTCGGGAGACCCCTCCCTTACTTACTGCGGAGATGCCTCCGGGCTTGGCTATTACTGCTTCGCCGCCCCGCTTTGCGCCGCAGCCAATCGATATCTGCAAGAGCAGGGTTCTGTGCTGCGCGCCTTTGATTTAACCGGTGCAGAGCCATTCGTTTTAAAACAGTTGGTTTCTCAAGGAACTCCCGTTGTTTTTTGGGCAACACTTGATTTTGCTCCGGTACAACAGAGCCAGCGCACTTGGATCATGTTCGACAGCGGCATGGAATACCGTCCTTACAGCAATCTCCACTGTCTGGTATTATATGGGTTTGACCTGTTTTACTATTATGTCTATGACCCATTAAACGGGGAAATGCAAGTTCCGCGGCTGGTGTTTGAACTTCGTTTTAATCAAATGGAGCGGCGTGCAGTCTATCTCTCAGGCCCCCCTGTTTTCTAATGCCTTTTTGAAAAACAGGCGAAAAGGCAATTTGCTTTTCCTTTTTATTTTTGATGATTTATCACGAAAAAACGCCATGTGCAAACACAGAGAATCTCTGGGCCGCACATGGCGTCTTTGATTTGTAGGATAAAATAAATCATTCCGCTTCGCGCTCAGCGAAAGCGAAAGAAAGATGCAAAACAGAAAGAATTATTCTTCTTTTTCGCTGTAACGCACCGCCGGTACACCGTGCTCAATTTCCGGCTTTCCGCCGTTGATCGTCTTTTCTGTCACGGTCACTTTTCGGATGGTCGGGTCACTCGGAATATCAAACATCACAGAAATGAGCGCCTGCTCCATCACGCTGCGCAAACCGCGCGCACCGCTTTTCAGGGCAATTGCCTTTTTCGCCACTTCATGCAGCGCAGGCTCTGTGAAGTCCAGCTCCACTTGATCCATCTTCATCAGTGTTTGATACTGCTTGACAAGGCTGTTTTTCGGCTCCTGCAAAACACGAACCAGCGCATCCTCATCAAGTGCATCGAGCACCGTCACCACCGGAATACGGCCAATCAATTCGGGGATCAAGCCGAATTTGACTAAGTCGTGCGGTTCAACGAGGCGCAAAAGCTCTTTCTTTTGCTCTTCTGCGCTCTTTTTCAGCTGGCTTCCAAAGCCCATCGAAGACTGCTCCGTGCGTTTTTGGATATGCTTTTCCAAGCCTTCAAACGCACCGCCGCAAATGAACAGGATGTTTTTTGTGTTAATTTGAATAAACTCCTGCTGCGGATGTTTGCGGCCGCCCTGCGGCGGAACGTTGCTGACAGTACCCTCCAAAATTTTCAGCAAAGCCTGCTGTACGCCCTCACCGCCTACATCACGTGTCGTAGAGGGATTTTCACTTTTTCGGGTAATCTTATCAATTTCGTCAATATAAATAATACCCTTTTCGGCGCGCTCAATGTCAAAATCAGCCGCTTGAATCAATTTTAAAAGGATATTCTCGACGTCCTCACCGACATAGCCCGCTTCCGTCAAAGTGGTTGCATCAGCGATGGCAAAGGGAACATTCAGCATCTTTGCCAGCGTTTGCGCCAAAAGTGTTTTGCCGACGCCGGAGGGGCCAAGCAAAAGAACATTGCTCTTTTGCAGGTCTACATCGCCTTGTTCACCGGACAAAATACGTTTGTAATGATTGTACACCGACACCGCCAAAACAACTTTTGCGGAATCCTGCCCAATCACGTATTGATCCAAACCTTCTTTAATTTGCGCCGGAGTCAAAATGCGCACATCCTGACGAGCCGGTGCAGCCGCGCGGTGCGCCGCTTGTTTTCTGCGCTGAACATCGGGCTTGCCTTCTTCATCGAGCAAAGAGTAGCAAAGCTCGATGCATTCATTACAAATATTCACGCCCGGACCGATGATCATTCGTTCGACATCTGCCTGTGATTTCCCGCAGAAATTACAGATCATGTCTTTGTCTTTATTGCGTTTTTGTGGCATAAAATCCCTCACTTAACGGCTTGTAATCACAGAGTCAATCAAGCCGTATTCCATTGCCTCCTGCGCGCTCAGGTAGTTGTCGCGCTCAGTATCCAAGGCAATTTGCTCCACGGTTTTTCCGGTGCGCTGCGCCAAAATGGTGTTCATCTTTTCACGAGTGCGCACAAGATGATCCGTATGAATTTTAATATCCGTCGTCTGCCCCTGCAGTCCGCCGCCGCTGATGAGCGGCTGGTGAATCATAATCTCACTGTTCGGCAGCGCCATGCGTTTTCCCTTTGCGCCGGCAGCCAGAAGGAATGCACCCATCGAAGCCGCCATGCCGATGCAAATGGTGGAAACGTCACACTTGATATAGTTCATCGTATCGTAAATCGCCATACCCGCCGTAATGGAACCGCCCGGGCTGTTGATATACAAGCTGATGTCCTTATCGGGGTCTTGGCCTTCCAAATACAACAGCTGCGCCACAATCAAGCTGGCAGTCGTATTATTCACTTCTTCCGACAGCATAATGATGCGGTCGTTCAACAAACGCGAAAAGATATCATAAGAACGCTCTCCGCGGGCAGTCTGTTCTACAACATAAGGCACTAAGCTCATACAAGAACCTCCAATGGTAATAATCAATTACCCGATACACGCCGACTGGCATGTATCGGGCAAAATTCGATATCGTCCACGAAAAAGCCCGGTGAATCGACAACTGCACCGGTGCAGGCACTCTTTTTGAAACAAAAAGCTTTGCACCGCCGCTCACACGATAAAACGTCCGCCGCAGCGACGCTCCCTTTTTGGGGGCGCCGCGGTTCGGCAAAACGATTATTCCGCTGTTTCTTCGGTATTCTCTTGGGTCTTTTCCGCTTTTGCGGCCGCAGCTTTCTTTGTGGTTCTCTTCGCCTTGGTCGCTTTTTCCGCTGTTACTTTTGCGTTGGACTTAATGAAGTCAATCGCTTTGTTCACAGCCAAATCTTTTCTCACCTCTGCCTCAGGCACAATGGCGCGCACTTTGTCCGCTTCCATCTTGTAAGCCTCGGCAATGCGGTTTACTTCTTTGTCGAAATCCTCGTCGCTGGCTTCGATCTTCTCCAGCTCCACAACTTTCTCCAAAGCCAAACGGATCTTCACTTGCTTTTCCGCCTGCTCTTTGAAGCCCTCGCGGAACTTTGCTTCGTCGCCGCCGATGTACTTCAGGTAATCTTTCAGCTTCAAGCCCTGCTGCTGCAAACGGAACTCGAAATCGCGCACCATCTCGTCGATACGGGTTTCAATCATGCAGGCCGGAATATCAGCCTCCATGCTCTCGACAATCTGATCCACCAAAGCATTTTCCACTTCCAGCTCATTGCGGCTTTCGTTCTGCTCTTCCATGCCCTTGCGGATGTTGGCTTTCAGCTCATCCAGCGTGTCGTACTCGGAAACGTCTTTTGCAAACTCATCGTCGGCAGCGGGCAGCTCTTTCGCCTTGACTTCGTGAATCTTCACTTTAAACACAGCGGGCTTGCCGGCAAGCTCCGCTGCCTGATACTCCTCGGGGAAGCTGACGTTTACGTCAAACTCCTCGCCTGCCTCATGGCCGATCACCTGATCCTCGAAGCCGGGGATGAACTGGCCGGAGCCGAGCACCAAGGGGAACTCTTCGCCTTTGCCGCCGTTGAAAGCAACGCCGTCGATAAAGCCCTCAAAGTCGATGACTGCGGTATCGCCGCTCTCGGCTTTGCCCTCGCGGGGAACGATGCGCGCATTGCGCTCACGCATACGGTCGATCTCAGCGTCAACGTCTGTGTCCTCGACAGTATTGGCCTTCTTGGTTGCTTTTAAACCGGTGTATTTGCCGATTTTCACTTCCGGCTTTACGGTAACGGCCACTTTCAGAACCGCGCCGTCCTCTGTGCTGGAAGAAACAACTTCCGCTTCCGGACGGTCAACAGGCTCAATGCCGCTCTCTTTGACAGCTGCATCGTAAGCTGCCGGGAACAGGTCGTTGATTGCGGGATAGTGGAACACGTCCGCACCGAACATTTTTTCAATCATGTGACGGGGAGCTTTTCCTTTGCGGAAGCCGGGGATGTTATACTTAGCGGCCTCGCGCTTGAATGCCTCGTTTACAGCGGCATTGAAAGTCTCGGCGTCAATGGAAAATTGCAGTTCATGACGATTGTTTTCCAGTTTTTCATTTTTAACGAGCTTCATGGTTTTTCCTCCAATATTGAAACTTACATTGAATCATTATAGCACAAACTTTTTAAGATTGCTACTATAAATCAAATTTTTACAGGACAAAATCTCAAAGAATCGGCGCTCACAAGCCGATATTCAATGCCATCTACCCTTCCCTGCACCGCATATCGGATGGAACCGCCGTGCAAATGTCCGTAAAAACAGCGTTTTACGCCGTATTCATGCAGCAGCGCCACCACTTCTTCGGCATTTGCGTTCGGGTAAATGGGCGGATAGTGCAAAAATACAATTTTTTCTGCTTCACCCGCGGCTTGCAGCGACATGCGCAGCCGCCCGCATTCGCGCGCCATTACCTTTTCATCCTGCGGCGCACTCGCATCGAACATCCAGCTTCTTGTGCCGCACAGGGCAACGCCGTCGTGCATGACGCAGTTATTATGTAAAAAGGCAAAGTCATTCCAGCCCTGCTCGGCAAAAAAACGCTCCATCTTCGCCATGGTCGTCCACCAGTAGTCGTGGTTGCCTTTGAGAAGAAGCTTTTTTCCGGGAAGCGTGTGCAAAAACGCAAAGTCCTGCAAAGTTTCCTGCAAGGACATCGCCCACGAAGTGTCTCCGAGCAACACCACCAAGTCTTCCGGCTGCACGGCAGCGCGCCAGTTTTCCTCCAGACGCTGCATATAATGCTCCCAGCCCGGAAACACCTCCATGGTCTTTTTCCCGTCCATGGAAAGATGCAAATCACCAATTACAAAAATTGCCATAAAACCCCCTGCATATTTCAGCCGTTATGCACGCAGAATAAGAGCAAAGGAGGCGTTGAACATGCAAAACGAAACAAAAAAACTGAACGGTATTTGTTGTGAAGTAAAAAACTGTATTCATAATGACGGGCACAGCTGCTGCACCGCCAACAGCATTAAGGTAAAAAACCGCATGGCGATTTTGGGAGAAGAAACCATGTGTGACACTTACAAGCATACCTGATGCAGAGCCGGACGCTTCATGCGTCCGGCTTTTTACTTATGCTATCGGCATTCACGCTTGCGTTTATTCTCCGCGTGCCACGGTCAAAATTTCTTCTTTTTCAATCGTGCGGTCAAAGCGAACCGGCGCATTTTTCAGCGATTTCAGCGCCTCGGGTGCAGGCAGGCCGCTGTACTTTTCCAGCTGTTCCAGCGCGGAAAACTCATCCTGCGGCACGGCTTGTTCAAGGGCGCTCAGCACACTCACCGGGAATTTATACGGGCTTGCCGTCGACAGCACCACACACAAATTCTCCCCTGCTCTCTCACGCGCAGCGGCGCACGCCACAGCGGTGTGCGGGTCCATCAAATAATTTGCCTCGTGGTAAACGCGCGCAATTTCCTTTGCAGCACCTGCGGCATCCACACTCGCACAAGCAAATGTTTTTTGAATTTCTGCGAGCACTTCGGGCCCCACTTCATAGTGCCCTTCCTTCGCAAGCTGCTCCATCCACGCTTTCACCTGCGCGGCATCCCCAGTAACATGATACAAAAGGCGCTCCAAATTGGACGACACCAAAATATCCATCGACGGGCTTTCCGTTTTATAAAACGGACGGCGCGCATTGTAAACGCCCGTGGACAAAAACTCTGTAAGCACATCATTTTCGTTGGAAGCGCAAATCAAGCGCCCCACGGGAAGGCCCATCTGCTTTGCATACCAGCCTGCCAGAATATCGCCGAAATTTCCGGTGGGAACACAGAAATCCACCGCTTGGCCGCGCGTGACAGCACCTTGCCCTACAAGCTGCTCATAACAATAAAAGTAATAAACAATCTGCGGCGCCAATCTGCCCCAGTTGATGGAGTTTGCGCTGGAGAGGTACGCTCCGTTTTTCGCCAGCTCCTCCGCAAGGGCTTTGTTGCCAAATGCGCGTTTCACACCGCTTTGTGCGTCGTCAAAATTGCCTTTCACAGCGTATACACCGACGTTTTCTCCCGTCTGCGTCACCATTTGCAGTTCCTGAATCCGGCTTGTGCCGTCCTGCGGGTAAAAAACAGAAATGCGAATGCCGTCTAAGCCCGCGTACCCGGCCAGCGCCGCCTTGCCGGTATCGCCGGAGGTCGCCACCAAGATATGGGTCAGTCGCTCATCATGGAGCATCTTTTTGCCCTCTACCAGCAAATGCGGCATCAATTGAAGCGCATAATCTTTAAATGCGCAGGTAGGCCCGTGCCAAAGCTCCAAAAAAGTTCCGCATCCGTCGGTCTGCACGGTTTTCCCCGCGCCGCCGCCAAAAGAGCCATAAGCTTTTTGAGCGGCATCGGCCAAAAATTCCGGCGCATAATCCGTTAAAAACAGCTTCAAAACTTCTACGGCGGTTTGCTCATACGTCAAGCCGGATAAATCGGCTTGCATTTTCGGAAACTCACAAGGTACATACAGCCCGCCGTCCGGCGCAAGGCCCGTTGTAATGGCTTTCGCTGCGCTGACCTTTTGCTCGTTTCCTCGTGTGCTGCGGTATTCCATTGTTTTGCACTCCCCTCGTTGTCACTGCGGCTTTTTTTGCGGCTGACAGCCACCCCTGACCGTTCTTTCGCCGCTGCTTAAAGCCTTGTTTACTTTCCCGTCGGAGCATTGCACGGCAAAACAGCTTTTGCCCTTTCACCTTTTCACAAGCTCCCATCTGAACCCGTTTAATTCAGATTCTCTTTCACTATACCATAAAGGCATTTTCAATGCAAACCTCTTGTACCGTGTTTTCCTGCCGCGTCACTTCATACACGTCAAAGCGCATGGCGCAGTCCCACTCAGGATGGGCGGCAAGATACGCTTTAGCCGCGGCGATAATACGCTTTTGCTTTGTCTTTGTCACGGAACACCGCCCCGGCGCAAGCGCACCGCGGCTTCTTGTTTTTACTTCCACAAATACAAGAAGTTTTCGACTCGCCACAATTAAATCCACCTCGCCCATACGGGTGCGGTAGTTCGCGGCCACAATGTCAAAGCCCTGCTTGCGGTAATATGCCGCCGCCAAGCTTTCCCCGTAAGCCCCCAGCGTGCGCGCATCCATCAAACGTACCCGCGCTTTTTCAAAAAGCTTTTGCGGTAAATGGGTGCCACACCGTACCGGTCTAAAAGCTCATAATGCAGTTTGGTCGGATAGCCCTTGTGCTTTTCCAGCGCGTACTGCGGATACTCTTTTGCAAGCTCCGTCATCAGACGGTCACGCGATACCTTCGCCAAAACCGAGGCCGCGGCAACGCTGGCTGATTTTGCATCGCCTTTCACTACCGCTTCGCACGGGATGTCTAACTCGGGGCAGCGGTTTCCGTCAATCAGCACATACTGTGCTTTTCCCTGCAATCCTTCTACCGCCTGCTTCATTCCCAACATCGTTGCACCCAGAATATTTTTTTCGTCAATCACTTCCGGGCCCACCATCACAATATGATAAGCAATCGCTTTTTGGCAAATCTCATCAAACAGCGCCTCACGCTTTTTTTCCGAAAGCTTTTTGGAATCGTTCAGCCCTTCGGGCAGACAGTCGGGGTTTAAAACAACCGCCGCCGCACACACTGGCCCGCATAAAGGCCCGCGCCCCGCTTCGTCCACTCCGGCAATCGCACCGTGCACAGCGCGCATCTGTTCGTCAAACTGATACAGTTCATTCATCCTGCGCATCCTCCGATTTTTCCGGCCTTGTCGGTTTTTCCAGCGACATTCTTCCCAGTTTGCTGGCGCGGAATTCGTCTACCAGCATCTGCGCCGCACGCTCTGTGTTGACAACGCCGCCGCTCATCATCATGCCGCGCTTGCGGCCGATGCATTCCAAAAGGTCATAAGCATCAAGCGCCAAGTCGTCTTTTGACAGACGGTAGCGTTCTTCCAAACGGTCGGGACAGGTGTTTTGCAGCTGCGCCAGCAGGCGCATCGCAATTTCTTCCACATCGAGAATATCGTCTTTAATCGAACCGATGAATGCCAGATTGGACGCGACATCATCCGACTCAAACTTTTTCCAAAGCACACCGGGCATGTCGAGCAGTTCATACTCACCCGCGTTCACCCATTGCTTGCCGCGCGTCACGCCGGGACGGTCAGCCGCCTGCACACGGTTGGAGCCGGTAAACGCGTTGATGAAGGTTGATTTTCCGACGTTCGGAATTCCTGTTACCATAATGCGAATTTTTGCGCCCAGCATGCCACGGTCGGCGCGGCGGGAAAGCAACTCGTCCAGCTCGGTGTCAATCGCTTTTTTGATGGCCGCAATGCCGCTTCTGTTTTTCGATGTAATCGCGACACAGCCGCAGCCGAGATTTTTAAAATAGCGCACCCATGCCGCCGTGATATTCGGGTCGGCCAAATCCGCTTTATTGAGCAGGTAAAGCCGCGGTTTTGCAGCCGCAATCCGCTCAATTTCCGGGTTCATGCTGCTGTGCGGAATGCGCGCATCGAGCAGTTCCAGCACCACGTCCACCTGACGAATACTTGCCTCCATCACGCGCAGGGTTTTCATCATGTGACCGGGGAACCAGTGAATTTGTCTGTGATTGATATTTTCACTCATGGTTTGTCATCCCTCAATTCTTTCAAACGGCGAAAATCGGAGCACTACCTCACCCAAAAGCGCTCTTTGGTCAATACAACCTACCTGTGAAGAGCGGCTGTCGAGTGAATTGGTTCGGTTATCGCCCATCAAAAATACCATACCTTCCGGAACCGTAATCGGCAGCGGTAAATCCTCGGGATAAGTAGGGACAGACAAATACGGCTCGTCCAGCAATTCACCATTGCGAATCACGCGGTTGGTAGACGGGTCGATATCAATTACGTCGCCCGGCATTCCGATCAAACGCTTAATAATCGGGTCGCCGTAACCGGTATAATTATCCGCCACTACAATATCGCCGTAAGTCGGCTGTGCCGTCAAGGTCTGGACAAAAAGCTGATTGCCACCCTCCAATGTCGGATACATCGATTCTCCGTCAACACCGACGGCGCGTCCGCCCAGCACAAAAATTATAACAACAGCAAGAATTGCCATCACAATGGATTCGTACCAATCAAACACTTCAACCGCCGCACGTCCGGCCTTTTGCATCCTTAACTCCCCCATTCTCGCGGCATGCTGTTTCTTTCCCTGACAGACTTTGCAAAACATACCGCTTTATAAATACCAAAAAGGGGAGAATTTTCATTCTCCCCCTTAGAAGCTTATCGAAGTTCTTCTTTAACCTTTGCAGCCTTACCGGTGCGCTCACGCAGGTAGAACAGTTTCGCACGGCGCACTTTACCTTTGCGCACAACCTCAACCTTCTCTACAAACGGAGAGTGAACCGGGAACACACGCTCAACGCCAACGCCGTAAGAAGTGCGGCGAACCGTGAAGGTTTCAGCGATGCCGCCGTGTTTCTTTGCGATGACAGTGCCCTCAAAAGCCTGAATACGCTCGCGCTCGCCTTCCTTGATACGAACGGAAACACGCACGGTGTCACCTACGTTGAACTGGGGAGCGTCTTTTTTCAAAAGCTCTTCGGTAAATACTTTCATTGCGTCCATTTTCATTTCCTCCATACTGTTGCGACATTCATACCCGGCATATGCCGACAGAGGACTGCCTGTTTAATGTTCGACATTAACCCCGCTGATGGAACAGCGGAACATAACGCTGTACTATGATAGCATAAACCCTCTCAAAAAGCAAGCGTTATCACGATTTTTAGCAAAAAACTTAAAAATATAGGTGCTCACACAAACGCTTTTCCCTCGGCGGTCTGCAAGCCGGTGCGCAAAATCTGCACCCGATAGCTTTCCAGTCCGTGATTCTCGGAAAGCCATGTCAAAATCATGGCAGGGTTTACCGTAAACGTGTTGCCGGCCGGAAGCGTTAAGCGAACCACCAGCCCGCCGTCTTTGTTTTTATAATCGAGCACCGGAGCATACTGCTTTAAATCCAGCTCTTTTTTCTTGCCGCGTTTGCCTTCTTTCACGACAATCACCTGCGCCGCTTCGTTGTAAGCGTCAAACGCTTCGCGCGCTTTTCCGGCATACTCCTTGCTTACGCTCAGCTCATAGCAAGCCGCGGCAATTTGCGAAGGGTCCATCTTAGCTTCCTCGACGCGCACGGCGCGAATGCCGCGCGGCAAACAGCCGTTCAGCGTATCGCATGCCGCCGTCCAGTTCACTTCCTCGGCTAAGCGGAAATCAAGCGACTCCGTCAGGCTCTCCTGCCCCAAGGCGAGCGGCGCAGAAAATGTCATATAAATGTGCGGGTTAAAGCCCTGCGTGTACCAAACCGGCAAACCCGAACGCTTGAGCGCACGCTGCATGACGCGCTGCAAATCTAAGAGAGAAATATAGGAGGCCTCACCCGTTTTGGTGAACCACAGTCTTGCTGTAATCAAAGCACACGCCCCCTTTCAGCAGTTGATTCGCGCCGCAGCCTGCGCAGGCACGGTTGCACGGCTTCGTCGTTTTCGCGTCAAGTGCCTTTTTGTATTCGCGCACGAGATAATCGTGGCTGATGCCGTAGTCCATATGGCTCCACGGGGTTACCTCATCCAAGCCAATGGCACGGTGGACATAAAATGACGGGTCTACGCCCAAGTCCTCAAATACCTGCATCCAAGTTTCAAACAAAAAGTGCTCTTCCCAGCCGTCAAAGGCACAGCCGCGGCGGTAAGCCTCTAACAACACTTTGCCCAAACGGCGGTCGCCTTTTGCAAATACGCCTTCCAAAAAGCTGGTTTTGCTGTCGTGATAGCTCACGCTGATTTTACGGCTTTTCACGCTGTGCAAAAGGTGCTGCTGCTTTTCCCGCAAAACCTCAGGCTTGTCCTGCGGGACAAACTGGAACGGCGTGTGAGGCTTCGGCACAAAGCAGGCCACACTGATAGACACCTGCACCCCCTTGCCCTTCGGATGGTCGGGGTTTGCATAATAAAGATCCACAATGCGCTGTGCCGTTTCGGCAATGCCCTCAATATCCTCCATGGTTTCCGTGGGCAGGCCCATCATAAAGTACAGCTTTACCGACGTATATCCCGCCCCGAATGCCAGCTTGCAGGTGCGTTCAATTTCTTCCCATGTGACGTTTTTGTTGATGACGTCGCGCAAACGCTGTGTGCCTGCCTCGGCGGCAAAGGTCAAACCGCTTTTGCGTACACGGCTGATTTTTTCCACCAAGCTCTGGGAGAAGTTGTCCACGCGCAAAGAAGGCAGCGACATGCTCACATGCTCATCTTGTGTCCAATCCAGCATATCATCGAGAAGCGTTTCCAAATCGCTGTGGTCACTGGTGGAAAGGCTGGTCAGGGAAATCTCATCATAGCCCGTATTTTCGCACAGTGCTTTGCCCGCCGTGCTCAGCAAAGCCGCATCGCGCTCGCGCATCGGGCGGTATAAAAAGCCTGCCTGACAAAAACGGCACCCGCGCACACAGCCGCGCAGCACTTCAATCTGTGCACGGTCATGCACTGCACCGATCATCGGAACAACAAAATTCTGCGGCAGAGGCTGGGTATTCATATCTTCAATAATCGCCTTACGAATCGGCATCGGCGCGCCTTCGTTTGCGCGGATTTCTTTCACGCGGCCATCCTCATAATATTCCACGTCATACAAAGCCGGAATATAAACGCCTTGAATGGCGGCACAATTTTTCAAAATTTCGCGTTTTGACAGGCCCGCTTTGCGCCCGGCGATAATCGTATCACACACAGCAGGAAGCTGAATTTCTCCCTCGCCCAGCATGAACAGGTCGATAAAATCCGTCAGCGGCTCAGAGTTGCATGCACACGGCCCTCCTGCGACAATAATGGGCATATCGTCGGTGCGTTCTTCGCACAGCAAGGGCAGCCCCGCCAAATCGAGCATGGCGAGAATATTCGTATAAGACAGCTCATACTGCAGCGTAAAGCCGATCACGTCAAACTCGCTCAGCGGATCTTTGCTTTCGAGCGCGTACAGCGGCAGGCCGCGCTGCTGCATTTCGCGGCGCATGTCCACCCACGGCATAAAACAGCGCTCGCACCAGATGTCCTCGCGCGCATTCAAAATTTCATACAGAATCTTCATGCCTAAAAAAGACATGCCTACCTCGTAAGTGTCGGGAAAGCAAAAGGCAAAGCGCAGGCTTACCTTTTCTTTTTCTTTGTAGACACATCCCGGCTCACCGCCGGTGTAACGTCCGGGCTTTTGTACGGCGGATAGGGCGGCTTTGAGTGCTTCGTCCATTCTGACATCCTTTCTTTCGCTCACAGTGCGTTTCGCTGCAAATACAGGCGGAGCAAAAGCTCCCCTGCACTTGCACAAGAGTGGTTTTATTATACTCGATTTTCTTTCAAAAAGCAATTTGAAATGTTGACGCACCTGTGAAGGCATGCCGCCCTTACGCTTTAAAAGAGTGCCGAGGAGGCTTTGGGCCCCATTCCTGCACCGCAATATACGCCGCCGCCAAAAACGCGGCAACACGGGCCCGCCATTCCAGTGCGGCACAGCACCCAGCCGCCGCGCACAGCGTACAAAACAAAAACAGCATCCATCGCTGAATCTTTGCGGCTAAGGGCGTGTGACGGCCCGCCGCCAAATTCTGCAAAATCCGCCCGCCGTCCAGCAAATCCAGCGGAAGCAAGTTATATGCACCCGTGCAAAAGCTGACGGCTGCAAGAAAGTATACTCCGTAGGAGGCATGCTGCTGAGCAGCAAAATAAAGCCCGGCGGCAAAAAGAAAGTTCACCGCCGGGCCCGCACATAAAACAGCCAGTTCCTGTTTTTGCCCCAGCTTCTGCGCACCGCTGAGCGCAATGCCGCCAAACCCAAGGTAAAGCTTCGGCCAGCGCCTTGCGCAAAGCAAAAATACTAAAACATGCCCCGCCTCATGCAAAAAACTGCATAAAAGCGCCATGCGCAGAAATCCCATGGAATCATAAATCAGGCCAAAAAACAATAAGCCGCCGAGCAGCAAAGCGCGATCCGACTGCCGCACGATGCGCTCACTCCTTTTGCAATTCAGGCAAACTGGGCGCGGGGTCAACGCACACGCCGTTCACGCGCAGCTCAAAGTGCAGGTGCGGCCCGGTCGATAACCCCGTGCTGCCTACCATGCCGATCACTTCTCCCGCTTTCACCGCTTGTCCCTGACGAACCGCCGCAAAGGAAAGATGCTGATACAGGGTCTGTACCCCATTATCGTGCCGCACAAGGATATAGCTGCCGCGGGAATCCGTGTAACCCGTTTTCAGCACTTGCCCGTTGAGCGCACTTTTCACAGGCGTTCCCTGCGCCGCCGCAAGGTCAACACCCGCATGGAAATCATCTTCCCCGGTCACCGGGTTTTCACGAAATCCAAAGCCGGAAGTAAACACACCCGTAAGGGGCATCGTCAGCTCCTCGGCACTCACATAACGTTCCATAGAAGCTCCGTCCGGCACTTCACGGCTTTTGACAGGCCAAAAACCGCCGCTTCCAGTCAGTGCTTCGGGTTCATACGCCTGCAATTCATCCAACACTTTCTGCGCCTGCTCTCTCAGTGCGTCCACACCGCCCGTTGCAAATCGAATCATGGGGTTATCGGATGAGAATTCCACCCCGTAAGAAATCATTTCTTGATATTGCTGGCGCATATCAGTAAAAAACGGAGCTTGTGACATTTTTGCAAAAAACACCACCAAAGCAATCATAACGCAAAGCACCAGCTGTACAAACAGCAGTGCACTTGCATCCTCGCCCATATCCTGCGCGCGCTTTCTCTGTTCCTTCCACGGGTGGAGCTGTCCGCCCGGCACATCGCCCGCCTGTTTTTCCCACATATCGTGTCACACCCTTTTCTCATTCTGTCTGCCTTTTGCAGTCATGTTGTTATGTATATGAAAATCACCAGGGTGCTTAGAACCGAAAGCAAAGATACAGCACCGCCGCATCGGCAAAAAAGGCAGGAAACTGCTCGCTTTTCGCTCAGTTTCCCGCCTATCATCATACCGTAACACAGCGCCATGCAAACTCCCCGTTTTGCTTACGCCTTTACGTCCATAAATTGATTTTTCTTTCCCGTCAAAAAATATCTTTCTTCCTGCTGGCCGCTTACCCATTCTTCCATGCGAACATCATTTCTAAGCTGCCGCAGCCATTTTTTGTCCTCTAAATGCTCCTGCCAAAGCTCCTCCGTCAGCTTTTCCGACCAATCGGTGCCAACAGCCTTTTCGTAATCAAAATCAGATTTTTTGTTTTTCAAAAGCTCTTCCTGCTCATCTAAAAAGCTGTTGGCATCAAAGCCGCCGTACTTGTTTTTTGCCTCTAAACTGCTGTACTCTCTGCGCAGCATTCCTGTGGATGTTCCGTCCGCATTGATATGTACCGACAGCGACACTTTTACCTCCGGCGGATGATTCATCGCATTGAACCAATTCGAATCAATCATCACTGCTGCGCTGAGCATGTCATCCAGCTCCTTGGCCTTTTGCGGGTCGTTTGCCGCCTGCTCAATCGCGCGCGGGTCAACCGAAAACGACGGCGCTACCCCGTGCTTTGCCGGGGTCAATCCGGATGAAAGCGTCAGCCCGTAACTTTTGTACTTTTCTAAAAAATAGTTTTTTAAGTTTTCCGCTTTTTCACTCGCCGTCAACGGTTTGGATTGGTTTGTGTCAACCGTGTTTTGCTGTTTTTCTTCTTTCTGCACAGCGTCTTGTTGCGGCTCTTCCTTTGCGCTTTGCTTTTGCTGTGTCAGTCGTGTTTGGTACGGATAAAAAGCATTGCCTGTAATTCTCATACAATTTCCCTCTTTTCTATCGAACGGATCGATTCTTTTCTTTCAGCATAACACCGTTTTTCTTTCTGAAAAGAGATGATGTAATCAACAATAGATCTTATGGTAACGAACGACACACAAGCAGTGCAAAACACGCCGTTTCCTACTTTCCTCTCATCATCACCGATAAAATAAACCGCCGCCCTTTAACAATACAATCCATATCCCCGCTATACTTTTGCGCACATGCTCGAATATTTTTCAGCCCGATGCCGTGTTCATCCGGTTCGGGCTTCATCGAACGCAGATATTCGCTGTCAGGTTCCCTTTCAATGCATCCGTCAAAACTATTTTCTATTTCCAGAAAGTACATATTTCCTTTCCAAAAGGAGCGGAGCACAATCTGCGTTTCTGCGTCCGGCTCTTTCCTGCAAAGCCTTTGACAAGCCTCCACCGCGTTATCAAGTGCATTGCTTAAAATGATGCCGATATCAAACGCTTTCACGGCGACAACGTTCGAAACCAGCAAATCTCCCGCATCCAAGCGAATATTAGGAATTACTTTTTTTGCATATTGAAACTTCGCGTTCACCACAGCATCCGCCACCGGATTTCCCGTCCGAATTTGCGCGTCCATCTGCTCGATGAGAGGATACAGATTTTCCAGATATTGTTCCGCCTCACCGCCCGGGGACTGCTCATGCACCAGCGTTCGCAAAACAAGCAAGTGATTTTTCATATCATGCTTTACTGAGCGCACACTGTCATAAAGGCTTTCCATCTCGGCAATAGAGTTTTGCAAACCGGACACCTGACTTTCCAGCACTAATTTTTCCGTGCGCTGCTCTTCAAACGCAGCCATCTTTTGAAACAATTCAAAGCTGAAGCTGTTTGAAAACAGCAAAATCACCGCCAGCACAGGAATGAGCGCAGCGATCAGCGGATATCGTGTATAAAGCGTGACAGGCATGTTATTTTCGACCTCAATCATCAAGACGCGGAGCATAACAGCAATGAGAATGCTCGCGGCGGCAGGCAGCAGATACGGGAGCACATTTTTTTCAAATCTGCGCGGAAAGCGGTACGCTTTCACAATCCTCCGAATGAAAAAATAGGTTATCCCCTCTCGGAGCACTGCCACCGAAAGGAATAATCCAACATTGGAAATTGAAATCAAGCTCATGAAAGCACTCACAGACAACCATTCGTGTTTCATTCCATTCCCAAGAAATTCAATCACCACCGAATGAACTGCAAGCAAGCTGTTTGGCGCCCAGATGGATAATTCGTGAATCGCCGCAAACTGCACCACCAAAAACAGCTTAAGCAAAACGCTGCCCTGATACCAGACCAGCGCAGCAGCAAACAGCAAACAAAGATACACCGCTAAATTCCAAAGAGAAGAAGGGTAAAACGCCCAATTTCCCCAAAGACATACGCCGTGATACAAAACCCATACCACACCGATTACAACGGCACTCCGGCGCGGCTGATTCAAACGCGGCAAAGCAAACGCCTGAAACAAGCGGTATGCACAAAAACCTTCAAATACAGCCAGCGCCAGCATAAACATTTGACGCATCCAATCAGTCATTTTATTCCCTTCCGTTTCTTAAAAACCGCATATAGCATTTTACAAAATCCTGGTAGTGCTTCTTCGTTAAATAAGCAGTTTCGCCGTTATCCATGCGGATGATTTCGGTGTCATATTCCGCAATGCGCGCCATGTTTACTAAGTATCCGCGATGGCTTCGGTAAAACTCGGGACCGAGCTTTTTTTCAAATTCCGACATCGTCCCGTACACAAAAAGCTTTTGAGCATCGGTGTGGATGATTACTTTTCGCAAAGCATTTTCCAAAAACAGAATATTCTCAACGTTGAGCACAAAGCTTTTCTCTCTTGTTTTCAGAAAAAGCTGCTTCTTTTTTGCGTGCTTTTTTCGCTCGGTTTCCCGCTGTGCCCTTTGAAGAATTTCCCTAAGCTTTTCTATTTGAACCGGCTTTAAAAGGTAGTGAAAAGCGCCTACATCAAACGCATCAAACACATATTCCTTCCAGCCGGTGATAAACACAATTAAAACGCCTTCGTCTAAACTGCGAACCCTTTTTGCAGTTTCAAGGCCGTTCAAAGGCTTCATTTGAATGTCGATAAAAATCAGATCAAACGTCTTTTGCGCTTTCAGCACAGCTTCACCATCTTCATAACAGCTCAGCTCGCAGTCGGGCGCACACTGCATTACCATGTCAGCCAGCTGTTTTACAATCTGCGGCTCATCATCACAGACGGCAATTCTCAGCATGGTTTTCCCTCCTTTTGTTTCAACATCGCTTACAGCCTGCTTCTATTGTACCCATGCAAAGGCGTGATGAGCAAGTAAAGCTTTTTCGTTCAGGACACTTTCTGTATTTCCCCTTTTTTTATCCGCCGCTTTACGCAAAACGCAAGCAACATGTAACGAAAGGCGCTTTTTCTGTAATGAAACGGATACGGTACGATATGGTTCGTTCCGCATAAGAAAAAACAGCCACCCGCTCGGCACTCACGGCAACCGAACGGGCGGCAAGAATTCTATTTTGATTGAAAACGCGAATGCGTTATCACAGCATCAGGGCTGCGTTTTTCTGCGGCGCACGGCACGCACCTTTACACGCTCCGTCCTGACCTGCTGAGGCGCAAAGCCTCCCGTGGGCATTTCCGGCCATGCTGTTTTGAGCATGTCGTACATGCCAAGCTGACTGTCAATCGCAGACTGGCCTTCCATGCGTTTCACTTTCGCATAACTGCCATCTGGTTTCATCACCGAAGCATTGACATTATCGTGCAGCTGCATATTCAGTGTCTGCATCAATTCATTGACCAGCTTGCGGTCTGTAATGCGCACGCCCACTTCTACGCGCTTTTCTGTATTGCGTGTTAAAAAGTCGCCGGATGCCACGTAAACACGCAGGCGGTCCTGCGTGCCAAACGCATAAACACGCTCATGCTCCAAATAACGCCCCACAATGCTGCGCACGGTAATATTCTCTGTCTTGCCCGGAACACCCGCTTTCAAGCAGCAAATTCCGCGCACAATCATTTGAATTTTCACGCCCGCACAGGAGGCCTCGCTGAGCTTTTCAATGATTTCCTTATCGCTCACCGAGTTGCACTTCAAAATCATGCCTGCGTCTTTGCCCATCTTCTTGGCTTCAATTTCGCGGTCAATTTCTTCCAGCATCACGCTTTTAAAGCACAGCGGTGCCACCAGCAAGTGCTCTGCTTCCTGCGTCAGCTTTGCAATCGCAAGATTGTGGAACACGCCTGCCAGCTCCTCACCGATTTCCGGCTTGGTTGTGATATAGGACAAGTCTGTATATTGCTCACTTGTTTTCTCGTTATAGTTACCGGTTCCGATTTGCGCAATATAACTTGTCTGGCCGTTTTTAATCTTGGTAATCAGCGTGAGCTTCGAGTGTACCTTATACGACTCAAAGCCGTAAATCACCGTACAGCCCGCTTCTTCCAGCTGCTTAGAATAATCAATATTATTCTGCTCATCAAAACGTGCGCGCAGCTCCACTACTACTACAACTTCTTTGCCGTTCTCCGCCGCCGAAATCAGCGCTTCAATAATTTTGGATTCATGCGCCACGCGGTACAGCGTCATTTTGATAGAAACAACATCCGGGTCATAAGCAGCGCGGCGCAGCATTACGATAAACGGACGAATGCTTTGATACGGATATGAAAGCAGCACGTCTTCATTCTGTACTGCTTTTGTTAAATCAAAACCGTTAGGCGGCAGCATCGGACGGCGCACCGGGTAAAACCGTTCCGGGTGGTTATCCTGCGCCAGGCGCCCCGCAAGCTGAAAGCCAATCGAAAGATCCGGCGGTGCTGACTGCACAAAGCACTGGGTGCGCGGAAGAACCAGCTTTCCGCACAAAAAGTCAATCATTGCGTCCGGCGTTTTCGGGGTAATCTGCATGCGAACCGCGGCAAGCTTGCGGCGTTTTTTCAAAAGGTCGCTCATCACTTCGCGGTAATCCACATCATGATCAAACATGCCTTCATCCACCGAAATATCCGCGTTTCGCGTAATGCGGAAAATGCCCTTACCCTGCACGCTGCTTTTTCCGAACGCATGAGAAGCATAATGGCAAATCAGCTCTTCCATCAAAGCAAATTCTGTTTTCCCCTCTGCGGGTGCAAAAATAATGCGCTTAAACTGGTTATTGACAGGAATCAGGCCCAGCGCCCACTGCACCTCATTTTTATCGCGCAGCATCGCTCCGATATACGTTTCATTGTTGCGCAAAAACGGGAAGGGATGGCGTTTATCTACCACCTGCACCGAAAGCATCGGCAGCACTTCTTTCACAAAGTACTTTTTCCAAAAATGCTCTTGCTTTTTCGTCAGCTTTTCAAAGTTCACTTTGTAGTAGCCGCAGTTTTCCAAGCGCTCGTAAAGCTTTGCCACGCACTTGTCGCAATACTGCTGAAGCTCCTGCACCTTCGGCATAATCGCCGACAGCTGCTGAGCAGGTGTCCAGCCTGTTTTATTGTCTTTGGCCGTCACTTTTAAAAGCGTTCTGTCATACAGCGAGCCAACCCGCACCATAAAAAACTCGTCTAAATTACTGCCGTAAATCGCCGCAAATTTAAGCTGTTCACCAATGGGAACCGACTTATCTTTGGAAAGCTCCAAAACGCGTCGGTTAAAATCCAGCCAGCTCAATTCACGATTGATAAAAATTTCCTGCTCCAAATTCGACATTGCATCATCCCTCCCGATGATCCGCACATTCGTTTCAGCGCCGTTGCGCTGAAGCATTTTCGGCAACAAAATCCCCTTGTCTATCCGGCGGCAAAGCTCCGCTTTAACAGTTATTCAAACGTCAAATACGGCTTTATCTGCTCTGCCAGTGCCTTTGAAATCTCTTCGGCCTCGGTCATCTCTTCCGGCCCCTTCAAACACCCCTTTTGCTTTTGCAGGGCAACCAGCGCCTGCGCACGTTTTTCACCAATTCCCGGCAAAAGCATCCAATCCTGGGCCGTAGCATGATTCACATCAATCAAATCATGATTCGGCCAGGCAATGGCTTGATTTTCGGGAATGCGAACAAAACGATTCGCCGCCAAAGCAGCGGCAGCCAGCGAAACCAAGTATAAAGCTACCCAGCGCTTCATTGGAAATACCCGCGCACTCTGCGGTCCTGCGGGTCTTCCCCGTATTTGCGGATTAAGCCATACAGCACCTGTGCAACGCCGCCATCTTCACAGCGTGTCGTAATTTCATCCGCCACCGCCTGCAATTTCATCGGTGCATTTTCCATGGCAACGGCATAACCCGCCGCCTCCAGCATTTCCAAGTCGTTGTAATAGTCCCCGATTGCAATGGTATTTTCAAGCGGAATCCCCGTAAACTCGCACAGTTCTTTCAGCGCGCTTCCTTTGGAAACGCACTGCGGCATCATTTCAAAATAGATTTCGTCCGTAAACACAAAATAAAGGCCGGGATAACGTCTGTTTTTCACAAAATCCTGCGCTTTTGTTAAAAGCTCAGGCGCGCCTGCAAACATAACTTTATTCCACTGGTTGGAAAACTCACCCAAAGGCGACATTGTGTAAATGAGCCGTTCGTACACCGTATGATGATGGGTATATTCATTGCTTTGCACCACATACAGCCTTCCGTCGGATGTCATCACCTCAATGCCAATCCCGGGAACGGCTTCCTTGATATCACACAAAGCCTGCATCGCTGCAATTTGCGGCAAAACTTTATTTTGAAGCCAAATCTTCTTTTCAAAATCATAAATTACGCTTCCGCCGTAAGTAATCGCCGGCGCATTGATTTTCAACTGTCCCAACTGGCGCTTCACCGATTCCGTTGTGCGCCCTGTTGCAACCGTAAAGCGTCCGCCCATCGACATAAACAGCTCAATCGTGAGCTTGTTCACTTCAGGCAAACCGCCGTGTGCGCTCAGCAGTGTATTATCTACATCGCAGACCACCAAACAATCTTTGACGGACTGTATCATTTTCAACACCCTTTCTTGCGCAGACACTCCTGTGTGCGCAAAACACATCCTCACCCGCCGGTTTTTTGTGCCAGCTTTGAGAGAAACTCTCTGAAATAAACGGGCAGTTCGCTGTCAAATTCCACATACTTTCCCGTTGCAGGATGAACAAACCCCAAAACCTTTGCGTGCAGACACTGGCCCTGCAGCTGCGTAATCACCTTACGCGGCCCATATACACTGTCCCCCGCAACGGGGTGGCCGATGCTCGCCATATGCACGCGAATTTGATGTGTGCGCCCCGTTTTTAAACGCACCGATAAATGGGTAAAGCCCTGATAGCGCCCCTCAACATGATAGGAGGTATAAGCATATTTGCCCTTATCATGCACCACTGCCATTCGTTTTCTGTCTGCCGGGTGACGCGCAATCATGCCTTCCACAAAGCCCTCGTCTGCGGGAAAGCCGCCGTAAACAACCGTATGGTACACACGCGTAATGCTGTGGCACGCAAACTGCTCGGAAAGAGCGAGATGTGTTTCATTGTCTTTGGCCACTACTAAAAGGCCGCTGGTATCTTTATCAATGCGGTGAACAATACCGGGACGAATGGCGCCGTTAATCGCCGAAAGCCTTGTGCCGCAATGGTGCAAAAGCGCGTTCACAAGCGTACCGTCCGGGTTTCCGGCGGCCGGATGCACCACCATGCCTTTGGGCTTATTCACCACGAGCAAGTGGTCATCTTCATAAACGATATCAAGGGCAATGTCCTGCGGGGGCGTTTCCAAAGGCTTTGGATCAGGCAAAGAAAGCGTCACTTTTGCGCCGAGCGCGGTTTTTGTGCTTTTTGAAACGGGCTTTCCGTTATATGTCACCGCCCCTTGTTCCAGCAGAGTTTGTGCATAGCTGCGGCTCACCTGTTCAAAAGCAGCCGCCAAAAAAGCATCTAAGCGCATGCCGGCGCGTTCTTCATCGACCCACGCTTCAAGAAGCTCCATGCTCTGCTTCACTGCCTTTCCCGTGCAACTTTTTGCTTTTTCTCTGCTCTTCCATAAAAACGTAGATAATCAGCAGTGCCGCACCGATGCACACAAAGCAGTCCGCCACATTAAACACCGCAAAATTCATAAATGTCGTGGCAAAAAAATCCACCACCACACCGGTGCGCACTCGGTCAATCAGATTGCCAAGACCGCCGCCGATCATCATAATAATCGCGGCGCGCTCTAAGCGGCTTTCCGGCTTTTTCCAAAACAGATAAACCGCAAGCGCAGCAATTGCGACCCCGGTAAACAAGATTAAAAACCAGCGCGCGCCCGCAAAGCTGGAAAAGGCCGCCCCGTCGTTCAAAACGAAGCGCAGTTCCATCACGCCGGGAATAAACTCCATGGTTCCAACGGGCTGCAAATAAATTTGTGCTAAATATTTCGTCAGCTGGTCCAGCACAACACAGCCTAAAATACTCAAAATGCTAATAATGAACATTCTTTGCTCCTTTCGCCCGTTCACAGGCTAAAACGGTATCTTTCGCCGCTTTTGCACCTTGGGCTTTGTGGGGTTAAGCGCAAAGCAGGCCGTTCAACGAAAAACAGCGGCGTACACACGATACGCCGCTGTTTGCATCAATGAAACGTGATGTCCTCATACGCTCCATAGGAAACATCTTTCTTAGAACGTGTCTTGCGTGCGGCCGGTTTTCTTTTGGGCTTTGGCTGCGGCATCGGCTCTTCGGGCTCTTGCTGTACTTCAACCTCCGGCTCTTGAAACTCAAAATAATCTTCGTCGATATATGCCTCATCATCCTGCGGCTCATCGTCGAAGGCATCAAACGGAAGCTCATCTTCCCGCTCGTACTCTTCTTCCTCGTAAGCCTCGTCCGAAGCCTCTTCTTCGTCCAGAGCAAACTCCTCTTCCTCGTAAGCCTCATCCTCGTCGGCTGCGTCGTCCTCTAAATCAAACGCCGCATCTTCCTGCGCAGCATCTTGTGCCTCTTGCTGTTCCGGCTGCTCCGAAGGCGCCGCCTTCTCTTCCTCAACAGCCTGCGGTTTTTCCGGCTCGTCCGGTTCTGCTTCGATGTGACGCTCTTCCGGAAGAACGCTCAGCAGCTCAATGTGCTGGCGGTACATATCCAGAATATTCTTTTTGAAGTGCGTTACCTCAGCCTTTAAGTTGCGCAGCTCTTCCTCGGCGTCAGCCACTACTTGGCGCGCCTCTTCCCGAAGACGGCTTGCCTTATTATTTGCATCGTAAACAATGGTTTCCGCTTTCTGACGCGCCTCATAAATCACACTTTCACCCATGCGCTGCGCATTGAGCAAAGCAGTTTTCAGCGTTTCTTCATCGTTGCGGTACTGGTCCACCTTTTCCGCCAAGATGTAAAGCTTTTTCTCGATATCCTCTTTTTCGCGTTCTTTTCGCTCAAACTCAGCGGCAACCTGTGCCAGGAAATCATCTACCTGATCCATGCGGTAGCCCCTGCCCAGCGTTTTATCAAACACAGCATTTCTGATGTCATCCACGGTCATAAGAGAATACCCCTCTTTTCTAAAATTGGCAATAAGTAATAAAAGTCCTGCCTTTTTTACTTTGTGCACCAATCGCGCACACTTCATATTTTCCGTAGCCCTTCACACGAACCACGTCATTTTCGTACATTGTTTCATGAGCACGCACAGCCTGCACATGATTGATGCTCACCGCGCCTGAGCGAATCAGCGTACATGCATCAGCGCGGCTCAGTTTGAGCATAGCAGAAAGCACCGCATCCAAGCGCAGGGAAGCCACCGTGACGCGGCGCTCGTCACGCTCGTGTATCTGCTGCGGAGCTTCCTCACTGAAATGGCATGACACGCTCTGTCTGCCGACACTGGTCAGCTCATTCACAACACACTGCGCCGCCGCTTGCCGCGCGTAGAGCAGAGCGCCTTTTGAATCGGGCAAAATATCGCCCAGCGTTTCCCGCGTTAGACCCAAAGACATCAGCGCGCCCAAATAGTCGCGGTGTGTCAAACGCGCGGCACCGCCATGCACTTCCAATCGCACGCACGAAATTTCAAATACTTCGTCGGACAGCATTTCCATGCTGCCTGAAAAAGCCAGCACGCACCGCTCGGCGTTTTCATATCCTCCGAATGCGCGCATCGCAGCGCCGCTTGGGTTTGCCGCTGCAACGGCCAGTTCCAACTCGCGATCGCTTAAAAAACCAATCTTCTTGAGAGCCCCGGAAGCCCCCGCATGCGCAAGGCCCGAAACACGCTTAACAAGCAGGCGTTCCTCGTCATTTGCGGGCGGCCGGTAGCCGCGCTGCTTTGCATCAGAAGAAGACGCCATTGCTTTCCAGCTCGTCGAGCAAATCGCCCATAATGTCGACATTAAACGGCGTGATGATAAAGGTGCTGTTTGCAACACGCTTCATTTGGCCGTGATTGGCATACGCAACGCCGGATAAAAAGTCGACAAGACGGCGTGAAACCTCTTTGCTGGTTCCCTCCAGGTTCAAAACGACTGTTCTTTTTGCGTTCAGATGATCGGCAATTGCAGATGCATCCTCAAAACGCTCCGGCTTCACAAGCACAACCTGCAACGGCGCAGAAGCAGACATATTTACCACCTTTCCCGGGCGGTTTGCCGCCTCGTTTGTTTGTTCATAATGACCGCGCTGTTCTTCTTGAGGATACTCTTCCTGGGCTTCTTCTTCGTATTCCTCGTCCTCGTATTCCTCGTCCTCATCGGTCGGGGCGCCCATAATGCCTTTCAGCTTGTCCAACATATTCATAGAAAAGAGCTCCTTTTATTACGTTTCATACGCTTTGGTATCACTATCTATTATCCTAGTTTTTGCCCTGCTTGTCAATAGCTCCGCTTTTTGACAGGCAAATGCATCAGGCTTTTTTCAAGCCTCAAAGTTTCGTTTTTTCCGCACAAACCATATGTACTGAGCGAAAACATTGAAAATCGACAGGAGATTCCCCTGTTTTTTCCATAAAGCTCCTCGCCCGGTGTGAGAAAACAATTGTTTTATGTTTCTACATGGTTTAATGCAGCAATTTTTCATTGTGAATGTCTTTGCCTTCTCGAATGACGTTATCGTAATACTTTACTTCGTTGACGCCGTCTTCATACACAGAGCTTAAAATCACCTGGTTTTGTGTTTCAAACAGCACTTTCACCGGACGCCAATACGCCATATTTCCGCTTTTGACATAAATTCCCGTTTGTCCGTCAATCACGTGCAGCGCCTGCTTGCTGATGCTTAATCCCTTGTAAGTGGCAAAGGAAATTTCCGCGCGCGCTTGCTCCAGCGTAATGACATCCTCGTTGATATATTCACTTTCCAGCACCAGCTTTACAAGCCCCGCCTGCTCCTCCGGCGTTACGGAAACCACCGTAACGGGAATTTGCTCCGAAGCACATTCCGGAAAGGAAATTTTCAAAACATCTCCTTCTCGGAATTTTTCAGCATCCGCAATTTCAACCGACGTGTAGAAATACCAGTGATAATCAAGCCACAGCTTTCCAACCAGCCCAGTGCTGTTGGCCTGTTCGGGAGAGGCCGCGGCATCCTTGAGCTGCGCAGGTGTCATGGCATCCAATTGTTCAATGCTGAACTGCTTTTTTTGAGAGTCCATTGCCGACACAAAATATCCGCCCGCAGTTGCCGTTATGCTTTGCGCAGGCGCCGTGCCTGTCAACGCATCTTTTTGCGCGGTCAACTCCGCAATCCGCGCAGAAAAATCAAGCGTTTCGTCCAGCTGAACGGCCTTTCGGTTCATCGAGAGCTGCAAAGTGCGGTAATCGCTCGTTAAGGCGGAAAAATCCCCTTCCTGCCCCGCTTGCAGAATATTGGAAACAGAAGTCATCTTCTGTTTTTCCAGCTCTTCCAAATCCATCAGGTTGCTGGCGCTGTTTTGAGATTCCTGAAGTACGCGGATTTCTTCTTCCAGCTGGCGAATTTTTCGTCCGGCGGCCGCGGCGGTTTCGTCCGCATAAACTTGGGCCACATTATCGCCTGCCGCTACACGCTCCCCGTTTTGCGTAAGGTAAAAAAGTGATCCTTGCGCCGTTTGAGGAATTTCCGTTTCATTTACACCAATAATTCCGTCACAAAGCAGAACATCATCCAAGCTGTCAGGCATCGCAACCTCAATCACATAAGAGCGATCCAAGATTAAAAACAGCTGAATCAGCACATAGCAAATCGGCACAGCCAAAACCAGCGTCAAAAGCCAGTTGCTCTTGATCTTTCGTGTAAATCGGCTCATCTGTTTCTCCTTTTCGCTTTCAGCAAACCGCCGCCCCGCCGCTTTTAAAGACGGCGGGATTTTTGAACCATCGAAATTGAATTGTTTCTGCTGCGGTCAGGTCTTGTGCGAAAAAAATTCGGGCTTTTCCACAAATGCCCCTCCGGCCGCTTTGCCGCAGAAACATATTTTTCTTAATTTATATCAATTTATATCAATGCCTCGTCGGCTTTCGGCAAAGCTTTTTGCAAAAATGCCTGTGCAATTCTTTGTGCAGCCTGCGGGTCTGCCGCGCGCTCCCAAACAATCCCTTCCATTCTGCGAAACCATGTCAGCTGGCGTTTGGCGTAATGGCGCGTTGCCTTTTTCAGCTCATCCACACAGAGCTCCAGCGGCATTGTTCCCTCAAAAAAAGGAAAAAACTCCTTATAGCCAATTGCCTGCGCAGCCGTGTGCCAGCACTCTCGGTTTTTATAAACAAGCCGTGCCTCATCCAAAATGCCTTTTTCCATCATGATATCCACGCGCCGCTCAATTTTCTCATACAATTCGGTACGGCTGTCGTAATTCAGCCCATATAGGCAAACGTCGTACGGCTTTTCCGGCATGAGGGAATCCGCCAAGCGCTCTGTCATCGTCTGCCCGGTTTGCAGATAGACCTCTAAAGCGCGCAGAACACGCCCGGTATTGTTGGGGTGGAGGGTTTGCGCGTAGGGCGCATCGACCGCCATTAAACGCGCATGCATCGCCTCCGCTCCTTCGCGCCCGAGTTCTTCGCGCAGCTTTTCACGCAGCGCAGGGTCTGTTTTCTCTTCCTGAAACCGCACGCCGTTCATCAAGCTGGAAAGATAAAGCCCGGTGCCGCCCGCGATAATGGGGATTTTGCCCCGGCGGTGAATATCCGCAATTTTCTCGGCGGCCGCGGCAGTCCAATCCGCCACGGAAAAGCTTTGCTGCGGAGGAATCACTCCGATTAAATGATGGGCAATCCCCTGCATTTCCTCCGGCTGCGGAGCCGCCGTGCCAACGGTTAGCCCGCTGTAAATCTGCATGGAATCAGCGGAAATTACTTCTCCGTCCAGCGCCTTGGCGAGCATGACCGCCAAAGCCGTTTTTCCGCTTGCCGTCGGGCCGCAAAGCATCAATACTTTAACCTTGTCTGCCAAATTGCTTTTCCAGCTCCTTTTGCGTGATTTTCAGCACCACAGGCCGCCCGTGCGGGCAAAACGGAGGAATTTCACCGTCCAGCACGCGGCGCGCCAAGTGAAGCAGCTGCTCGGGCGGGGTTTTATCCCCTGCCTTGATGGCGGCACGGCACGCAATCGAGTGCAATACCCACTCGGTTTTTTCACTCATGGTGTCATTGGGATTCGCCATCAGGCGGTTTGCCACCTCGATTACCAAATTCTGCACATCGTGCTCTTCGATATCGCCCGGCACAGCGCGCACCGCCACGGCGCCGCTTCCGAAATCATCTACCTCTAACCCGCTTTTGAGCAAAAGCTCCTGCGCTTCCAGCAGTGCCTGCTTTTCGCGTGCGGAAACCTGCACCGTCACAGGGCAAAGCAGCATTTGACTGCTTCGCCCGCCAAAGTTTTCCATCAGCGCTTCATATAAAATGCGCTCATGTGCCGCATGTTTGTCAATCAGGCACATGGCATTTCCGCGCTGGGTAATCATATAAGTGCTGAATACCTCACCAATCAAACGAAGTTCTTCGTGCTCTTCTTTCAAAATAGTGGTCTGTTCACACACTTCTTGCTGTACAGGCTCGGCCAAAGGCATTTGCTGTGACTCATCGCTTTCCGATACGGGATCAGTCAACGGTCCTTGCTGTACCGCACCGCTTTCTTCGGCACTATCCGGCCTGCACGCATCACTGCCCGGTACGCGGCAGCAGGGCTCATCATCCTGCACAAAAATGTCCGGCTTTGGCTGATAGTCAAAACGCACGGAAGACATGCAAGGCTCGTCCGAAACCGGGCTTTGCCGGCGCGAAAAAGTTTCCTGCACTTTTTGAGAAAAATCCTGCATCCAAGCATTGCACGCCTTGAGCTGCCCGGCTTCCTCTTTTGCAGGCGGCACATTTTTTACGCCCGAAGAAAACGCTTTCGGCGTTTGATTGCCGCTAAATGAATGCTCGCTGTGCGCCGCAGACAACGGCGCGGCAGGCTCTGTTTGAGCGGCTTGCGGCCGGTCTTGCCGGACAGGACTCCGCTCCTCTTCAAAGGAAAAACTGCGAAAGCCCGCTTGCGGCTGTGTCAGCGCAGATTTCACTGCCGCGTATACTACATTAAATACATCTTTTTCCCGCGCAAAGCGCACTTCTGTTTTAGCAGGATGAACGTTCACATCCACCAGCTGCGGCGGCATCGTTAAATAAAGCACACAGCCGGGAAAACGCTTTTGCATCAGCGTTCCCTGATAAGCAGCTTCCAGCGCAGCCATCATCGTGCGGTTTTTCACATAGCGTCCGTTGATAAAAAAGTACTGCATGCTGCGGCTGGCGCGCCCTGCCTGCGGCGGCGTAATCAGCCCCGTGACGCTCATACCGTCTTCGGAGTGCTCTGCTTCCAGCAAGTCGCGGGCAAATTCACGCGACAGCACTGCGTAGGCCGCGCCGCGGACCGTTGCGTCGCCGGGTGTTTGAAACTGCGCTTTTCCTTCTCTGATAAACTTTACGCAAACATCGGGGTGCGACAGCGCCAGCTGCGCCGCCACATCGGACACATAACCCGCTTCGGTCTGGTCTTTTTTCAAAAACTTCATGCGCGCAGGGGTATTATAAAACAAATCCCGCACGGTAAATGTCGTTCCCACTGGGCGCGCGGACGGCTCAAAGCCCTGCTCTGCACCGCCCTCAATGCGGTAGCAGGATGCAAATTCATCCTGCTCTGTTTTGGTGATAACCTCCACGCGCGATACACTGGCAATGCTCGCGAGCGCCTCACCGCGAAAGCCCAGCGTCAAAATGTGCTCCAAATCGTCCTCGGCGGAAATTTTACTCGTTGCGTGGCGCACAAACGCCGTGGGCAGGCTTTCCGCTTCAATGCCCGTGCCGTCGTCTGAAACTTGAATCAGTGAAACGCCGCCGCGCTCAATGGAAACCGTGATGTGCTTTGCCCCTGCGTCGAGCGCGTTTTCCATCAGTTCCTTAACCACGGAAGCCGGACGCTCCACCACCTCGCCCGCGGCAATCAGTTCTGCCGTATGCGGGTCTAACACATGTATTTTAGCCATTGTTCTGCGCGCTCCTTCTCGCGCTCATCAGTTCCTGCTTGCAGTCATATAAGTAAGTCAGCGCTTCCAGCGGCGTGAGCGTTTCCACATCGAGCGCCGCCAGCTTGTCCAAAAGCGCCTGCTGGGCACCGTTTACCGCACTGCTGCCCATTTCATTCCAAGAAAGCTGAACATGCTCCTCCTGCGCTGCTGCGGGAGCGCCCTGTTCCAGCACATTTAAAATTTCACGCGCACGCTTTGTCACGGCATCCGGCAAGCCTGCCAGCTTTGCCACCTCAATGCCGTAGCTGTCGTCCGCCGGGCCGCGCACAATACGGCGCAGAAAAATGACATCCTCGCCGCGCTTTTTCACGGCGATATTGTAATTTTTCACGCCCTCTACCTTGCCTTCCAAATCGGTCAGCTCGTGATAATGCGTTGCAAACAGAGTTTTGCAGCCCATGCCCGAGCGGTCGCTTGCAATATGCTCGGCCACGGCGCGCGCAATACTCATACCGTCAAAAGTAGAAGTTCCTCGTCCGATTTCATCCAAAATCACAAGGCTGCGCTTCGTTGCGTTGCGCAAAATATCGGCTACTTCGGTCATTTCCACCATGAACGTAGACTGTCCCGAAGCCAAGTCGTCCGAAGCGCCAACGCGCGTGAAAATGGCATCCACCACCCCGACGCGGCAGCGTTTCGCCGGAACAAACGAGCCAATCTGCGCCATGAGAACAATCAGTGCCGTCTGGCGCATAAAGGTTGATTTTCCAGCCATATTCGGGCCGGTAATCAGGCACAGGCGGTCATCCGTTCCGTTTAACAGCGTGTCATTCGGCACAAAGAGCGTTCCTTTCAGCATTTGCTCAATCACCGGGTGACGGCCCTCGATAATTTCGATGGTGTCACCCTCGCTGATATCGGGGCGGACATATTCATTTTTCACCGCCACTGCCGCCAATCCCGTCAGCACATCCAGCTGTGCCAGCGCCGAAGCGGTGCGCTGAATCCGCGCCGCTTCGGCGGCAGCCGCTTGCAGCAGGCCGTCGAACAACTCCCGCTCCAATGCTGCGAGGCGTTCGTTGGCGCCCAAAATTTTATTTTCCAGCTGTTTGAGCTCTTCCGTAATGTAGCGCTCGGCATTTGCCAGCGTCTGCTTGCGGATAAAGCCTTCGGGAACTTGATTGGAAAACGACTTGCTCACTTCAATATAATAACCGAACACGCGGTTATAGCCGATTTTCAGCGTGCGGATGCCCGTTTCCTCTTTTAAGCGTGCTTCCATCGCCCCTAAAAAGCCTTTTCCGCCGTGAACAATATCACGAAGTTCGTCTACCTCTACGTTATAGCCCGCGCGAATCACATTGCCATCTTTTACAGCGGCAGGCGGGTCTTGTGCAAGCGCAGAAAAAATCAGGTCTTTTAAGTCGGCCATTTCGTCCAGCTCACCGAACAGCGTTTGCAGCAATCGGCTTTGTGCGGTATGTATCGTTTGCTTAATTTCGGGAAGCTGTTCACAGGTTTGTGCCAGCGCATACAATTCGCGCGGGCTGAGCGAACCGTAAACCGTGCGCGTCAGCAAACGCTCCAAATCATACACGCGCTCCAGCAGTGCCGACAAGTCCTCGCGCATCATGGTTTGACCCACCAGCTCTTCCACCGCGTCCAAACGCAGGTTAATCTGCTTTGCATCCATCAAAGGACGCTCCAGCCACGCGCGCAGAAGACGCTTGCCCATGGCCGTCTGCGTGTGCTCCAGCACCCAGAGAAGCGTTCCGCGTTTTTCGCGTCCGCGCATCGTCTGCGTCAGCTCCAGATGCATGCGTGCTGTGGGAGAAAGCTGCATGTATTCCGCCTTTGCGTAATATTCTACCGTTTTTAAGCGCTCTACGCCTTTTTTCTGCGTTTCGTTGAGGTACTCAATCAAAACGGCCAGCGCAATGGCAGCGGGGTCGGCCGCTTCCAGCTTCATCTGCTCAGAAAAATTCTCACCGAATTGGCGCTTTATCACCGCTTCACAGCGCGCCGGCTCATAGCGCTCGCTTTCCAGCAGTTCTGCGGCACACGCAAGCTGATTTTTTAAGTAAGATGCCGCCTGCTTCCAAGGAAGAATCTGCTCATTGAAAAGCACCTCACTGGGTGCATAGCGCGCCAGCTCCGCAATGAGTGCAAGCTCTAAATTTTTCCCTTCGAGGCAGGTGATGTCCGCCGTACCGGTTGATACATCGGCAAAACAAAGTCCTACGCGGTTTTGGCAGATAAAGACACTTGCAATGTAGTTGTTGCGGTCGTCTTGGAGCATACTGCTTTCGATGACAGTGCCCGGTGTCATGACGCGCACGACGTCACGCTTAACGATGCCTTTTGCCTGCGCCGGATTTTCCAGCTGTTCGCAGATTGCCACCTTGTAGCCCTTTGCAATCAGCTTTGCAACATAGCTTTCGTAAGAGTGGAACGGTACGCCGCACATCGGGGCGCGCTCCGCCTGGCCGCAATCTCGTCCTGTCAGTGTCAGTTCCAGTTCTTTGGAAGCCAGAATGGCGTCGTCGAAAAACATTTCGTAAAAATCGCCCAAACGAAAAAACAACAATTTATCGGGATGCTTTTTCTTAATCTCAAAATATTGCTGCATCATCGGGGAAAGCCCTGCCATGAATTGCACCGTCCTCTTGTTTACTCTGGGGCGTATGTGAAAACAAAGAAATGCACCGATTTTTTCACTAAGCCCCTAATATGCCGCGCCAAAACGGCTCAAAAGCAGAAATGCCCGCTTTGAAACCATAAGCGTGCATTTCTGTTTCAGGCCGAAAGGGCCGCTGTTTTTTTATCATCCCTGCCCTTTGGCAGGCAAATCAATCCTATTTACGCGCGTAAAATCAGTGGCATCCGCCGCACGAAGCGCACGAGCCGCTGCATCCGCCTGTCGGCTGTTCTACCGTCATGGGATCGCCGCCGTTCACGGCCGTTGTGATAATGGCGTTCACCCAAGCGACAACCGCCTCCATCTCCTGCTTTGCCTCGTTATAAGCCTTCATGCTTTCATTTTCCATGATTGCTTGATACAAGTCGTTCACGCGGGTATTGAGCATAGCTACACGGTCTTTGTCTTTCTCCTCTGCCGATTTCGACAGCTCGCTGTTTAAGTCAATGCGGGCGAGGTTAAAATCGCCAATCAGCGTCTGCAAAGTTTCGTCAGCGTCGTTTTTCTCGGTGGTGCCTTTCAGTGCCAGATACTCCGCTTCCTTTTGCAGCTGCGCTGCGGCTTCTTTAAATAAATCAATTGCACATTTTGCCATGAGTTTCAATCTCCTTTAATCATTTTATACTTTTATTGGATCGTCCGGAAAGAATTATGCTCTTTCAACCAGCTCGCCTTTGAGCACTGCACCCTTCGCACCGGTAATGCGAACATCGGCAAGTTGGCCCAGCGGAGCCTCTTCGCTGAATTCCACAATCATATTATTGTCCAAACGCCCCGTTAAAACACCCGGCGTGCGCCCTGCGCCTTCTACCAGAACACGCTGAACGCTTCCGACGAGCGCCCCGGTCAAGCGCGCAACAATTTCATCCTGCAAAGCAACAATTTTTCCGATGCGCGCAGCCTTTTCTTCATGGGGCGTGCCGTCAGGCATTTCGGCCGCTTTCGTTCCGCTTCGTTTGGAATAAATGAAGGTAAAAAGCTGCATGTATTCCACACGGCGGATAAGCTCCATGGTTTTTTCAAAATCTTCTTCGGTTTCACCGGGGAAGCCCACAATGATATCCGAGGAATACGTCATGTCCGGCACACGCTCTTTTGCGTAATCCATCAAAGCAAGATAACTTTCCACCGTGTATCGGCGGTTCATTTTCTCCAAAATCTCATTGGAACCGGACTGCACGGGCAAGTGCAGGTGGTGGGAAATATGCGTTCCCCCGGCAATGGTATCAATCAGCTTTTTCGTGGCATCTTTCGGGTGGCTTGTCATGAAGCGAATGCGGTAATCCCCCGGCTCTTTGTCCAGCATCGCAAGCAGGTCGGCAAAATCCAGCCCTTCCTCCAAGCCTTTACCGTAGCTGTTCACGTTTTGACCGAGCAGGGTAATGTCGCGGTAACCCTCAGCCAAAAGCTGGCGGAACTCCGCCAAGATATCGGCGCTTTTGCGGCTTCTTTCGCGCCCGCGCACATACGGCACGATGCAGTAAGTGCAGAAATTGTCGCACCCGTACATAATCGGCAGCCATGCACGGAAGGAGGAGCCGCGCTGAATCGGCATTTCCTCCACGATTTCCGTGCGCTCCACCGGCATTTGCATCACACGTTTATGGCCCGTAATACGCTGGGCAATCAGCTGGGGCAGCGTGTCGATGGCGTTGACGCCGAACACAATGTCAACAAACGGGTAGCTTGCCTTAAATTTTTCCACAATTTGCTTTTGCTGTGCCATGCATCCGCACACTGCAATCATCAGCTTAGGGTTTTGCTCTTTCAGCTTTTTCAGTGCACCGACGTTGCCGAACACGCGCTGCTCTGCGTGCTCACGCACGGCGCAGGTATTGAAGATGATTAAATCGGCATCCTCCGGAGCCGCCGCACGGCCGTAACCGGCGTTGACAAGCACGCCTAAAATCTTTTCGCCGTCGTTGACATTCTGCTGACAGCCAAAGGAGTGAACGAAAGCCGTCGGCGGGGCATCCTGATAATAATCCAGAATGACATTCACCGCCGCTTCGTTTTTTACAAAATGAATCGTCTGCATGACATCCCTCAAATCCTTTTCGATTCAATATTCTGTTTTAGTATACTACTTTTCTATGGTTTGCGCAAGAAAAAATATATCTCCCTTTTTTGAACTCCTCCTGAACACATCTTGTCCTTTTCCCGCCTTGTTTTTCTGGACTTTTTTTGCCAAATGCTTTACCATAATAATAAATTGCAGTAAATTCCTTTTCGTGCGGATAAAAACAAAACCGCAAAAATTTTTTCAAAAAATTTTGCAGGGTGTAAATGGATTGCCTCCGCCCATTCGTATTAGGGGTGAAAACGGTTCAAACACGAAACCGAAAACAAAAAACGGAGGGATTTATGATGACGAAGAAAATGTTAACCGGAATCGCTGTTGTGGCATTGGTTGGTACACTGAGCGCTGCGGCTTTTGCCGCCCCGGCCGCAGGACGCGGACGCGGTGCAGGGATGCGCACCGGCATGGGCGCGTTGCAAAATAAGCCATTTTGCAGCGCGCCTGAATTTTTTTCGCGCGTGTTTCGTCGCGGCGGGCGGGCGATAGTTTGCCTCAAAACACTGAAATAGTATTGACCTTTGTTCACTTCCATGGTATCTTTGCATTATCATGGTGTTGAGTGAAAAGGAGAAAGTTATGAATAAAAAGGTAATTGGTTTTCTTTGCGGCGTTGCCGCCTGTTCTGTGCTCACGGCATGTTCCGGGCAGGAAGCATCCCCCACCGCTGCAAGCATTTCCCAAAGCATGCCTGCCTCCTCAGAAAGTATTCCAGTGTCATTAAACAACCCCGCCACCCAGTCTTTTGATAAATGGGTTGCCGCATCAGAAGCTTCTCTTAACCAGCGTTATGAGCAAGCACTGGAAGGTTTCACCAAGTCTGAGGGGAAAACCGTTCATGGATTTCAGGTGTACACCGACGAAGCCGGAGATGAATATATTATCTCCGGTGTTACGCCTGTGAAGCTGAGGGACGGTAACATTCCCGAAAGTGCCGCACAGAATTTGCGCACGGAGAAAACCTATCAGAAGGTGATTCTCACAGATCAGTCGACTGTCGATTATATTAAGGAATCCTATGAGTATTTCAAGGACAGCCTTGAGAAATCCTCTGCAAGAAGCTTTGACCAGTATGTGTCCACAGAGTATGACTTCAC